>CAJTNT010000030.1 GCA_910577785.1 uncultured Lachnospiraceae bacterium | reverse complement strand
CATGTCCTGCCAGTATCTCCACTTCATTACTCTGGCATACCATGCGGATCAGCTCCCTTGTCCTTATAGCTATCTTCCCAACTATTACGGGTTTGCGGTATTTCGTGATCCATACCAGATGGTATTTAATATCATACGTGCAATGTGACGATTTCCTGTAATTTTCCATATCTTCACCTCAGGTTTAGTATTCCTATTTTTGCTTTATCTAAACCTGAAGCTATGGGGTTTACCTAAAGGTTTCGCCTAAAGGCGAGGGTTTTAACCCCATTATACAGACAATAAATGACATCATCCACATCCCAAAATCGGTAAACCATCCGAACACAAAAGACAGAGGAACCTGCAGCAGCTGTATAGGTTGAAATTTTCTGCGGAGTATGAAAATCTGCCCGGCTATCAAAATACAATTCCACATAATAAGCCATGTTCCTAAAGAAAGCGAAGGGAACTTATAACTTATAACATTTGCCACGGATGAAATTGGCGACACTCCCAATTCACCGTGTTTTGTAAATGCAACACCTACAGCCGAAAAAAAGAGGCTTATTATAAATAATAGATATCGTTTTGCAATTTCTCTTTTACTCATCGCTGACAACTCCCTGTATATTTTTACTCATTCTCATTAAAAACACTGTTAACATCTCTTTCTCATCTTTGCTGAAATCCAAAAGCGCTTTTTCTTCCATTATCTTAAACTTTAATTCCACTTGCTTTGCAAACGATCTCCCTTTATCAGTCAGATATATATAAATACTGCGTCGGTTTCCGTTGAGATTTTTCCGTAATATAAAACCTTTCTTCTCCATTCCAAACAATACGGTTGTCATGGTCGCTGGTTCAATGTGACAGGCACTAGCAATTTCTTTTTGAACAGCGCCGTCATGATACAGCAAATAATCAAGAACCTTTGGCTGTCCCGAAGTCAGCCCAGTTTCTTTAATACCAGCAAGAAAGGCCTTCTGAAACAATAAATGGTCTGTCATAAGCAAATAGTGTAGCGACTCTTCCATATCCCTCTCCTTTAGTAAGCATTCAAACAATTAGATTTCAAACAATAATTATACACTAAAAAACATCTTTGTCAAGAAACAACCGGGATTTTTACAAAATTTATGCATACCTCTATAAAATACAAATATGAGCATTTCTTTCGCCTGTTCCAACAGCATATTGTTCTTGATGATTTCCCGATTGATGTTTCCCCTTTCAGTTTGTATGCCCTTGCACTCTAAAGCGCTGGTAACCGCCCCGATATGGATAGTCGGCTAAATCTTTGCGCCATATCTTGGCGTTTTCCTTACTGTTCCAGTCTGTGCTGTCGGCGGCGCCCTTTTGTTTTTTTTCATTGCCGAGGGAAGCATCTATAATAGACATCGGCCACACTGTTTAAGTTGTTTTGTGAAATAATCTCTCGAATCCGCTCCTTTGCAATTGCCATAAAAATGCTCCTTTTCGACAAGAATTGTCACATCAGAATTCTTACCAAAAAGGAGACATTTTCTTCCAGGAATACAAATTTTTTTACACTCCCAAATGTGGCCATACGAACCGCTGCGGAAACGGGGAGGCCGCAACAGAAACGCGCTCTCGCTCCGATCGGGATGTAGCAGTACTAAGCCCGAAAACACCTCGCTAAGTACTGACATCCCTTTCGGGTTTCTTTATGCGGCCTCCCCGCTTCCTCCGCTACGGATGAAAGGCTGCTACATTTCCTTATATAATATATAATGGAAGTTTTTCTATCGCGGGAAAAGTATCTAAAAACATCCTTTACTCTGCCTTCGGATACTCATTGCAAAGCAGGCGGTACGGCTCCTCGTCCTCTTCAATCGTTGGGAACCTGCCGATCGGCTCATAAAAGCGGTTGTCATGCTCGTCATCGTTGCACATGGAAACCTCCCCTAACAGCACCGGCCCCGTGCCTTCTTCCAGTTCAAAATCATGGTACATGCCCTTGTAAATGGTGATGCTCTCGCCTGGGCACAGGCGTACCTGTGTGCCTGCCGGTACGGTAAACTCCCTGCCATCGCAGTTTACTGTCACATCCGTGTCGGCAAACTGCCCGTTCTCTGTGGAGTTATACACACGGATCAGCACATTGCCGCCCCCACGGTTGATAATGTCCTCCATCTTCTCCCAGTGGAAATGCATCGGCGCCATCTGCCCTTCTTTGATGTACAGAAGCTTCTCCGCATAAGTCTTGGTATATTTCTCCATCTTGCGGTTCCCATTGCGGATGGTAATCAGCGAGAATCCCACCTCATCAAATTTGCCCAGGCCATAATCGGTAATGTCCCATCCCAGCATATTGTCTCTGATTTCATCATACTCATGGTTCTTTTCTTTCCATTCTTCCGGCGTAAAATTACAGAATGGCGGTAACGCAAAATTGCACTTCTTAATCATGGCTTCCATTTCCTTCAAGGCTTTGTTAATCTCTGAACGTTTCATCTTTCTCTTCTCCTTTTCTGTTTTCTATTCTATTTTTCTGTTTTTCTTATTACTATGCGTCCCCTCAAAACGATTTCCAAGGCACATGGTCCGGCAGACCTTCGAACTCTTCGCAGCTGCACTCCAAATAATTCATCCCATCCTTGACCTTAATCAGCCGGTCGGCCAATGCCAGCGAATCCGCCAGGTTCACGGCCAGGATGACTACGGCAATGCCCTTGTCCAGCAGCTTTTCCAGCAATTCACAGATATGTATCCGCAATGGCATCTCCGCCCCATGGAAGGGCTGTATGCAAAACACTACCTTCGGGTTCTGCAGCAATATCCTGCCATAGACCAAATCATATTTCTGTCTCTGTGTCAGCCTATCTACCCCGCCCTGGTACAGCCCTGGCTCCTGAATTGCCTCACACTCCCGGTAAATGCTCTCCCGCATCCGCCTGCTCCTCCACAGACCTGGCAGCCGATGGTCCAGGGTAAAACAGAGGTTATCCAGATAGCTCATATAGGGGAGCAGCATCCGTTTTGCCGGGAACTCTTGAATGACTGCAATGCGCCTGTCATAACGGAAGGGCAGTTCCTTTCCCTCCACCAGCATCTTCCCGCCCTCCGGCTTTTTCTCCCCGGTCAATGCTTCCACAAACTCTTCCCAGATCCGGTTGTCCAAATCCTGCAAGACCAGGCATTCCCCGCCCGCCACGATAAAGCTAAGCCCCTGGATCTGCGGCGTATACAGCGCCTCCAGGGCAAAGGCTGTGCCTTCTTTGGTATGCCTCTTCATCTTCTCCCGCAGTTTCTTATCAAACCCACCCCGCCTGCACAGATACCGTTCGTCCGAGCTGGCATTTTCCGGATACAGGTACTTGATAATACGCCCGTTCGTAAACATGGCCGTACGCCCGCAGAGCTGCTTTGTCTCCTCATAGTGGGCAGTGATATAGAGGAAAGAAATCCCTTTTGCCGCATAGTACCGTATCACCTCGTAGAGCCATATCCGTTCCCTGTCACTGACAAAGGTACTGATGTCATATAGCACAACCAGGTAATGCCCTGCCACAACGGCCTTGAGCAGCTCCACAACAACCTTTTCAAAATGCGTAAGTTCTGACACATAGGCATCCGCGGAAATATCCATGCCAATCTCTTCCAAAAAGGGAGCAAGCTGGCGGTGTAGGACTTTCTTCTGGATCAGCCACTTCTTAAACCCAGGGCGCAGCACGAAAATGTTGTCTGCTACGGTCATATCATCTGCCAGGATGCTCTCGTTGCGTATAATGCTGATGCGGTTCCATTCCTGCTTCGGCTTCCCCCAGCAGTTCACCATATGGTTGCGGTAATACACATAGCCATAGTACAGGGGGAGATTTTTCTGCAAAAGCTGCAGCAGGGCATCCAGGCCCAAGTTGTTCATGGGAACCAGCCCCATAATCTCCCCTTCGTATAGAGCCATATTGAAATTCTTCAGCTTGACATTGCCTTGCTCCAAATAGGTGACCCGTTCCATGCGCAATACTTCTTTCTTCATCGCATAGCCTCCCGGTTCTCCAATTCCCTATCGCTGGTGAATATAGGGAGGTTGATTTCCACGTCTGTCCCTTTGCCTAACATGGAATAAATCTGCATCCCATACGCTTCCCCAAACAGCATATGGATCCGATTGTTGACATTTGCCAGGGCAATGCCCCCATGCTCGTCCTCCTCCTGCTGCCCAGATGTGAGCGTACTCTTTTCCAGGCGCTCATTCAGCCGCTCCAGGGTCGCCTCGTCCATCCCAATGCCATCATCCGAAATACGGATGAGCAGCTGATCCTGTGTCCGCTCCAGGCGGATGACCAGATGCCCCGTGCCAATCTTGCTCTCTGTCCCATGGACAATGCTGTTTTCCAATATCGGCTGCAGGGTCAGCTTCGGCAGGCGGCAGCCATAGATTTTCTCCTTTTCCTCTGGGTCGCATTCAATTTCAAGGCTCAGCCGCGACCCAAAGCGGTACTGCTGGATGCTGAAATACATCAGGCAGTTTTCCAGCTCTTCCTCCACGGACACAAAATTCTCCACCTTGCTGATGGTATAGCGGAAAAAACGGGCAAGGGTCTCCGTCATGTCCGCCACCGTGTCCAGCTGGGCGATCAGCGCCTCGCTGCGGATGCTTTCTAACGTATTGTATAAGAAATGTGGGTTAATCTGGTTCTGCAGCGCCAAATACTGCGCCTGCCGCTTGCTCATCTTCAGAGAATCCGAAGGATTCATCAGCTGCATCACCTTCTCACAGATTTGCCCGGTGGAAGGGGAAGGGAGTACCTCCCATTCCCTGGCCAGGATGGCGTCTGTATAATTTTCTGCCAAAAGGCATATCCTCTGCTCCATCCGCTGGTATGGCTCCAGGATCCATCGGTAAAACACCAAAGCCTGGATGGCCATAAGGAAAATTCCCGACGCTAGCAGCCATACTGACATGCCTACCGTAAAAATTAAAATACAGCCTACCAGCATGATCAGCGCCTGCCAAAAAAGATTCACCTTTACCAATAATGCAATACGGTATGAAAGGTATTTCTGTTTTTCTTTTATTTTAGCCATAACGATTTCCTTTTCCCAGAATAATTTTCCTGTCCATTCCCTGTTACCGGTTCACAATATCCTCTTATCCCTTTGCGTATTCCCTGCCCAGTACCGGTTTCTGGTTTATCCTGTCCGCTTTCCCTGCCCTATACCGGTTTCTGGTTTATCCTGTCCGCTTTCCCTGCCCTATACCGGTTTCTGGTTTATCCTGTCCGCTTTCCCTGCTCAGTACCGATTTCTGAATTATCCTATCCGCCCTACCTTAGCCATATAGCTTTCGGTATTCTGCTGGGTTCAGCCCTACAATTTTGCGGAAGTTGGAGGTAAAATGTTTGCGGTCGCTGTAGCCTACCTTCTCGCCAATCTCGCCCACGGAAAGGCTTGTCTCCCGCAGCAGGTTCTTGGCCTCGTCAATGCGGATGCGGGTCAGGTATTTCGCAAACCCCTCCCCCGTCTCTTTCTTGAAGAGGGCGCTAAAATAGCTGACGCTGAAACCTACTGCCTCACAGACTTCCTCTAAGGTAATCGGCTCCGAAAAATGCTGGAGTACGTACTGCTTGGCCAGCCGGATCGGGCGGGCGGATTCATTTGCCCTGCTTTCCTGCACCTGCCCAATCAAATGTGTCTGCAGCCTTTCCAATTCCCCGAACAGCTGCTCCTTCTTGCTGCATTGCTTACAGTAATGCGCTACAAATTCCTGCTGTATCTCTTCCACGCTGTCTATGCCAATCCTTGCCGCAAACAAGTTTCCTGCAACCGCCACCACCTCATACAGTTCCCTGCCGCAGATTTCCGGGATCTGAATCACATCCTGCTCCAGTTCCTGGCAGGCGTCCGCCGCTTCCTCCGCATCCAGGACTTCAATGGCATGCTCAATCCGTTTGGCATAACGGTCCAGCTCCCGCTGTTTCAGGCGCCCGGAGCCTTTGGGGACTCCCTCTAACAGCCTCCCTGTGCCTTCCAGCAGGCGCTCCTTAATGGCTTCCTTCGCATTTCTCAGGGAATCCTCCAGTTCCTGCGGCAGGCCAACCTCGCCGCCAATGGCCATGGAAAATTCAATCATGCCATAAATACGCTTCTTAGCCTCCATCTGGTTCAGGCAGTCCCGCAATTTCTTGCGGATGGCGCTTGTCTTCCCCGCCGCATAATTCAGCAGGCCATACACCGAATAGCCCTTGAAGTAAAGAAGCATTTCTTCACAGCATTTCTCCAGGCCGTTGCGCAGGGTCATCTCTGCCTTTTCCCGCAGAATCTCCACCGCTTCCCCGTCAATCTTGCGGACGTCACAGTCAATCTTCATGACGAAAGTCTGGTAGTATTCGCCCTTTCCGTCAAAATAATACGTCTCCTTTAGCTTTTCCCTGGACAGCTGGATTTTTTCGCCGTTCAGCAAATCTTTCAGCAGGCTCCCTTTTAGCCGTGACAGTTTGTTTTGGTTATCCTGGTGGAGAGCCTGGGTCATCTCTTCTTCGTCTATGCGCTTTAAAATGCGCTCCTTCATCTTTAAGAGGGTCTCCATCAGCTCTTCCCGCCTGATTGGCTTTAAGAGATAATTCCCTACGCCATACCGAATGGCATTCTGCGCATACTCAAAATGTGCATACCCGCTGATAATCACCACCTCTAAATGGGCACACGACAGCTTTGCCTGCCGAATGAACTCCAGCCCATCACACCCAGGCATCCGGATGTCAGTAATAAGGATATCCGGATGGGTCTTCTTAACCAGGTCAAGCGCCTCAAACCCATTTTCTGCCGTCCCTATCACTTCCATGCCCAGAGCTTCCCAATCTGCCAATACTTGTACCAGCCTGCAGATCCGCTGCTCATCATCTGCTATGATTACCTTTAACATTTTTCCCGCCTTATCCCTTTCTTTTCATCCTCCGATGTTAATCTATATTACGCCGAATAACTCTTCCTATACATGGATAACACGATATAACCACAGATTTCCCCCACCGTCAGACGGCGGGAGAAATCTGCCATTTCCTATTTCGCGCAGTTCTTCTATACCTCCTCAGTGAGCCTGCACGCTTGCATCACATTCTCACGGCCTGTACAGGCCTGATGAGCCGTTGCTATTTCTTTACCTTTACAGCCTTGGAGGCTTTCCCCGCGCTGTATTTCGATGCTTTCTTTACCACTACCTTGTAATAATAAGTCTTCCCAACCGTTGCTTTTTTATCAACATAAGATTTCTTGGAAGCCTTTACGGAAGCGATTCTGCTGTATCCGCTGTCCTTCTTTGCGGAACGGTAGATATAATACTGGGATGCTCCCTTCACGGCTGACCAGCTAACCTTTACCTGCTTCTTCCCAAGCGCCTTTACCTTAACGGAGGATGGATTGGCCGGGAGCATAATGCTCACAAGCTTGCTGTTTGCGCTGTTTGTAAATTTAGCCTTATCCTTTGGCACGGCCTTGATATAGTAGCTTACTTTCTTGCCGCTTACTGGGCTGTAGTCATAGAGAGAGGATCCGCTGGTCTTGCCAAGGTACTTGCGTACAGCGCCGCTCTTACGGTATACATAAATCTGCTGTCCTTCAGCCGGCTTCTGGAAGCTAATCTTCACCCTGCCGGTAGCCTTGCCGGCAATGCTGCTCTTTACAGAGAGAATCTTAGGCGTTGCAAGCTTCTCCGGCTTCCGGTTGGCTTCTTCTAGTTCCTTCACTTTCTGCTCCGCTGCTTCTAACTCTGTATAATTGGTTACGAGAGCCTTCTGGGCGTCACTGAGTACGTCATAGGCGGCACGGGCTTTCTCCACATCCTTGGCAGAACTTAAGGTTACTTCTCCAATCGCTTCAATCAAGCCTGTTACCTTGCTGGCGGCTGCCTGATCCGCTTTTGCGGCTGCATCGGCGGCTATCTTGTCTTCCTCTTCCTTGCGCAGGTCAGCAATCTTCTTCTCTGCGTCTTCCAAGGTTTTAACATTGTTTACCAGCTTCTTCTGCGCCTCGGTCAGCAGGTCATACGCTGCGCGGGCTTTGTCTACATCCTTGGCCTTGCTTAAGGATACCTGGCCAATCGCATTAATCAGCTCGGTAACTTTGTCAGCGGCTGCCTGGTTGGCCTTAGCGGCTGCATCAGCGGCTGCCTGCTCTTCCTCTTCCTTGCGCAGGTCAGCAATCTTCTTCTCTGCGTCTTCCAGTGTCTTGATATTCGTTACCAGCTTCTTCTGCTCTGCATTCAGCAGATCGTATGCAATCCGAGCTTTCTCTACATCTTTCGCGGAATCCAGGGTAACATTGGTAAGCTTCCCAATCATCTCTGTTACCTGTGCCGCGCGATCCTGGCCGCTGGTGCCCTGGGAAAGCTTAGCCTCAGCATTGGTGAGCTTGGTCAGGCTCCCTACACCTACCATAGCCTTCTGGGCATCCGTCAATTTATCATACGCTGCCCTTGCTGCTGCCACTGCCTCTTCTGAATCGCTATCCATCTGCTCAATCTGGCTGATTACTTTGTCAGCTTCACTCTTATCACTCTTGGCCTGTGCGAGAGCTGCTTCCGCATCTGTCAGAACGCTTACATTTGTTACCAATGCCTTCTGGGCGTTGCTTAAGCTATCGTATGCTGCCCTTGCAGATACAATCGCTGTCTCGGAATTCAATCCCACCTGGCCAATATTTTGAATCAGGCTGGATACTTCTGCAGCTGCCGCCGCATCCTTCAGTTCTACTATCTTTGTCTCTGCATTTTCCAGAGTCGTCAGGTTGCTTACCAGAGCCTTCTGGGCATCGCTTAAGTTATTGTACGCTGTCCTGGCTGCTGCAATTGCTGTCTCAGAATTAAGAGTTACATTTGCTACTGCGTTAATCAGTTCTGTCACCTTCGCTGCCGCTGCCTCATCGCTCTTCTTCTGGGCAATCTGCACTTCCGCGTTGGTCAGCTTCGTTAAGTTCTCTACGCCTACCATATCCTTCTGGACGTCTGTCAGCGCGTCATATGCTGCACGGGCTGCTGCCGTGGCTGCTTCTTGTGCCGGATTCCCGATCTTTGCAATCAATGCTGCCACAGCCTCCACTGCTGTTTTGTCGGCCTTCAGCTGCGCCAAGGCTGCTTCTGCGCCTGCCAATACTTCCCGATTGCTTACCAGCGCCTGCTGCTCTTCTGTCAGGGCATCATATGCTGCGCGGGCTGCCGTAATGGCTTCCTCAGAATCCAGGGTCACAATGCCGATTGCGCCAATCGCGGAGATTACGTTATCAACTGCATTCAGTTTATCTTCTAACGTTGCCAGGATGGCCTCTGCCTCTTCCAGCTTCTTGCGGTTGGTTACCATGGTTTTTTCCGAATTGCTCAGGCCATCATACAGCCTTCTGGCCTCTGCTACTGCCGGTGCGGATGCCAATGTCACCTCGCCAATGGCGTCAATCTTGGCCACTACCGTCTCATGGCTCATCCGATTAAAGCGGAACCAGTCTACGTTTGCCACATATGCATGGTTTGTATTATTCTTGAATACCAAATAAACATCATGGTATCCTGGGGTTATGATATCATAATTCACTTCATCTGTGTTGACAACAACATACTTGCTCCAGTCTGTGCCTGTCGTAGGAGCCTCAAGGGTCAGAAGCATTTTCTCGGGATTATCCTTCTCATCCAGATATACCTCTACATAGCCGCCTGCATCCCTCTCCTGTCCGGCATAGCAGAAATCAAAGGAACCAACCGGCCCTTCAAACTTCACATCCCGGTACATGGTCCAGGTGTTCTTCTTCACGCCGCCGATGTTATTCCCATCGTTTACAACGTCATTGTGCTTGTCGGAGAAATGTTCTGCTTCCATCCTCTCATGGGCGCTACGGATGCTTTCCACTTTAGAAACCGCCTCCCGCAGCTCTTTGTAAGCCTTCTGTATCTCAGCCTTTGTCGATTCCGGATTATCAGATACCACCCGTGCGGAAGCAACCCGGTCAATCAGAAGATCCCTTACATCGGCCTTCATGTCATCCTTTTCTTCCAGCAGATTCAATGCTTTTGCAATCAAAGCCTTCAGTTCTGCCTCGGTGTCCTCAGAAGCCAGGAACTCAACTTCTGCCAGGCTGGTGCCGCCTGTCATCTCAACCTTATAGAAGGAATATGCGTTATCGCTGTTTACTGCAAACGGCCTGGTGTAACGTGTCCACTGGAATGAAATATTATCATAATTTGCCAGCTCTGTCCATGCCTCGCCTTCATTTGCGCCATAGATTTTCATGCCAGTAGGCGCAGTCCCGGCTGTAGCGTCAGAGGTTAAGGTAATCAGATCCACCTTCTTCTGCGCGGATGAGGCAAAGACTAATGTTGTCTTCTCTTCCTTCAGTGCAGCCGCCGTATTGGAAGTATCGTCAATCAGAGCCTTAACATTTGTAATATCCCCATATAACGTGTTTACTTTCACGGGGTCTAACTTCACTTCTTCTGCCCCGTCTACGGTTACTGCCCCATTAGCGGCATCCCTCTTCGGTTCTGGTATCTCATCGCCTTCTGTAAGGGATGTAGGCAGGTCTTCTTTCTGGCTGCCCCATTCCGTATTTGGCTTATTGCCCATCTCAAATACAATTTCAGCCCCATTTGCAAGGTCTGCATGCTTGAGATAATTCTTGGTGTAAGGCTGCCCGTTGAGGGTCATGCTCTGGATATAGACGTTTTCTTTGCTATTGTTATTTGCTGTAATCTTAATCTTCTTGCCATTGTCCATGTTCACCGTAGCGGAATCAAACAGCGGAGAGCCAATCGTGAACTCATCGCTTCCTACGGTGACCGGATAGAATCCAAGAGCCGAGAAAATATACCATCCGGACATCTCCCCGTTATCCTCGTCGCCTAAATATCCCTGGCCGAAAGTACCCCCTGTATATAAGCGATCCAGTACATCCCTGACATTCTTCTGGGTCTTCCACGGCTGCCCTGCATAGTTATACATATAGAGGATATGGTGGGCAGGCTGGTTGTTGTGGCCATACTGTCCCATCTTCACTTCACGCGCTTCCTTCTGCTCATGGATGCCGCCCTGGCCATTTTCTGCGCCATAGCCGCTGTATGGGCTTTCGTCTTCTAAGATGCTGTCAATCTTGGCCGCCAATTGATCCCTGCCGCCATAGAGGTTGGCAATGCCCTGGCCATCCTGTGGTACGGATACGGACATATTGTAGCCATTTGTCTCCGTATAATCGCCTCTCCAACGAACCGGATCATACACGCCGCCCGTTGTATTTTCTGTTGTCCAGTTGCCGTTGCTTTCCTTACCGCGCAGCCACTTCTGGCTGATATCATCCCCTGCATTGTCAAACAGCAGGGCATAGTTCTGGGCGCGGTTCCTATAGTACTGGTATTCCGACAGATAATCTGCCTTCTTGGCCGGATCTGTCTCCTTCTCCGCCAAAGCTTTCGCCATCTGAGCAATACCAAAATCGTTAATATAACCCTCTATCGTCCAGGAGAAATTCTCATCCGTGCCTGCCGTATAGCCTGCAAAAATAGAAGTATTGAGGTTTTTCCTGCCGCCGCCGGTCAGATTGGAAGAAACAGTTGCCGCATTGCGCAGAGCAGATGCATAGGCATTCTTATCATCAAATTCAATCCCCCTCATCATCGCGTCTGCAAAGATTACATCACTGCTGGTACCTACCATACTGTTCGTTCCGCCAGGCGCAATCCACCTTGGCACCCAGGTCTGGTCATTGTAATGCTGTACAAGGCCGTTGAGCAGTTCTGGCGCTTTGTTCGGCGTCAGCAGCGCATATGCGCTCCAAGCCGTCCGATAAGTGTCCCAGAACCCATTGTTGATATAAAGCTTATGCCCGGATACCGGCTCTGCATTTGCATCTTTATATGGGCTCTTATATTTCCATTCCGGATTCTCGTTTGTGCCCACATTTTCCGACATGTTGTTCGGGTACATGAAAAGACGGTACAGATTGGAGTACAGGGAAATCAGCTCTTCCTCTGTTGCCCCTTTTACATCGCTGATCACGCCAAGGGTCTTATCCCAGGTAGCCTGAGATTCCTCCATCACGTCATCAAAAGATTTCGTGCCAACTTCAAGCTCCAGGTTCTTCTTTGCCTGGTCATAACTGATATAAGAAGTTGCTACTTTCAGTTCCACGCTATTGCTGCCAAACTGCGCAACCGCCTGCTTGCCGCTTGCCTTTGCCTTTGTAGGAGCTTCGCTGAACTGGCCGTAGACATACATCCTTTTAGAACCATTGCCCGTATGGTCACTGTATGCGGTAAAGGAGCGGTTGCCTTCTTCAAAAGTAAACCCGCCGCCTGCCCTTACACAGTCAAACAGGAAATTCTTATTTTGCGTACCCTCTGCAAAGGTAGCCTTCACTACGCCGCAGTGGTCGGTAGAGGTGACCTCCATCTTCGCCCCCCTGGCATTGTTCCCATCGGTATCGTCAAATTCCACACTGTAATAATGTGCCTTTGCTACCTCATTGTCATGGGAGAAGCTTGCTGACCTTTGGTTATTACTATAAGATCCGGATTCCCCATTCAGGGAAGTGTTGACCATAAACTGCCAGGTACCGCGGTCGCCTACCCAGTAAGACGGCTCATGGCTGACGGTCACATACTGCAGCTGTGTATCCTGGTAATCATACGTCTTGTTGTCATTGGTATTGGTACAGGGCACCCAGAAGTTAAATCCATGAGGCACCGTTACGCCTGGGGCTGTCAGGCCTCTGGAAAATCCAGGGCTGTCATTTGTCCCGCGCAGGATATATACATAATCCGAAAGATGATCCCTTTTGGTTTCTTTCTTGGTGTACAATTCTATGTCGTCAAAATATGTCTTAAAATTCAGATTGCCTTCTGCCTTTTTCGCTTCCTTGTCAAAGACAACCAGCACCTGCTCTATGGTCTTGCCTTTTGCCACCTTGCCGATATTGGAATAAATCTGGTTCCACTGGTTGGTGTTCAGCACCTTGCTGGCGCCCTGCGCGCCTGCCTCAAGTGCATTTTCATTCTGGTCAAGCGGCATCAGGTCGCTTAAATAACCGCCGCCCTTAAACTTCAGGTCAATTGCCATATGCATCGACGTATATTCATAATCATAAGCAGATGATGTCAGGGACGGAAAGATGACATAGCTTAAGTATGTATCTTCTGTCACCTCTGTATTCAAGTTATCAAACAGCACGTTTGAAGCATAGGCGCCTTCTCCCATCTGCGTGCCGGATACTTCAAGGGACTTGCTCCCTGTCCAGCCGCGGTTGCTTGCCTGGTTCCATGCCTCAGACGGCCCATTTGCCAGCTCGGAAGCCATATAACGGTCCCCTTCTGCTGCCTCACCCGTGCCAAGCTGCAGATCTGCAAGCTGTGTGTCTGCGGTTGAACCGTTATTCTGCGTAATTTCGATACGGTAGTGGGCATAGCTTTCGCTATTTTCAATATGATAGATTTTCTGTTGGAAACGTTCTGGAAATACCTGGTCGCTCTGCTGATCCAAGACATCCCATGTTTCTCCATCCTTACTGCCTTTTAAAACCCAGGCCTTGGGGTCACGTGGAGAAGAATCATTGGCAGAGGTTATGGAATATACCTTAAGCGTCTCCTCTTTCCCCTCTTTAAGGCTGAAATTGATCCCAATCGGTTCTTCTGCGGAAGGGGCATGAGGGCTGGCATTGCTGATCCTAGTATAGAACTTCGTCGCGGAATTCTTGTCAAATATCTTTTCCTTGCTCTCATTCTGGCTAAACATTTCTGCATTTGTCTCAATGGAATTCAAATCCACCCTGCTCGTAAAATCCCCTGGCAAATCGCTTGATGACAGGCCGCTCTCTACATTCACTGTCCCCCTGTCCCCAGTCTCTGCTGTGGAAGCCTTAAAATTCTCTAATGCGCTTTCCCCATCCTCAAAAGAAGTAGACCACAAGACATGCTTCGTCTTATTCTCATAATTATCATTCGGCACGGCCGCCTGTACGCCTATCGGCTGCAGGGCTGTTGTAACAGTCATCGCCGCTGCCAGCATAGCTGCCATCACCTGGCTATACTTCCATCTTCGATTCCTCATAATAACCAAACCTTTCCTTTCTCTGAATATACTCTAAAAAACATCACTAACATGAAATTTGCCTCTGGGAGTTGGTACAGTCCCCAAAGGGAGGGTAAGGAACTGTACCAACTCCCAGAGGCTGGCTTTTGCAGGTAACTATGTTGCTAAATTGATACCGCTTTGGACATGCCAACTATTTCTTCAATACAGAAACGCCGGTATCCTGTACTTCGCCGCCCAAAGAAGCGCCTTCTAAGGCCTGTACACAAGCTTCTACGCCCATAGAGCCCATCACATCCGGATTCTGTGCCATGGTACACAGCAGATACCCGTCGCCAATCAGACCCTGAATTGCGTCAGACTTGTCAAACCCTACGCCGATAATGCCTTCTGTGCCGGAAGCCTTAATGGCATTCCCTGCGCCAGTGGTAGAGCCTTCGTTACATCCGAAGATACCTACCACGCCCTGTGTAATATAGTTCTCAGCGATACTCTGAGATTTTGCCGCATCGCCTTCGCCATACTGGGTTTCCATGATTTCATAATCGGTCCCTTCAAAAGCTGCACGGAAGCCTTCCTCACGCATTACGCAGGAATCGGTTGCTGCATTTACGTTAATGACTCCGATGGAACCGGACTCTTTGCCGGCTGCCTTCAGGGCTGCGATCATCTCTTCGCCAGCCTTCTGGCCTGCTGCTTTGTTATCGGTAGAGAATGTCGCTTCTGCGTCTACGTTTGCCGGAGAGTCTACATAGACAATCTTCACACCTTTGTCAGATGCTTCCTGGAGTGCGGAAGAGATTGCATCCGGGCCGTTTGCAGCTACCATAATGGCATTGTAGCCGCCTGCCACTGCGTTGTTCACGCACTCAATCTGCTGTGCGTCATCCTTGGTGTTCGGGGACATAAATGTCACTTCTACGCCCAATTCCTTTGCTTTTGCCTGTGCGCCTTCATTCAAGGTAACCCAATGCTGGTCGATAGAGTCCATGGTAATCAGGGCAATCTTCCAAGCCTGGCTTGCTGCCGTTGCAGAGCCATTATCAGCAGAAGCGTCATCGCTGCCGCTTGCGGAGCCTTCCTTTGTCAATACGGAAACGCCGGTGTCTGTCACTGCGCCGCCAAGGCTCTCGCCGCCGATTGCCGCTACGGCTGCCTTAACGCCTTCATATCCCATTACGTCCGGATTCTGAGCCATCGTGCAGAGCAGATACCCATCGTCAATCAGGCCAAGGATAGCATCAGACTTGTCAAAACCTACGCCAATCACGCCGTCTTTGCCAGAAGCCTTGATTGCGTTCCCAGCGCCAGTGGTGGAACCTTCGTTACATCCAAAGATACCTACCACGCCCTGTGTGATGTAGTTCTCAGCGATGCTCTGGGACTTAGCCGCATCCCCTTCGCCATACTGGGTTTCCATCAATTCAAAGCTGGAACCTTCAAAGGCTGCGCGGAACCCTTCCTCACGCATTACGCAGGAATCCGTTGCCGCATTTACGTTGATAATTCCAATTGAGCCAGAGGTAACGCCTGCTGCTTCTAATGCCTTCAGCATTTCCTTGCCTGCTGTTTCCCCAGCTGCATTGTTGTCTGTGGAAAAGGTTGCCTCGCCTGGCACATTTGCCGGGGAGTCTACATAAATAATCTTCACGCCTGCATCAGATGCTTCCTGCAATGCAGAAGAAATAGCGTCTGGTCCATTTGCTGCCACGATAATGGCTTTTGCGCCTGCAGAAACGGCATTGTTCACGCACTCAATCTGCTGTGCGTCATCCTTGGTATTAGGAGCCATGAACTGAACGGTTACGCCCAGCTCCCCAGCCGCTTTCTGTGCGCCTTCATTCAAGGTCACCCAATGCTGGTCAATGGAGTCCATCGTAATCAGGGCAATCATGTCCCCGTCGCCTGAAGGCTCCGGAGCCTCTTCTGTCTCTCCCTGGCCGGTTTCCTCCTGTACAGGCGCATTTGCATCCGTCCCGCTGTCCTGGCTATTTCCGCCGTTTCCGCCGCCACATCCTACCAGAAGCCCTGCGGCCATCCCAAGGGTGCACATCCATGCTAACAATTTTTTCTTCATCTTTTCCTTCCTCCTTTAAATTTTTGTGAGTAACACTCTTGTGTAACTGTTCCTCGCCTTTCTTATACTTACAGTTACGGTTCTTGCTTTATCTTAGCGCCTGCCCGGCATCCTCGCTGCCAACCGAAACAGCTGCCAGCGATATGGCTTCCAGCCCTTGATACAGAATGAAAGTTATGCTAGCGCTAAAAACAATGCGGATGCCAGGCAAGCGGCTAATTCTTATTTTTTCTTCTTTACCACGCCCCTGCGGAATACTACATCCAGCATTACGGCGCATACTACGATAATACCAATCACGAGACGCTGGATGCCAACCTGTGCGCCAATCATGTTAAGGCCGTTCTCCAAGGTCTGCCATACGGCTGAGCCTGCCAGCGTGCCCAAGAGGATACCTGTGCCTCCCAAAGGCGACACGCCGCCGATTACGCCTGCTGCCACGCCGTACATCTCATACATGTTCCCGGCTTCCATATTTCCCATGTTGGCCTGCCCGCAGAGGATAAGCCCTACCACACAGGCACAGAATGCGCTTACCAGGTATGTCTTGGTTGTGGTGGCGACAACGTTCACGCCAGAGAGCTTTGCCGCCTCGACATTGGAGCCGATAGCGTAGATGTGCCTTCCTGTCCTGGTCTTGGACAGCAGGAAGAAGAAGACGGCAAACAGCACCATTGCAATCCAGAAAGTATTGTACACACCCAAGGTCTTCCCATAATAGAAGAAATTCCGGAAGCCGTCTGCGGCTTCTTTGCCAATCCCAGAGCTAATTGCTTCCGTGTTGCGGTTCCCATTTACCATATAGGCCACGCCACGGGCTACGAACATCGTACCCAGGGTAGCGATAAAAGGCGGGAGCTTAAACTTACCTACCATAAAACCGTTCATTACGCCAATGGCCAGGCAGGAAAGCAGTGCGACTAAAATTGCAATAAACGGGGATACGCCGCCTGCCATCATCGTAGCGGATATCATGGCGCTCATGCCTACCATGGAACCGATCGACAGGTCAATGTTGCCGGTAATCAATACATAGCTCTGCCCAATACCAATCAGCAGGTATTTGGACATCGAACGGAGCAGGTTCATAATGTTCTGCCCGGAGTAAACGGTGGGGTTGATAATGCCAAATACAATATAGATAATAATCAGCCCGGCAAATGCGGTGAGCGCGCCGCCCATGCCGCGGATAGCCAATATTTTTTTCAATGGGTTCTGTTTTGTCTGATTCATTTTTCTTTTCCTCCTGTCCTTCCTTAGGCTTTTGCCGCAATCTTCTTCTCAAACTGGGTGGCCATGGTGAGGATTTCATTCTGGGTCGCGCCCTTTGCCGCAAGCTCCCCGGTAATCCTCCCGTCGCACATGACGATAATCCTGTCCGCAATCCCCATAACCTCGGGCATTTCCGATGATACGAACATGACGGCAATCCCGCTCTTCTTCAGGTTGTTCATCAGGTGGTAAATCTCCACCTTCGCCGCCACGTCAATCCCCCTCGTGGGCTCATCAAAAATCACGACCCTGGAATTCCTGGCCAGCCACTTCCCGACTACCACCTTCTGCTGGTTCCCGCCAGAAAGGTTGCCTGCCAGCACGTCTACATTCGGCGTCTTAATCTTAAGGTTCTGCACAGCTTCCGCGCACATCTCTTCTTCCTTCTTCGTCCGCACGACGCCCAACTTGTCGCAGATTAAATCCAGGTTAGGAAGGGCGATATTGTGGCGGATGCTCAGCTTCGTGCAGAGGCCGTCCTTCTTCCTGTCCTCCGGCGCCAGCACAATCCCTGCCTTAATGGCGTCTTCCGGCTTGCGGATGGTGACCTGGTTCCCATCGAGGATGATTTCCCCGCCATCCTTGGGGTCAATGCCGAAGATTGCCCGCGTTGTCTCCGTGCGCCCTGCGCCCATCAGCCCGGCAAATCCTACGATTTCGCCCTCATACAAGGAGAAATTGATGTCGCGTACCATACGCCCCGCATTTAAGTTCTTCACCTCGAAGATTTTCTTCCCCTTCTTGCATTCCACATGGGGGAATTTCTCTTTGATTTCACGGCCTACCATATGGGCGATAATCTCATCCATGGTAGCGTCTTTAAAGTTCATTGCCGTTATGTACTGCCCATCGCGCATAATCGTTACCCGGTCAACGATGTGCTGCAGCTCTTCCAGCCTGTGGGAAATATAGACGATGCCGCAGCCCTTCGACCTTAAATCTTTGATGATGCGGAACAGGTCGTCAATTTCCTTGGAAGTCAGCGCAGAGGTCGGCTCATCCATAATCAGCACCTTGGCCTGGAAGGAGAGCGCTTTGGCAATTTCCACCATCTGCTGCTTGGATACGGGCAGATCGCCTACCACCTGCTTGGGGTCTAAGTCAATTTTCAGTTCATCCAGCACGGCCTTGGCCTCCCGCTCCATTTCCTGGTCGGAAAGGATGACGCCCTTCCGTTTCTCCCTGCCCAGGAACATGTTCTCGGCTATGGAGAGATGCCTGCACATGTTCAGTTCCTGGTGGATAATAGCCACGCCCATTTCCTGCGCCTGCTTCGGCGTCAGGTTGCCGCATTCCTTGCCGAAAATCTGCATCGTGCCTTCATCTCGGGTATAGACACCGCTTAAGATTTTCATCAGGGTGCTTTTCCCAGCTCCGTTTTCTCCCAAGAGCGCCATTACCTCGCCGGAGCGGAGTTCAAAATGGACATCGTCTAAGGCCTTCACGCCAGGGAAGCTTTTGGAGATATGGTCTAGCAACACAATTGTCTCATTCATCTTATTCACCATCTTTTCCCTCAAATTTTTGATTTCTGAAAACTCGGCTGCCGAAACTTTGATTGTTGATCATTAAGTTCCTTCACTTTGTTTTCTGGTTGGTTTTCTTTGTTAAGACTATTATAAGGGAAAATCCTTTGGTAAACTAGGTGGGGTAATTGCGATTTCGGGGGGGATTTTTATGCAGTTTGAATAAAAGATACGATAGAGAAAAAAATAAAACATGCAGGCGATACCATTTTCTATGAATGGTTATCTGCCTGCATGCTTATATCATCGCGGGCGGATGATGAACCCGCGCAAATAATAACCGGAAACTAGCAATAAAACATGGGAAAAAGTATAGCAGCGGCTTCAATGCCTGCTCTGCATGCCGGATATAGAATAAAATGGCTAAAAGCGCCAGGATGCCGTGTATCAGCAATGCCCTTTTTGTCTTGCGGGACAAGGCAAAGAAAAGGGACAGGAAGAGGAAGGATACGCTCAGCCAGGCCAGGCCTTGGAGGAAGCCTTGGTAATAAGGGCTGATGATGGGGGTTTCCTGGTAAAAAATAATGGACTGCACCTGGCATTTCAAATGATCCCATAGGGACTGCCAGCCAGCGATGTCTGACCATCTGCCAGGCAATAGCCATAGGGGGAAGCTTCCTACTGCCTGCAAGAAAAAGTTTTGGGCGTAAAATGCCCACAGAACGGCTATTATGGCTGGGCGAATATGGCGGCCCGGCAAACTGTGCGCAGAAATAAGAAAGAACAGAAATATGCCCAGAAAAAATACGCAGACTGCCGCGGCCGCCACATATTTCAGCAGGCTTGTATCAATCCTTTGGATGCTGCCTGCCAATGACGTATCCAGCTTATGCCAATTCAAGGACTTCACGCCGCTGGCCAGAACGGCTGCCGCCAGATCCTGCCCCGCTTCCGGAACCGTTTCTGGGCCTTCTGCCCAGAAACGTACGGATTCCTTCCCTGTTTCCCGCTGAAACTCCTGGCTTTTCACCCATATCTGGCAGCCCGTCCGCATCCCTTGGGCTTTTTGGGCTGCCTTTTGGGCAGACGCAACGCTAGGGTAAAGGTATGCGGCATCTTCCCCTAAGGATTCCAGAGCCTGGAACCGAAGGATAAACTGGGAGAAGCTTAGGAAGAACAGGCTTCCCAGCAGAAGAAGGGCAATCTGATAGCGCCAATGCTTTTTCGGTTTTACTCTTGGATAATCCGTACGCGGTCACCTTCCTTTATCGTTTTGCTTGCATTTGTGACAATGGCGCTGTATGCAGATAATGCTTCCTGAACGGCTACATATTGGCCATTTTCTTCGATTGGGGTTACTGGAATGCGTTCTGCCACATCCTGGATGCCGAGGATAGTAACATCCTCTTTGACGCCGAGGATGTAATTGCCTGTGCTTTCGCGGTACAGGGCGGATAGGGGAACGCAGTTTTGGTAACGCTGGCTCTCCCTAGTAAATGACAGGGTTGCCGCGCCTGTGGAATAGACGGAATCCGTGCCTATTTCAGCAATAACAGAATAAGATCTGTTTTCTGCTCCTTCTCCTGTCTCTTCTATTACCTTGGTAATTTGAATGCCTTCTATGGAACCTGGCTCCCCTTCGATCTGCAGGGTACATTCTGTGCCTTCCTCAATGGGAGCCCCCTCTGGCTGGGTCAGCATTCCTTCGAATTGGAGCGGCTGGCTGAAATCCTCCAGCAGCAGCGCCGGCTCCGAAGTGGTCATTGCCCCTACGGATAATGCGCATTCTGCGATTTCCCCATCCGCCTCTGCACAGATTTTTCCATCTGCCTGCTTTAATTCCTCCAAGCCTATTATGGAACGAGACAGCTTTTCCTTTTCCAATTGAAGCAGTTCTATGGCATTGTCCTGGGAAACGCTTTCGCTGCAATCCTCCAACTGCCTGGATGCAGCCTTGACGGCCTCCTCCTTTGCGGCGGCCGCTTCCTGATAGAGTTTCTGCTTCTCTGCATATTGCTGTGCCAATTCCTCTCTTTTCTGCGACCATGCTTCTATGGAGGAAATTAGTTCTGACTTCTTGTTTTCTCCCTCGTTTTGATCTTCTCCCGTGCCATCGCTTTTTTCCAGTTCTTTTGTCCCAGTTCCGCTGGCCTCCATAACGTTTTCAATCGGAACGTTAGAAATTCCCTCTCTGCCTCCAAACTCCAGAATATTCTCACTAACACCTTCTAATTCTGCAGCCTGGCTTCCCCCACTGCCTTCTAACTCCGCAGCCTGGCTTACCCCACTGCCTTCTCCCTCTACGGCCTGGCTGCCTCCACCAGATTCCGGCCTTGCCGCCTCGTGCCGCGCCAGCTCTGCCCTTGCCATCTCCATTTCCTGAAAAGCGTTTTCCACTGCTGCCCCGGCAGATTTCTGGGCATCCTGGTAATCCTCCTTTGCCCTGCCGTAGCTTTGGGCTTGCTGGGCGGCCTGCTTTTGATAAGCACGCTCCAAATCCTCGATCTGCAGGTCATATTTCAGCATTTCCTGTTCTGCCTGCTGGATCTGTTCCTGCAAATCTTCTATATTAATAGTAAATAATACATCCCCCTTTTTCACTGCATCCCCTTTCCGCACCAGCACCTGGGCAACCCGCAGATTCTCCCTGCAGTACAATGCCTGTTTCCCTTTTGCCTGGATACGCCCTTCGATCTCCATCGGGTACTGCAGCCTCATCTCTTCTGCTTTGCCCACCGATACTTGCGGAAGCATGAAAGAATCCGCCATTCTTGCAATTACTGTCATAATCGCCATACCTGCCAAAAACAGCAGGAACACATGCATATTTTCATTGCGGAACATACACGCCAGATATTTTTTCCCATCCATTTGCCAGCACCTCTTTCCTATTCCTTTCCATTCCCTGCTCCTCCCTTCCCATCCCCTACTCCTTCGGCGCCATTGCGCCAATCCCTTCCCGGATCTCCTCCTGCCCCCAGAACATCAGCAGGCACATGGGAGCCAGTACCGCCAGCGAGAATGCAAAAATATACTGCACATTGCCTTGATGGATTTCTGGCAGGCACAAAGAATGCGGCCACAGGGCAGGCGTCTTCAAAAACAGCAGCGGCTGCTCCACCATATTCCAGCATTCTATTACCCCCAGCAATAGAGCCGCCTTAATCCCCGGCATGGCCATCGGAATCCCTATGTGCCAGAACAGGCGGAATTTACTGCTGCTCTCCAGTGAAAACGCCTCATAGATTTCCTTCGGGATGCCAATAAAATAACGGTAAATCAAGAACACCGGAAACGTAGCGAATACCGCTGGCAAAATCACCGCCGCTTGCGTATCCAGCAGGCCCAGCCGCTTGATCACGACATAGTTGGACAGCATCGTCACCTGGAAGGGCAGGAGCATCAGAATCGTATAAATGTAAAAGAGCAGGCCAGACAGCTTCCCCTGCCACCGGGAAAAACCCCAGGCCGCCGGCACAGATACCAGCAGCTGCCCGGCCAGGATGCATGCCGTGATCTTTACGGAATTCCAAAAAGCCGCATAAAACTCTGGCGTATCCAGCAGCAGGTTCAGGAATCCTTTTAAGGTAGGGAAAGACGGAAACAGCACAAAAGATACCCGCCCCCCTTCCCCAAACAGCCCCTGAAGGTATACCATCAGCTCCCGCTCGCCAGCAAGCGCCCCCACCGCCAGCAAGAATACGGGGAAACATGAGAGGATGCACATGATCCCCAGTACACTGTGGGATATCCCTTTCAGAATCATAGATTTTAATTTGTACCATGGTTCCTTGGATACCGCTTTCCAAACAGACTGCTTCAAGGTTCCCATCTCCTTTCTTACTGCAAGATCATATACCGTCACACGCTTTGCGCACTATCGGACAGCCGCCGGAGGGGATATACCATCACTGCGAAGACAGCTACAGCCACCACGGCGCTGGCCGCCATTTTCTCCACCGACATATCCCGGAACCAGTTATGGAACATATGCTGCATCAGATAGATGCTCTTGTCAGGATATTCCCCTGCCAGCAGGTAGGCCTCCCGATATGATTTCAACGCCCCAGTAAGCGCCAGCACCAGCGCCGCCGAAAGCATTGGGCGAAGCCCTGGCAGGGTAATATAGAAAAACCTCGTTACCGCCCCGGCTCCATCCAGGGAAGCCGCCTCATATAAGCTCTTTGGGATCCCTTCCAGGCCTGTTATCCACAGCACCACGTAATAGCCGATATTTTTCCATAGGAAGCTGGCCGCCAGCACGGCAAACGCATAAGAGGAATTAATCCAGTCCACAGACAGCCCCAGATAGCTGTTCAGCATCCCATTGGGATGGAAGGCCATTTTCCAGACAAACACCAGCGAGACGACCGGGACTGCCATTGGCAGCAGGCAGACCTTCTGGTACACGCGCCCCCTGCCAAAATAAGCCATATTTGCCAAGGCCAGGGACAGCCCCAGCAGCAGCGGCACAGTTACCAGCAGAAATTTCAGCGTATTCCCCATGGCCAGCCGGAATGCCTGGTTGGCCAACACCGCCTTGTAATTCCCAAGCCCTACAAAGGACTCCCCCATCACATCCGTAAAAGACCGCCGCACCACGTCCACAAAAGGCGCCAGCACAAACAGGGACACGCCCGCCAGGCTTGGCAGCAGGAAGAGAGCCTCCCTTTGCCTCCCCATAGAAAATACACCGTGTCGTTTCACATTACACATCCTTTCGATCCCCCTGCCTCTCTATCGCAAATACGCTGTACCATTTCGCATGACACATCCTTTTGGTTCTCCTTTCTCCATTTCTGCCCTCATTCCATCCAATATAATTCCAGCTTCTGCATTACGCTGTTTACGGCATCATCTATCGTTTTCTTGCCAGATACATATGCTTTTGCACCCTCCTGGATGGCAGTAAGGACTATTTTATCCTCCATCGCAGGTTCCTTAAGCCCTGCAACCGTCTCTTCCAATGCCTCAAATTTCTGCTCTGTGGGCCATGTAAAGGTTCCCCCTAAGACGGCAAAAATTTCCTGGTACTTCTCCCTTTCGCCCTCTGCCGGTTCTATGATCCTCTCTTCCCAGACGGCCCGGTTTACGGGAAATTCCTGATTGATGCCCGGCAGCTCTTCCTGCAGCCTTCTCTGCTCTTCCTCCCCAATGGCAAACAGCAAAAACTCTTTTCCCAGCGCCTCCTGCGCTGATTTTCCATTCACGCCCATTGTCTTGGCATGGAATACGCCCTCTCCTAACGCCTGATACCCCAGATCCTGCCCTGGCATATGATCTGAAATCGCGGTAAAATCTTCTACCGTGCCAAGGTAGCCCATCCCCATCTCTGCATTCTCATACACCAGTTCCCAGACAGGCGCCATCACATCTGGCTCTCCCGCGTGTACCTTTCCTTCCTCATCCTCCCAGTCTCCAAAGGCATCAAAAAAATACATCGTGCCGCCAGCCTTCTCTTCCACCCTATCGCAGATTTGTTTCCCTGCCTGCAGAAACCTCTTGAGCCCTTCCCGGGACAATGTGCCGTCCTGCTGCTGGATTTCCTGCCAGCAGATGCTTGCCGCGAACGGCCAGAATCCCTGGATGGACAGCGGCGATTCCCCTTCCGCCTTTTCCACTGCCTCCGCCAGCCTCTCCAGGGAGCTGGAACTTAGCGCAGGCAGCTGTTCTTTTTCACCGATTAAGACAGGAATGGCAAAGGAAACCGGGACAACATACTGCGCCCCTTCCATCTGGAACGCCTCAAACACAGATGGAAACAGCTTCCCTTCCGCGAGGCTTCCTTCCAGCTCCTGCCCCATGTCGGCCAAGATTCCCTTCTCCCCATAAGACTCCCAGGGAAGCCCATTTAAAACCAGCACATCCGGCCCATTCCCAGCCACAATTTCCGTGTTCAGCGCATGGATGGCATCTGCCTCCTGGATACCGGAATCCTTTTGCCCCACCTCATACCTGACATACACCTCTGGATGGGAAGCCTGGAAATCCGCCACCAGCTTCTTCACGATATTATCTTTTTCCATGGAATACACCACCAGCTGCTGCTGCGGCTGGGTCGGCAGCTCTGGGTCATACTCATAACGCAGGCCTTCCAGCCTTCCCTCACTGTCTTCCAGAAATACCAGGAACACCTTCTCGCTTACTGCACAGAATTTCCGGATGCTATAGCTGATATCTGAAAAGCTGCTCAATGCGCCGTCCACCAGCTGTTCTGTCAGAGCCAGGCTCTGATCCGCCCCATAAATCCCTGCCTCATTGCAGTAAAAGAACTTCTGCCCCAGGATATCCACGTTACGGAAATCCGCAGAGCGCATAGGAACCTCCCCTGCCTTTTTGCCGGTAGAGGCATCCAGCTTCTGCACCGTATCCTCATAGGCATCCAGGTAAAGCGTTTTTTCGGAGAGGAAAATACTTGCCATTTTTGTCTCTGCTGACCAACAAACAGCGCCATTTTCCCCCAAATCAAAACAGTACAGGCAGCATTCCGAATCCTCCCCCTTCCGCACATCCCACAGGCCATATAATTTCCCATCCGCTGACGCTGCCAGCTGCTGCAGGCCATAGGCATCATACTCCCCTTCCACCGCTGGAAGCTCCAGGGACAGCGGGCTTGCCGAAAACCCACCCTCTGCCGCCTCCAGCTTATAATAAGAATATTCCCCCACTGCCTGCTGTTCTCCCATTGGCTCTGTTGACATCTTTCCGGCAGAGACAAAAATCTCCCCTTCTCCCCCGAAGCATGCAGCCGCTACCCGGTAATCCTCCGGCAGCCATTCCATGCCCATTTCCTTCCGCTGCCAGCTCGCACCCGCATCCGCACTTTCGCAGAGAAAAAAGGTCCCCGGCTCATGTTCCGACAGCATCTGCACCCGCCCCTCCTGGGCACAGATAGCAAAGATATTTTTTATTGGCACAGGAAATTCCAGCTTTTCCTCCCGGTAACGCCCCTTAACCTGCATCCCTAGTTCTTGCCCGCTTTCAGCCTGTCCCCCTATTCCCTGTCCTTCGTCTCGTATTCCTGCATTCTGTCCATTTCCAGCCCGCTTTCCTGCAGCTTGGCCCCCCGCATCCTCCACCTGCTGCGAGGAAACGCCATTTCCTGCCCCTTCCTGCATGGGCGTACTGCATGCAGATAATAACATCGCAAGCATAACTATCATTACAACAGCGGCATACCGCTTTCTCTTCCTTCTTCTCATTTCCATCATCCTTTCCTATTTCATATTTGCACAGCAAATCCTTGTATACGTTTACATTGGCCGCGGAAATTCATGCTGCATATGGCGCCATCCATCTGCCCATTACTGCCATCCCTTAAGGACACTCCCATCTTACCATACTCCCTCCCCTAAATCCTCTAAGATCCCTCTAAAAATTCTTTCCCTATAGAGGACTTTTAGAGAACTTTTATGCTATACTATCGTTGGGAATTGTACAGAAATAACCCCAGCCATTTTAACCCGTCCCATAAGAAATACAGAAAGGATCCCGCCCCCATGAGAATCTTAATCATTGAAGACGATGCCAGCCTGGCAGAACTTATGTCTTATGCCCTAGAAACAGAAGGCTACTCTGCCGATATCTGCCATGACGGCGCCGAAGGCCTGCTTCTGGCCCTGCAGTCCCTCCACGATCTCATCCTCTTAGACCGTATGCTCCCCACCCTGTCCGGGGAAAGCGTCTTGAAACGTATGCGCAAGAGCAAGATCACTACCCCTGTGATTATCCTCACCGCCCTTGGCGAGCTTTCTGATAAAATCAGCATCCTCGACTTAGGCGCTGACGATTATCTGGTCAAGCCCTTTGACTTAGGCGAACTATTCGCACGCATCCGCAGTGTGCTGCGCAGATCCTTGGACTACAGCGACCCTTTCTTACTCCAATTTTCCGACCTGCGCTTCTGTGAAAAAGAGTCCAAATTAATCCACAAAGACCGCACCCTCCTCCTAGCGCCGAAGGAAGCCGCCCTCCTCGCCTATTTCTTCCGCAATCCCAACCAGACCCTGACACGGATGCAGATTATCGGAAATGTATGGGGGCCGGACGCAGAGATTGAGGATGGGAACCTGGACAATTACATCTACCTCCTCCGCAAAAAACTGAACGCCCTGCCGACCAACGCCCAGATTAAGACTGTCCACCGCCAGGGATACTGCCTGACAGAAAAAACCTGCTTTCCGCCACAGGAAACCACTATGGAATAGCCTGTTACCATGAAGATGCAATGTCCGGCAAAAATGCAGCCACAGTAATAGCAACGACTTTATCAAAAAAGGAGAGACCGCCATGTTCCAACAAGCCCGCCGAAAACTTTCTGCCATCTGCTGCCTGACCATGGCAGGGATTGTATTAATCATCCTTTTATGCTGCCTGCACATCTCCGAAAAAAATATGTATGGCCAGGAAAAAGCCCTTTTCTTCCTCCAGGCAAATGCCATTTCCTCCGACCTGCAGGACTCTGAAAACATAAGCATCGAATGGTATCTGCGCAGCATCGGCAATGCCCAAAACGCGCTCTCCCTTGAGATAGACGGCATTCCCTCCACTCTCACCTCCGTGGCCCTGCCCCAGGAACAGCAGGAGCTGCTCCAACGGCTCAAAGACGCCCCTGGCCAAATCATACACATCCCCAGCGCTGGGACAGACTCTGTCAAACTAGAAAAAGATTTTGGGGAATATAAGGAAAGAAATGGCCGCTTCTTGGTGATGCACACTCGTTTTTTTGTGCAGGAACATGAGATTTCCGCCACCTACCTATACAGCCTTGGACGCTTCCAGCAGGATGTCCGCAGGCAGCGCATCTGCTTCTTTGCCATCTGGCTTATATCCATACTGGCGCTGTACCTTTTTTCCTATGCCTTTACCTCCCATGTCCTCAAGCCGCTTATCCAAAACGATGAAAAGCAAAAGCATTTCATTGCCTTTGCTTCCCATGAACTGCGCTCTCCCTTGGCGGTGTTTAAGACAGGCCTGTCCCTTCTCAAAAACAGCCCTGCCGCCGATGCCTCCGGGCGTATCTTCTCTTTGCTGGACAAAGAAATGTCCCGGATGGAACGGCTCATCCAGGATCTTCTCTGTCTGGTGAAAATGGAACAGGCCGATCTGCATTTCCAGTTCCAGCCAGTCTGCCTGACGGATTTGCTGCAGTCTGTCTATGAAAAATATGCCCCCCTGGCAGCCGAAAAGCAGATTTGCCTGCGGTGCTGCATCCCTACACTCCCTCCGCTGCAGGCAAAAGAGGATACCGCCTGCGCCTGCGACCCGCAGCGGATGGAACAGGCTGTTACCATCCTTTTGGACAATGCCCTGTCCTATACCCCGGCTGGGCAGGAAATCGCATTGCACCTCTTTGGCCAGCGTGGAAAATGGTGCATCCAGGTAATGGATACGGGGATTGGGATTCCCGATGGGGAGAAAAAGAAAATCTTTGACAGATTTTACCGCGCCGACCCTTCCCGCAGCCAAAAAGAACATTTTGGACTGGGGCTTTCCATTGCCAAAGAAATCTGCGCTGCCCACGGCGGCAAAATCTCCGTCAGCGACACGGCAGGGGGCGGGAGCACCTTTACGATCTGCCTGCCGAAAGGAACAGATTAATAATGGGCGCTGATTCGGGCAGGCTATCTCCTACGCAGATGAGGCAACATAGACTTATTACTCCGGCGGTTAAATATCATACCGGAGTAATAAATTCGCTCTTCCTAGATTCTCCATATATTTTTAAAATTAAATATTTTTCTTTTTCTATTTTACAAGTCCCCCAAAATACGCTATACTATCTTAGGAGCTGTTCAAAAATAACTTTTCCTAATGCCTGTCTTTTTCTCCGACAGCGCCACTCAAACGAGACTTATCCCGGACATGAGCCGGGAGCATGGCATAGGCTGAGATAACATAGAAAGGATACGATATTATGAAACAGATAATTAAAACTGCCGGGGCAATTATGGAGCAGCTGAGGATTCTTACCGGCTGGAAATTTGTCGGAGGGGCGAAAGGGGACGTTATCCTCATGGCTGCCAACCTGGTAAACAAGGACGGCGTAAAGATCCAGGTCGCATTGACGATTGAGAATAAAGACGTGGAAATCAAAATCACAGCGTTAAATGGGACCGTATCCACTGAGGATGTAGAGCGTATTGCCACCCGCTTAGATTTCCCTGTAAAAATAGAAATCCGTGAGGGCGCTTCTTTCTCCCTCGTCAGCCATGAGCCTTTGGGCGTGCTGGAGTTCAATGTCAGGGGCGTTGTAACAGACTGCATTGTACCTATGGCCGACGTTGTAGCAGAAGCCGTATCCCTAGACGCTTGTGCGGCTGACGCGGAAGAAACGATATCTTCTGGTTCGCCTGAAACTTCTGCGTAAGCAGGCTGCATATAACGCTTGCCTATTTATTTGACATAATCATTTGATTTACCAATTTTTAAGTTCCTTCAGACATAAGCGGAATCAGAACCTTTCAGCATAAGAAAAGAAGGCGTCCCAACGTTACTATTCACGGCCTGAAAGCCTGTGAATAGCAACCGTTCGGGGCGATATCCAGGATTCTGCTACGCAAAAATCGCCCCTTGCTCTGGGATCATGCGTATTATGCCGTTCATCCGCTGCATTCCTGCCTGAAACGAAATCAGAACAGAAACAGATGCCCCGCCCCCAGGGAAGCCTGAATCAGCTTACGCTCTTTTGTGGAAAACCCATATAATTTTAATATTTCATCATCCAAGATCTCATACCATTCTGCCACGGCTCTTTCGTCCGCTTCCTTGAGGATGGCATCGACCAATCCTATGACATTATGCTGGATTTCCTTTCCTACAAACGGTATCGGTATTTCCTCAATATGCGAACGCAGCACCTTCACCGAGCAGAACTTTTTCTTAAAATAGAATTGCGCCGCCCTCGCATTCAACACAGCCATGACATATTTGATGTCCAGCCCCTCAATCTCCGGAATCAGTATATTGCAGCTATTCAGCGACAGGTTCTGGCCGCTATCATAGGCAAATACTAACTGGCTGCAGATAAACCGATACAGAAGCTTTTCCCTTGCCCGGTAAAGGCTGGCAGGCGCTGTCTGCTGAAAACGCTCTGGATGGAAGGCAATATAATGCTCGGATGGCCGGAACTTAAATTTATAGATATCAGAGCCTTTCAGAACCATTTCATTCTGACCGTTTTTCTCTTTTGAAATGTATTTCTTATTATTTCCCGTAACGATACCGAGGGCAAATTTCGACTGCCCGGCAAGCGTAACCTTGTTCGCAATGCTTTCCATTTTCTCAATCACTGCGTACTCCTGATCTGTCATTGAGAAACTCAGGCATCCTGCATCCATCTCTCTCTCCCTATGGATGCAATACTCCCTGGCGCCATCCTTCACTACCGTGCCGCTTCCTTCCGCTCTGCCGCTTCCTGCATATCCTGCAATTGCGCCATTTTCTGCCGCTATACTGCCTTCTATTGATGTGCCATTCGTATCCTCTACTGCCTTTCTGCCTTCCGTTGACGTGCCATTCACGTCCCCTAATGTCTTCCTGCCTTCCGTTGACGTGCCATTCACATCCACACTCCTGCCGCCAAATTCCCCGCCCTTTTTCGCCATCTGCAGAATAATGGAAGGGCACTGCACCTTGTCAAATGCGTTCCCTAAAAATTCCACATACTGGAAGATAGCAGACTCCAGCATGATTTTACGGACAGGCCTATGGGCCCTGACATTCAGTATTGCCTCTGGCAGGACAAAGGACAGCGCCCCGCCTGGCGCAAGCTGCGCCAATGCACGCTCCAAAAAAACATCATACGACTCTATGCTTGCGCCAATCGCCACGCAGTAATCCTGGCGCAGCTGCTTTTTTTCCGCATCGGAGAAATCATATCCCCATGGCGGGTTGCCTAATATAAAATCATACTGCCGCCCCATATCCCCCAGAAGGTAATTCCCTTCTGTGATATGTTGATAAATCACCGCCGAATCTTCGATACCATACTTTAATGCGTAATTAATCCTGGCTATTTTAACACTCATTGCATCAATATCATTTCCGAAAATACGGCTGGGCGGAATGTGTGGCGGAAGCTGGAGAATAAAATTTCCTGTGCCGCAGCAGGGATCCAGCACATCCCGCCCAGCAGCCTTATTGCTGCCAAACAGCCGGGCGCACAACGACTTTACAACCCACGTCGGCGTATAGTATGCGCCCGCCGCCTTGCGGAGGCCTATATTTTTCAGGGAAATGTACAGAAACCCCAGCACATCTTCCCCCGCTTCATAAGTGTATGTAAACCCAAACAGCGCCGGGTATTGCCCTGCCATCCCTGAAACCATCGGATACAGGCGGATAAGGTCTTCAACCAGAAAAGAAAGCCTGCCTAGCCCCAACTTCCCGCTGCAATATGCCAGCAGGCTCCTGGAACACTTTTCCTTGCCATATTTACCCTGGATAAGCTGGATGGCACACTCTGCGATCAGCATACATAAAATTTCATCGGTAACCACAATCTGGTTTTCTTCCACTGTCCGAAGAAGCGCATGCAGCGCCGGGAGATTGGAGGATGTATCTGAAATATAAGAATCGTACCTACCGCTTCCAGACACAAATTTCTTATTGCGGCGGCTCTTTAGGGCAGCATTTTTGCCGCTCTGAATATCTGCTTTCAACTGTTCCACATAGGCGCAATCAAACAATAGGGAATTCCCTCTTGTAGCGGATGGGAATAATTTTCCCAGCTTTACCCAATTACGCCCTGTGGCGCTGGATATGGATAGCTGCCTGCATACCTCCGCCAGAGAAAGCATGCCATTTTTATACATATCACTCTTATTTTTGCAAGATTGATTTATTTCCATTTTATAACACCTTCCACAACACTTGATACCAAGCATTATATGTGAATGTTTTATGGTAAAGCAGTCACAATATTGTCTCCCTTGCTGAAAATCACCTTTACATACGCGGAAAAAAGTCAATACTATCTCTCATATTGTTGTTCACCACACCCGCATACGCGGGGAATAGTAATATATATAACCGCTATACATCACATAATAAGGATCACCCCCGCATACGCGGGGAAAAGTGTACCGCAGTTTGGCGGGGTAGTTGTACCAAAGGATCACCCACGCATACGCGGGGAAAAGCGACAAACGGATACCTTTCTGGATTGGATGAAGGGATCACCCCCGCATACGCGGGGAAAAGAGTCGTAGCAAGGGACAGCGGAAAAATATTCGAGGATCACCCCCGCATACGCGGGGAAAAGTCTGTAATGGTTTAGAGCAATATTACAATTTCAGGATCACCCCCGCATACGCGGGGAAAAGTATTGGAGATTATGGAAGTCATTGGGTTGACCGGGATCACCCCCGCATACGCGGGGAAAAGTATACTGATTCCGGAGATTGAGGGGCTGGACATGGATCACCCCCGCATACGCGGGGAAAAGTTAATCTTTGTCATAATCTCCACCTTCCAGCCAGGATCACCCCCGCATACGCGGGGAAAAGCAACCGAATATGGCTGATAGTTTGTGAGATTTAGGATCACCCCCGCATACGCGGGGAAAAGGGTCTTGTCTTACATAGAACAGGCAGCGGACAGGGATCACCCCCGCATACGCGGGGAAAAGTGGTTAGTGATGGCACAGGTATTGGTCGCCATAGGATCACCCCCGCATACGCGGGGAAAAGACCATCTGCCAATATACGGGAGTGCGTGACAAGGGATCACCCCCGCATACGCGGGGAAAAGATTCTACACCGTTTTCTATGCCAGTTGCGCCTAGGATCACCCCCGCATACGCGGGGAAAAGAGTCTATATCCTCTGTGTTAAAATCGCTTTCGGGGATCACCCCCGCATACGCGGGGAAAAGAGTGGTCAGCCGAGAAGCCGCACGTCTGGCAGGGGATCACCCCCGCATACGCGGGGAAAAGTCCTTTGATTTAATCATTTCAGCAGACACTTTATGGATCACCCCCGCATACGCGGGGAAAAGACTAAAAAGATCCCTTTAAATAGGCATTTTCCAAACTGAGCATTTCAAATTTCATTCAGTTTCAAAAACACCTTGTACAATATTTCACAGTCTGGCTGTGCCCTATGCTGCACACAAGAAATACCAAAATACTCCGCTAAAGATTCCAATGTATAATCATTAATATCCCTAACTCTTTTTCGTGCCAGTATTAAAGAATCTATTACCTTTCCAAATGGAATTTCAATGGAATTTCTCCTAAACTCCCTTTCTAAAAAAGCTATACAATAACTCTTATTAAAACATACCACTGTTCTCCCCTTTACAATATCACTCAACTGCCTTAACGCAATATCAAGCTCTATTCCTCCATCCAACACTTCCTTCGTTAGGTGGCTAACTTCCACTATCTCCGATGGCAGCGCTTTATTCTGCCTTACCAACACGCTCCAGGACGACTCAATCTGCTTTTTATTCGCAACAATCGCTGCGATTTCAAGAATCTTGCCTTTTTCAAAATCCAGTCCATCTGTCTCAATGCCCAAAAAGATCCACCCATGTTCCATATCAGCAGATTCTCTTCTCCGCCTGCCTGCCATCAGCCGTTTCGATACACTGCTGAATCCCTTGGGAAGCGCTTCGCTGGTTTGCGCTGGCGCTTTTGGACGCATGGCCAGTTTAATGCCGTCAAAATCACGTATCCTCCAGGCCGTATTATGCGTACGGAACTCAAGATGCTGCTCATTGGCAAAACTATAAACCATTGTCGCCTGTCCATCCCTTATATTATCACAAATCCTAACCCATAGCAAGTCCCGGACTTTGGCATTTATCTGCCCGACATAAACCCCTGTATGAATTTCAATCAGCCACTTTGTCAAATCACCACGTAATTTAGGCGGGCAGCTACTCATCGTTATCACTACCATCTTCTTTGCCCCCATCTTCATAGTACTGCCTGCCATTTTTTACTTTGTCTTTTATGTTATCCCATAGATAAACGGTTTCTTCCTCTTGCATCTTCTCTTTTTCACTGTCAGAAAGCAAAATTTTTATATCATGAACCATCCTCTCTAACAAATGCAGCTTTACAATCTCATCCCGGAGCCGTCTCCTTACCATTCCTGAAAAATCCGAAGGGATTTTATCACCAAACTCATCACGAACATTAGCCGCCATTTCAAATGCTATTGGAATGGTTGTTTCTGCTTTATAGAGATCTGCAATGTCATACGCAAAAGAACTCTCATGCCCGATATGTACAAAACCCATCCCTGCAGAACATCCCAATGCGCAAATAACCGCATGCGCCAGCCCATACAGGCATACATTTCCTGCAGAAAGAGCCTGATTTACAGGAGTTCCCGAAGAAAAATTATTGGGATCATATTCCCTTCCGTCCCAAGGAATCCCCCATTTTTTGGAATATTCCTTATATGTTTTCCGAACCCGGCTTCCCTCCCTGCCCCGAAGCTGCTGCAGGGTGAGCTTACTCACATCCTCATCTGGGAAACGCATCTGATACATTCTTCGGGCAACCCCCAAATGCTTTCGGGTATTCGTAACAAGTTCCGCCTGTTTTAATAGAAGTTCCGTATGAGAACTGAGCGCACGTCCATGCGCATAATACCTTACGCCATGTTCCCCTACCCACACCGTCCCTATACCGCTGTCGCCAATAAGTTCCATGGCACGGTGCGTAATTTTACAGCCTGGCCCCAACAGCAGCGTTGTGATCGTGGCAGCAGGGATACACACATCTCCGCTCATGTCCGAAACCTTTACCGCACTGTCTTCCCGATTAATCGTACAATGTTCCAGATAAATAAAGGACATCCTATCTTTTATCTGTGGCAGCTCCATTCGTTCTGGTTTGACCATTCCGGCATTATTTGACATTATGGCACCTCGCAATCGTTAATAAGCCTTGCCCATACGCCTTTTCCCTGCCAATTCCATGACAAAGCGTTTCCTTAAACCGAATTGCATCCGTAACCGTAAGGTTCCCTTCAAACGTAACAGAAAGCAGGCGGATATGCACACTGCCCGCGCCACTTCTCTTTCGAAAATCATACCATTTTGACTGTACCGTCTGAAACTCATTTTCCTTTAATAAAAATCCCAATTTCTCTGCACGGCTTATCAGCCACTTTTTCTGGAACTCCGGCGTTATATGTGCCATAATCTTCCCATTCATTTTCGAAACCACCGGGTTGGCCGTCAGCCTAAACTGCCACCTCGCACCATCTGTAATACGATCCAAAAGCTGTGTATAATTTTTGGTTTCATATTCTCCGATGTAGCCAAATTGCTCCGCAAAACGTTCCAAATCCGGCACAGCCTCGCTTAACAGCAGAATATATTTTCTGCCATTCAAATTGTCAATTCTCCATAACCTGCGCGCCCGCGCTCCCTCAAAAGAGCCCTCTATGGCGCCATGAAATATGCTTGGCGATACCAGCGCCTTCATTGTCTGCCGCAGCGAGGTATTTAGAGTTATCCTTGATAAATACACTATCATCCCCCCAATTCCGACATTGCGTCATGTTCTGTTCCCTTTTGGCTGAATGCCTGAAAAGATTCCTTAAGTTTACGGTAGCCATACATCCGCCTGTGCGGATCAAACGATATTGGCACATCTTGTATGATTCCAGCGCCAGAACAATCCGTTTCAACTTGTATGCGCAGCACGCCCTCATGCCTTTGGTCTAGCGGCTCTTCTTCACAAAGCGCGGTTTCTAACGGAAGATTACGAATCCCAATCACAATCGGCAAAGTAGGCGGACACGACCTGCGCCCCAAAAATAACGGGAAGCGCGGCTTTCGCAATGCTGTCCCCAGCTCCTGCAAAAACTCCTCATCACCTTCCAATCCCGCTAAAAATATAGCGTCTGAAAGATAATGCCGATATGTTACATAAGAAGTCTTTCCAGAATGTACGGTATGAAAATCCGTGATTTCTTCCCCCTCACGGTCAGCACGCACGCCAAATTTAAGTTTGCTCAGGCTTGACAGATCTGCATCTCTTTTCCACCCTAACGCTGCCGCGAGCATCCCCACGACACCGCTTTTGGTAGGCATTTTTTCCGTAGCCCTGATTTCAAATTTAGAACTGCTCCCCCATGACTGCAGAGGAGCTGCAAGCCTTAAAAGCAGGGTTGCCATATCACTCACCTCCGCCTTCAGACAGCTTTTCCTTTACAGAAGCTTTCAGTTCTTCCAGTATCTGTATCATGTCTTTTTCCCCTAATTCCCATATTTGCGCCGGCTCACATGCAAATTTCTGATAAACCTTGCCTGCATACTCCCGGAACCTGCTTTCAGATTCTTCCATATAGCCATTCACCCCAGAGACAGGCTTCTCAAAGGCGCCTACAAGATTGACTGGCTGATCCGTCCTCATGGCAATATACACAAAATCTGGAAGCGTCCTATTGGCAAATGTATTTTGTTTCCCTGTCGGCATTGCCTTAATAAACGTTTCTGCAAAACATTTTACCGCCTTATCTGTCCGATTTCCGAGACTCTTAGAAAGCTCAGCAACATTCACCGTCGCATATCTGTATAGTGTGGATGAGTTAAACTCTACTGTCCCCAAATGCCCTGCCCCTGACTCTTCCTCCTGATTCAGGTCATCTACCGCTGTAAAATAGTCGTACTCATTATGTACGGCATGCGTGGAAATTGCATGGGCAACCTGTGCCGCAGCATCAAAATTTAAAGAGGCATCTGCAGCCACCATCCTGCCAAATAATGCCATGTCAACAGATGGCGATGCCTTCAAAGCTTTTTGGTATTCCTTTTTATCTTTGCTCTCACTGATGGCAAGGCGTGCCAGAGCCTCTGCCTGTGCCGCACTGAAAAACATCAATACAGGGGATACTCCCTCTTTATCTAATTTAATCCCCGCAATTCCCAAGGCCTTTGCTGCAAGCTTATCCGCCCCCGCTTCCTCAATATCACCACGGATGCTTTTAATCGCATCCGCAATCATCTGGGAGACTTTTTTGGTACGGATCCCCACCTCTTCCTTGCTTAATATTTCCCCCAGCATCTTACGCATTTCATGTTTCCATGCCTGCGAAGAAATCCTTGCCCTCACTGCTCCCCCATATTTCGCCGTTTTCGGGCTGCCCGTGTCATCACGGTTGATACAGCTTGGCGGAACATTCTGCAACACATGAATATCTACATATAAATTATTTTCCATCATTCTCTTCCTCTCCATTCTCTTCCTGCTTTATTTTACGGTAAAAATCCTGCCCCCATTTCAATCGCACTCGATCTGCATACTCATCAAATTGAAACCAGTACAGGTCTTTTGCAAGATCCACATAATCCAGCTTTATATCACTGTCAGCAAGCAGCTTTACCATGGTCTTCAAATGATAGGAAAGTTCTGCCATATCATCTGATTTTGCTGCAATGCTGAATTTCAGCCTTATGTTTTCTTCTTCCTCCCCATTCTTCACAAGCTTTCGCACTGCCCGTCCAAGGCGGTTTTCTTCCCCTTCCGCATTCATCAGATTCGCATGGCCCTGCTGATGGAATGCAAATAACGTCAGCGCTGTGTAAATTGCCCGTTCGGCATAAGATGGCCTTCCATTCTTTCCCATCAGCCCTTCTGGCATATTCATCAGGAATATTCCCCACAATTCGGGAAGTTCTCCCGGCTCCTTTCCAACGCCCCTGCGGAGCTGTGCCAGGCGTGCCTTGGCGCCGCTCTGTCCAAGGGTGCTGTCATCTTTGGCTATATAGGCAATCTGCAATCTCACATATTTTCCAACTTCTATCTCCTTTGCCATTCTATCCACCCCCTGTCTGTTACGATTTTTCTATTGTGTTCAGTCCGATTAAAAACCAATTCATCGCGCCTGCAGCAGAATATGTCTCGCTTTTTCTATCGTCAGAGCCTGCTTTTGTTCTTCCGAAAATCGCTGCCGTGTCCGCCTGGCGCATAAGCTCATTCCCCAGCTGCCTTGCTATATGGACGCATTCACGCTCCCATTTAACTTTTTCTTCCTCCGCATTATCCATTTCTGGGTTAATTTCATACAGCCATTTCCGAAAAGGCCTGTCCATACGGTTATAATAATCCGCTTTCACATTCTCTGCAAAAAAGGCCGCCGTCCCCTTACTCTCCTTTGTGCTGTTGCTGCCGCCAGATGCCAAATTGATATCCCTGGCAAGCAGCCATACCTTTTTTGAAACATTATCGCAGAACTCTATGCTGTTCAGAACCATTTCACGCCATTCATAATTCATATCCGCCATTAAGGAAACATGCATCTGAAGCGAGTCAGAAAAAACATTGGTAACAAAATAATTGCTATCCCCATACTGTACAGACACAATCCGAACATCCATGCAAGGATTTTCCACCATCCCTTCTTCTTCCAGATATTTCATCCATGAAATAATTCCTGGCTGCCTGCCTTCATTGTCATTTAGAAATGCAGCCGGACATTCCCTCCAAAATTGTTTGGAAAAGTCATGCCTCCTGGGAACATAATCATTCATTTTCTTACGATCCGGATTTTTCCATACAGTCATAGGTTCAATAAAGGCATTTTCCTTATCAAAAAAATCTCCCCCCAGCAAATAATATCCTGTCACACGCTGCCCCTCTCTTTTCAAATAAATCCGCCTTGACTGCAGCGTATACAGTTCCGACAGGTTATTGGGCCATTGGATCTTCGTGCGTTCCCCTTGTGCAACTTCTTCCCGTTCCCAGACAGGACATTCCTTTCCAAAAAGTTCTTCTTTTTCATTTACCATAATCAGGTTCAGCATAAGCGTCTCAAATAGATTGTCTCCCCTGACAAAAACAATCCCCAGCTTTCCAAGCCAGCCAGCCCCAGCAGACGGCAGCTTAATCCCCTGTTTCTTCGATTCTCCTGAGGGCTTTGCCGAAGTGTCGTCGTATGCATTCACATACAGCAGCCAACGCGCCGCCTCTGAAAAGTCCATTTCTTCTTTTGCTTTTCCGCTTATGTTTGTAAAAAGCCGCGGCTTGTTGCTGCTCTCGGACAAATTTCCATTCAATTTTGCAGCATAATACTCTGTGCCTATCTTTGCGCGTTCACATTGATAAAATGGACGTTCTGGATGAAATAAATAAAACCTCTCCCTCTGGGTTTCCAGATACCCGGTTATCGCTTCTGCCGGAAATCCCCCACTCTGCCACAGTTCTTTCCAGCGCCCTAACGCGTGCTCTGCATCATCAAGCGGCGCAGCCTTCCCCTTTCCATCATACCGCGAGAATACGGTATGTAAAACAGCCAGCAGCAGCCGCATCATGGCAAAGTCCTGCGTTGGCAGCTCACCGCATAAATCCTTATACCTATGTGCCTGCCTAAACACCTCAATCAGAGATATTTCATGGATGCTGCAATTCTTGTCAATCACCCTAATCCAAGGTTCGTCAAGCAAATTAAATTCCTTATCCTTCACATTTGTTCTCCTTTTCGTAAATGAGTCCATTCTCTTGTGAATATTCCACCTTAATCCCACAAAGTTCCGCACTGAGTTCCTCGTTTAATAAGAGTACCAGCTGCCCTTTCAGCCAGCGGGATTTCTGAAAACCTGTCAAGGAGCAATCCATCTTTTCCAATTCTCCCACTGTCCTGCCAATATCATGGCAGAACCTTGCAGGAAGCCGTAATTTCTGCTGTGCAATCTTTTGGCAATCATCCTCCGATGGGCAGATATCAGGGAAAAATCTCCTGCCGTCCGCCTGCCATGGCAGCATCCCTAGCGTCCCATCTTTATATTGCACCAAAACAAGCGTCTCTATCGAATATACCCCATCACGCACAGTTGCCAATGCACTGTTTTCATTATCTCCAGCTGCATTCGAAATCCAGCGGTGAAGATTGTCCCCCTGCCCGCCCTCTTTGGGCAATGCCATCAAAAAGCCTTCTGCCCTTTGTTTTTTGTCTCTCAGCAATTCCTGATACTGCTTCCATGCCATTTGTTCTTCCTTACCGTCAAATCCTGCAGTCTGACATTCTTTCCTGCAATCAGATTCTGCAGCCCGGCATCCTTCTTTGCCATCAGCCCCTGCTTCCCGGTATGTTTCACATACAAGCGGATCAATATCCCCTGGAATCGTAACATGAGAAGGAAGCAATTTCCTTGTCTGCAGCAGCAGCCACTCTGTATAAATCCGTTTCGAAGAATCCGCAAGCTCCTCTGTCCCCAAAACCATACACTCCGCTTTATTACATCCAAAAGGCCTCTCCCTAGAGGTATGCCGCCATAGGCGGCCCATTCGCTGCAGCAAAAGATCCATTGGGCAAAGTTCTGTAATCAGGATATCAAAGTCAATATCCAGTGACTGTTCCAGAACCTGTGTTCCGACAACGACTATGCCTTTTCGCTGGATTGCCGTTGAATCTTTTCCAATTGCCTTTTTTAGTCTTTCTTCCCATTCCATCCTGTCTGGAATGATATACTGCGCATGATACAAAATAACCCTCGCACCATCTATGTTACGCGCCAGCCCGGCAAAATACTGCGCCCTTATGACCGTATTGCAGATAATGCCCACAGATGCGCCCAAATGCACCGCATCTGCAATTTTTCTTGCAGCCATCTCATCGTTACCACGAATAATATGTACCCTTTTGCCCCCGCTGTCCTTCGGCAACGATTTTGTAAATACTTCCTCCCCATCGGTATAGGTAAGGCGCGGATATTCTGCCTCTGGAAACTTGAGCATTTTATTTTTATCATTAAAATAGGCCCTTACCAGTTCCTCCCGCCTATCAGAAGGCAGGGTCGCCGAAAGCAGGATGACTGGAACATGGTATTCATGAAGCCATGCCAAAGCCCGGTCAAGATATTGATCCATATATGCGTCATAGGAGTGGACTTCATCTACAATCACAACCTTTTGGGAAAGTCCCAGATGGAGCAGCATGACATGTTTTCTTTTCAGCACAGACATCAGGAGCCTGTCCACGGTAGCTACTGCAAAATCTGTCAGGAGTGATGTCTTGCCTCCACTGAAAAACGAATTAACCTCAAGCCCGCTTTCGCCATCCATATCCGTCTGCAGCATGCTTTCATTTTTAAGTTCAGCAAAAACAGGCTGAAATTCTGCGCTTCCATGCACCAAATTGATGCTGTGGACAGAATTATATGATTGCATCCCGGCCCATGTGACAACCCGTTCAAAAATACCATTTGCCGTCGCCTGTGTTGGAAGCCCGAAATACAGCCCCGTCTTTCCACATTTTGCAGAAAGAATTTCCGCTGCCGCCAGGGCAGCCTCTGTTTTCCCAATGCCCATGGGCGCTTCCAAAATCAACAGCCCTGGGGCTGTACAGCTCTCTATGGCGCTTATCACATCATTCTGAATGCCGTTCATATGAAAGCCAAAACGCTTTTTAAAATCCTCATCACCAATCCGTTCCTGGTAAAATTCACATGATTCTGGCAGCCTCACTTTTTGTAATGCATGATAACAGCGATCCTTTGGGTACTCATTCTCTGATAACAGCATATCCTCATCCAATAATTGAAAATTCATCTGGTTGCTTGCCAGCCAGTCTGCCATAATCAATAGAGCCGACAGTAAGATCCCGGCCTTTCTGCCGAATGCTGGAACCTCAGAAACATCGCAAAATCCTGCCTGTTCCAGCGAGAAATCTGCCCATTCCCTGTAAAGACGCTCCCACAATTCATATTCTTTCGGTTTTCCATAAAAATGGCCCGGATATTTCTGGCAATGGTTACGCAAATTTTCTGCAGGCATGCCATGATGCGCACCAACAACAGAGGAAAATCCTTTGGGAAATCCCATCTTCAGCAAAATTGCCTCACCGCATTTTGTATGGTGGGATTTATCTTTATCCTTAAAATTTTCTGGAATATTATAGATGCCATAATGTTCAAATAGAGAGCGCCTTGTCGGCAAGGCCTTTAAGATCTGTGATTGAAAAAGTGGTGTAATTTTTCCAATATCATGAAGATATGCCAGCAAAACTGCCGTCCTTTTAAACGTATCAAAGGACATTCCACATAACTCAGAAAGAGCAGAGTAGCGAAGATGAATCAGTTCCTGTATCACTTCCGCCGTATCCGTTGCATGTACCCAAAGCGGAAGCCATCTGTTATAATTGCCGGATTTTGCAATCATCAGCTTCATTTCTAGTGAAAGTCTCATATATTAGGTATCCTTTCTTTCGTAAATGTTAACACCAATCCTAAATTAATCGTTCCATACCTTATAATTTCAAAGACGATTATCATAACCACAGCACAGCGCTATCCTGTTAGTACAAAAGTACAGCTGGGCTATACTGGATACGCAAAAACTAAAAATTCCAATTACAAATACTAACATAACACAATCTACTTAAAATAACAACCCCTTTTCTCAAACTATTTGCAGCCCTTTGACCTTCTATATTATTTTTTCCCCCAATATTCCCGCAGCATCCGATAAAACATAGCCTCTGACATCGTGCATTCTAATGCCGCCAAGGAGGCTTATGCCTTACGGCACATAGTTAGTGCCAACTGCAGCATAATGCAGACTAAAAACCCCCGCTGCAAGCTAGGCTCCCATTGCTTGCAGCGGGGGTTTTAATTTTACAGGATCAGAGGGAAACTGTCATTCGATCTGGAATTGGCGGATAAGGCTGTTGAGGATATTTGTCTGGAAGGCAATATCCTCAATGGTCTTCCGCAGGCAAACGCACATATTATGCGTGGTCTGCGCAATCAGCCCAATCTCGTCCGTGCAGCCATAAAAAGGCTCTAATTCGCAGTCAGCTGACAGATCCAGATTCCCCTCCCCCCTTTACATCCGCCTATTCAGCAACTACCGTTTTGCCTTCCGGTAGCCCGCTGCCTTAGCTTCTTCTTCTGTCTGAAAAATCACCAGATTCTTGGAATCCCCCATTTCCTCATAAGCCGCCTGCCCGGGACAATGGTAAATCTTCGACCTGGCATTTCCCCTGATTTCCCCTTCTTCCTGACCTTCCCCATCCTGCCCTGTCCGCGCATCCGTTCCCTCCACAGCGCTTTCTCCCGTTGTATAATCAATGGCGACTCCTGGCTGCACATTATACACATAGACATTATAGGAGACCCCTTTCCCCTGATCCTCTACGGAATAGGCCTCCATCTGTACGCCGCTGGCCACCAGGTCTTCCCCCTCAAACACTGGGGTAACCCGGTACATCACATGGTTGCCTGTTTCCTCCACATACTCCGCCACCTCATTTTCAAAGGGGAGCATCCCCTCCACATTCATATAGCGCGTACCGGTAATCAGGTTCCTCTCATTTGCATTCTCCCCAGAAAGCTGGTAGCCAATCAGGTGGCAGCGGTTATAGAGATTTTTCCCCTCTACAAAATCATAACGCACAGACTGCCAGCCTGTAGGCTTCACACGGCTGATGTTGCCCCTCTTCTCCGTAGGCATCAGATCCTGCCCTACGCTGGCGATTGCCACGCCGCACCGCCCCAGCCCATCCAAATCGCTGTAGCTCTCAAAGGATTCCTCGGACAGCTCCCCCTCGGAAAACCCAGGCTCATTCCCTTCCAGGGGCACATACGGCTCCCCTGCATAGGCCGGAACCTCGTCCAGGGAAATTCCTTCCTGCACATCCTGGGCGCCGTTCCCCTGCCCATTCTGGAAACCGCCTCCCTGCAGCCCACCCTCTGGCAGCGGGCTTGCACAGGCCATGAGCCCCAGGCAGCACAATAAAGCAATTATATTTTTCCAATTTACTCTTCTATGTTCCATCTTTTCCTCACCCGTTCTTTTCTGCTAATCCCTACCTATGGCCTGCCCCCCTCTTTTAAGCACTCCCTCTCTTTGTCTTCCTCACTTGTCCTTTTCTGCTAATCCCTGCCTCTTCCCCATCCCCTCTTTTAGCCACTCCCTCTCTTTGTCTGTCAGCTCCGCCTGCGCCAGCAGATCTGGGCGGCGTTCCCTGGTGCGCAGGATGGACTGCTGCCTGCGCCAGGCTTCGATATTCTTATGGTGTCCGGACAGAAGCACCTCCGGCACTCTCCGGCCTCTCCACTCCTCCGGCCTGGAATACTGCGGGTACTCCAGAAGGCTCCCCTCGAAGGACTCAGCAGAGCCGGATTCCTGGTTTCCCAGCACCCCAGGCACCATCCTGGAAATGGCGTCCACCATGACCATGGCCGGGAGTTCCCCACCAGTCAGCACATAATCTCCGATGGAGACGTAGTCTGTCACAATCTCCTCCAGCACCCGTTCGTCAATGCCCTCATAATGCCCGCACAGAAACACCAAATCACTTTCCTTGGCAAACCTCTTGGCATCCTTCTGCGAAAATGTCCTGCCCTGCGGGGTCACATAGATGCAGCGGGGCTTCCTGCCAATCCTCCCCAGGACAGCCTGGTAAGCATCGTAGACCGGCTGCGCCTGCATCAGCATCCCTGCCCCGCCCCCATAGGGGTAATCATCCACCTTATGGTGCTTATTGGCGGAATAATCGCGGATATTCACAGCCTCTAAGCGCAGCAGGCCAGCCTCTGCCGCCCGCCCGATAATGCTGGTATTCAGCCCGTCCATCACCATTTCCGGAAACAATGTCAATATATAAAAATTCATCCTTCCTCCACCAGCCCCGGCATCAAATGCACCTTAATCTGCCTTTCTTCCAAATCGATCGATAATATACATTCCTTAATGGCCGGGAGCAGCAGCTCTTTCTCCTTGCCCCCTAGCTTAGAGACATAGGGCGAACCCTCCCCTGCCCGCACCGTATAGACGTCGTTTGCGCCAGTCTGGATAACATCTGTGACCGTCCCCAGCAGCTCCCCTTCCTCTGTCTGAACCTCCAGGCCAATCAGGTCTGCAATGAAATATTCATCCTTCCCACACTTTACAGCCTGCTCCCTGGTCACAAAAAGTCCCTTGCCCTTGTATTTTTCGATATCGTTAATATTATCATAGCCCTTAAACTTCAGGATTACCAGGTTCTTGAAGAACTTCACCTGGGAAACTTCCAGCGCCGTCATGCCTGCCCCTGTATCCAGCCAGGCTTCTCTCAGCTTCTTGAAGCGCTTCACGTCGTCTGTCGTGGGGAACACCTTCACTTCCCCCTGGAGGCCATGGGTATTGGCAATTACCCCCACCTGCAGCAAATCTTCCATATTTTTCTTATTCCTTTCTGTCTTTTTTAATTTTTCTAGCGCTTCTGCACATTTTAAGGAAATGTAGCAGCCTGCAGCGGATGAGGCAGGAAGGCCGCATAATGAAACCCTAAAGGGATATCCGTAGCTTCCGCAGCGCTTCGTTTGGCCATTTCCCTCCATAAAAAGCCACAAAAAATACAATCTTACCACAAAAAATCACAGTGAATCCATCACTGTGATTTTCCCTGGTTACTGCATGATATCCACAATTACTTTTTTGTCGCTTTTTGCTGCCGCCGCCTTCACAACAGAACGGATGGCCTTGGCAATGCGCCCCTGCTTGCCGATTACCTTGCCCATATCGGACTGGGCAACACGCAGCTCCAGCACAATGGATTTCTCATTTTCAGTCTCTGTAACTGCAACCTCTTCCGGGCAATCCACAAGAGCCTTCGCAATTACCTCCACTAATTCTTTCATTCCATCACCTCATAAAGGCTATTTCTCAATGCCAGCCAACTTGAAAATCTTCCCTACCACTTCTGTAGGCTGCGCACCGTTTGCCAGCCATTTCTTTGCAGCTTCTTCATTTACATGAAATTCGCTGGGATTCTTGGTTGGGTCATAAGTCCCGATTTCCTCAATGAACCTTCCATCCCTTGGGGACCTGGCATCCGCTACCACGATTCTATAGAAAGGTGCTTTCTTCTGCCCCATTCTCTTTAACCTGATCTTTACCATTGCTTTTCACCTCCTAGTTTTATTTTTCTTTTATGTGTAATCAGAACTCCGCCCCTAGGAAGCCCCGGAAATAACCCGTGAAACGTTCCTTCGGCTTGTACTGTTACCATCTACTAAAATCTGCCAGCCCTAAGCCAAATGCAGCTACCCTAAGCCAAACGGCAGTTTCATCTTCCCGCGCCGCTTGCCCTTGCCGCCGCCCATCAGGCCTGGGATCTGCTTCATCATCTTCCGAGACTGCTCAAACTGCTTGACCAGGCGGTTGACCTCGCTGATATCCACCCCGGCGCCCTTAGCAATCCTGCGCTTCCGGCTGGGGTTTAAAATCGAAGGGTTTGACCGCTCCTTGGGGGTCATGGAATAAATAATCCCTTCAATCCTCGCCATCTTCTTCTCATCCATGGCATTCTCTATCTCGGCGATCTGGCCGCTGTCAAAGCCCGGCATCATCTGCAGCATGCTGGCAATGCCGCCCAGCTTCTTCATCTGGTTCATGGACTCCAAATAATCGTCAAAGCCAAACTCCGCCTTGCGCATCTTCTGCTCCAGCTCCTTGGCCTTCTCTTCGTCAATCGTCTCCTGCGCCTTCTCAATCAAAGTCAGCACATCGCCCATGCCCAGAATCCGGTTCGCCATGCGGTCCGGATAAAACTGCTCCAAATCAGAAAGCTTCTCACCCATGCCCACATAGAGGATGGGCTTGCCTGTCACTGAGCGGATGGACAATGCCGCCCCGCCCCTGGTGTCGCCGTCCATCTTCGTCAGCACCACGCCGTCAATCCCAATCTGTTCCTGGAAGGAGGAAGCCACATTGACTGCATCCTGCCCCGTCATGGCATCCACCACCAAAATCGTCTGGTGTACTTCCACCTGCTCTTTGATTTCCTGCAGCTCGTGCATCATATCCTCATCCACATGGAGCCGCCCGGCCGTATCCAAAATTACTACCTGGAACCCATTTGCCTTGGCATGCTCAACCGCCGCCCTGGCAATATTCACCGGCTTGTGGCTGTCCCCGATGGAAAAGACTTCCACGCCCTGCTTCTCGCCGTTAATCTGAAGCTGCTGGATGGCCGCCGGACGGTAGACGTCACAGGCTGCCAGCAAGGGCTTCTTGCCCTTCTGCTTCAGCTTGCCGGCAATCTTGGCTGTCGTGGTGGTCTTGCCCGCGCCCTGCAGGCCTGCCATCATAATCACCGTAATCTCACTGCCTGGCCGCAATGCAAGCTCCGTCGTCTCAGAACCCATCAGGGAAACCAGCTCTTCATTTACAATCTTGATTACCATCTGCCCCGGGTTCAGGCCGTTCATCACATCCTGGCCGACTGCCCGTTCCTGCACAGACTTCACGAACTGCTTGACTACCTTAAAGTTAACATCCGCTTCCAGCAAGGCCAGCTTCACTTCCTTCAGCGCCGTCTTCACATCCGCTTCCGTCAGCAGGCCCTTGCTCCGCAAAGACTTGAATACATTCTGTAATTTTTCGGATAAGCTGTCAAATGCCATACTTTCCTCCAATCTTGAGCCTGCTGCCCATCACTGCCCTGCAAAGGCGCTGTATGAATCCGCTGGACAATTCCTGCAAACCTCTCAACAAACTTCCAAACAGTACCTACCGTTCTCTCAATAAAATCCCTAACAGCCCCTACAGTTCTCTCAGCACTTCCTCAGAAATAGCCGCAATCTCCGCCATCACTGCCCCGTCTGCATCTGCCCGATCCTGCCTGCCCTGCGCCAAGGTGCGGATCCTGGTAATCTGTTGCTTCATTTTCAGGAAGCGTTCCAGAAGATGGAGCTTCTCCTCATAGCCTTCTAAAATCCTGTCGCAGCGCTTCACCAAATCGTGGACGCCCTGGCGGCTGATGCCGGCTTCCTCGGCAATCTCGCTTAAGGAAAAATCATTCAGCACAAAATCCTCATAGACGTTCCTCTGGTGTTCTGTCAGCAGTTCCCCATAAAAATCATAGAGATATGTCTGTAGCACTTTTCTCTCCATGTCCAATCACCTTTGGTATCATACTATAAAAAAATAAGGGTGTCAAGTGTTTTTTCTTTACGAACTTTTGTTCGTGTTGTTTCATCTTGTGTTATCCTTGTTTATATCAATACTGCTGCCAGATAGGGTACTTTTATCATGGTCTATCTTTTTCCGTCTTTCTTCTCGAATTTGTCACAGAATTGTCACAGCAATTATGATATTCTGACCGTCTGCGCCACTGCTTCCTGCTCTTTCTTTTTATCCTCTGTCAGATGCGTATATGTGTCCAGTGTCACGGATGTAGAAGCGTGTCCGAGGTTCTGGCTCACAATCTTCACATCAGCCCCGGCAGAGTAAGCAAGGCTTGTGTAAGTATGCCGAACCATGTGCGGACAAAAATTCTCAATCTTTTCTGTATGGTTTTCTTCTGCATCCTTGTTGTGCCGCTCCACAATCCTTTTTATCAGTTCCCGGAATCATCCACATAAGGCAATTTTGCGGCAGGGGGAACACTCTGCATTTTCAGCTTCAGGAGCGTTTTTCTCACTACGCTATTCATTGCAACGCTGCGGATAGAGGTTTTACTTTTGGGAGAAGCTACCGCCATAGTGAAGCCGTAATCTGCTTTTCTGTACCGATTTACCGTTTTATTGATGGTTATGGTATTTTCTTTGAAATTCACATCATCCCACGTCAGCGCCGCCATTTCTGCTTTTGTCAAGTAAAATCTAAAAAAATTTATAAAGAAAAACATATTTTCTTTTTGAAAGTTTTGTATTATAATAAAACCTAAAATCCCGTTGAATTATACACAGGTCATACGGTGACCTGGTATAACTCAATAATCTCCCGTTGACGTTTGGTCGGTGTTGTTACAAGCTTTTTACGTTTACCTTCAATGGATACTTGTTTTAGAGATTTCATTTCACTAAAGATTTCTTGAAGGTTATGATTGCGTGTCCATCCGTGTTCTTCCATAACATTTTTCAGATAGGTAGTCAGGATAAGCGCAATAAACTGGATAAATATACGTCCCTCCATGGTTGCGTTTGAGTGAATCCTCAAACGTTTCATATCCAGATCGTTTTTGAGATCGTCAAAACCTTTTTCCGTCAAAGACAATTTCGTGGACGCTGGAATGTGC
>CAJTNT010000029.1 GCA_910577785.1 uncultured Lachnospiraceae bacterium | reverse complement strand
GCTGAAGGCATCTAAGCGCGAAGCCCCCCCCAAGATGGGATCTCCCATCCTTTAAGGAGTAAGACCCCTTGGAGACGACGAGGTAGGTAGGGCAGGGGTGGAAGTGCAGCAATGCACGGAGCTGACTGCAGCTAATCGGTCGAGGGCTTGACCAGGGAAGGTCGGAGTATGCGTGGTGTGGGTGTGGCGTGTGCCAGTCTCTGTATGGGTTTTTGAGGGTATATGGGGAAGATGGTCCTCGATAGCTCAATGGTAGAGCACGCGGCTGTTAACCGCGGGGTTGTTGGTTCGAGCCCAACTCGGGGAGTTTGAAAAGTCCTGTAAACATCAGTGTTTACAGGACTTTGCTATATTTAAGGGGGAAAAAGTATGAAAAAAGGAACAATTCTTTATAAATTTAGATATTGGATATTCGCATGTGCAATTCTTCTAACGGGATGTTCTGAAGAATACAATACAGAAGAAAGGATTGTAGTGGGAGATGTAGTGGAAGATGTTAAAGAAGTAATGGAAGACGAAAAAAAGAGCAGCAAGGAAATGGAATCCGGTAATCCCTCCTTACAGGAAAATACTAAAGATATAGAAGGTGATACGGAAGACATGGCAGTGGAGCCAGAGATTGACAACGCAGACTGGTCAGAGTATTTTAACGGACTGAACGGAACAGCGGTGATATATGATGCTTCTAACAGGAGATATAAAATATATAATGACGAGCTTGCAGTGGACAGACGGTCGCCTTGCTCCACTTTTAAGATTATATCTTCCCTGACTGCGCTGGAATACGGTATCCTTGAGCCGGAGGATTCTGTCCGGATATGGAGCGGAGAAGTATTCTGGAATGAGGATTGGAACAGGGATATTGATTTTAGTGAAGCATTCCGAACCTCCTGCGTGTGGTATTACAGACAGCTTATAGATGATATTGGGAAAGACAGGATGCAGGAAGAATTGGAAAAGCTTCAGTATGGCAATTGTGATATTTCCGATTGGGAGGGGCGGTTGAATACAAACAATAATAATCGGGCTTTAACAGGCTTTTGGATTGAATCGTCTTTATTGATTTCACCTAAAGAACAGGTGGAGGTAATGGAATGCATCTTTGGTGAAAATTCGGAATATTCAGAAGAAACACAAAATGAATTGAAACAGGTTATGTTGGTAACGGAGCAGGAGCGGACAGATATTTCTGTCTATGGGAAAACAGGGATGGGCAAGGTCAATGGAATTGTTGTTGACGCATGGTTTACCGGATTCGCAGAAACCACAGAGGGGAACTTATATTTTTGCGTACGTCTTGGAAGAACAGACGGCATGGAGGTATCTAGTCCGCTGGCAAAAGAAATTGCGATTCAAATTGTATCGGATTATAGCAATTGTAATAATTTGAAATTATAGATGTAAGATTTACAAGCGATAAATTAGAATGGATAAGAATGCTCACCTAAAAAACAATAAGAAAAGCAAAGGAAAACACAATAAGAAATAAAATAAAAAAACCGGCTGCTATTCCTATGAGGTATGGAATAACAGCCAGTTTTTTATTTTGTCAATGCAACTCTGCCCATGGGGCTATAAGGCTTATTTTGTTAATTTAACCTTAGTCTTGGGGCTGTAGGATTTGCTGTAAATCTTCTTGCCTGTGGAGTCCTTCTTGAAGGCGCGTACCTGGATGTAATAGGTGCTGCCTTTTTTCAGCTTCTTATTGGAAACTGTGCATGTGTTCTTCTTGGCGGTTACTTTCTTCGAGCCTTTCATATTGGATTTGGATGCATAGCGGATCTCATAGCCTTCTGCGCCTTTGGTTTTCTGGAACGTGATTTTAAGCGTGTTCTTCTTTGTATTTTTGACGGATGGTTTCTTGACATTGCCTGGCCGGGCGACTTTTTTCCAATGTGCATACAGTGTGGTGTTCTTGGAAATATTTACCTTCGAGGATTTGGTAATTTTCTTGCCGCCGGATTTTGCGGTATACCATCCGTTGAAGGTATAGCCAGTGCGTTTGGCATTTGGCAGTGTGCCGTATGTCTTGCCGGCCGTAACGGTTTTGGTCTTGGTTTTGAGCGCTTTTCCGCCATTTACATGGAAGGTAACCTTATATTTCTTGGGCTGTGGCGTTTGTATCTTCTTCCATTTTGCATTTACGGTTAAGTTAGAGGAAACCCGGTCAAAGGCGGTGTCCCAGCCATCGAAGGTATAGCCTGCTTTTGTGGGCGCAGCCGGGGCGGTTGCTGCAGACCCTTCTTCTACGGTTTCTGTTTTCAAGACTTTATTGCCATCCTTGAAAGTTACAGTGTAAGTTTTCTTATCAGGTATAGCGGCGCCGATTGCTTCTTCCTCCTCCGTCAGGGGGTCGGCCTGCATCAGGTTGATGTCGTCTACGACTACCCAGGGGCCGGAGCCGCTGCAGGCAACACGGCTTGTCACCTTTATGCTGGTTACGTTCTGGTTGATGAGGATATCGGCAGCTTTGGCCTGGTGGAATACTTTCCAGGTGTTGGGGATTTGTATTTCGCCGCGGTAGGTTCTGCTCTCCCCATTCCGATAAGTGACGGTTGCGGTTAATCCGGAATCTGCAGATACGCTGGATACATTGGTTCCCTGGTAATGCCCGAATAAGGTGTATTTTCCGCTTGGCAGCGGTGTAGTAATGTTCTGTTCCAGGGTAAAGTCCAGCTCGCTCTCCGCCCATGCGTCATAATAGTTATTTCCGTCTTTGGCGTTGCCGCCGGAGCCGTCTGTTTTGAGGTTTACCCCGCCGGCCGCTGTCCATCCGGTTTCCCCTTCTTCAAAACTTCCGTTCGTCAGGTAGTTTGTCCCAGTGACGGTCACGGCACAGGTTGTCTTCTGCTGGCCTGCGGCTACGGTGATGGTTTCCCCTTTGGAACTGTACTGGAACTGTGCCAGGGAGCCATCAATGGTGTATTCTCCGAAATCAGCAGTCTTCAAGGCTTCTAATTGGGCAGCATCCCAGGTTACAGCTACGTTTTCGACAACATTGCCATCATTCAGATGGACATTTACTGTGCCAGGGAGCTGCGGCGTGTCTTTGTAATTCATCGTGTAAGCGGCAGTGTCAACAGAGGATACCTGGACGGGGCCTTCTGCGCCCGTGTAGACCCATTTGTATACATTAATGGCAGGCAGGGCCTTGCCGTTGAAGTCAAACATAGCCTGGTTGTCCCATTGGGATCCATGCGTGGAGCGGTCTTCGCTTACGCCGGGGTCATAGCCGCCTCCTTCCGGGCCTGACCACATCGACGCCCAGCCAGAGCCATATTTTTCCCAGTTGTCAATATTGGACGCTAAAATGGCTGCTTTCTGGCTTTCTTCTGCCCCTGCGTAGTTTCCGACTGGAACCCATGCCGGTTCCCAGTAGAAGGTGCCGATTCCAGCTTCCCCGACAGCTGATACAGCGGCAATCGAATCGCGGACAGCAGCAGCTAGGCCTTCGCCTAAGGGATCGATAGAATAATTCAGGGGTGAGGTGCTTGCATTGACCACATTTGCTGCGCCGTCCCCATCCTCCAGGGTCGTGCAGTAGGAAACTTCGGCTACCATTACTTTCTTATGGTAAGTCTCAGCAATGGTCTTCAATACATTGGTGAGGTTCTCCGGGCTTCCATGCCAGAAGGAATAGAAGGAGGTTGCAAAGACATCATAATCAATGTTAGCGTCATGCAGGGCTTTGGCTCGCCCCGTTTGGAAATTCTCTCTGTGGGGGTCGGCGTAGTGGACAGCGATTAAAATATCCTTGTCCACGGCACGTACGGCCTTGCTCCCTGCATCCAAGAGTTTGGTGACATTTGACCAGTCTTTTTCCCCAGCCATGCCACCGTTAATCTCATTTCCAATTTGTACCATGCCCACATCAACGCCGGCAGCCTTCAGTTTCTGTAAGGATTCTGTGGTGTAGGCAGAAAGGGCGGCGGCTTTCTGGGTGATGTCCATGCCTTCCCATGCCTTGGGGCATTTCATCTTTGCCGGGTCAGCCCAGAAATCAGAATAATGGAAGTCAATCAGCACCTTCATGCCATATCTGGTTGCAATTTTGCCAGTGGCAACAGCGGCGTCAATATCGCAGTTCCCTGCCCCATAGCCTTCGCGGTAGACGGTCTTGCCGCTGTCTTTTAGGGCATATTCATAATATCCGTCTGCATGCTGGGTGGCGCTGACCTGATCTTCGTTGTATTCTTTGCCCTCGTCATCCACATAGAGGATTTTGCCGTTTTTATCGGTACGGAAGGGGCAATTCCAGACACGAAGCCTTACATAATTGACCCCGGCGTCGCGGAAGATTTCAAACATATTTTTTTCTGTGCCGTTTTCATCCTTGTATGTTACGCCGCTTTGGATTTCGCTCAGGTAAGTGGACACGTCCACGCCATGGATGAAGTCCTCAGAAAGGCCAGGCACCTTTTTGACATTAATGGGAGCCTGTACGGAGGCAGCCGCCTCAAATTCGACATTGCGGATGCCGTACCATTCCCCCTCATTTGCGTCGGCTGCCTTTGCCTCCAGCGGTCCGCTGATGCTGATGGTGACGGTATCCCCTTCCGATACTTCCAGGGCTGCCGTGGCAGAGGATACATAGACATTCCATTCCTGAGTGTTGATGTTTACGGCTACTTCCTGGTTGGTGGTGTCGTTATGCGCCTTGAGGATCAGGTTGTGCTTGGTCAGGGAGTTCCCTACCGATTCTAACCGGGCGGTGTAAGAGCCTGCGGCCAGGTTGGCAATGGTCTGGGTCATGGAAAATGTCTTACTTTCCGTAGATTTATTCCAGATGCTCAGGTGCCTGGCGCCATTTTCCCCGTCCGCGATTTTGTAGCCGGCTTCGGCGTTGTCATCGGTAGTAAGAGGGAGTCCGCCGGAGACGTCCCATCCATCTGTGTCTTCTGACAGCGCGCCGTTTCGCAGCGCCCCGTGTGTTTCTGCTGCCTCGCTGGCAAAGCCGGTTCCTGTAAACAGGGAAAATACCAGGCAGATGCTCAGGACGGTGCAAAGTGTCTTTTTCCATCGCTTCATATCGTTTCCTCCTCTTTTTTGATGGGGTTTGGTGCTGCGCTATGTAAGGTTTTTGCCTTTAATTGCCTTCTGTCCGGAAAACATGTTTTTGTGGAATGGAATGCGGTAAGGGCTGTCCCTTGCTCTGTTTTGTGGCTTATATGAAAGCGCAAATTGCGCAATAATGCTCGGGACTTGGAAAATAGCGCAACTTATTGTATCTATCTATTATTATACACAGATGATAAGCTTGTTCAATTGACAGAATTTACAATTTTTACAGAGGAAAATTAGCTATTTTTACTAAAGGGGTTGTGGGCGGGAGAAAAATAATGATAAATGAATGCGCAATTATGCGCAACAGCAGTGCATTTGAGCAGGTGGCTATAGTACGGGACGCTGTGGATCGTCTGGGAAAATAAATGAAAGGCTGGAGGTGGCGGCGGGCAGGAAATTTTGGATTTTAAGCAAACAACGGCGGAGGAAAAAACGGAATTGGTGAAAATGTGCAGTTTGGCGTATTCTTGGGGCGTGAATCGGAACAAGGAGTAGAGCCGCTGTATTTCGGCGGTAAAAATATGTTGAAAGAAGCGGCTTTTTAGAGTATACTATTAGCATTCTCCAGAATGAAAACAAAATAAAGTGGTATGTCCAATTTTTAATGCATGTACGGGATTGGAGAGGGATCTATATTATAAATCAGGAACGTCTGGAGGTTTTAAAACAGCATTTCGATGTAGAATCATAAAAAGTGAAATAAGAAAGGAGAACGCTGTATATGAGAAGGAAGAATTATTTACGCATTTTGTTTTTGTCTGGTATATGCAGCCTGGCTATCCTTAATGGATGTGGGGAAAAGGGAAATGCCCCTTCGGATACGGGTGTGGCAGAAAGTACAATGCCGGATGGCGAGGCGTCCGCTGGAACGCAAGTCCAATCTGGCGGGGAGGCGTCTGAAGGAACGCAGGCAGGTGAGGGCGAGAGTGGCCAGGGGGCATCAGGGGCGTTGGGAGAATTTTCTTTGCAGGACATTAATGGCGAGGATTATACCCAGGAGATGTTTGCGGATTATGACTTGACATTGGTTAATATCTTTGCTACCTGGTGTCCGCCTTGTATTGGTGAAATTCCTGATTTGCAGAAGCTGCGGGATGAAATGGAGGATCAGGGCGTGAATGTGGTGGGCATTGTCCTGGATGGCATTGACGAAACGGGAAATGTGGATTCTGCTGCGGTAGAGACAGCGAAGCTGCTGGCAGAACGCACGGGCGCATCCTATCCGTTCCTCATTCCAGATGCGGAAGGGCTAAACGGCAGGCTGTCTGGGGTAAGCGCTGTTCCAGAAACATTTTTTGTGGACAAGCAGGGGAATATTGTGGGCGAAACTTATTCTGGCGCCCGTTCTTTGGAAGAATGGAAATCTATCGTAGAAGCAGAACTGGAAGGGGCAGCGCAATGAGCCGCCCGAAGAGTGCAGGCCGCAGAGGAAGTGTGCCAGGCCAGGGAAGTAATGTACAAGCGGCTATCCGCCCGAAGGATGCGGGCCGACAGGTGAGTCGGCCTTGGCCAGGGATTGGGCTGGCAGCCCTTGGGGCGCTGTTTATGGCATTTGGAATCTATCGGGGCGAGATGCCGATCGTTCTGCAGAAGGCAATAAATATTTGTATGGAGTGTATTGGAATTGGATAAGAAAAAACATATAAATGGATGGAAACGCCATGGGATGCAGGCGCTCTGGGCGCTTTTGACCAATAGCTACTTGATTGGCTTCGCCCAGGGAAAGATCTACCGGGGGAAGCTGAAAAACCTCTGTGTCCCCGGCTTAAACTGTTATTCCTGCCCGGGCGCCTTAGGCTCCTGCCCGATTGGGGCAATGCAGGCAGTGATTGGCAGCTGGAATTTTAAATTTGCATTTTATGTGGCAGGTTTTTTGGTGTTTCTTGGCGCGTTGATGGGGCGTTTTGCCTGTGGTTGGCTCTGCCCTTTTGGGCTTATCCAGGAGCTTCTCCACAAAATTCCATTTCCCAGGAAAGTCCGGGCGGTTCCTGGGGACAAGCTGCTGCGCAAACTGAAATACCTGATATTATTGGTATTTGTGATACTTCTGCCCATGTTCCTGGTGGATGTCATTGGCCAGGGGGCGCCATATTTCTGCAAGCTGCTCTGCCCGGCCGGCACTTTGGAAGGAGGAATCCCGCTGGTACTGCTGAACCGCTCCATGCGGGGCGCCATTGGCTGGCTCTATGCCTGGAAGAACCTATTGCTGGCAGCCACGGTTATTTTATCTATCCTGGTTTACCGCCCATTTTGCAAATACATATGCCCGTTGGGTGCGGTTTATTCCGTATTTAATCCGATTTCTGTGTTTCGTTATCGGGTAGATAAGGAAGCCTGCATTTCCTGTGGCGCCTGTGCAAAGGCCTGCCAGATGCAGGTAGATCCCGTGCAGAATGCGAACCACCCGGAATGCATCCGCTGCGGAGAGTGCAAGAAAGCCTGTCCCGTGAAAGCAATCCATTAAAAATGCAAAACGGTAAAGTCCTTCGCCGCAAGGCGAAGGACTTTACTGACAGCCTGATTATTTCTATGCCGCATATCGGTAAGCGGTAAATTTTCTTTGTGCCTATAGTTTTGCAAGCCCAAAGAGGAAGGACAATAGGGATATCTTATCGGATTGTCATTTTCCTTCCGCTATTGGAAGCCGCAAATATTTTCTTATAGGATGCCTTTTTATTTTTGGCCGCTTGGGTTAGTTGGATACTATTGAGTGAAGAGCCGGCCAGGGATTTCTTAACATTGTTTTTCATCAATTTTCCGCTCTCGACCGTTAACTTTTTCAAATTAGTTTGCTGCATATGTCAATACATGAGCAGAAGAAACTTGTAAATAATAAAGATGGCTGACGGATATTGGCCTCTTAAAGAAACAAACACAATTATTAAAGAATTAATAAGGATTTCGACAAGAAAATAAGAAAACTGTCTTGATGCTTTATGTTAATATGGTAATTACAGGAAATCCATAATATCTTAATAAATATTTGCGTTGGTTAGAGGCAGTTTAGAGATATGCCTGTTATACTGAGGAGCAGATAATACTGGAAAGGAGGCCTTCTATATGTTGGGATTGCGAAGGCGTATTGCCATTTTCTGCGCAAAAAGCGTAGGTATGATAATCAGAAAATGCAGCAGCCGCAGGGGCAGCGTTTTGCCAGGGTATGTGGCGCAGCTGATTGACCCGGATATTTTGCAGGAAATGGCGGAAATGGTGCGGGAGAAGATTATTGTGGCCATGGGCACCAATGGGAAGACTACCACGAACAGCATCATCTGCCATGCGCTGCGCACAGAAGGGAAGAAGGCGCTGATTAATCGGACGGGGGCGAATATGCTCAATGGCGTGATATCTGCCTTTGTCCTGGCAGCAGGCCGCTGGGGACGGCTGGATGTGGATTATGCCTGCATTGAAGTGGATGAATTTGCATCTGCAGAAATCCTGCCTAAGCTAAAGCCGGATGTTGTCCTTCTGACGAACCTCTTTCGGGATCAGATGGATCGCTTTGGGGAGATTGACATTGTGCGTGACCGCATCCGGGCGGCAGTCGCTGGGGTTCCGGGAGCCAAAGTCGTTTCGAACTGTGACGATATCCTCTCTTACAGCTTGGCGTCCGGCTGTGGGCGGCCTGTTGTGACATATGGGATCAGCCAACAGATTTTTGACAGTATCTCCAGCCCGGAGGTGCGGGAAAGTATTTTCTGCCCTTCCTGTGGGAAAAAGCTGGCGTATGCGTTTTTCCATTATGGGCAGCTGGGGATTTACGAATGTCCTTATTGTGGATGGAGGCGCCCCCAGCCAGACTATACGGCAGAGAATATTGCCTTTGAAAAGCAAGGCTATGCGTTTGAGATTGGCGGCCAGCAGATCCATTCACGGGCAAAAGCGCCCTATAATGTGTACAACACCCTGTCCGCTTATGCGTCCCTGCAGGCGCTGGGTGCGCCTGTGGGCAAGTTTGGGAGAGCTGTGGAATCCTTCCGTTATGAGAACAACCGTGAGGAGATATTCCATATCAATGGCGCCCGCGTTTGCCTCCATCTGGCCAAAAACCCGGTTGGATTCCAGCAGAAGATTTCTATCATCCGTAAGGATGCCGGACCCAAGGATATTATAGTACAGATTAATGACGCCGCGCAGGATGGGAGGGATATTTCCTGGCTGTGGGATGTGGATTTCCAATATCTTAGGGATGCAGATGCAAGGACCATCGGCGTGGCAGGGACACGGAGCCTGGACATGGCGCTGCGCCTGAAATATGACGACATTCCCTGCAGGCTGGTAAAGGATATGGCTGGCTATCTGCGGGGAATCACCCAAAATGGGACAGGCAATGTATATTTGGTTGTAAATTATTCCGGCCTGTGCCATGCAAACCGAATGCTGCACAAGATGGAGGATGCGGCAGAAGCGGACAGGCGTCCGCGCACAATTGGCATAAAACGCCAAGTTTTCAAGCCCTGGCTGACAGGGAAAGGGACGGCGCAGCCGGCTGGCAAGGCAGAAAGGAGGGGGATACTGTGAAGCTGACCATTGGCCATATCTATCCCGATTTACTGAATCTCTATGGGGACAGGGGCAATATTCGGTGTTTCCAGAAACGGCTTGCATGGAGAGGGATTGAGCCGGAAGTGGAGGTAATCTGCGCGGGGGATAGCATTGATTTTTCCAGACTTGACCTTATCTTGCTGGGCGGCGGTTCGGATAGGGAGCAGGAGCTGGCTTGCCAGTATCTGAAACGGGTGAAATACGGCTTCCGCAGATATGTGGAAGGCGGGGGCGTTGTGCTGGCGATCTGCGGCGGGTATCAGCTGTTGGGAAATTATTACCGCACAGAGCATACCGCCATCGAAGGGCTGGGGATCCTGGACATCCATACAGAATGGAAGCCCGAGCGCCTAAAGGGCAATGTTGTGCTGGACAGCCCGTTTTTTGAGGAACCCATCGTTGGCTTTGAGAACCATGGCGGGCGTACCTATATTGGAAAACATACGGCTTTGGGAAAGGTTGTCCGCGGGTATGGCAACACAGGGAAATCCGGGCAGGAAGGAATTGTATACAAGAATCTGATTGGCACATACCTGCATGGCCCGCTGCTGCCGAAAAACCCGCAGGTCTGCGATTATCTTTTGGGGCGGGCGCTGTGGAGGAAATACTGCAAAAAAGTTTTGCTGGAGCCGCTGGCAGACGAGCTGGAGAAAAGAGCAAACCATTATATGGCAACGTAAAAGACCCCTCAGAAATCTTTGATTTCTGAGGGGTTTCGAGGCGCAGACCGGATTTGAACCGGTGCATCAGGGTGTTGCAGACCCACGCCTTACCACTTGGCTACTGCGCCTTAACAAAAAATATTATAACAAATGCAAGAGCATCCGTCAAGTATTTTTTTGATGACTCCTACGGGAATCGAACCCGTGTTACCGCCGTGAAAGGGCGATGTCTTAACCGCTTGACCAAGGAGCCTGATATGAACTGTCCTGCCAGGTGTGGCAACAAATAAGATGATAACATAATTTGAAGGTTTTGGCAAGTATTTTTTGAAGAATTGGAAAAAAATATATGAAAAAATAAAAATACAGCAAAAATTTATTGTATCTCAATAAAAATATATTGACAAATATTAAAAAGTAAGGTATGCTAATGCTATCGAATCAAAAAGGAGGCAAGAGGATGACACAGATTAGTTTAAGCAGGTGGTTAAAAGGTATCCTTGTGGGAGTCGGGTTTTGTGGGGGGATTATTTATTTCTGGCTGGTTCCCTATTTTGGGAAGAGTCTTATGGAGGCCTTTCCGGAATTTTCCTATTGTTATTGGCCTTGGCTAGGGGCAATCTGGGTAACGGCAGTCCCGTGCTGCCTGGCATTTTGCTATGCCTGGGGGATTGCGGCGGAGATTGGCAGGGACAACTCTTTTTCGGCAAAGAATGCACGGTTTTTAAAGCATATTGCTGTATTGGCTGTGTTTGATAGCGGCTATTTCTTTGTGGCAAACCTGGCGCTACTGTTATTGGGGATGAACCATCCGGGGATCTTTTTGGTGTCCTTATTCATAGAATTTGCAGGGGTGGCAGTGGCAGTTGCCGCCGCAGCGCTTTCCCATTTGGTGCAGAAGGCCGCCGATATACAGGAGGAGAATAAGCTGACGATATAGGAAGCAAAGGCCGGCAAGGGAAGTGCGGGGAGAAAAATATAATTAGGTAAGAAACGTAGAGATAATAGTAAGCCGGCAAGGGAAGCAGGGGGAAAAGCATGGGCATGCAAAAGTTACAGAAGGAGGGAAAGATGGCAATTATTATTAATATAGATGTGATGCTTGCAAAGCGGAAAATGAGCGTTACGGAACTCTCGGAACGGGTGGGCATTACAATGGCGAATATATCTATTTTAAAAAATGGCAGGGCAAAGGCCATTAAGGTGGATACTTTGGACAAAATCTGCCGGGCACTGGGATGCCAGCCGGGGGATATCTTAGAATGGAGGGATGAGGATGGAGAATCAGGCGCAGACAAAGAATGAGGCAGGGAAAGAGAGAGTGCAAGCCATTGGAGAAGAGAGGGCGCAGGCCATGGAGCAAGAGGTGGCGCATGCTATGGCGGGAAGGAATACCTTCTTTTTTCTGGGGCTCTCATTGGCGTATGGCGTCTGCTTCGCGGTTGCTTTTTATCGGAATTTTCTGGGGATTACTTTTCCACTGATTACGGCGGTTACGCTGGCTGTCTGTGGATTATTCCTGAAGAAGAATGAGATTCCGTGGAAAACGTCCAACTGGTTTTATTTGGCGGCCGTTCTGCTGCTGGGAATCAGCACGGCGTGTACGGTGAATGAGTTTGTGGTATTTTTTAATATGGTAGGGATTTTTCTGCTGGTTACGGTATTTATGCTGCGGCAGTTTTATGACAGCGGGCGCTGGGAATTGGGGCAGTATATCTGCAATATCCTGTTTCTGTACCTTTCGATGATTCCGGAATTGGCCAGCCCATTTCTCCGTGTGGGATATTCTCTGAAGCAGAGGCGGGGGTTTGGCGGGGATAGGAAGAAATCCGGCAATGCGAAATATATTTTGCTGGGGATCCTGATTGGGCTGCCTATGGTGCTGGTTCTGGTGGAACTTTTGAGCAGCGCAGACCAGATTTTTTCTAAGGCCATAGGGAGCGCGTTCCATTATTTCCTGCGGCAGGCCTTGTTCTCGTCTAATTTATTTCTTGCGGCGGGCTTGCTGCTGGCGGGCTTTTTTGGGAGCTATTGTTTCCTGTCCGCTTTGTGCCTGCGCAACATGCCGGAATGGAAACAGAAGAGCCGCAGGAGAAACCCCATGATTGCGGTTACGTTTCTGTCTATGGTTACGGTGGTATATCTGTTATTTTGCGGAATCCAGGTGCTGTTCCTGTTTACTGGCGGTCGCTTGCTGCCAGAAGGGTATACGTATGCGGAATATGCCCGCCAGGGATTTTTCCAGCTGCTGTTTGTATGTATCTGCAATCTGGCGCTGGTACTCTTCTGCCTTGCGGTTTTCCAAAGGCACAGGCTTCTGAGAATCCTGCTGCTGGTATTTTCAGGCTGCACTTATATTATGATTGCGTCCAGTGCATACCGGATGCTGCTCTATATCTCCACCTACCATCTGAGTTTCCTGCGGGTGCTGGTGCTATGGTTTCTGGCAATGCTGGCCGTGCTGATGGCAGGGGTGGTCTTAGAGATCCGGGAGGAAAGTTTCCAGCTGTTTGGCTACTGTATGGCGGTGGTTACCGTGTTTTACCTGGTATTTTCCTTTGGGCGGGTAGACGCGCTGGTTGCTTCCTATAATATTGCACAATTGGGGGACGGCATCAGCTACCAGGATACCGTCTATCTGACGGGGCTGTCCATGGATGCGGTTCCTGCCCTGTGCCAATGCCGCCTCCCGCATGAAAACCACGAACGCGGCGCTTGGCTGCAGGAGTACAGGACGGAGGAGGGGAGCGGTTCTGGCGATGCGGGGAATTTCTATGGGGATTATTACAAATCAGAGGATAAAGCACAGAAAAAGGTATATTATGCTGGCTGCCGCAGATGCCGGCTGGAATGGAAATGCCAGCAGGTATTGGACGCCACGGAGGACATGGGTGTCCGGGGTTTCCATTTTTCAAAATACCATGCCAGGAAGGCGGCGCTGGATTTTCAGAAAAAGATTGCAAATCATACGTATGAATAATATAATTAGGAAAAAGAGTTTTCGTTGGTGTTTTGGCACATATTACCCCGGCAGTGAAATCATCGGGGCAATACATCGGGAAGGAGGCGTTATGATCCGTACAATTGCGGTAGAAGAAGTCACAAGAAATATTAGGGAAATGTGCATAGAAGCGAATTATTACTTGTCCGGCGACATGAAAGCGGCGCTGGACGATGCAGCCAGGGCAGAACAGGCGCCATTGGGGAAGAAAATTTTAGGCCAGCTTCAGGAAAACCTTAAAATTGCCGGTGAAGAAATGATTCCCATCTGCCAGGATACGGGGATGGCAGTTGTTTTTGCTGAAATTGGGCAAGACGTCCATTTCGAGGGCGGCTTTCTGGAGGATGCCATCCAGGAAGGGGTGCGCCAGGGGTATACGGAAGGATTCCTGCGTAAATCCGTGGTTGGCGACCCGCTGCTGCGGGAAAATACGAGGGATAATACGCCGGCTGTGATCCATTACCAAATTACAGGCGGGGATAAGGTAACCCTTACGCTTGCCCCCAAAGGCTTTGGCAGTGAGAATATGAGCCGTATTTTCATGCTTAAGCCGGCAGATGGCATAGAAGGCGTAAAAGACGCCATCTTAACGGCTGTCAGAGATGCGGGGCCGAATGCATGTCCGCCGATGGTTGTAGGCGTTGGTATAGGGGGAACTTTTGAAAAGTGTGCGCTGCTTGCCAAACAAGCTTTGGCCAGGCCTGTCAACGAACCTTCCGCGCTTCCCCATATCCGGGAACTGGAGCAGGAGATGCTGGACAAAATCAATGCCCTGGGCATTGGCCCCGGCGGCCTTGGCGGCAGCACGACGGCTTTTGCTGTCAATATCAATACATACGCTACCCACATCGCCGGCCTTCCAGTGGCAGTTAATATTTGCTGCCATGTGAACCGCCATGTGGTGCGTGAGTTATAAAGTGTGTTTGGAAAGGACGGTGTTGTATCAAATGGATCGCTATCTTACAACTCCCATTACGGAGGAGATTGCCCAAAGCCTCCATGCGGGAGATTATGTATATATTTCAGGCACAATTTATGTGGCAAGGGATGCTGCCCACAAGCGGATGGCGGAGGCTCTGGAACGCGGGGAGGGGCTTCCCATCCCCATACAGGATGCTGCCATATATTATATGGGTCCTTCCCCGGCAAGGGATGGCCGCCCGATTGGATCGGCAGGCCCCACCACGGCCAGCCGTATGGATAAATATGCGCCCCAACTGCTGGATATGGGACAAAGAGCCATGATCGGGAAAGGAAAACGCTCCCAGGAGGTCATAGACGCCATTGTCCGCAATCGGGCAGTATATTTTGCGGCAGTTGGGGGGGCAGGCGCCCTGCTCTCGAAATGCATCCACAAATCTGATCTGGTCTGCTATGAGGATTTGGGCGCAGAAGCCATCCTCCGGCTGGAGGTAAAGGACTTCCCTGTGATTGTAATTATAGATTCCCAAGGGAATAACCTATATGCTAAGATACAGAACAGTAACAAATAATTACCGCAACTTCACCTCATTTCTCCGCTTTGCAGGTTAAAAATTTATCCTGCGTGAAAGGGAATGGTATTTCGTGCGGATTCTAGTGCATTTTTGTGTGGATTATGCTATAATAAAGCGTAACGGCGGCTCTGGTAGCCGCAGGTATCTAGGATTAGGAGGGAAAGATCATGCATAGTGATGATATTAGAGTTCAGCTGATTAAGCAATTTCCGGCAGAGGTAGTGGAGACAAGGGCTTCCATCAATGAAATGTGCTATTCCTGCCCTACCTGTAACCGGATGGTATCAAAGGGTATGGATCAATGCGGCGGCTGCGGCCAGGTGCTGAGCTGGAAAAATATCAATACCCAAGAGGCAGAAGCGGGGATGCGCAAGGCTGTGCTCCATTTTGAGGTTCCATCTGATTTTGTGCCGGGCGATTGTAGGAAATGTCCGATTTCTTACATAGAGAACGGCTCCAGCAGCGGTATGTACGAATGTCCCCTGCGGATGCGCGGTTCCTGTAGGCTGGCGATTGAATAATTGTATCAAGTTGCATAGGGTTTCGGCAAATGGAATCGTGCATCGGAACGTATAAAGTCTCTGCTTTTTGCGCATACTGCCTGTGAAGCACAGTAATCTTTGAGCAGAAAGGCAGGAAATGAATATGGCAACTGATTTTAAGCAGAGCGAGACAATGAAGAATTTGATGCGCGCCTTCGCAGGCGAGAGCCAGGCAAGGAACCGTTACACTTTTGCCGCTGGCCAGGCGCACCAGCAGGGTCTTTATGTGATTGAGAAAATCTTCCGCTTTACGGCAGACCAGGAAAAAGAGCATGCGGAGGTTTTTTACAATCAGCTGAAAGAGCTGGCAGGCGAGACCATTGAGATTGACGGGACATATCCCGTGGATTTAAGCCCCAATATGACGGATCTCCTGAAAATGGCCCAGCATAATGAATATGAAGAGCATGATGACGTCTATCAGCATTTTGGCGATACGGCTCAGCAGGAAGGCTTTGGCAAGGCAGCGATGAAGTTCCATAAGATTGCCGAGATTGAGAAGCTCCACGGAGACCGTTTTGGGGCATTTGCAAGGCTTTTGGAGAGCAATCAGCTGTTCGTGTCAAAGGTGGAGACGAAGTGGATATGCTTAAACTGCGGCTATGTGTATGAAGGTAAGGAAGCGCCGCAGAACTGCCCCGTTTGTGACCATGAGCAGGGCTGGTTTGTGCGCATTGAGCTGGCGCCCTACTGCGGGGATGGGAGATTTGAGGCAATTTAAGCCTTTCCGGGCAGATGGCAGGGATATTTTTGGTGGAAACCGCTTATCTTGTATGGGGATAGGCGGTTTTTTGGATCATCAAATAAAACTTGCAAATACAGGGGAGACAGGGTAAAATGGAACATAGTTTATTCCTGCGAGGGCCAAAATAAGCATGGCAGGGCAAATCGTAACAATAGCATTTCCGGGAAAGAGGGATTTGGAATGGAACAAAGAAAAGGCAAGACAGCGGCGGAATCTATGATAGAGCATGTCTATCAAGTGCGCCCGGAGCATTTAAATGCCGCAGAGCGTCTGTTTGGCGGGCAGCTGATGGAATGGATTGATGAGATTGCCGGGCTGGTTGGCATGAGGCACTCCAATGGGAACATTATTACGGCTTCTGTCGACAATCTTCGCTTTATCCGGGGCGCCTACCAGAATGACTTAATTGTGTTGGCGGCCAGGGTGACATATGTAGGGAATACTTCGATGGAGGTGCGGGTGGATACGTATGTAGAGGATTTCCAGGGGGTGCGCAAGCCCATTAACCGAGCCTATCTTACGCTGGTGGCCGTAGACGCCCAGGGAACGCCCAGGCCGGTGCCGCCAATTGTGCTGGAGACAGAAGGGGAGCGGGCAGAGTGGGAGGCTGCGCAGAAACGAAGGGAATTACGGATTCAGCGCAAGAAAGAGGGATTTTGATAGCTAACAGGGAAGGTGTAAAATGTACACGGGAGAGATTGCTTCAATTGCAGATGGGGAGGTGCAGGATGTACACGGAAGAGATGGTTTCGATTGCAAAGAGGGAGAATAATACAAAACGGGCATATCTAGTGGTCAACCGGCTGCAGGGAAAGCACATCCCCGTGGAGCCAGATCAGGCGCTGGAGATGTTCCGAGCTTTGGGGGAGAAGGTAAAAGAGCGCTATCCGGGGCAGCAGCTGCTGCTGGCAGGCTTTGCAGAGACGGCTACAGCCATTGGCGCGGCAGTTGCTGTGGAACTTGGGGCATATTATATCCAGACGACCAGGGAGGAGATTCCAGGCGTGGAGTACCTATATTTCTCCGAATCCCACAGCCATGCGACGGAACAGAAGCTGGTGAAAGATGATTTGGATCCGATCATCGGCAAGGTAAGCCGGGTGGTCTTTCTGGAGGATGAGGTGACGACCGGTAATACGATTTTAAATATTGTCCGTTTGATTAGGAGCCATTATGGAGAGCAGATCCGTTTTTCTGTGGCTTCTATTTTAAATGGAATGGATACAGAGTCTCAGGAAAGATACCAGGCAGAGGGGATTGACACATTGTATCTGGTGAAGACAGATCATTCCCGCTATGCAGAGATTGCAGGGGGATATGCAGGAGATGGGCGTTACCATAGGGCAGAATATCTACAGAAGGACAGAAGCCAGATCCAGGAAATAGACATTCCGGGCGCCTTGGACGCCAGGCGGCTTGTGGTGGGCCGGGATTATCAAAATGCCTGCTGGCGGCTCTGGGAAGGGGTACAGCCGTATGTGCCGCAGGGCGGGGGGAAGGATATCCTTGTCCTGGGGACGGAGGAGTTTATGTACCCGCCATTGTTTGTGGCGCGGGGGATTCAGCTGTCTGGTCACAGGGTAAAATACCATGCCACGACACGGAGCCCCATTGCGGTCAGCCTAGAGCCGGATTATCCCCTGCATGAGAGGTTTGAACTGGCCAGCCTGTATGACGAGGGACGCAAGACGTATCTCTATGATTTGGCGCGCTATGACATGGTTTTTATTATTACGGACGCACCGCAGGATAAGGGAGGGGACGGAGGGCGCAGGCAGCCGCCGGGGCTTGCTTCCCTGGAAAATGCCCTGCGTTCCTGTGGAAATGAGAATATTTATTACGTGAGGTGGCGTTAGGATAGGGGGATTCTTGTGGAAATAAGAATATTTATTGCGTGAGGTGGTGTTAGGATTGAGAACTTCTTATCGGGAAGAGGATGTTATTTTTCTGCTGAAGGATATTACTGGGCTGGTGCGGCCGCAGGCCACGGAGGAACGGGAGCGGCTCATCCAGGCGGGTAGGCACTACTGTGAAATGCTGCCAATGGAATATGTACCCAGCGAGGCTTACCATAAGGCTTACCTGGAGGCGCTGGCGCATTATGCCAGGCCTACAGCCCAGGCGATTGGGGTATTGGCGGACAAGGTAGTTCAGAAAATGGGCAGCGACATGGTTCTGGTGTCCCTGGCCAGGGCAGGCACGCCGATTGGTATTTTGCTGAAACGCTATCTCCGGCAGAAATACCAGATAGAGACGGCGCATTATTCCATATCGATTATCCGTGGGAGGGGCATTGATCATAATGCGATGAAATTCCTGCTGCGCCGTTACCAGCCACAGAACCTGCTCTTTGTGGATGGCTGGATTGGCAAGGGCGCCATCTTAAAGGAACTGCAGAAAGAGCTGGCGGCCTATCCTGGTGTATCCGATGAAATTGCTGTCGTGGCAGACCCGGCGAATGTGACAGATTTATGCGGAACCCATGAAGATATTTTAATCCCCAGCTCTTGCCTGAACTGTACAGTCTCCGGCCTGGTGAGCCGAACGTTCCTGCGGGGGGATATTATTGGCGAAGATGATTTCCATGGGGCAGTGTATTATGGGGAGCTGAAAGACTCCGATGTATCTTATGATTTTATCCGGGCGATTGAGGATGAATTTGTCTTTGCGCCAGAATCTATTTCTAAGAACGCGTCAGAGGAAGCCATTTCTGAGAGCGTGGCAGCAGAAGTTGGGGCAGGGGTAGAGGAAGTAGAAGAGATTGCCAGGAAATTTGGTATAGGGGATTTGAATTTGGTGAAGCCTGGGATAGGGGAGACAACCCGTGTGCTTTTGCGCCGTGTGCCATGGAAGGTGCTGATTGACAGCCGCTGCCAGGGGGATCCTGCGCTGGCACATATTGTAAGGCTAGCCTGGGAGAAGGGCGTAGCGGTGGAATACTATCCGCTGCGCCATTACAAAGCCTGCGGCATCATCCAAAAGCTGGCAGATACCTAAAAAGCCTGCGGCATCATCCAAAGGCTGGGCAGATGCCTAAAGCCTGAGATCGGCTGCCATAGTAGGGACAGTGAATGGCACGGGCTTACGCTTTTAAGCCGTAAGCCTCTGCCAGCAGAAGGGTGCGCAGCGCCCAGTTTGAATGTGTCTTATATTCATTCATGCGTTCCTTAACGACACTTCCTGCCACGAGGGATGCAGACGAGCTGTCCCAGTCTAAAATAGCCTTGGCGTCATTGTAATCCTTTAGGGTTACCTTATAGGCCGTGTTGACCAGTTCTATCTGGCGGGGATGGATGACTGTCTTGCCGATAAAGCCGCATAGCCTGTCGTCCTTCAGTTCTCTGGCAAGGCCGCGTTCCCAATGCTCCCCGCTGTAGTATTCCCAAACAGGCCCGGATATCACATAGTCCATGCCGAATACAGTGACAATATCGGAGAGGATATTAGAAATCGGGCGGATTTTGTAAATGGATTCGTCACTGTGGCGGCGGAATCCAAAGACATGGCACAAGTCATTGCCGCCAACGCGGATGTTCAGCACATGCCCGGAAACCGGATCCAGCCGTTCCTTCAGGCCGTATAGGATGCGGTAGCGGTCTTGCAGGCTGACCATGGTGGGGCTTTCCAAAATAGGCATCATGTAGACGGGGGCGGCAGAACAGGCGTTGGCAGCCTCAATAGCCTCAATGTAGGCGTCCGCATTTTCCAGGGAAAATTTGGGGAGGGTAAAGCCCGTAAGCAGCGCCTGGGCATCGCCTAGGCGGCTGATTAAGCCGTTAATCTGCTGCGGCGTCCGCACGCGGATAAAAATTTTCGGAAGGTAGAAGGGGCGTTCCCCGCGGAAGGCGTGGATAGCCTGGAGCGAGCGGATGAGGATTTGTTCCGCCTCTTCCACATGGCCATCCTGGATGGTATCCTCAAGGCATAATGCCAGGGAAAAATGCTTGCCAAATTTTTCATGGGTGATGGAATTTACAATCGTTGTGTTGTTGGCAGGGCAGTAAAGCAGCGCGCCAACGGTATAAGCAAGTGAAAAATGTGTCATAAGCGTACTCCTGATAGTTTGATTTTAGCAGCCGTGTCTGTAAGGCGCAGAGGCAGGGCTGCAGCCCTTTTCATATTTTATTCCGATATAGTGTAACACATTGCAATAGATTGTTCAAGGAAAGGATACGGCGCGGGGAGTAAAAATATTCCATGTAATATTGCAAAGTTCTGCTTGACAGCAAAGGGGAAAGGTAGTATTGTAATACAGGAAGATTTGAAAATTCAATATTGTCTGAATCTCTCTTATTCAGAGTGGTGGAGGTACATAGGACCTGCGAAGCCACGGCAACCCCTCTACGGAAGGTGCCAACCTGAGCGAGCAATCGAACAATAAGAGGATTTGATAATCTTTACAGAAGTCAGGTCCGCTTATGTTGTATAAGCGGATTTTTTTATGCACAGGGGTGCGTATGGAAATCAACAGCTTTGCTGTATGCACCCCGCGCGGCGGGTAGGGAGAAAACTTCCCTGCCCAGTTCTCTAAAACAATTCAGATTTTACAGGAGGAAGCGGAAATGGATAAAAGATTATTTACATCAGAATCTGTAACAGAAGGGCATCCAGATAAAGTCTGCGATGCAGTATCAGATGCTATTTTGGATGCACTGATGGAGCAGGATCCCATGAGCAGAGTGGCGTGTGAGACGGCTACCTGCACAGGCTTTGTACTGGTGACAGGCGAAGTGACCAGCAAAGCCAAGATTGATATCCCGCAGATTGTCAGGGACACGGTAAATGAGATTGGTTACAATGACGCAGCCACAGGGTTTGACGGGAATACCTGTGCGGTGATGGTGGCTCTTGACCAGCAGTCCGCCGATATTGCCATGGGTGTGGACAAGGCCTTAGAAGCCAAGGAAAACAGGATGTCTGATGAGGAGCTGGAGGCAATTGGCGCCGGCGATCAGGGCATGATGTTCGGCTATGCCACCAATGAGACAGAGGAACTGATGCCCTATCCCATTTCCCTGGCGCATAAGCTGGCGCTGCAGCTGACCAAAGTGCGCAAAGACGGGACATTAAAGTATCTAAGGCCAGACGGCAAGACGCAGGTATCCGTTGAGTATGACGAGAAGGGTGAGCCGAAGCGTTTAGAGGCCGTGGTGCTGTCCACTCAGCATGACCCGGAGGTAACCCAGGAGCAGATTCATGAAGACATCCGAAAATATGTCTTTGATACCGTGCTGCCTCAGGAAATGGTGGATGGGGAGACGAAGTTCTTCATCAACCCCACAGGACGTTTCGTAATTGGCGGCCCCCACGGGGATGCCGGCCTGACTGGGCGTAAGATTATTGTGGATACATATGGCGGCTATGCGCGTCATGGCGGCGGAGCCTTTTCCGGAAAGGACTGCACCAAAGTAGACCGTTCCGCAGCCTATGCAGCCCGCTATGTGGCAAAGAACATTGTGGCAGCAGGGCTTGCGGATAAATGTGAAATCCAGCTGTCCTATGCCATTGGCGTGGCACAGCCGACTTCCGTTATGGTAGATACTTTTGGCACCGGGAAGCTGCCGGATGAGAGGTTGGTAGAAATCATCCGTGAAAACTTTGACCTGCGCCCGGCAGGGATTATTAAGATGCTGGATTTGCGGAGGCCAATTTACAAACAGACAGCGGCTTATGGGCATTTTGGGAGAAACGACCTTGACCTGCCATGGGAAGCAACGGATAAGGTAGATGTGCTGAAGAAATATCTGTAGGATTTTGTAAAATTAAGCGAATTTTTTACATTTCCTGTAGCGAAAGCGAGAAATCTACGTAACATTCTAATTTCATTGAGAAAGCCGCAGATAAGCATTTTTAATATGCTTTGTATCTGCGGCTTATTTTGTTTCTCAAGATCTGTGCAAGTGAAATACCTGCCTAATATAATCTACGCTAAATAACCTTGTGTTTTGCTTGCCTATTTTCCTGATAGCGCTACTCCGCAAGCCTTAGCGGTGCTGTGTGCCAGTGGCATACGTTTAGCACGAACCGAAGTGGAACGTAGAGGCCACCGCTATGCCTGCCTTTGTGAAGCAGCACTTTCAGAAAAATATTCTGTGCGCCTTTAATCCACGCCTTCTTTTTATTTTACCGTAATCTTTAGGGTTGCTTTCTTCCCATTATAAGCCTTTACCGTAATGGTTGCTTTCCCTTTCTTCTTGGCCTTTACCTTGCCTGTGCTGGATACGGTAGCCACAGATTTCTTGCTGGAAGAATATTTGAACTGGTAGCTTGCCGTACTGCCGGTAGTGGATGCCTTGATTTGGAAGGTCTTGTTTCGTTTCAGTGTTTTTTTGGTTGCGTTCAGACTCACCTTTTTCGGTGCATTCTTCACTTTCACAGTAATCGTTGCCTTCTTGCCGTTTGCAGCAGTCGCCGTAATCTTGGCCGATCCAGTGGCTCTGGCCGTAAGGATGCCCTTTGAGGATACCAGTACGATCTTTGGCTTGCTGGATTTCCATGTAACCTTCTGGGAAGCCTTGCTCGGAGAAACGGTTGCCTTTAAGGTAACTTTCTCCTTCTTGCCCAGGGTAATGGATGATTTCTTCACATTTAAGGTAACCTTTGTCGGCTGTACTACCGTGCTGGCTGCCTTCTTCACTGTAACTTTGAAGTTCTTGCTGCCTGTGGCCTTGCCATAGGTGAAGGTAGCCGTCATTGTCACTATGGTGTCTTTTTTCGGCAGTTTCACCGTGCCACTATTGGAAATAACAGCGGTGTTGCTGGATTTCCAGGTAATAGAGGCGCCATCTAATTTATTCGGCAGGTTCAGTTTGCAGGCTTTCTTAATCGTGCCATTCTGCAGGATAGAACGGAAATCTGCCTTGGCAATGATAGCGTCTAATTTCTTCTGGTCTTCCTTTTTCTGCTGTTCTTCCTGTTCTGCCTTTAAGGATACGCCTTCCATGGTTGGCTTTAAGGGGTTCATAAGCCCGGTCTTTGGGTCAAACGTCACTTCTTCAATACAGGTTTCCCTGTGGTACCCGAGGCCGCTGGTGTATACGCCCAGAGGGGTATAGAACCTGTGGTAGGCAATATAGCATTTATCGGTGTCTGGGTGGTATACCAGGGACTGGTGCGCCGTTCCCAGCATATCGCCAGACTCATCCTTCTGCAGCAGGGTATATTTGTATTCTACGTTGCCGTCCAGCTTTTCAGCCGTGCCGTAGTTAACATGGTAATTGGGGCTGCCCGTGTCGTCGCAGGACCAGGTGAAGTGGTACAGGCCGTTCCGCTTAATGACAACCACAGACTCGCGGAAGTCGCGCATGCCGTTGACACGCTTTAAGGTGCCGGGCTTTACCGTCATCATGTCGTCTTCCAGTTCTACCATCGCCGTGCCGTTGCCGCCGTTGCCGAAGAACAGGTAGGAAGTGCCATCGTCATCGGTAAAGATAGAGGGGTCGATGACCTGCCCGCTCCAGCCAATGTTGGCGTCGCTCATCATCTTCGGGTATACGATAGGCAGCTCGCTTGCATAATAAGGCCCTGCTGGGTTGTCTGCCTCAGCTACGCCGATGGCTTTGCCGCTGCCGCAGATGCCAGTGTAGGAGCTGTTGATGTTGCCACAGTAGTAGAAATAGTATCTCCCATCCTTCTCTTCAATGGATGGCGCCCAGGCATTGCCGTCAGACCACAGGGAGGCAGCGATGGCCACGCCCTTGTCATTGTTGCCAGGATTTTTTTCCGCTACGTCAAGGATAATGCCTTCGTCTGTCCAGTCCTCCAAATTGACGGAAGACCAGGCATGGAACACAGAGCCGCCCCAGCCAGGGAATCCGTCTGTAGTAGGATAAATCCAGTATTTGCCATTAAAGTAATCAATATCCGGGTCTGCATACTGCCCTGGAAGCACTGGGTTTAAGGCAATCTTCGGCTTCTTGAGCATGTAAGTCTCGGTACGTTTTTCCGGCAGGGAAACCGTAACCTGGATATCCTTGCTTAAGTTCAGGGGGCTGCCCGTGTAAGCGGCTCCATTAATGGAAACAACAGCCTCTGGCACTAAAGTGCTAAAGGATACCGGGACGGCAGTGAGATCTGTCCCTTTGCGCACATAAGAGGTAATTTCCTTTTTCTCCGCATCGACCTGGGCAGTGATGGCCGTGTGGCTGTCGGTACCCATGGTGTTGGAGGGGTCTTCCGGGATTGTGCCTACCGTAGCATTTGTCAATAGAGGAAGCGTGTTAATCCGATCTCCCAGAATTTCCTCGGAGGACAATGCGCGGTTGTAGACCTGGAAGTTATCGAAGCTGCCCTTGAAATAAGCGTCTCCACTGTACATGGATTTACCCAAATATGCCAGCAGGTTTGTACCCATGGAGGAAGTAAGGATACTGGTGTCCTTGTTTTCCGATACCAGGAGGCCGTCCAGATAAAGTTTCATATTGGCGCCGTCAATGACAATCGTCACATTCTGCCAGCTGCCAGTGGGAACACCGCTGCCTGTTACCTCCTGTTCCGCATTCCAGCTGCCCACGGTAATGGCGTTGCGCACGTCCGTGCCGCGAATGCGCAGGAAATCATAGACCGTACTGTCCTTGCCATAAGTAAAGGTAAAGAAATTGCCGCTGCTAAGTTCCGATTTCACATCCATGGTAATGGTCATGGTATTCCGCTTGTCAAAAAATCCCTTGGGCAGCTCAGCATAAGCGCCATCGGAGCCATCCAGCTTTAGGACATTGCTCCCTCGGGCTTCATCATAGACTACCTTGGCATTGCCAAACAGCTTGCCATTGTCCTTGGAAGCATTTCCAGTAGCCGTGTCTGTGATCTCTTTCTTGTCCAAATCATTTTCAAAATCATAGGTGAGGACAGGCTCCTGCGCAGGCGTTTCCTGTTCGCCCGGATCAGACACCCGATCCTTGAAAGCTTCTAAAATAAGGGCTTCCTCTGTCTTAGAAAGGCGCATAACAGTTCCATGACGGAAACGCCCATCGACAAAGGTAGCGTTTGCAGCCGTGAATTTCCCAGTTGCCAGGCTGTCTGTCAAAAAGGCCTTATAGCCGCCGTCATCGCCCATTGCGCACCAGCGCCCATCCGGGAGCTTGTACACGGTAAAGCCTTCTGTTTTCTTAAATCCGGCTGCGCCGCTGCCGTCTCTGGTCACCAGGCGCGTCCAGGAGCCGTTGGGGGTACTCGCCGTTTCACTGTTGCGGACGTCCAGCACATCTTCGGTATCGAGAGTATCGCTTACGTCAATTACTGTGTTCCAGTCAGACGTGGAGAAACGATAAAATTTGCCATTGTCAACCGCAATCGTGGAGTCAATAATGTTGACTTCCGGATCCTTTTCATCATTCGGATTCGGAGTCGGATCTTCGCTCAGCCATACCTTTGGCGTAGAGAACGTATGGAAATCCCTGGTGCGGCAGACATAGACGCGGAGCGCATTGTCATTCGTGCCTGCCTTGGACTTATCCCTGGCAGACCAGTACACCACATAGTCCCCGGTGGTATCGTCATAAATTGCCTCCGGCGCCCAGACGCAGCCCGCCTGGTCAAAGCCAGCATAGACAAGCTGCGGCTCGCTCCAGTTCACCAGATCCCTGGATTCCCATACCACCAGGTTCTGGCTGGCGCTTAACTGGTTCCAGCCGCTGCCGCCTGCGCCGCCGCCCTCTGCATGAAGGTCGGTTCCCAGAATCCAATACCTGTCCCCTTCCGCGGAACGGATGACATGGGGATCGCGTACGCCAAGGTCGCTGCCTTCCGCATCATTGACCAGGATTGGCTGGGAGACGCCGTCTACCTTATTTAATTTCTTCCAGGTCAGGCCGTCTTCGCTGTAACCATAGAAAATCTTTTCATAGCCGCCCTCCGCGCCAAAGTTTGTCCAAAGATAGCCGCCCGTGTAATCGGTGTCCAGGTTCGCTTCCTTGGGCTGCACCTTAACGTTGAACGTCTTGGTCTTCGTTTCCCCGTTGTACGCAGAAGTCAGCACGGCCGTCAGGGTCACGTCAACCGCTGGGCTGCCTGCATTGGGGCGGGTAACGATGCCGCCGTCATAGAGTCCGGAATCCGCGGAATCCGTAATTAGATCCTTTTTATTGGAAGTCCAGGAAATGGAAGAGCCATACCTTCCTGTCTTAACCAAGCCCAGGTTCCCGCGCACATCGTCCACATTGGGGATCGTCAGGGCATCGTAATCCTTCTGCAGAGCCTGCTTTTTGGCCTCTTCTTCCTGACGGTTTTCCTCCTCTTCCTCTTCTTTTTTTATTGCGTCCAGGGTGTCGGCAAATTCCTGGTATTGCGCCGCAATGGCCTCTTCCGACAGGATGCCGTCATAAATACGGTAGTTGTCAATCCACCCGCCGAAGTACTCGCCAGATTCCCAGTTGCCTTTCCCCATCTGGAGGATGCCGCCGCCGGCGCCCAGGATATCGCTGAGCTTGTATGTGCTTTCCTTGGTCTGCTTCTTCTCGCCATTGATGTAAAGAGTTGTGTCCTTCTCAGAAACAAGCAGGTCAATATGGGTCCATTCACCGCTTGCGGCAGACTCTAAATTATTGCCAGGCCTGTCCGTGGTATTGTTGTAACGCTCTACCAGTAAGTTGGAAGAAGTATGCAGCATCCCAAGATAATGTTCCGTCTTGTATTTTTGCGTATCTTTGTTGGGTGCGGCAAAAAAAGTCCAGCTCTTTTCGCCTTTCTCCGGCTTGGCGTCATAAGAAATGGTAATCGCCTCTTTGCCTGCCAGAAGCGGGCTCCCATCTGCCGCGCTCACATCCAAAAAGCTGTTTTTGCCATCCAGGTAGAGCGCATTGTCTGTCCCCACCTTTTTCTTCGTGACACAAGCCCCATTTACGGCTGCTTTGGCGTTCCCGCCAGTGAAAGTCCCATCGGCGGCTTCCGTATTAAAGTTAAAGTCAGCCAATTTTGTCAATTCAGCCGTTTCCGCCGCATAGGAAACAGAGGGGATGCCAGACCCTGCAATTGCGCCGGCCAGCACCCAGGCAAAACATCTGTTTTTCCAAGTGTGTTTCATGTGATGTCCTCCTTTTATAATATTATATGTAACCGTTTCATAACCTCACAGTTACAACTTTATAACAACACAGCGCCTTGGCGGCTGCCTATGCTCTTATCATTTTCTTGTGTGTTTTCCATAAGAAAGGTATAATAATATAATATCGGATATTTTGCTAAAATTAAATGAAATATTTTTTGTTTTTTAGTGATTTCTTCTGATTATCCGTGCAGTGGCCGCCTGCAGGCTTGATAAATTGCTTACTTAAATGTAACCTATACGGTTCTTCAGATAAATCTGCCGCCCAGTATCATCTGATGTGTACAGGTGCATGAGGAATTATGCCGCTAAAAGTTCCCATAAATTTTCCATGCTGTCTGCAATTGTGCTTGCCCCATGGGACAGGAGAAATTCTCGGCTGCGGAAGCCCCAGCTTACGCTGATGCAGGAAATACCGGCATTTTTGGCAGTCGCAAGATCCACATCAGAATCTCCAACATACACACAATGTTCCGGCGCAGAATGGAGCTTCTGCATAGCGGCAAATACCGTATCCGGCGCTGGCTTGCGGGCAATCTGGGAAGATTCCCCAATGGCGGTGGTGATATAGGGATAGAAAAAATCCCTGCAAAGCCCCTTAACAGCCAAATCAAATTTATTGGAAACGACAGCCATCTTATATCCAGCCTTGTCAGCCTTCTCCAGAAATTCCATCACACCTGGAAAAGGTTTTGTGAAGTCCTTCTTATGGGCTTCGTAGTGTTCCCGGAAATCCTTGAGGCAAGCGTCAAACGCAGAGCATTCCCGCCCCTGGGGTACGGCCTGTTCCATGAGGACATAAATGCCGTTTCCTACCATCTGGCGCACAGCCTCCTCAGAATGTACGGGGAAGCCCTGCCGTTCCATGGCATAATTTACACTGTTCGCTAAATCCGTTAAAGTATTCAATAACGTCCCATCCAAATCAAATATAATTGTGTCGATTGTCCTTGTCATTGTTTCTTCTCCTTTAAAATGAAATATAGTCTGTGTATATCATAGCATATTATTTCATAAGATACTACGCTAAGGAACGATCCGCAAGTTATTTCTGGACAGTACCTAACTATAGAATGGCCAAACGAGCTGTGAGCCGTAATTTGGAAGGTTATATTTTATGGGATAGGTGATGTGTGAGAAGAGGGCGTCCAAACGGAGCGTAGCAGAAGTGGAAGGCTGCAGGATTCCTTGAAAGGCAGAGAACTATTTAAAATGAAAATGGCGACAAATGTAGTGGATGTAATTAATTATAATAGGAAGAGATATTTTTCGGGAGATGCAAGTATTATATAGGAAAGTAAATAGTGCAGGGATGTGTTTATCATTTGGCGAATGGCTTGCCTAAATTTCCATTTACTGTGTGGGTCTACACTCTGTTTCAGTCCCCTTTGAACATATGTCACTGGCACATAGCGGCGTCAATCGCCGTAGCCACGGCTACGCTTCATTCCTCCGCCTTGCAGGCTAGAACTTATTCCTGCGTGGCGTTTGGACGGGGCAAGGCATGAAAGGCAGCATCTGTGTGCATTGCCTTATCGGGCGTGTTTCGTTGGCCATGAAAAGCAAAGATAATTGCCTGGGCATAATTTCGGCTCAGACGGAGCTTCGTATTGTCGGTAAGGATAATGTTATTGCTATAAATGTCTTTAATCTTACCGATCGCAACCACACAGCTCTGGTTACATTTCATAAATTCATTGGGTGGGAAAAACGACAGCTCACTCTCCAGGGAGCCGTATTTCCGATAAGTGTTCGATGCCGTGTGTATTGTGATCGTATGTTGCTGGATTTCAAGGTAAAGGATTTCTGCCAGCTGGATTTTAGATATGGAATTTTTTGATTTGCAGATATACTGCTTCTGTAAGTCAGAGTAAGACTGCATTGCCTGGCGCAGCCCAGATTTCCCATATTTTTTGAGAAAAGCAGTGAGCTGCGCTTTTAGGGTCTGATCTGATAAAAGTTCATGTAAAAAATCCCGCATATTACTCATTTGTAAATTCTCCTTGAAAATCCCGCATATCCTATACATAATAACATCTTACATAATTTGAGTACTAATAAATAAAGTATACAGTGTTCAATAGAAAAAAGATATTGGCAAAATAGACAATTTATATTTGGGCCTTTCATACTACAGAGGTAATAAGATTAAAAAAATCACGATAAATAGGGAAAAATGGCGAAAACAGGGCAATGTAAGAGAATAGAGGAAAACATACGCGGAGAAAATGGAGCAAAAAATTAGACAGCAATGAGCCAGATAAATTTCCAAATATGTCAGTAAATATGCAGAATATGATATGAAAATGTGAAAGAGGGTAGTATCATCCCCAATGATTTGGTAAAATATACCAAAAGACAAGTTTACAAAAATCGTAAAATATTTGGGCAAATCGAACTAAAATACCTTCGAAATTTAGTATAAAAGTCACAAAAATGTAATTTTTTGTAATTTATACTGGAAATCTTACAGAAGTATGATATAATCTTTACAAGACAGACAATATTCAGTGCAAGGTGATGGGAAACCATTTCGTTTTACTTCTACAAAAGATACGGCACTGTATATGGTTTGTCTTTTTTTGGGGAGAAGCTTGACGATTGCTTGGATTATCCGAAGATCCCATATTGCCCAAATGAACTAAATGACATAAATAACCTAAATTTCACGAATTGCCTAAATAGCCGTAATTATCTAAATAGCCTAAATTGTCTAAACAGTCTGCGCTTAACATGCGCCACTGGGTACAATGCCGTCAAATATCTATGCATACCCAAAGGGTACTTAACAGAGCTATGTTCCTCTTTGTCCGTAGAAATAAAATCTAGAAAGAAAGGGGAATATACTATAGTATACAATGTCGTTTACTTAACGGGATTTCGGGTTATTTATCCGGCATTCCGTTTTTCTACCAGTAACCCCAATTTTTTAAAACACTTCACAAAATATTGGAAGCGGCTCTTGGATTATTATGTGTATATTTTAATCCAAGGAGGAATCATACTATAATATATTCTGATTCTGTAAAGGCAGTCCTGCTTGCCGCAATTGACAGGCTTGCCGCGGATCCTGAGACATATGCCAATAAGCTTGGCAAGGACTTCACCAGCAACAGGAAGCTTGGGTTCAAACGGCTCACCCTCATGTACCTTACCATGGAAGGGGAATGCATCAGGGAGGAAATCTACAAGTTTTTTGAGCGTATCACTGGCGCCCCCTCTAAGGCAGCCTTCTATAAGCAGCTGTAGAAGCTGAAGGACGGGGCGCTCAGGTGCCTGCTCCTTGCCTTTAACAGGAAGCTCAAGGACAGCCTCTATGACGGGAAGTACCGATTCATTGCCTGCGACGGCTCCGCGCTGGACGTGCATGTGTGGTGCATCCTCTCCCGGTTGCAGTCAGAGAGGATGCGGGAGTACCCAGGACTTGGGGAAAGTTACCGCCCATATGCAGGAAGGTTCCCATGGACTACCTTACGGACACGGTGCATGATTATGGCATCGCCCTGCGGGTCATCCGTGACGAGGCCACCCCCGGCTTCTTCGTGAACCTCATAACAAACCTGCCGAACCATGGGTTTGACATGGAAAGCATCTGGGAGTTTTACCACCTTCGGTAGGAAGAGGAAAATTCCTGTCGGGATGTCAAGTACCCGCTGTGCCTGAGGGCACTACATTCGAAAAAGTATAGGTATGTCGTGTAGGTAATATGGGCAAGAGCCATACTGCCATAACTTCTGCTTTGAGATAGCATTGGGTGTGGATGTTGGGAAAGACGGGAGGAAGTATGAATACCGCATGAATTACTCACAGGGCATCAAGACCTGCAGGGACTTCCTCCGCATCCATGACAGGGAAAGCGGCATGGATGTGGAGGGTCTGGTTACCTCATCTATTGAGGCAGCCAGGCCAGGGAAGACCTTCCCAAGAAAGAAAAGGTCAAGGCTCCCATGAACTTCTGTTATCGGAACTAGGCGCAGGAGCCAAACAACACACCTCTAATATACACCTCTTTCCAGGCGGGTTCAGGTAATTTTTAGAATACGCAGGCTCACCTAAAAGCCATACACATTTTTCTGTCTTTCTTAAAATCCCCCTGGCCAGGACACAGCTTTCTGTACTATAGCTGCTCTTATCAAGATGGATCCACTGCTTTTTTCGTTAAGTTTACTACGTTTTGCATCCCGAAACTTATTTTGGGTGTCGAACTCATTAAGTAAATGATATTAATAGTGTATAGAAGTAACATAATTGGTTTTTTACAAATTACTTTTTAAGTTGTAAAAAAGCGCAAACCACCCCCTATGCACCAACACATTTCAAATCAAACGAAAAACATTGTCTATTTGCAAACACTATTCGTGTAATTACCTTCTACAGTCACCGTAGCGCTTGAAAATTTGCCTTACAGATAACCTAATATACCAATATAAAGGGGAAACGTTGCCCCTTGAAGTTTAGGAACTGCCGCAAAATAAATTAGCCAGATAAAAATGTGCCGCCACATTGGCTTTGTCTGTAATATAAAAATGCCAAATAGTCTCCCTGTGTTTTTCTACACTTCTTCAGGGTCGTCTTTGGTGTATTGGCAGATATCCCCAACTTCACAGTCCAATATTTCGCAAAAACGATCCAGGGTAGTTGTCTTTATTACCATGTTTTTTCTCAGGCGGTGAAGCTGCGATTCATTTACATGGTAGTCGTTAATCAAAGAATACTGCGTAATCCCCTTTTTCTTCATGGTTTCCCACAAACAGTCATAATTAATCATATGTTTCTCCTTTCTGGATTAAGATATGATTATTATTTCACGAGATTAAGAAATATGGCATTGTTCTTGTGCGAACAACAATGCGATGGGTATGGAGCAATGCATTTTTCCTTTTGTTCTCACGAGCAATGTACCCAAAGCGCGTTTAGGAAATAAAAAGTAAAAAATTCCCAGTTATGAGGATAAATCTACCGAATACGATGGATAAATTAAGAATAATCATTGTCAGATGGAAAAAGTAATCTTATAATAAGTAATATAGGGCATAATACAATATTAAAGAGTATAAGTTTATAGAAAGTTCTAATCATGGAAAAGTCCCGTGATTTTGCACAAAAAGCAAGAGTGTGTAATAGTACAAACAGACAAAAAAATGGGAGATATTGTCTGTTTGTTGACAGCTATATAAGGAGGGCGTATAATTTAGCCTATAGCATAGAAATTCTAAGAGCAGATAAGTTAGGGTGTTTTGTTATATATTAGGGGGACAAGATATTGATAGATTGGGATAAGCAGCATTCCTTTCCGATGGTTGCAATATGTTCTAGGGTATTTTTGCGAGGACGAGAGATGCAGAGAGCAGTAAAGATATGATTCGATGCTTGTAGGAAAGGAAAAGGAACAATGTTGGGAAGCGGCCGGAAGGAAAAACAGAATAATAACAGGTTGGGTGTGGAAAATACCAGCTTAAAGAGAGAAGGGGTTTTGCAAATGACAAGGACACCTCTTCTTTTGCTACGTTTAAAAACATTAAAATGTGGATAAGTGTGCGGCAATATAATAATTTAGAGGGTTACAAGCTTGAAAATACTAAAAAGGTGGACAAGCTTGATAAAATAAAAATAATATATTTAGAAAGGATAAAGTAGAAAGGTAGAGGCGTTGTCTGAATGAAAATAGGATGTATTTTATTGTCTCAAATTAAAATTAGCGGCATAGTCTATTTAATGACAGATCTATAATAACTACTAGGTGGTGAGATGAAGGGATTTCGGAATATTTGCTTTATCCATTCACAGAATGATTCCTATGAGGTATGCTATTTAAAACAGTTTTTTAAATGGATAGGTTTTTCATATCTCACATATACGCCAGGTAGCGTAGGGATTGGGATGGATATTTTAAGAAAACCTGAAAATCAGGGATTTGATATTGTGGTAAGCCTGAATCAGGTGGCGCAGAGGAAGGATCCAACAATAGCAGATGTATTTGGAAATAAATTCCTAGATTTGGATGTGCTTAATGGGCAGTCTGAAGAAGAGCTGTTAGAACAGCTTATTGATAAAATAGGTGGAGCCGTGCTGGGAGAATATAGCCAAAATTTATTAAAACAATTAGCTAATATTTATACAACGAATCGGCTGGTCGTAGGTTTGTATGAATATACCATCATTCTTATGGAAACGGTTGGTGAATCTCTTTTTGAAAAAGTACGAAAATCCATGCAGGATGCAATAAGTCAATTAGAGGATTTATTGGGACAGGTACAGCAGGAAAACGGGAATGGAAATAGTATGATAGAGTATTTGCTGTATGCAAAATTCAGCTGCCAGAGGAGAATTAATGAATTATGGCAGATAAAGAGGTGGATGCCAGAATATCCGATTTCAAAGATGCTTGAGGATTTAGAGGAAATTTATCAGTATGACAGAGGATTTTATAGGGTGGAATTCCTGAAAGCAAAAGTGGCAGAACAAGGCTTGATGTATAATGTCTATGCGAAATCATATTACCATAAAGGGATCAATGCTTGTGAGGTGGAATTGTGCAGAAGTTATTTGTTTTACCAATTAGGGAAATGGCTGGATAATAACAAGCAAATCTATACATCTGGTCAAGCTTATTATCGTGCGTATGAGTGCAATCCCACAAATATCAAAGCTATATTTAAGCTGGTGGTGGATGCCATGCAAAAGAAGCGGAAGGGGTTGGAACGGCAGTATTTGAAATTATTAATAGAAAATTGGGAAGCAACTAAGGAGATGAAAAGTAATCTGCCCCTGATGGAATTGGAATACGCGTATAAAGCCTACATGCTTTTAGATGATTTGGATCGAACGAGTATGCAGGACAAACGTTATTATTCAGAGGCAGAGGAGATTTTAAAATTTACAAGGGAGCTGTATTTAAAAGAAGATAAAAACTATTTTATAAGAAGGTTATATGAAGAGGAGGATATAAAAGGGGTTTGTACAGCAATTGCTTCCAGAATGGATATTAATTGCAGAGAGATAAAAGGGGGAGGGGCAACAGAATAAAATATTTAAAAAACATAGAGGAAAAAATATATAAAATACAGAAAATAGTAAGATAAGATATACTTTCGTAGAAAGGACAGAGATATGGAACCAAAGATAATCGCATTACAGCACTTATTGGAGAAAGGGATTCATTACGAAAAAGCATCAGAGATAACCAAGTCAATCTACCGAGATGTCTATAGAGGGGCATTTGAAGCAGTAGAACAAATTCGGGTAGATAATCAAAACAGAGAGGGAAAAGGATACCGAAATCTAAAAGGCAGAAATGTAGAGATTGCAAATGTGATTTCTTTTGTGGGACGGAGGGGAACAGGGAAATCTTCATCTATGATGTCGTTTCAAGGGATGCTTCAGAATTACAGTGAGAGGCAGACAGATAAAGAAAACTTTGATTCCCTGAAGGGAGCCAGTTTTTTTGTGCTGGATTGTATTGATGCCTCTACACTAGAAGAAAGTGAGAGCGTTTTTACCATTGTTCTCGCAAATATATTGTCTATGATTGAAGAGTATGGCAAAGAAAAGGAATATGACTTAGAAGAATATCAAAGACGTTCTCTGCGAAAAAAATTGGAAGATTTATATGAAAATTATAGTTTGCTGACAGATCCCAATGCTTCTGGTAAAGGGGAATATTCATCCTATGAAAATTTAAAGAGCTTGGCTAGCAGCCAGAAAATTCGAACGCAATTTGAGAGGCTGGTTATAGAATGTCTGCAATATTTTAATGGGCATAACAAGCATTCCTCTAAAGAAATGTACCTGGTAATAACAATTGACGATTTGGATATGGCGCATTATAACAAGCGTGTGGCAAGGCAGGGACAGCTGAATATTCGTTCTTATGAAATCATGCGCCTGCTTTCCAAATATTTTTCTATTCCGGGAGTTATTGTGTTGACGGCTTATAACCATACGGATCTCTATCAGCAGTGCAGTAGCTTTTTTGCGGGCAGTAATGCTAGCAACTATCATGATGAGTATGAAATCGGAGAAGATTTGAAATCTGGAAGTCGTTTGGCCACAGAATTTATGGAGAAGGTTTTTCTGCCGATGTACCGTTTCTATATGCCCTCCTGGAAAAAATGGGATTACAATAGAAGGGCAATACAGATTGATGTGGATAAATACAGTCTGCAAGAGGATATATTCACTCGTTTTCTCCAGAGTGAAAATCCTAAGCATATATTTACGATAAAGGAATTGCTGTTAATTCTGTATGCGGAGATGCTTGGGATTTATTATGACTGTGAGGGAAAGAAGAAGCATTTCTTGGAGCCAGGTTCCTTGCGGGAGTTAAGTAATACGTTGTATTTATTTGTGGATGAGGAATCTAGGGAAGGCAGTCAGGAACTACATCTGGCAAAGAAAGATAAAAATGAGGGAAATGTATTTAAGCGTGTTATGGATGATGCATATTTTCGGTATGCTAGTGAACATATTTATTTGGAAAAAGAGAGGGTATTATTTAATGATTTACTAGAATACCAGCCACAACGTAGGGGGGAGAAGATTGTACAGCTTATATCGCCTATGGTAAAGCCTCTTGGAAGGACAAATAGGCAAATTGTAAAATTGCTTAAACAGGAACGGCAGGAGCATGGTCAATACACATCACAGAGGCTATATAGCCGTGGTGATTTAGAGGAAGCTATTAGTTTTTGGGAAGATAATAGCGATGTGTCTTATAGTTATGCGGAACTTATACATAGCATCTATCATATGACACGTTCAGAAAAGCCATATTCGAAGGAGCTGGTGGCATGTATTCTGCATTCATATTCTATTGCCTTGTCGCAGCTTTATGATTCCTTTAACAACGCAAAGAAGAAACTTGCTCAGATAGAGGAAAATGGGAAAGATATTTATATCAAGGGATACAGAAAACTATTGAAAGAGAAACAGGAAGCTGAAAGGGGGGATAATATAGAAAATAATGCGGAAGGGGAAGATGAAGAGAAAATTAGAATTAAAGAGATTGAGGGGTATGCACAACCGCTGAAAGAAGTTATTGGAAATACAGTATTTGGCAAGTGGACGGAATATTATTTTCCAAAAGTGTATACAAAGCACATAAAAGATGATTATGCTGTGATCATAGGATGTTTTGAAAATATGAGGGAAGCGGCTTTTAAAGTAAATTTTTTGCTTGCAGGTGCCTCAACGGATGAAAATATTGAAGATATCATTAAGGGATGTATTTTCTTGATGATGATGCATTCTGATATATTGCAGTGGAAACAGCTGGAGGTAGAAATTACAAGAAAATCAGGAAAGGAAGAGGTAGGAGAATTAAATATTTGGAATAGTGAAGAAATTAAATTTGAATTAACAGCATTTATAAATGTATCCATTTTTTATCCAGAGTATTTGTATAAAATGGAACAATTATTGTTGGATTCTTTTGTAGAAAAAAGAAAGGATCAAGATGTTGAGAAGGAGTTTAAGGCGAAACTTCGAGAAACGACAGAGAAAATATTTAAGGGTTTGTGGGAAAAATATTATGAGTGGGACAAAGTTTATGGGAATATGATCTTGCCAGTACATAATTTCGATCTTATGTATAATCTGATCAAGCATTTGTTCAAGGAAGGAAAAGAAATTAATGAACGTACCTTAGATATCAGTGATAAAAATGCTTTTATGGAAGAGTTTCAGCTGATGATCTTGCGTATCGAGAAGCATTTGGAGGAAATTGACCATTTTTATTATTTACAAAATGAAAATAGTTTTCTGGAAAAATTTAAAAAATGCCCATTCTTTACATTGTTAGAAGAGGTAAAATCAAAAAAGATATGTATGCAAAGTATCGATACGCATATGAAAGGGGTTGCAATGGGGGTTTATAATCATCGCATGTTATATTTTGCGGCAGATAGCATGGAAGGGACAGATGAGGTGATATAATGGTTAACTTCGTGGCTGAAATACTGGTGAAAAGTTTCCAATACATATTGCCTAAGGATATTCTGGAAGGAACGGTGAGTTATGAGGCAATTCCGCTTACCCTGCTGCAGGAGATTTATTTTCATACCAGTAACAGTATGGATGAGTCCTCTTTGCTCAAGAAGCTAAGATATATGAAGGAATGGGTTTTGGTTCAGCTAGAAGTGGAGGGCTGGCATGCGGATTCTACAGTGAAAACGGAAAAGGATGGAATCAGTATATTTGACTTGATACACTGCCTGGCAGTTAAGTTACTCACTGTTAAGCAGGAAAAAATAGTATACCGTTACAAATACCTGGAAGCATGGCATTATCTGAGCGGAAAAATAGGCACAAATCTTTTTGCGGCCAGTATGTACGCCCGTAGGGATTATAAGGCAGCATTTCAGCGCAAAAATTTTGTATCAATGGATGTTTTATGTCATGATAATCAGGTGTTGAATGAGGTGCTTGAACGGGGTATATCAGATAATCATTGCCATTTGCGCTGCTCATCCCCTTATTTTATTCTGTCATGGCTGTCTCTTATGAATTCTGTCACAAATACAAAGATATCCAGTGAGTTGGATAAGATTAGTGAGCATCCCAGAAATCCTAAGGTACGCTATCGCCATAGCTACCAGGAAGATGGATTTGCTTTGCGCCACTTAATGGCTGCTGCCATTCGGTTATATCTATATGCATTTCTTACAGGGGAGGTATTGGAATTGGGTGAGTACCATATACCAGTAAAATGGCTGTTAGAGCATGTGTGTGAGACAGAATCTATCTTGTATTTGTGTGAAGAGATTACGGTGGATCAAGAGATCGCACAGGGGAGAAATCTGACGCAATATCTGGAAATATGGCAAGCAACGCAAGGTAACTTAAAGAGCAGCATTGAAAATATCCAAGAATATAGCAAAGGCTTCTATTGGCTATTTTGGGATTGCTATCCGGAGATTCCTATGGAATGTTTTTTAGAAGGGAGCAAGTTGCTTTGCCCAGAAAATATCGCTAATATTGCAAGGTACATAGAACAAGAGTACAAGCCTCTTCCTTTAAGCCAATGCGCATGGCTGTTCCAAGGGCAATACCAGGAGAAATATCGTATGGAGTGGGATTGGCAGAGTAAGCTGGCAATCAAAAAGCTTTTATCAAACCCGTATGAACTGCAAGGCAGCAGGGAGGATATCCAGCATTCCATTGATGCATTCCATGAGAGAAGCAGCAAGAGACAAAAAGATTATGCCTTGAATCATGTGGAATGGGAAGGGGATGACTGGGAACGTTCTGTCGTCACCGGAGAGCGGTGGCTGATCTACCAAATGGAGCATCGGAGGTTTTGTTACAAAAAAGGAGATCAAGAACGTGAAAGGGATATCTATAATCTCTTTTTCATCTATTTGACAATAAAAGAGTCCTTCCGTAGCGAAATCTTACAAAATAATGATAAAATTGGATTTCGGAATTTTCAGGATTATCAAAAGCGCAAGACAATGTTTACAACTGCATTTTTGGAAGAGGAATTGGCACAGATTGCAGTGAGGGGAGCGTTTCAGAGACAGAACCTGAAAAGTATGGAATTAAGGGTAATGCCCCAGAAAAATGATATTGAAAACATTCGCATGATCCGCATTTATGATGAAGCCATTGCACACAAAAAGAACTGGGATTGTGAAAAGAACTCAATACATGAAAAGTGCGGAATTTGTAAAAGGGACAAGCGTAATAAAAAAGATAAATGGCAGAAAAAGCTATACAAAAAATACTATTATGTTATTCATTTTGGGAAAAAGGAAGACAATATTAAAGGAAATGGGGCATACGGCTGCCGCCATTGGGAATTTCGTAAAACAGTAAAGCAACGGTCAATGGCAATTATGTCCATGCGGGAGAAAAACCCCAATATAGCTGGACGTCTAAAAGGTATTGACGCCTGTTCTAGTGAAGATGGCTGCCGTCCAGAAGTATTTGCTGTGGCATTCCGTGAATTAAAGGCGCATGAGGTATACCGTACGGATACAAAGCAGAACCTTTCCCCGTTAAGAATCAGCTATCATGTAGGAGAGGAAAACCAGGATATTCTGGATGGCTTACGCACCATTGACGAGGCTGTCTATTTTCTTAACCTAGAAAGCGGCGACCGCCTTGGCCATGCAACTATGCTGGGGATTAATGTGGAAAGGTGGTACAGGAGGAATCAGCATATGATATCAATCCGACAGCATGATTACCTGGATAATGTGGCTTGGCTGTACCATAGGATTGTCTATTACCATATATCTAATCAGGATAATCTCCTGGAATATCTGGAACATGAATTTCAGGTATATTTTAACCGTATTTACGAGCAGCATATGAGCAATAGCTTTAATATGGGTATACTTGGAAAAAAGGAAGGACATCTTAAGCATGATTTGAATTTTAACATCCACAATTACTATTATGCGTGGGAATTGCGGGGAGACGATCCGGAATTGTATGCGGAAGGATTTTATCAAAAGAGCCATCAGCAAGGCACTTCCTGGGGTGATCAGGCAATTAACAGACGGGTACAAGCAGAACGGCGAGAAATCCCAGAAGCAGCCATTTTGTATTATACCTATCATTACAATGAAAAAGTGCGTAAAGAAGGGGAGAAGCCAATTGCGATCAAGATTCCATATTATATGATGTGTGGGATTGCGATGGTGCAGAAAAATATGCAAAGGCGGATTGCCAAGTGTGGTATTGCCATTGAGACGAATCCGTCCTCTAACCTGCTGATTGCAGGACTGGCGGGATATGAATCCCACCCGATTTTATCCTTTTACAATAAAGGCCTGGTTGGAGATCCTGCACAAATTGAAGAATGTCCACAGATTAATGTATCTATCAATACAGATGATCAGGGAACCTTCACGACTTCATTATATAATGAATATACCATGATGGCGGGCAGTTTAGAAAACCTGAGGGGAGAAGATGGCGAACATATTTATAAAAAAGACAGGGTTTACGATTGGATTAATAATGTACGGAAAATGGGAAACAAACAAGCCTTTAGTAAAGAAGTGCCAGAAGAGCATCGCCTGGGTGAAGGGCGGAACAATGACTTAAAGAAGGATTAGGAAGTGAAAATGAATTTTTGGGAGAAACGGAAAAATTTAAAAAAACATAGAGAGGAATTGCAAAAGAAAGAGGCAGAAATAAAGGAGCAATGGGAAAATAAGTGGAAGAACCAACCAGAAGTCACAGTCAATAGCAGAGATGTGTATTTTTTAGGGTGGCTTTTGGAAAATCTGATTTTTTTGGAAAGCGGGATTGCATGGAATAAAAAGAAAAATTTTTTTATGAAGGGCATTTTGCTTGCGGTTTTTGCGGCAGCGTATGTGGCTATGTTTTGTTTAGAGTATATGGTGAAAAGTTTGGCTCTGGTTAATTTAATCGTCTTGTTTATTCCGCCTTATATCATACATAAATGGATAGGCGTGAAAAAGTACCAAGAGACATGGAGCCGATATACAGGGTACCGATCTAGGATTATACAAGAGATGACGAAATATCTTTACGACATTGCACCATATAATCAGAGAGATACAAAAATGGTATTTATAGCAAATATCTTAAAAATAACCAGAGCAAACACACAAAAATTCCAGGAAAATATGACAGAAAAGGAAGAAAAGATATTTTCGGGTTCATTGAAGGGAATGAAAGAAGAGGGGTGAGGGATTATAATTTAATAGTTTCAAAATTAATGATGAAAAAACGAATAAAAAGGTCTATGTGGATGATGTTGCGCTTTAGAAAGGCTTTTATCTTCTGGATGAAGCCAGTTATCGATTTTGATGGTTGTTTCAATTCATAGACTTATTTTGACCCTATAATTAAAGGACACACTATCTACTGTTTATAATGTTTTTGCCAAAGGACACATTGTCGAAATGGATTAAAAAGTTGGACATAATGTACTAAAATGGCTTCGAAAATTAGTATAAAAGTTACAAAAATGTATTTTTTTGTAGATCATACTGTACTTTTTACAAAAATGTGATATAATCTTTACAAGACAAACAATATTCAGTGCAGACGATGGGAAACCATTTCGTTTTACTTTTACTAAAGATAAGGCACTGTGTATGGTTTGTCTTTTTTGGGGATTGATGATTATTTTAGTTATACAAGCTATCAAAATTGACAGAATTGCCTAAGCTATCCCAATTGCCCAAATTGCTTAAAGTATCCCAGTTACCAAAAGTATCCCAGTTGCCAAAATTATCCGAATTGCCAGAATTATCTCAGTTGCATAAATCACCTAAATTTTTTAAATTGTCTAATTTCATTAATTACCTAAATTACCCAGATTTATGTTGTTATATTTTGCCCAAAAGACCAAAAAGACCAAAAAGACATAAGAATACCTTAAAATCTGGAAAGCAAAAGATGTATTGTAGCATATAGGACAAAAGTTGCTTAAAAAGTTTGTTCTGTGTTACTTATTAAGTTATAAAAAGGCGTAAACCACCCCTAATGTAGCAACACATCCTAATTTCAACTAAAGACATTGTTCGTTTACAAACGCTATTCGTGCAGTCATCTGTCTACAGTCACCGTAGCGCTTGAAAGCTGGTCTTATAGGTGATCCAATATGCCGAACATAAGGGGATACATTGTCCCATAAACTTAGTCAAATTGAAATGTGCTGCCACACCCGTTTTGTTTGCTATGTAAAATAGTAAGATAGTCTCTCCGTGCTTCCTTACGCTTCTTCGGGGACATCTTTGGTATATTGGCAGATATCCCCCACTTCACAGTCTAATATTTCACAAAGACGGTTAATGGTAGATGTCTTTATAACCATATTCTTCCTGAGACGGTGAAGCTGTGACTCATTTACATGGTAGTCTTTGATCAAAGAATACTGCGTAATCCCCTTTTCTTTCATAGTTTCCCATAAACAGTTATAGTTAATCATATGTTTCTCCTTTCTGGATTGAGATATGATTATTATTTCATGAATTGTGAAAATATCATATTGTTCTTTTGCGAACAATATAGCAAATATTATGGAGTATAGGCCTTTTCTTTTTATTTCTGTAAGTGATATATCTTTAGGGCATTTAGGAAAGTAGCTATATTTACATGGAGCTATGATGCTACTATGCGCCAGTGGCGTATGTGGAGCGTGGACAAAAATGGAATGTAGATGCTGCAAGGGTTAGATATGCTTCACATATCTGTTCCTAAAAAATGGAGGCATGCGCTACAACTGTATTATCATAGCTTTTCATGACAGGAGCGTAGTTGGAAGCAAGACAAAATGGCACATTGCCAGCGGCCGGGCAATCCATTACCTGCAGGAGGCATTGGTTTCCCGGCATCTGGAAAAGGGCGTCCTGAGCTTGCACAGCGACCAGAGGAGGCAGTATAACATTGAGGGCTTTTCTTAGGTTCTGCAAGTATCTCTATGTAGCTCGGTGCATGGGCAAAGCTGGATAGCCATAGAATAATACACGAATGGAACGGTACTTCAACACTCTGAAGAACGAATGCACAAGCCTCTATAAATTTTGGATCGAGGATGAGCCGTACGAGACTGCTGAAAGTATTAAGTGTTTTTGAGAAAATATTGCATCTATGCTATTATATATAGGTTCTGAAGCATGTCCAATGTATCCGCCCAAAAAGCTTGAAATAAGAAACATTAATAACCATTTGAAAACCTTTATTATGGTTCGTTTCCCAATAGTATTCTTTGCCTTCCTTTTTTCTGTGGGTGTAGGCGAAATATCTGCTTTATAGTCAGTAAATGATGTTTTGGGCGTTGACTCATTGTCGTTTTTGCTTGGCAGTATTTTCTTCTTCCAAAATGCAGTGATTCCTGACCTCACATAAATTGCTATTGTTTGTGTTTTATGGATAGTGTTTCTGCTGGTCATGATTAATCCCTCCTTTTTGCGTTTATAAATAGATTGAAACAATATCTTATGTGTGTATGATAAAGGAAACTTCATTTCTTGTAAGTAACAAAAAAGGCTACAAAACGGTAACATTTCGATGGATCATTCTGTTGATGTCAGTTATACTATATTGGGTAGTATTTTAAATCTGTCTACTCATTTGATTCTTGAAATCATGATGATATACTATAAAAAATGCATTGCTTTTTGCGTAAGGATAAAAATTGAAAGGAGAAGTACGAATGTTACTAAAAAATGTTTTAATAGTTTTGGAAGAGTATAATAGGTATATTACCCGGAAGGAATTATATCTTATGCTTTTTGAGCCTGATACAGAAGATATAGATGATCAGAAATTCAAGAATGTATTTGCCAAAAGGCCGCTTACAAAAAGGATTTATAAATGGCTATGTAGTGATGAAGGTTTTTTTCAGCTTTGTCAGAGAATCCACAGCTGTTATCTCCGCATGACTGGTAACCACCAATCTATTTATAGTGGTCTTTGTGAGCTGGTGAAGGAGGATCCTTATCTTCCCGGTGGTAGAAAGGCAGAGATCATCTCTTCTGTAGATCCGGATAACGAAGAGTCTGTTTCACGGTTTATCGCCCTATGTATCCTTTGCGGAAATAATAATACGAACCAGAATAATGACGGAATTACGGTAGGAAATGGCGTGGATTATGGAATTAACCTTCATAATTATATTAACAGCCTGCCTACATCCGTAGAATATAGGCTCTGGAAAGCATCACAGAGAGATCTTCTGCGGACACGGATGGAAGGCAGCCGTTTCTCGTCCCTTAACATTATCCAGAGGCTATTGCCAAAAGGATACATTGCCCCGCCGCATTTTAATGCGAAGGGAATTGTCGATAACGGAGAACCACAGCAAATTATAGATCTCTGCCATAGGGCGAAAGAACATATGGCAGTAGTAGGTGAAGGCGGTATCGGAAAAACAACTTTTCTCCACCAGATAATGCTGGAGGAATATTTCGTATTTTCTCCTGATGACGACAACGAATATATCCTTGCAGAATACAAGAGTGGGAGGCCGGTACCATTTTTCATTGAACTTAACCGTTGTCCCGAAAAAATAAAGGAATGGCGTAATGATACGTTACAGAAATCAAATTTTATTACCCGGTGTATTGGGCAAATATTGGAGGGGCATCTTTCAATGGATGATGTAAATGATGATACGCTAGCTATGGTTGAGAAGGAATTTCAACGGACGCCAGAAGATGGAAGGCCGCACTATCTCTTGCTCCTTGATGGTTTTAACGAGGTCAAATCCTCGGAAGGCCATTCCATCCGTTCGGAGTTATCCAATGAGATTACAGTACTCAGCAGCTATCCAAACGTCCGTATTGTTACAACTAGTAGGGAAACACAGGCAGCTTATTTTGCTGCCCGTTTTAAGAATGTGAGGCTTATTGGGCTTGAGGCGGATGATATACTTACCTACCTGAGTGAGTGTGGTATGAGTGAAACAAAAATTGGGCTTATAAAAGCAAACCATGCATTGATGGAATGCTTAAGAATCCCATTAAATGTCTGTATGTTTTGTGCAGAGGATGAATCAACGATATTGCCAGAGACACAGGGCGAAATATTTTACAATTTTTTCCATAAGGACAGTGCATTTTACAATATACGAAGCAGGGCGAAAGACACTCGCACAAATCCGCTTAGCGACGGTCAGACCGCATTTGTACTTGACTTCGTTCTTCCTTTTATAGGATGGTCGCTAGAACACAATGACTGTTTTTCTGCAAGCGCCAAGACCATAGATTCCGTAATTTGTGACAGCATTAGGTTCGTTGAGACAGCTTGTCAGTCGCTAGATGCTGTTCCATATGAGGATTTTGGATACGAAACATCTGTTCTTTTGGAAACGGCACGAACATTGTATATGCGTGAAAAAAATATAAAAAGATCCATCATAGACTGTATCCATGGATATCTCGGGATTCTGTATCTGCAGCAGTCCGACATAGGCAATTTTGCTGAGCGCAATCGTTATGCGTTTTGCCATCACCAGTTTAGGGATTATTTTTCGGCTATGTGGGATATACAGATGCTTTCCCTGTTGTCCTGTATATCATTGTATCCACATACTGACACAAGCCTGTTAAATAGATACAATGACAGTATAGGTAAATATGTGAATCGTTCTTTCTGGAGCAGATCGAAAACAGAACTCATTTCCCAAGTTCTCATGGAACACCATAACAGGCCAGAGATGGATGGACGCACAGGAAGATGGCGTCTTCCAAAGCCGATCTTGGATGAGCAGATGGTGCTGAAAAAAGCGCTGGATTTTTGCCGGGGGCTCGCAAGGATTAATACGGACTCACATTTTTTGCTACAGAACATACTTTCAGCAATCGTAGCAGGAAGGGATGAACTTTCAGGCGAAGGTTTATGTGATTTGGATTTCAGGTCTTGCAATTTGTTTCAAATAAGCTGCAGTCGGACTGGGATAGCAAATACACTTGCGGCTGATTTTCGTGGTTCTTATCTTTACGAGAAGTGCTTTGAGCCGGAAGGGCATCAGGATGAAGTGATAGATTTCCTCTATCGCGCCCATTTTTGCTACACGATAGACCGTGTGGGATGTATCAAATGCTGGGATGTACATTCCGGGAAAATGGAATATAGCTTACAAAGTGATGACCCTATTGGTTTGTACGATTATGCAGCATTTGGATTTCTAAAACTTTCCGCAGACAGGAGATGGCTGGCAGCAAAAATACAGAATTCTACGCAGGAAGGTATTGAGGTAGGGGTCAATTTAGTGAAGCTTGATACACAGGGATATGTTTCCGTGAGGCATAAAATCACAATTCCAGCAGGAATACACAAGACTTTGGATTCTTTTTTCTTTACTGGGGATTCTGAGGGGATACTGTTACTATGCGACAAAACCGTCGTTTATTGCTATGATCTGAATGAGAGGACACTCTGCTACAAGAGGGAATGCCATATGTTTGTACAGGGAACCATCCTGTATGCCCCAAACACACACAGCGCTATTCTTGCTTTTACCGGAGATTATGACCCTTTAGAATGGGAAGATTGGTATACCGAAAATTATTTGGAGAATGGGGAAGAGGAAGATGCAGAGTATGAGGATGATGGGATGGAAAATGAGGAAGTTATAATCCCATGCTATATCTATGAACTTCCATATGATTCTGACGACTATAAGGAGCTTTATTATTTTGCAGGGATGGACGGAATCTCGCCAACCGTTGAATACATATCGGAAATTAATGGATTCCTTCTCTTTCACTATAATAAAATGCAGATGGAACTTTTTGCTTGTGATGGAAGGGAAGCTGTTCCAGTATTCCCAGAAATAGTGGAGTCGAGTGATATGCCACCTGCCCATTTTCATCCTCATGCATCACATCCGGGAGAGTACTTCATTATGTATCCCGGTACCTGTTATCTTGTAGATCTTAGCCATCCGGATAATCCTGAAGTTGTAATGAAATACTTCATTGATGGGGTTGCAAAGCTGCTGCCAGAAGGGGACACATCGGATGAACTTTATTTTAAGACCAGCGTTGCGCCTGTAAATGGCCGCTTCCTTGTGACAAATGATAGGTTTGTGTATGAGTGGGATTCAGAAGACGATTCTCTCCTACCAAGATACAATGTGGCATATTATGAGGTGGCTGATTTGATCAGTGACAGACAGCAGGGAGAAGTTATACTTGTCCACCAAAATAATGGGCTTACAATTTTTGAAGGAGCCGAGTTCAAGTTAAAAGATGCTGTTACTTTCCATGAAGAGGGGTACAACGTGACGGGAAGCTGTCTTGAACCGAAGAGCCAGAATCTGGCGCTGACATTTACACGCCCAGATCATGAAAAGATACTGCTTCTGAACCTTGCGTCTAAGGAACAAAAATACTGTTTCTCTACGCGCCTGCCAAATGAAACGGTAATTGACAGCTGTTATAGCGAAACAGGAGAGTATTTCCTAATTGTGACACAATATAAATGTTATGAATATGAACTATCCAGTGATTTGCTCCTGCTTGTGCAATCTGCTGGCAAAAGGGAACGCTATGTTGGCGGAAACTATTGTGAAGATAATATTGAAATTGCAATCGTACCCAATAAAATAAGCGATGAGAATTCTGTTGTTGCACGGTGTGAATGTTACTCCAGAAAAGAGCATAAAGATGGAAGGTATTATTCCTTGAAAGGCTATTATATTCTTCCGGAACTTTCGGATGATCTTTATCAGGGATTTGTGTATCAGTGTTTTGATTTTGGCGTACAAGGGAGCGTGGACGAGAACGGCATGCAGTCGTATTGGGTAACAAGGGGATTTTTCTATCCCCCAGAAGAAGGTGTGCTGGAATTCAATCTGCCAGAAATTACTTGTTACACATCAATTAGAAAACATGGGTGCAGAAAGCATGAAATAGAGCCATTGCAGATGATTTATTTCCGTCATACTCATGTCCTGAATTACCGCTACAAGCAATATAACGGCTCTAATGTAAGCTATATATACCTAGACGAGGGTACGGGACAAGCTGTGTTTATAGAGAATACGCAGAACATCTTCTATTGTCCTGATTACAGAAAGACATCCTACCGTGAAATATGGAATGGTTACAAAAAGAAAACAGGCAGCTATAATGGTAAAGCAAGTTGGTCGTTTATCATCCCATGGAGTGAAAACCGTCTTGTTTGTTGCTATGAGGGCTTCCTTCTTGCAATCCTTGATGCAGAAACAGGAGAGGAACTGCAACTGATTGATTATACTCCGGGCATGGCAGTAGTCGGGTGTGATTTCAGAAAGGCCATCTTAGAAGGGGAATTGAGAGAGGAACTTCTTAGGAATGGCGGTAGGGTGTAGTATGTATGGGTAAAGGTTTCAGAACGTCCTCTGCCCATAGTAGGTGATGTTAATTTTCTAGTGCAAGGGGTAAAGGGTGATGAGAATGTATACAAAATAATTGTCGAAAAATAAAAGAAATTTCCTGATATGCTACTAAAACAGCCAGATATGATACAGCTTTGACGCTAAAAAAATTTTTCGTAAAAAACCTCCCATTTTATAGGAAAATGCGAGATAATAGGATTAACCAAAAAACTATTTCTTCGCACCGTCATAAAAGAGAGGAGGTTTTACGATGAAGCAGGAATGAAAAAGACAAGGAATAAGAAGGGGAAGAAGAAAGGGCAGCCCAGGGAGTTTCGGAAGGGCTTCCTCTTCCTGACGGACCTCCCGGTAAGCAGGAGGAACGTGGAGGCCATCGTGATGCATGGTCGGATGAGGTGGAAGATAGAGAATGAGGGGTTCAACACCCAGAAGAAGCACGGGTACTGCCTGGAGTACCAGTTCAGCAGGGATTACCAGGCACAGAAGTGCCATTACTACCTGATCCAGACCGACCACATGGTGGCGCAGGTGCTGGAGGCCTGGGGGAAGCTGTGGGAGGGGGTAGGCCAGAGCAGGGAGCAGAAGCACCGAAGGGTGCTGGAGTCCTTCAAGACATGCCGGCTTGCAGAGGCCGAAGGGGAGCTGGGAAGGAAGGTACAGATACGCCTTATATAAAAGCTGCAATGGGAAGGTGGTGGTGCAGGGCAGTGGGAGGAACTGAAAAAACACCTGGGAGGAAGCAGGGGGATTCTATGGCCTAAAACAGGAATGGCAGAAATCAGGGAGACGAAAGAAGGGGCATCCCAATGTTTTAAGAAAGCAAATATAAATTTAAACGTCAAAGCTGACGCAAAACACCTTTCTTGAGTTTCCGCAAATTGTAATTGATAAATGGGTATGTCTACCCAAAGCACCAGTCTGCCCGATTTTTGAGATGATAAGAATGGCAGTTTCTTGATTAGGGGCACCTTAATAAGCCCCGCCGGAACCGGACTTTGGGAGACATATTCTTTTATCTATTTAAACAACCAGCTTAAGGC
>CAJTNT010000028.1 GCA_910577785.1 uncultured Lachnospiraceae bacterium | reverse complement strand
ATTCCAGCAACTAACAGCAGTATATAAAGTACGCTAAACGCTTTGAAGTTCATATGCTGAGGCCATACATTGCGGATAGCAAGGGAAAGCCGAAAAAAAGATAGTAGCATTTCAATAAATTCCTTCTTTCAATAGTTACTTCCTTAATTATACTTTATACCATTCTTTATATCAACTACCCCCTGCAAAAATGATGAATAAGTGCGTGTTCTGTAAAAAGTAAAACGCATTTATTCATGAATTGGGGCATTTCATGACTCTTTTGAAAAAATTGCTGTTTTCTCTGGTATACTATTTTGCAGTACATAAATTTATTTTGGAAAGGAAACAGGAAGATATGAAGCATTTATTAAAAGGAGCTGCTGTAGCGGTGGTGGTATTGGTTGCTTTAATGGTAATCAATATGTTTTGTAATATGCATGACATTCACTTAGACCAGACAGCGACAGGTACAATATCAGCAGTTTGTGCTATGCTGTTTTATCGTGGATTGATTAGGAATGAAAAAAATAAAAATGATGGGAATGAAAAATAACGAGTAATTATTTCGCAGGTTATATATCTGTAAAGGTATAGATTACTAAAACATCTGCAAATAAATAGAAACACGGAAAGTTAAGGCAAAGTTTTTACATGCATAAGAGAAATATAGCAAAGCCATACATAAAGATACAGAGCTGATGAACAAGTGAGAAATAACAAAGGCTGAAACAGCATCACAGACAGACCAAGAAATGCTTCTGAAACTGCTTGCCAATCCAGAGATGGCGGCATTTTTGAAAACATTGGCGAAAAATATGTAAGGAAATAGAGGATAAGGCAATTCTGAAAGACAGATTGTTTTGTCCTCTTTTTTTGCGGAAATGGCGAGATTATGGCTATCCCCATAGAAAAATGTGTGATATACTATAAAAACAAACAATAAGCGTATATAATTGCAAAAATGGGCAGGCCAATGGATGATATAGTTTTTGGACAGATGCTGGAGGTTTTATGAAGAATAGATTTAGAAATAAAAAAGTAAGTTCTGTAAATGTGATTGTAGATGATAAACCGACATCCTTTTTTATAGTAGGAAGAAATAGTTCAAAACAGACACTCAAACAAAAAATTCAAAAATTTCTTTATGATGTGAGAAAAAAGAGGATTGTCAAATTGTTAAAAGCAAATCCACATTCTATGGAACAGGTAGCCGATTATATCATAACTGAATTAGGGTTTTCAGAGGTTGATAAGACAAAAGCGGAATATAAAACAGTATATTTTCAAATGAGGGCATCTTTCATCTTGCAGTATAAGCCTGAATTACTTGGAGATTTAGCAGAAGCTCCAAAACTTGAGAATCATAAGGAAGAAACGATAGAACTTTTTATGGAGCAGATAGAGCAAAGACAGAAAGCAGCAGAAGATATTCCTCCAGATATTTTTGACATTGATTTGCACATATATGAAAAGTGTGATGGAAATAATCAGTCAAGAATAACAGTTGAAAAGAATTATGGCTATATTGGCGGTTCAGCATCTGGCTCAAAAAATGGCTTTATGAGAGAATTTGATAAAACATTTAGAAAGGTTTATCAATATTATGGCGTTACCCAAAAGGATATTGATAACAATACAAAGAGATACAGAGAGCTTGTAAAGACACTTGCCAGAAGATAGCAGCATTGTCATATGACAGGGTTTTATGAGGAATGAGAGAAAATGATAGGAGATGGTGGAGTCACACCGCATTTTATAGAGAGGAGAAAGAAAATGGCAGTGATAGGAGCAATTTTAGGTGATATTTCAGGTTCTCAGTATGAGTTTTCCAGGCCAAAGAGCCTGGATTGGAAGAAATGTGAGTTATTTACAGGGAAATGCAAGTTTACGGATGACAGTGTGATGACATTGGCGGCAAAGCAGGCCGTGCAGCAGGGAACTCCTTTTGAGGATGCCTACCGGGAGCTGGGCAGGAAATATCCCAAAGCCGGATATGGCGGCATGTTCCGCCGGTGGCTGCAGGATAGCGGGATGGGGGCGTACAATAGCTATGGCAATGGATCTGCCATGCGGTGTTCGTATATTGGTGAACATTTTGGCACGGAACAAGAGGTAATGGAATGGGCAGAAAAGTCAGCAGCGTGTACCCATAACCATCCGGAGGGCATGAAAGGCGCAGTGGTGACGGCTATGTGCATTTATATGGCAAGGACAGGGGCTCAGAAATCAGATATTCTTGCTTATGCCGTTAAGAATTATCCCAAAGATACCTATAGATACAGCGTTGCATTTGAGTTGAACAGTTATAGGGATACATACAGCTGGGATGTTACATGCCAGGGCAGCGTGCCTGTGGCCATCCGCTGTTTTTTGGAAAGCGAAGATTATGAAAGTTTTTTAAGGAATGTCTATTCCCTGTCCTGTGATATGGATACCTTGTGCGCCATTGGCGGCGGCATTGCAGAAGAATTTTATCATGGGACAGGATTCGAGGATGATTTGCTGCTGCAGAAATATTTGAATGAGGAGCTGTACCAGGCTGTGCAGAAGTAGCCCAACTGGATATGGGTGCAGTTCGTTGCTGGTAAGGAAAAATAACGCATATCCGAGAAGCGGATGTTTTTTGTGTAGGGGGTTGGTATGGCGACATATGTGATGGCCGATATTCATGGTGAATATGATAAAAGAGTTTTATTCCTGCGAGTAATGAGGAAAATAGCCGTTTACATGGATATTTGACGAATGCCGCGAGGGTCGGACACCCTGCTGCTCTGCAGTGTTGTAAGTTTTTTCTATTTTAGGACAGATTATTGCAGATGATAAAGTTATAAAAGCTGGAAGTGAATCTACATAGAAATTTTAGGAGGAAATCCAATGAAAAATAAAATATGGCATGTAATCACGGCCCTGTTGCTGTGCCTGAGTCTGTTTCTCTCTATGGGAAACGGTCTGGCATGGGCAGGAAAGTTTCAAGGCAGCATGGAAAAATGTGTTTCTGGTAATCGTGAGAAGCAAAAAAATGATTCTCCACTATATGAGAGGCTGAAAAAAGGTTCTGCAAAAGATGAGGCAGGAGAGTACAAGCAGGAAACAGCCGTCCTTGGGGATGGCAATGCAGAAAGGATAGCGCAGGAGACAGCCGTCCCTGGAGATAGCAGTGTAGAGGAAGCAAAAGCCGATGTCCCTGCAGATCAGGGCGTATGGAGGAGAGCAGAAAGGACAGGCTTGGAAGAGAGGCATTCCCTGGTTGAGAAAGAGCGCAAGGAGCCGACTTGTGCGGAGGAAGGCAATCTTGCATACTGGGTCTGTGAGGATTGCGGCAAACTTTTCTATGATGAGGCAGGGATGGATGAGATTACAGATCCGGCAGAAACCATTTTGCCTAAGACGGCGGATCATACATGGGATGGCGGCGTAGTAACACGCAAGGCGACTTGTGTGAAGAAGGGAACCCGTACGTATACCTGCCAAGTATGCCAGGCACAGCAGACAGAGAGTATTTCGGCAGCTGGACATAAATATAAGAATAAGTTGGTTAAGGCGACAACAAAAAAATCTGGGGAAATTAGCAATCAATGCACAGTCTGCGGGAAAGTCAGGAAGCGGACCGCCATTCCGCGGATTAAGAAAATTACAATTTCCAAGACATCTTACACCTATAATGGGAAGGCGCATGCTCCAAAGGTGAGAATTTTGGATGCCAAAGGCAAGAAAATCAGCACAAAATACTATACGGTTAAAAATGCCAAAGCAAAGAAGGTCGGAACCCATAAGCTGAAAATTACTTTCCGCGGCAAGTATCGGGGCAGCGTTGTCAAAAAATTTAAAATCAGCCCCAGGAAAGTAACCATAGACAGTGTGGCTGCTGAGAAAAAGGGGTTTACCATCCGCTTTCAAAAGCAGCCCAGGCAGTGCAACGGCTACCAGCTGCAGTATGCCAACAACGCTAAATTTTCCAATGCGGTGAAGATAACGCTCAAAAAAGGCGTTTCCCACAAGAAAATCAGCGGCCTGGAAAACGCTACAGCCTATTATGTGCGCATGCGGTCATTGACAGAGGTAAAAGAAAGCGGAAAGGTTAAGAAATATTACTCCGCATGGTCTAAAGCAAAGAAAGTGAAAACCCCAGAGGTTAAGCTTGTTTGTATTGACGCCGGACACCAGCGGAGAGGAGACAGTTCCTTGGAGCCAATCGGCCCTGGAGCATCTTCCTATAAAGCAAAGGTTGCAAGCGGTACTAGCGGCGTGGCGACTGGCAAGCCAGAGTATCAGCTGACGCTGGAAGTTGCTTTAAAGCTGCAGGAAGAACTTCTGCGGCGCGGCTATGAAGTCCTGATGACACGGACAACGCATGAGGTTAATATCAGCAACAGCGCACGGGCGGCAATTGCCAACAATGCACGCGCAGACGCCTTTATCCGCATCCATGCAAACGGCGCTGCCAGTGCGGGCGCAAGCGGCGCTATCACAATCTGCCAAACCTCCTCCAATGTCTATTGCGGGGCATATTATAGCCAGAGCCGGAAGTTATCGGAGAAGATTCTAGCACAGTTCACGGCAGCCTGCGGATGTAAGAATGGCGGCATCTGGGAGACGGATACAATGAGCGGCATCAACTGGTGCAGCGTTCCTGTGACTATCCTTGAGATGGGATATATGACCAATCCTGCCGAAGATCGCCTGATGTCAGACCCAGCATACCAGGGTAGGATGGTACAGGGGATTGCAAATGGCATAGATGCGTATTTTGCCCCTTAAATTGTTTGCGGCCGAGATAAAAAATTAAGAGGTAGTAATATATTTGGTGGATGGAGGGGTTGTACTTATACGGATACCTTTCTGTTAAATCGTGATGGATCTTTGCCCATCTCATGAACGGTGTCATGGGATGGGCACAAACTAAGACATAACTATTGTAGTATTTACAAGGGTTTATGCAAAAAGAGAAAGACGATATTTAGGACAATCCAAACAACAACGATAATCAACCTCCTTAGAAATTAGGACAACAAAAGGACAATTTCTAAGGAGGTTTTGTCATGGCAGAACAACAGGCAGCAGGAGCAGGATAAAAAGGAATTGTATTGCAAAGGCAGCAGAACCAGACATTTATACAAGATTTGAATGGGGAAATGATTTCTTCTCTTGAACGGGTTAATTCGCTGCCTATTATCCTTATTATTCATATGAAAATTAAGAAATGTTTGTTTTTCTCTGTGTATTGCGGTTTTTTGCTGCTAAACGAAACGCTTTTTCCATTGCAGGAGTAAGTTCGGGAGAATCATCATCAAATACAATCTTCCTTTTTGCCGCTTCCTCTATTTGCTTGATTTGTTCCTTTGTAGGTTTCTGGTTTCTATCCAAAGTAACTGTCCGTATCATAATAAATGCTCCTTTCTGTTTTGGTGGCAAGCCTTGCCGATATTAGACGTATGTTTTCTTTTCGCTCTGTATAAACAACAAACAGAACATCATTTACCATTCCAATAGTATTATAACGGTCTTCATTAATACTGTGTTCCATATCATATATTTCAATACGGTGTAAATCGTTAAAAACTAACATTGCCGTTTCAAAATCAATTCCGTGTTTCTTTAAATTTAGTTCGTTTTTATCTTCATCCCATTCAAATTTCAATATACCATTTTCCTCTACTTACTTTTGTGTATAGATATTATACACTATTATGGCAGAAAATAAAATAGTATTTAATATGTTTAAGTTGCCAAAACAATTCGGACAATATAATAAACAACAGGCAGCGGCATTATAGATATAAAAATGCGGCTGCCTATGCTTTTGGGTATTCTGACTTCTCTGCGATAGCTGGTATAAAAAGAAAAACCTTGTTTCCACCGTGGAGAGGTAGAATAGGAGTGTAACAAAGGACAACTAAAAAGGGAACAAACCATTTCTGATTCATTCCCTGATTGAAAAAACACAATTCTTTTTAGATACGGTTTATTTAGTGAATTCTTTTACCAGCTCTGCTACTGTATCCAAACAGCCGCCACAGTGTGTCCCGGCTTCAGTAGCGTTCTGAACTGCTTCCAGTGTGGTATGTCCGGCTTCAACAGCGGCTTTGATATCGCCTACAGTGACGCCAGCGCAAAAACATACAGTTTCATTCATATCCATTTGCGCCACCTCTTAGCCGAAGTATCTCTTAAGGAGTCCGGCAAATGCCTTACCATGCCTTGCCTCATCTCTGGCCATTTCATGAACGGTATCGTGAATAGCGTCAAGATTTTCTGCCTTTGCACGTTTTGCAAGTTCAGTTTTGCCAGCGGTTGCGCCATTCTCAGCCTCAACCCTCATCTCCAGGTTCTTCTTGGTGCTGTCAGTTACGACTTCACCCAGCAGCTCAGCAAATTTTGCTGCATGCTCTGCCTCTTCGTAAGCAGCTTTTTCCCAATATAAGCCGATTTCTGGGTATCCTTCTCTATGTGCAACCCTTGCCATAGCTAAGTACATACCTACTTCGGCGCATTCTCCGTTGAAGTTTGCGCGCAGTCCTTCCAGGATATCTTCTGGAACGCCCTGTGCAACACCTACGACATGTTCTGCAGCCCAGCTCATGTCGCCGCTCTGTTCTGTAAATTTCTCCGGGCCAACGCCGCACTGTGGACATTTCTCTGGAGGGGTATCTCCTTCGTGAACGTAACCGCATACACTACATACAAATTTTTTCATTTTTTTCTTCCTTTCTTTTTGGTTTTAATTTATATTCTTTTTAATATTAGTAATTATTACTGATATTAAGGTAACACATTTCTATAAAAGTGTCAAGAGATATTTTTATTTTTCCAGACAAGATTTGCATGTGCCGAAAAAATAGGCGAAATGCCCTTCAATCCTCCCATCAAAAGCGTTCTCGGCCAGGATATTGATATGGTTAATATTTTCCATATCTAAATCTTGGACACATCCGCACTTTTGGCAAATAAAGTGGTAATGCGGAGCTGTATTGCCGTCAAAACGGTCAGGGCCGATGCCGGTGGAAATCTTTTGGATCTCCCCAAGCTCTGATAACAGGGAGAGGTTACGGTAAACGGTTCCCAGGCTTATTTTGGGAAATGTCTCCCGTACATTCATATAAATGGTTTCAGCAGTGGGATGGTCTATGCGATGGATAAGAAAATCGCGGATACATTCCCTCTGTCGGCTGTATTTCATCAAGGCACTTCCCTCCTGTCAATAATAGTAATCAATACTGTTTTAATATAAACGAAAGAAAATGAAATGTCAAGGGTATCCAGAAATTTTCATCTTTACAAATGGAAAATATTGTGATATGATTTTGAGCAAGCCAATTTGCCGTGGCATTCTTACCGTCCAAAAGGGAGGGAATGATATGTCACAGAGCAAGAAAATCTATCGGGCAGCGTTAGCTGCCATCTGCATGGTAACCATGTTATTAATGTCTCATGTTAACACAGTCACAGCGCATGCCGCGTCCAGTTATGGATTTGTCCTTCTGAATTCTTATTCCAAGATGATGAAAATAGGGGATGAAGCTTACCTAATTGCAGTGACTTCGAATGGCAAGAAACCGACGTTTTCATCCAGCGACAGGGCGGTCGCATCTGTAAATACCTATGGGAAGATTAGCGCCAAAAAGGCCGGAACGGCTATTATCACGGCTAAAATCAGGAACGGGGAGGCAAGCTGCAAAGTCACAGTGCAGAAGACTTCTATTCAGCTCAGCGCTAAGAGCATTTCCATGGAAAATGGGGAGAGCAGGAAGCTGGAAGCCACTGTTTCTACCGGACATACGCCCAAATTCAAATCTAGTAAATCCAGTATTGCTTCTGTAGATGAAAATGGGGTTATTCTGGCGAAAAAGCCAGGATCTGCTACGATTACGGTGACAGCGGACAAGACTTCCGTCACCTGTAAGGTCACAGTCAGGCAGCCCAAGGTCAAACTGAGCAGAAGCTCTGCTTCTCTTTACCGTAAGGGGAGAGTGAAGCTTTCCGTGACATCCACATCCAAAAGCGCCCCTAAGTGGAAAAGCAATAAGAAAAGCGTGGCCACCGTGGATAACAATGGGTGGGTTACAGCCATAAAAAATGGCAAGGCGACGATTACTGTTACGGTGGATAATGTCAGCAAAACTTGCGAAATTACCGTAAAAAAGCCGAAGATTAAATTTGAAAAAGACAATGTCAGCCTTAAGGCTGGGCAATCCTTCCAGGCAAAGGTTACCGTATCTTCTAAAAATAAGCCAGAGTATTCCAGTTCTAATACAAATGTGGCGTCTGTGGATGAGCATGGCAGAATAACTGCCAAATCCAAAGGAAAGGCATATATTTACGCCAAGGAAGATGGGACAAAAGAACGTATGACGGTAGTTGTGGAGGAAAAGTAGAAGTAAAGACAACGGTGTGAAGATAAAAAAGTGATGTATGAGCGCCAAAAGTTCAGCGGCGACACTTTACACATAGGTATGCTTTCTGTATAATAGGCGTAACAGTTCAGAAAAATAATTGGTAAGAGCCACGGTAAAATTGGCATATGAAATCCGAGCGCTTTGCTTTGAATCCTGCCCATAGGCGTTACTTTTACAGTTAGCTCGGCCCAGGCGCCCTCACGGCACATGAAAGGTTCTGTTTAGTGCTGCTTTGTTCCCAACCTGACACGGTTCACAGAGTTCCATTGCGTAAGACCCAAACGTCATCACCACTTATAAAAGGCAGCCCCACAGACACAAACCCGGGGCAAAGCATCACTCCAACTATAGCGGGTTGTTGGTACAGGGCACCGCTAACGCCCCAGCTGCTCGGAGTCTTAAGTATACCCTTTTTTGGGGGAAAAGTCAATATTTATTTCTTTTTTTGACGCAGGGCTTTGAAGAAATTGGTGAGGATGGAGGAACATTCCTTTTCTAGGATGCCGTATTCTAAGGCTACCTGGTGGTTGAATGCAGGAATCTGCAGCAAGTTCATAACGGAACCGGCGCATCCGGCCTTGGGGTTCATGGCGCCGATGACGACCTTATCCATGCGTGATTGGACAATTGCCCCGGCACACATCTGGCAGGGTTCTAACGTGACGTACATGGTGCAGCCTTCCAAGCGCCAGTCACCCAGTTTTTTGCTGGCTTTTCGGATGGCGGAAAGCTCAGCGTGTGCGAGGGTGTTTTTTTCCGTATTCCTTCGGTTGTAGCCGCGGGCAATGATTTTTTCTTCGTATACGATGACGCATCCGATGGGAGTCTCATCCATTTTTGCTGCTTTTTGGGCCTGGCGCAGGGCGGCCTTCATGAATTTCTCTTCTTGGGTCATGGGAGAATCCTTTCTGCACATTTATATTTGTATACAAACCGTGTGCGAAAAGTATTTATTGATACTCATAGCCGATGGAATCTGCCATGCGTATTGTGCTGCCTGTAGCTGTAAAATGGCATAATTGCTCATACGGCTGTGCATATCAGTATATATTAGGCGGTAGATTTATCGGATACTCAGTATAAATATATACAGTTACAGTTTAAGAATATCAGGTGATAAAGATGCTGTCAATGGGAAAACATATCCGTGCAAAAGGAGGTGAGAGGGCAGAGAGCTGCTGGGAAGAATGAATATGAGGTATGAAACAGATCGTCTGGCTTTGGAGGTATTTCCGGCTACAAGAGCGGGGCAGACGCTGAAATTTTATTTGGATAACCGTGTACTGTTTGAAATGTATGAGCCAGAGCATGGGGATGCATTCTATACTCCAAAATACCAGAGGGATTTGCTGCAGTGTGAATATAATCTGGCGGTAAAATTAACCATGGTTCGATTTTGGGTGATGAAAAAAGAGGGTGGAGGGGAAGTATTAGGTACGGTTTCCCTTCAGAATATTAAAAAAGGGGCATTTTTGTCCTGTGAGCTGGGGTATAAGTTTGACAGGAGATATTGGGGAATGGGGTATGCGCAGGAAAGTATTTGCAAATGCCTGTCGATTGCATTTAAGGAATTGGGGCTCCATCGGGTGGAAGCACAGGTCTTAAGGGAAAACCTGCCTTCCAAAAGGCTGCTGTACCGGCTGGGATTTGAATTGGAGGGAGTGAGGAAGCAGAACGTGAAAATTCATGGGGAATGGAGGGACCATGAATTGTACGCCCTGCTTTCTCCTGACATAGATGGAATATCATGCTGTCTGTGATGCTCTGGGAAAGGGCAGGACGGGGTCTTGCTGCCTGCAGTTTTGGGCAGGCAATTGCTTATTCCTCTAAGTAGCGGTACCAGTAGCCAAATTCCCCAGTATTGATGGAGGCGGATTTTTCATTGCGGAAGCCAGGAAAGCCAAAGAGGGTAGCCATGACACGTTCTGGGTTTTGGAAGATGCCCGGGATTCCCAAAAACCACTTTTTTTGCCCAGATTTCTCTGTCATTCCCAGAATCAGGTAGCGGTAATTAAAAAAACCATGGAGCAAGAAGCTGTTGTTCCCAAGATACCAGTATTTTTGCGGAAGGAGCCGTAAATCCTTTAAGTCCAGGCGGATGCAGAGCGTTTTCTCATCGCCGGCAAACGGAGTCATGACGGGGTAGTTTTCTAAAAGCATCTGCCATTTCATACTCCAGTCTTCATCTGGAGGAGGAGATGGCTCCGTGGAACTGGGATCCATGGCCTGGCCAGAGGTATCGTGTGAGGTCTGCGTCTTATGGCCGGCTATATTGGATGGAGTTTTGGCATTATAGTTGGCGGTATTGGGTGGGATTTTGGCATTATAACTGGCTGTTTCGGGTGAAATTTTGTCGGTTTTCGTACTTTGGTTGGATGTATTTGGAGCTTTGCCCTGCAAACGCTGCCTTTGTTTAAAATCTTGCTGCCATAATGGAAAACGGGGCAGTGCAAAAGGATTTCTGTAAACGGCCTGCCTGCGTCTGGGGGCGGCTTCTGTGGCTTTTAGACTATTTTGGGGCGTGCCCGCCTGGTGAAAATGCTGCTGCTGGTTTTCTGTGTTCTGTGCAATATTGTCAGCAGGGCTGGAATCTTGTAAGGTATGTTGCTGCTGCGCATTTTCCATGTTCAGCGCGGTATGTTCGGCAGGAGTGGAAGCGGGCAGGGAATGTTGCTGCTGCTGGTTTTCTGTGTTCTGTGCAATATTGTCAGCAGGGCTGGAATCTTGTAAGGTATTTTGCTGCTGCGCATTTTCCATGTTCAGCGCGGTATGTTCGGCAGGAGTGGAAGCGGGCAGGGAATGTTGCTGCTGCGCATTTTCCGTGTTCTGTTCGGTATGTTCGGCAGAGTTGGAATCTAGCAGATCATTGTGTTGGTGTGTGTTTTCTGTGTTCTGTGCAGTATTGGCAGCGGAGATAGAATTTTTTGGGCTATCGTGCTGCTGCGTATTTTCTGTCTTTTGGAAGGGGATGGATTTGGTGTTTATTTGCTGTGGGTGCGTGTCTGCTTGGGAAGGCGTATTTGTGGGGGTGGGAGGCTCAATAAATTTATCGCGTACAAAGGGAGCATTGTCCCATTGGCTGACAAGCATGATTTCCTCGGAAATAGGTATGAAAATCCCTTTTACATTTTCCAGGGAATATCCGTTTTCTGCCCAATCTTCATCTGTCAGTATGGCCTTAAAATCCCCATTTCCCCGTGCCAGTTCCATATCCCCAAGGAGTATCCCGTGAAAACTTTGCTGATTTTGGGTATAGAAATACACCGGAATAGGGGAAATGCTATATCCGGTGTTCTTCATATGTATTTCAATGCGGCATTTGCCGTTTTGCTTTTCAATTTTGGCAAAGCCAATGTTTCGGCCTTTGATATTGTGGTCATATAAATGAAGGTAGGTAACCATTCGGTGAAATGCAGACATTTTGCAAGCTCCAGAAAATCTTTTTACATCTTATGCCTGTAAGCAGGAAATATGCCTATTTATTCTTGCCCTGCAATTGCTTTTGCCAATGCTCCTCCAAAGGAAGACATATTGGCGGGCATCCATATTTTATCCTGGACGACACATTCTACGGAAATAGCCCTCGTGTCTGCAGAGGGCGTAATTTTTTCATAAGCCTGAATCAGATTGGAGCTATAAGTGTCCATTAAAAATTCCTGCTGCTGTCCGATCGAGGCAAAATTACCTTGCTGTGCCGCTTCTTTTGCGCGGTAGAAAGCGTCCTCATCCAAAGCGGATTCGTCAAAGTAGGTAGTATGCAGCACGACGGTGGCTTTATTGCCAGATTTTTCGATGATTTCTGCAGAAGCTGTCATCTTGGAAAGGGCTTTTTTCCTGGCGGAATAGAGATTATCTAGGACATCCTCATCTATTTCCTGTCCGCTGGCAGCAAAATTGGCGCGGATCGCCTCTTTCAGAGAGCTATCATAGGCCGCCTGCGCAGAGGCGACGTCTTCCTGGGTCATTCCCAGGGAGAATATCCCCGAGGTATCATCCAGGATATATAAATCATATATTGCCTTTACAGAGCTTGCCGCATCTATGCGGGGTTCCCCGCAGCCAATGGGCGCGGCGGAACATAGGCAGATACATAGCAGGACGGATAATAATTTTTTCATGGGGTTCCTCGTTATGGTTGTATCTATGATGTTTCAGGGAGTATGCGGTTATGATATGATCGTCTTATAAGCCTGCGGTTAAGATAAACGGAGGAGGGGGGATTTGAACCCCCGCGCCGGGACTACCGACCTACTGGTGTTCGAAGCCAGACCCTTCAGCCACTTGGGTACTCCTCCAAATTTGCCCTGTAAGGATATTATACCAAATATTTTCAGAAATGCAAATGAAAAATCTTGTGATAGGCAAAATAATGAGATATAATATTTGTATATGGTAGAAAATGCCTTCACAGCCCTCCTGTAAGATGACAAAAAGCGTAATTTTTGCGCATTTTACCAGATGGAAGAGGGACGGAAGCAATTTCTATAAAATTTAATAAAACGAAAGGAATGGATGTTATGAAAAGAATAGGTATGCTTACTAGCGGGGGAGACTGCCAGGCGCTGAACGCAGCAATGCGCGGCGTAGTAAAGGGTTTGAGCAAGAATCTGGATGAATTGGAGGTTTATGGATTTTTTGAGGGGTATAAGGGGCTGATTTATGGCAATTACCGCTTACTGACGGGCGGGGACTTTTCCGGGATCCTGACAAAGGGCGGAACGATCCTTGGTACTTCCAGGCAGCCGTTTAAGCTGATGCGTGAGCCGGATGAAAAGGGATTGGATAAGGTAGAGGCTATGAAGCAGACGTATTACAAGCTGCGCCTGGACTGCCTGGTAATTTTGGGGGGCAATGGAACGCAGAAGACAGCCAATTTGCTGCGTGAGGAAGGCTTGAATATTATCCATCTGCCGAAGACAATTGACAATGATATTTTTGGCACGGATGAGACGTTTGGCTTCCAGAGCGCCATTAATATTGCGACAGACGCCATTGACTGCATCCATACGACAGCCGCTTCCCACAACCGTGTATTTATCGTAGAGGTTATGGGGCATAAGGTAGGCTGGCTGACGCTGTATGCGGGCATTGCCGGGGGCGCGGACATTATCCTGCTGCCAGAGATTCCTTATGATATTGACAAGATTGTCAAGGCGATAAAAGGCAGGAATAAGCAAGGCAAAGGATTTACCATCCTGGCTGTGGCTGAAGGCGCTATTTCCAAAGAGGATGCGGCTCTGTCCAAGAAAGAACTGAAGAAAAAGAAGGAAAAAGAGGCGCAGATTTATCCGTCTGTTTCCTATGAGGTAGCGGCGCAGATCCAGGAGAAGATTGGCAGTGAGGTTCGCGTGACAGTGCCGGGCCATACCCAGAGGGGCGGCAGCCCATGTGCATATGACCGTGTGCTCTGTACCAGGTTGGGCGCGGCGGCAGCAAACCTGATTATGAAAGAGGACTATGGCTATATGGTAGGCATGGTAAATGGCAATACCAAGAAGATTCCATTAGAGGAAGTTGCTGGTAAGCTGAAGATGGTAGAGCCGGACTCTAAGATTATCAAAGAAGCAAAATTAATTGGCATAAGCTTCGGCGATTAGGCGATAATGCAAACAGGGAATGTATGAAAGTGGCGCAGGAGCGCCAAATACACTATATTTGTCTTGGAGAATAAAATATGTCTTACACTGCGTTATATCGCAAGTTCCGCCCGCAGGAATTTGAAGACGTCAAGGGGCAGGAACATATTGTAACTACGTTACAGAACCAGATAAAGGCGGACAGGGTGGGACATGCCTATCTGTTCTGTGGGACCCGGGGGACGGGCAAGACGACAGTGGCAAAGATATTTGCCAGGGCGGTCAACTGTGAGAATCCTTCGGATGGCAGCCCCTGCGGGGACTGCCCTTCCTGCAGGGCAATTGCAGCAGGCAATTCCATGAATGTGATAGAGATTGACGCCGCGTCCAACAACGGCGTGGACAATATCCGTGAAATCCGTGAGGAGGTGGCATACTCACCCGCAGAGGGCAGGTATAAAGTCTATATCATTGACGAGGTTCATATGCTTTCCATAGGGGCTTTCAATGCTTTATTAAAGACTTTGGAAGAGCCCCCTTCTTATGTTATTTTTATCCTGGCTACGACAGAAGCGCACAAGATACCGATTACCATCCTTTCCAGATGCCAGCGCTATGATTTTAGGCGGATTACGATAGGTACGATTGCGGGGCGCTTAGAGGAGCTGATGGAGAAGGAGCAGGTGGAGGTGGAAGAGAAGGCAATCCGCTATATTGCCAGGGCGGCGGACGGTTCCATGCGTGACGCCCTAAGCCTGCTGGATCAGTGTATTGCTTTTTACCTGGGAGAGAAGCTGACGTATGACCATGTGCTGGAGGTATTGGGGGCTGTGGACACTGAGATGTTCAGCAGAATGCTCCGCAGAATCCTTGCCCAGGATGTCCCTGGGGCTATGCAGCTGCTGGAAGAGCTGATTGTCCAGGGGCGGGAGCCAGGGCAGTTTGTTATGGATTTTACCTGGTATTTGCGCAACCTGCTGCTTCTGCAGGGTTCGGAACATATGGAGGATGTGCTGGATGTCTCTACGGAGAACCTGCTTTTGCTGAAGGAAGAGGCACAGATGGCAGATCCAGAGCAGCTGATGCGGTATATCCGTATTTTTTCAGATCTTTCCAACCAGGTACGCTATGCGGTACAGAAGAGGATTTTAGTGGAAATTGCTTTAATTAAGCTGTGCAGGCCGCAGATGGAGCGGGATTATGATTCTCTGGCGGGGCGGATCACGCTGCTGGAGGAGAAGCTGGATAAGGGTATATTCGTAAAGCCGTCCACAGACGGAGCGCAGGAGAAAGCATTGCCACAGGGGACCGCACAGGAAGGGAACGCCTTTGGCGAGGGGCAGAGGGAACAGGCGGCACAGAGAGAGAAAGCCATTCCTGAAGATGTCCGCAAGGTCGTACAGAATTGGCGGTCAATTGTCCAGGATTTACCGGGAGGGCTTAAGCCATATTTAAAGACCGCACGCCTGGAGCTGTCAAAGGAAGGGGGGCTTCTTATCTTCCTGGCCGATCATGGGGCAGGGGGATTTGCGGCCACAGAGAGCCACAGGCAGGATATTGTGGAGGCAATTGCAAACAGAACCGGCAAAGAAGTTGAGGTTGCATTTCGGCTGCAGGATTTGCAGGAGACAGGCTCATCTGCAGAGCAGGGCTTAGATTTGCAGAAACTGATTAATATGCCAATTATGGTAGAAGAATAACAGAGAGTAGTGGAAAAGGAGGAAATAGAAGTGGCGAAGCGTGGAGGTTTCCCGGGGGGCATGCCTGGGAACATGAATAATTTAATGAAGCAGGCGCAGAAAATGCAGCGCCAGATGGAAGAGGCCACCAAGGAGCTGGAAGAGAAAGAGATTACGGCAGCAGCAGGCGGCGGGGCGGTAGAAGTGACAGTTTCTGGCAAAAAAGAAGTGACAAAGGTTAAGCTTTCGGAGGAGGTTGTGGATCCAGATGATATCGAGATGCTGGAGGATTTGATTATGGCAGCCACCAATGAGGCGCTGCGGCAGATTGAGGCGGCCTCACAGGAGTCGATGTCGAAGATTACCGGCGGCTTGGGCAGCCTTGGTGGCGGGCTTCCTTTCTAAAGGTGGGGGTTAATGGGAAGCATAACCGTTTGGCATTTTGCAGAAGTATGTTGCCACACGAGGTTTTAGATTCAGGAGTATAAGGATGGATTATTATAGCAAGCGGATCAGTAGGCTGATTGAGGAATTGTCCTCTCTGCCAGGAATTGGAAGCAAGTCGGCACAGCGGCTTGCTTTTCATATTTTAAATATGCCATTGGAGCATGTGGAAAACCTTTCTTCTTCTATATTGGAAGCCCGCAAGACAGTAAAATACTGCAGGCAGTGCTTTACCCTTACAGATGATGAGCTATGCCCAATCTGTGGAAATGACAGAAGAGATCATAAGACGATTATGGTAGTAGAGGACACGAGAGATTTGGCGGCTTATGAAAAAACAAACAAGTACGAAGGCGTGTACCATGTCCTCCACGGCGCGATTTCCCCCATGCTGGGGATTGGGCCAAATGAGATTCGGCTGAAGGAATTGATGCAGCGGCTCCAGGGAGACGTGGAGGAGGTAATTATTGCCACCAATTCCAGCCTGGAGGGAGAGACTACGGCCATGTATATCAGCAAGCTGATTAAGCCCACAGGGATTAAAGTGTCCCGGATCGCCAGCGGCGTCCCGGTAGGGGGGGACTTAGAGTACATTGATGAGATGACACTGCTGCGCGCATTAGAAGGCAGGATAGAATTATAGTTTTTTGTGTCGAAATATTTTTTGGAGGCATGACAGGGATTTCCAAAAACTGCAAAGAGAGTGTGTTACCATATGCAAAAGAGGTGACGATATGATAGAAATTATTTGCAGGGAAGATTTACAAAAGGGAGAAGAGGATGCTTCCAAGGAAAAACGAAGCATGCCCAAAAATATCCGTCAGGTTGGAAGCCCCAGGGGAAGGCATAAAATTTACATAGAGGATTATGTGTATACATATATACAAAATATGCCCCAAAAGAGTGACCCTTGTGCGGCCATATTCCTGGGTACTGCCCAGGTAGACAGGGACATCCGCTGCACATTTATCAGCGGCGCCGTGGAATGCAGTTCCGCTGTATTTCAATGGGACAGCATAAAGCTGGATGACAGTTTTTGGGATTATATTTACAAGGCCAAGAAACAGTATTTTCCAGATTTGGAGATTGTAGGCTGGTTCCTGGGAAGGGCCGGCCAGCCTATGGAGCTGCCTGCAGCTGTGGAATCAGCCCATCGGAAATATTTTGCAGGCCGGGACAAGCTTTTGATGCTGATGGATCCATTAGAAGAGGAAGAGATTTTTTTTGTACATGAACAAGGATGCCTCCAGAAACGAGAGGGATATTATATTTATTATGAAAAAAACATTCCCATGCAGGAGTATATGGTCAGCAGGCACGAGGAAGAACGGCTGGCCAGCCTTGCAGATTGGCAGGAACTGCCAAAAGACAGCGATGCCATGCCCCGGACTGGAGAATTTGAAAGCTTATATCAGGATCTGCAGCAGGCGGACGCGTCTGATATCCGATATCAGAGCCGACAGCCAAAGGATGCGTCCGATAGCCATTATCAGGAACCGCAGCCAAGGGAAGTGTCTAGCAGCCATACGCAGGAGACACAGCCGTCAGAGCATTTTACTGGCCGAACAGAAGATTTATCCATTCGCCAGCCGCAGAAGCTATTCCAGGAGATCCTGGGCATCCAAAACCGTACGTTAAAAGGCGCGGATGCCAGCCAGGATAACAAGCAGGCCTCTACTTCTTATCACAGGCATAAAAAAGCATTGCAGCGCCAGGAGCAGCCGCAGGTTTCTTCTATAAAAAAGTCTTCTCCGACAGAACGGCCGGACGAGCCATGGGAAAAGATTTTTGCCAAGAATAATGAGACAGAGCCGAAAACACAGGCAGAGGAGGCATTGGAATCTTACCGTAACATGCTTTTGGAACGGCAGAGCAGGCAGATTGCAAGGCAGAACCGCAGTTTCCTTTATACGGCTTCCGCCTTTTTTCTGGTTGTCCTCTGTGTCATGGGAATCACGACTGTGAACAATTACCACAAAATGCAGGAGGTCGAGGAAACGCTGCATATCCTGAAATCCACAGGGAATCCGAAAGAAGGCTCCCAAGACAGCACGGCGGATACAGACAGCCTGGTAGTGGAAAATATTCCTTCTCAGGTTAAGCCGTTGGAGGAAGCAGATTCCTCCGCAGATGCCCAGCCAGAAGCGAAGAATTCCAAAAATGCAAAGGATTCTGGACAATCAGAAAAACAGCAGGGATCTGAAAAATCTGATTCAGTTCAGCAGGAAACCCCAGAAAAAACAGATTCTTCTCAGGATACATCCGAGACGTCCGCCTCCCAGCAGGAGCGGATCCGTTATTATACCGTACAGCCGGGAGACACGCTGGATTCCATCTGCCTCAGCATTTACAATAGCCTGGAGGTCCGCGATGAGTTATGCCAGTTAAATGGAATTGAGGATGGCAATAAAATCTTTACAGGCCAAAAGCTCCAGCTGCCATAATATTACTCCGAGAGTAAGTTTGTACCAGCGCCTTTGCAAAAGCCCAAGGGCGCTTTTTACGTAGCAAAACTCTAAATATCGCCCCGAATCGTTACTATCCGCGGAGTTCCATTGGCCAGTTCCCCAAGATTAGGAAAAAATTAATGCACAATTCCCAATAATATGTTAAAATGTGCATAACTATTTTTGCCCTATATCATACACTTTGCACTTTTGCGATTGGCTCATCTGTTTGGAGGTGTAATTTTGGCAGATAAAAAATACCGGGTTATAAAGTCGAATGTGACGGAGATGAATGCAAAAATTTCCCGCCATCGGAAGAAAATTTTATTCTTCACGGCGCTTGCCGTTATAACCCTGCTTATCATCTTGGCCGGATATTACCTATATATCCAGACCCGCGTATATACAAGCTACGACGTCTTGGATACGATAAAACGCGAGGATTCCCCAGGCACGCAGTTTACCGACTTTGACGGCAATATCCTCAAATATGGGAAAGATGGCGCAGCCTGCATTGATTTGAATAACAGGGTAATCTGGAACCAGGCTTATGAAATGCAAGAGCCGATGACGGATATCTGCGGGGGATATGCCGCCATTGCAGATGAGAAGGGCAAGCAGGTATACATTATGGATAAACGGGGCTCCTGCGGCCAGATTGAGACAGCCATGCCAATCCGGCGCGTGCAGGTGGCGAACCAAGGTACGGCGGCAATTTTAATGGAGCAGGATGGCAGCGGATACCTGCAGGTCTATGATAAGGAAGGGACATTTCTGGCAGAGGGGAGGCTTCATACAAAAAACAGCGGATATCCCTTGGACATCGCCATGTCCCATGACGGCAAAAAGCTGGCGGTGGCATTATTGGATGTAAACGACGGCAATCTCAAGACTACCATTACTTTTTATAATTTCGGCGCCGCAGGCCAGAATGAGATTGACAATATTGTCGGGCAATATTCTTATGACGGGCTTTTAATTCCTAAAGTAGAATTCCTTACCAATGATGTGATGGTGGCTTTTGGGGCTGGGAAGGCCGTGATTTTTGAAGGGGGGCAGAAGCCCCAGCAGAAAAATGAAGTTGTACTGGAGCAGGAAATACAGAGTATTTTTTACAATGATACATATTTTGGGTTTGTGTTTGCGGGAGGGCAGAATAAGGCTGCTTATGAGATGCAGGTTTACAATCTGGATGGCGCTGAGATCCTTGCCAAAGGGTTTTCCATGGGCTACCAAAGCATTGGCTTTTTAGACAACGATGAGATCTATATAATTAATGATTTGGAATGCCAGATTGTTACGCTTCGGGGCGTAGAGAAATTCCATGGTGAATTTGAAAAGGGCATACGTAAGATTGTGCCGGCTGGGGGATTTCGGAATTATGTGTTCCTGGTGGATGGAGAGACACAGAAAATCCGCCTGAAGTAAAGGGGAGTGTAAGTCAGTGGGAGGATGAAGAAAATTGTTGATTGTTGTTGTGATTATTTTAGGTGGATTTGCACTGCATGGATATCGGAAGGGGCTTGTGCGGATGGTATTTTCCCTGGCGGCATTTTTTATCGCCATGGCGCTTGCTTCGATGGCGGCTCCCTATGCAGAGGAATTTTTGCTGAAGCAGACCTCTCTGCATGAAACAGTGGAAGAAAAATGCAAGGAGTTTCTGGAGGCAAGGGCAGAGGAAGCCCGGAAAGGTTTTGAAGATGCAAAAGGCCGTTCCCCTTTGGGAGCATCAGAGGGGGAACGGAATGCCCTGCAGACGGTTTTTGGGCTGGAGCTGCCTCAGGATGCGAGTACTCTCTTTCAGGTCTATGACAAAGACAGCTTGAATAAGCTGGAGGAGGGACAGCAGCTTTTTGGGGAGTGGGCGGAATTTTTGGCGGATATGGTGGTGAGCCGGGCTGCATGGGCAATTTCTTTCTGCATTGTGGGCGTCTTCTTGGGAATTTTCATCCATGCTTTGGATATTTTTACCAAACTGCCGATCATTGAGGGCGTGAACCGCCTAAGCGGGGCTCTTTTTGGGCTGATACAGGGACTGATTATTGTCTGGGGAATTTTTTTCCTGGTTTCTTTCTGCCAGGAAACCGAATTCGGCAAACAGGTTATGGAGTCTATCCAGGGAAATGTATTTTTACGCCAGCTGTATGAATTTAATTTCTTGGAATGGCTGGCAGGGATGCTGTAGCCTGGGGCGTCAAAAGGAAGCGATGGAGCGAAAAGGATTGATGGGTAAAGGACAGAGGAAAAGGATATGAGCGTACAGGATAAGATTGAACGTATATTTCGTAGCATACATTTATTATTTTCCACCAGCGAGCTGTATATGGGGGACGAAGAACGGGTCGTCGTGGAAAAAAAGAAGGTATTTGAACTGTTGGAACAGCTGAATTTGGCTGTCTATGAGGCTATGGACCAATATGAGGTGACTAGGCAGAAGCATGAGATGGCAGAGCGTCGGTGTGAGAAGCGGGGAGAAGAGATTATTATGAAGGCCAGCCGCCATGCAGATGATATTTATGCGGCTTCTATTATGTATACGGATGACGCCATTAACCGTATCTGCCACATTATGGAGGACGCCAATGAGGCTGTAAAAAGGACTTTGGGGAAGATTACAATGGAGATTGAAGGCCAGCGGGAGCGGGTGCGGCGGAATCAGCTGGAATTGACAGGGCAGCTGCGTGATTTTGCAGATATGGACAAATATGTAAAGCTGATTGAGGAAGTAAACCGGCAATTGGAGAAAGAACGGCGCCTGAGCCTGGAGGGCCGGGAAGAACGGCGGATCCAGAATGAAGGGAAGTCCTATGCGGTAGAGAAGCCGGAGATAAAAATCAATACCGCTTATTTTGAACGTATGGGGATCCGTCCTGAGCTGGAGCAGAAACGGGACGAGGCTTCTGACAGCTTGGCAAGGGTCACGGGGAAGGAATTTGCAGAAAGCCTGCGCCGCCGGGCTGCACGGAAACGGGAGGAGGAAAAGCTGGAGATAGAGGATATGTCCACAGAGCCAGAACCTATGTTTGATCTCAGCGGCTGGGCCAGGGAAGACAATTACGCTTCCGCACAGCAGCAGGACGGCTGGAACAGGGAGGACGGCTATCTTTCTGCACAGCAGCAGGATGGCTGGGGAACGCAAGGGAGTACGGGGATTGAAATAGATGGACAGGACAGAGGCAATATCCCTTATGGAGAAGAAACAGAGATTCCTCCTATCCCGCCGGAGATACATGTGAATCTGGACGCTGAGTATTTTAAGTGGAAGGAAGAAGGGGAGAAAAATGAGGAAAAGAAAGAAAGGCGTTTCCCCTTTAAAAAACATTAGGGATCTGAGAATGCACGAAACAGAAAGGAATGAGTAGTTATGATGAAACAGAGAAAACAGAAGGCCAGAAGGATGAAACGGACAGGGCTTGCCATCTTGATCTTGTTTGCGGCGCTGTGTACGGCAGTGCCAATACAGACGCAGGCAGTCTTATCTGCGCAAGGAGATAGAAGCCGGCAGAAAGTATTGTCTGCGGCAAATGATATCTACGGGCAGGAGAGCCCGTCCGGTAGCGGCGATAGCCAGGCGCCCTCCAGAGGAAATACAGGTTCAGATACTGACCAGTCAATCCAAGAGGAAGGGGCGGCCTCAGAGTCCCATCCGCCGCTTTCTGGAGAAAATTCCGCTTCTGATGATGGCCAGGTGCCCACAGGGGAAAGCCCATCCTCCGAACCCGGGCAGAGTTCTACAGGGGAAGACCCATCCTCCGAACCCGGGCAGAGTTCCATAGGGGAAGACTCATCCTCCGAACCTGGGCAGAGTTCCACAGGGGAAGGCTCATCCGTTGATCCTGGCCAGAGTTCCTTCCGTGAAAATTTCTCCACAGAAGTTCCGGAAACAGAGGATCCCCCTATTTTAGATGGGCTGGTGCAGGAAGGGAATTATTATCTGTTTTATATCAATGGCGTCAAGCTCACTAAGCAAGGCTGGCAGGAAATATCCGGCGCAAGATATTACATCGGCGGCAATGGGCATGTCACAGCCCGTATGGAAGAAATCGGCGGCAATTGGAGGTTTTATGAGTATGATGTGAATACATATGGCTGGGCAGTCCAGAAGGATTGCTGGCAATATGTCCTTGGCGTGGAGTATTATTTTGATCTTTCCGGCGATTGTGCCAAAGTTTACAGCACAGCAAATAGAAAGCTTTCCATTTACCAGAATGGAAGGATGGTTTTGGCCTCCAATCAGACACAGACGCTCAGTGACGGCAACTTGTATTATTTTGGCGCAAATGGTGTGCGCGCAGATTCCAAGGGATGGAAGAAAACGAATGCCCGGGAGTGGTATCTTACGGACAGCAAAGGCAGCATATTGGCAAAAATGCAGTCTGCAGACGGCAGCTGGCAATACTATGATTACAACCGCCAGACAGTTTCGTGGAAAAAAGTGGCAAATGTCTGGAAGGTGGTAGAAGGGAGCGAATATTATTTCAGTAAAAACGGCAGATGTACGAAAATCTATACCCCATCCAGCGGTAAGTGCCAGGAATACCGTAAGCGTAAAATGGTAACAGTCAAAAAAGATACCGTCATCCTGCGTGATGGGAAAATATATTATTTTAACGCTAAGGGGAAACGCATTACCAAACCTGGCTGGCAGAAACTGTCTTCTGAAAAGTACCTGCAGGTAGGCAAAAAAGGCTATATCACTTGCAGGCTTTTGAAATCAAAAGGTATCTGGCGGTATTATAAATATAATTATAAATCCGCAAAATGGGTAATCCAGAAAAATACCTGGCTGAGCATGGATAAAAAAGATTATCATTTTGCCAAAAATGGCAGATGCGATATGATTTATAATATTGCCACCAAAAAATGCTACAAATATACAAAAGGGAAATCCATAGCGGTCAAAAATGCTACATGCGTCCTGAAAGATGGCAAAATATACCATTTTAACGCTAAGGGTATCTGCACTTCCCAAGCAGGATGGAAAGAAATTTCTGCCAAGGAATACGCCAAGGTAGGCAAAAAAGGCTATGTTACTCATAAAATGACCAATACAAGCGGAAGCTGGAAGTATTACAAGCGCAATTACCGTACCAGCAAATGGGAGAAACAGAAAAAGGCCTGGATAACGGTAAGCAGGAAAGAATATTATTTTGACGCAAAGGGGAACTGTACGCTCATCTACAACATCAAAGACAAAAAATGCTACGATTATAAAAATGGCCATATGACATTGGTCCGCAGTGATATCCGCAGCATCCGCAGCAAAAAATACTATTTTGGCAGTGACGGTAAGAGAGTCATCCAGGCCGGCCTGTACTTGACTTCTGCCGGCAAGCTGGTTTATGTTGGCCCCAAGGGGCAGGTGACCAAAGAAATCGAAGGTTCTGTTGAAGATTATGAAATTGCAGATGGGAGAGTCATCCATTGCAGAGTCAGGAACGCCAATAGCATTTATTACTACAACAGCCTTGGCCTTATCACCCGCAAGCTGGACATTTATGGCAAGATGGTAGCGCTGACCTATGACGACGGCCCGTCTGCCTATACGTCCGTTATCTTGGATGTTTTGGATCAAAACCACAGCGCAGCCACCTTTTTTGTACTTGGCCAGCGTGTCTCTGCCCATGCGTCAATCATCCGGCGCGCCTATAACATGGGCTGTGAAATTGGAAACCACACTTACAGCCATCAGATCCTGACTAAGGTAGGCATTTCCGCTGCCCAGAACCAGATTTCCTCAACCAACACGGCTGTACAGAATATAACAGGTAAATCCCCCGTGGTTATGCGTCCGCCAGGAGGCGCTTATAACAGCACAGTGGCAGAAGCGGTCGGCATGCCGCTGATCCTATGGTCCATAGACACGTTAGACTGGAAGACCAAGAATGCCGCGTCTACCCAGTCCGCAATCCTCAATCATGTCAAGGACGGCGACATTATCCTTATGCATGACCTCTACAACCCAACGGCCGAAGCCTCCAAAGTTGTGATACCAGAACTAGTTAGCCGAGGTTACCAGCTGGTAACTGTCAGCGAACTCGCCGACTGCCGCGGCGGTATGCAGAATGGAAGGGTATATCATTCTTTTCGGTAAGGAAACCTGAAAGGATCCCTTTATGCCATACGGCAGTATTAAGGAAACCTTAATAATTTCCATCTCCATAACTTAACATTCATCTGCTACCATATCCCAATAAAATGGAAATTATACCAACAACAGATAAAATTTGAAAGACGTGAGGTAAAAAACATGAAACGCATTCTGGTATGTGATGACGACAAAGAAATTGTAGATGCCATAGAGATTTACCTGCAGCAGGAAGGCTACTGCATCCTCAAAGCATATGACGGCGAACAGGCTTTGCGCATCCTCAAAGAACAGGAAGTCCACCTTCTAATCATAGATGTCATGATGCCCCGCCTGGACGGTATCCGCGCAACCTTAAAAATCCGTGAGGACAGCAGCATCCCCATTATTATCCTTTCTGCCAAATCTGAAGATGCAGACAAGATCCTCGGCCTGAATATCGGCGCTGACGACTATGTGACCAAGCCTTTTAATCCCCTGGAACTGGTGGCGAGGGTTAAGTCTCAGCTGCGCCGTTATACCCAACTGGGCAATGCCACAGAGAACAACAGCCGTGTCTACCAGGTGGGCGGCCTGATCATCAACGATGATTTGAAGGAAGTGGTCGTGGACGATGAGGCTGTGAAGCTCACCCCCATTGAATACAATATTCTCCTGCTGCTGGTGAAGAACCAGGGCAAGGTATTTTCCATTAATCAAATTTACGAGAGTATCTGGAATGAGGACGCCATTGGCGCTGACAATACGGTGGCCGTCCATATCCGCCATATCCGGGAAAAGATAGAGATTAATCCCAAGGAGCCCCGTTACCTGAAGGTTGTATGGGGGGTAGGCTATAAAATTGAGAAAGCAAAATAAAGTACCGTGCCAAACAGCAGAAAGGGTGGTGCCAAAATGGCCAAAAAACGTTATTCTATAGGTATGAAGGTGATAGCGATTGCTGCCCAGCTGGTTTTTGCGGTAATCTTGGCGCTGATGCTTGTAGTCCTTTCGGCGCTGTTACAGAAAAATATCCTTGATTTTGGCGATTTGAAGAATAAGAGTTTTGAGTCTTCCAGTTATTTTTCAACAAAATTCCTGAATGTCACGGAAGAGATCTTTCATTTTATTGACTTGCGCCGCAAGTTTGAGACCGATGGAAATTACGATGATGCAAAACTGGTTGATGTCCGCAGCTATTTCAATAACCGGCAGCTGAACCGCGGCGTTTTGGGCGAACCAGAAAATGCCCGTACGGTCAGTTATTCCCTGGGTGATTTAGCAGAATGGTCCCGGGGGTATTCCATGTCGCAATATGAATTTGTCTCCAAGTATTATCTGGATAATGGGATCTGCCAGGAAAAGAGCATTTATAAAGATGGCGAGCCAGTCCTGAAGGAAGAGAAGCATATTTCCAGCCTGGGCGAGATGACGGCAGAGCTGCAGGAAAGCGTTGTCCAGAATGTGGAGCATTACTATGGCGGCTCGTACAGCATGTCTATGGTATCGGATGGCTGGGAAGTTTCTGCCGTCGCCCAAGCCCAGACGGACAAGGAGGAGGATGAGGAATCCTCCAAGAAACCGAAACTGGATCAGATTGTCCAGAGAGTTATAGCTGGGGATCTCTACAATCTGAATGAGGCGGAACTGACGATACTGCTGAAGGAAATGGATCTATCCTTTGCACAGTGCCATTCCAACTACCAGTTTGTGGACGAGGATTACCTGCCCAAAGGGGGCGTGGGTATCTGGGATGCGTTCCTCAAGGGCGAGAGTACGATGCGCGAAATGTGCGATAATTTCGAAGCGCTGGAATTTACGCTGGAGAATATCGGCGTGGAGGTCAATCTGTATAAAAAATGCCTGAACCGCTATAATCTGACAGAAAATGGGACGAACGTTTCTTATTGGATTAGCATTGGAAATGACGATGTGACATATACGAACATCAGCCAGCCCATTGACCGGCAGCTGGCAGAGTACGGGGAGAAGGCGGGAAAGTATATTTTTTATCAGGAAAATGACGTGCGTCTGATGACGAATGTAAAAGAGATGGAGGATGCATTCTATAACGGGCTGGAGCCGAAGTATGGAGGGAAGGGGAATGTATTTTTCGTCTGTGTGGACACTTCCTTCCCTAACCAGGATGAATTCCTGGCGGCAAGGGATGAGTATGACAAGATGCATCCATGGATTTACATCAGCATCTTTGGCACGGCGGCCAGCATATTGATATCCCTGATCTGCCTGATTTACCTGAGCATAGCGGCCGGCCGGCGGGAGGAAGGCGGCGAAGTTCACCTGAATATGTTTGACCGGTTTCCTACCGAAATCATGTTTGCGATGGCCGTGGCAGAGGGTATCCTGCTGATGGTGCTGTTGGGGAGGGTGATGTATCGGTTTAACAATGAGGAACTGGCTGGCCGGCTCTTTATGACGGGCGTACTGGCATTTTTCGGCGTAGCGAGCTTTTTGGTATTCTACTTGAGCTTTATCCGGCGGATACGGGCTGGCGTGCTGTGGAATAAGAGCATATTGGGCTGGTTTGTCAATGGCCTCTCGCTGATGTTCAGCAATTGGAGGACCTCTTCAAAGATGCTTTTTTGGTTTGGGCTGCATTTTGTGGCATGCATGATGTTTTTCTGCCTGGTGGTAAACCATTATGATTTAATGCCTGGTATCTTGTTCTTCTTTCTGCTGAGCGGTGTGGAAGCGGTCTTTATCATCCGTGACAGTGTACAGCGGGGGAAGGTGCTGGAGGGGATCCGCAAGATTGCTTCTGGTGATTTGGAGTATAAGATTGACAGGGAACAACTCAGGGGGGATAACCGCCAGCTGGCGGAGGCAGTGAATACGATTGGCGACGGACTGTTCCATGCGGTGGAAGGCAGCGTCAAGAATGAACATCTGAAGGCAGACTTGATTACCAATGTATCGCATGACATTAAGACGCCCCTCACCTCGATTATCAATTATGTGGATCTATTGAAACGGGAGAAGCTGGAAAATGAGCGGGTGCAGGGATACATTGCCGTTTTGGACGCCAAGTCCCAGCGGCTGAAGCAGCTGACGGAGGATTTGGTAGAAGCCTCGAAGATTACCTCTGGCAATATCAAGCTGGAAATGGAGCGGATTGATTTGGTGGAGCTGGTGCATCAGACAGAAGGGGAGTTTGATGAAAAATTTGAGGACAGGGGGCTTAAGGTAATCACGAAGCTGCCGAAGGAGCCGGTAGTGGTGATGGCAGATGGGAGGCGCATCTGGCGCGTGCTGGAAAACCTCTACAACAATGTCGCCAAATATGCCATGGAACATACCAGGGTATATGTGGACATGGCTGCGGACGGGGCATATGTGTGGTTTTCCATTAAGAATATATCCGAAAATGCGCTCAATATCCAGGCGGAGGAACTGACGGAGCGGTTTATAAGGGGGGATATCTCCAGAAGCACGGAGGGAAGCGGGCTGGGTCTTTCCATTGCCAAGGATCTTACCAACCTGATGGGAGGGGAATTTGAGATTTACCTGGATGGGGATCTATTTAAGGTAATGATTGGCTTTCGGCAGGAACAGGCGAGGGCGGCAAGTATATAAAAAATAATCTTGCAGGAAAAAGCAAAAAACTTTATAATAAAGAACGGAATTATAAGATGGAATTATTTGAAAAATACAAAACAGCTATAAACATCAGAATGATTTAGGAGGACAAAAATGGTAAAATTACACGATGGCGGCGTTTATCTGGTCAATGGCGCCCAGATGATTGCGGAAGGACGTGAGGCAGAGGCCGCAGTCCAGGCAGCGGCTGGGAAGGCTGTAAGCCGGGAGGAAGCAGCGCAGAATACGATAGCTTATGGGATTCTGGCGGAGCACAATACTTCCGGAAATATGGAGAAGCTGAAGATAAAATTTGACAAGCTGACTTCCCATGATATTACTTTTGTAGGGATTATTCAGACGGCGAGAGCCTCGGGGCTGGAGAAGTTCCCCGTACCTTATGTGCTGACCAACTGCCACAATTCCCTGTGTGCCGTGGGAGGGACGATCAACGAAGACGATCATATGTTTGGCCTGACTTGCGCGAAAAAGTATGGCGGCATCTATGTACCTCCGCATCAGGCGGTCATCCATCAGTTTGCCAGGGAAATGCTGGCAGGCGGCGGCAGGATGATCCTTGGCTCGGATTCCCATACCCGCTATGGGGCCTTGGGCACGATGGCAATGGGCGAAGGCGGTCCGGAGCTAGTAAAGCAGCTTTTGAATAAAACGTATGACATCAATATGCCCAAGGTAGTAGGCGTGTACCTCACAGGGAAGCCGCAGAAGGGCGTAGGGCCGCAGGATGTTGCCCTGGCAATTATTGGCGCCGTATTTGCCAATGGTTATGTAAATAATAAGGTAATGGAATTTGTAGGGCCAGGCGTGTCAAACCTGAGCGCAGATTTCAGGATTGGCATTGATGTGATGACGACGGAGACGACCTGCCTGTCTTCTATTTGGAAAACAGATGATATCATCCGCGAATTCTATGAGATTCATGGCAGGACAGAAGAATACAAGGAACTGAACCCAGGTCAGGTGGCTTATTATGACGGTATGATTGAGGTGGATCTGGATCAGGTGAAGCCAATGATTGCCATGCCGTTCCATCCCAGCAACACTTATACGATTGAGGAATTGAATGCAAACCTGATGGATATTTTGGATGACTGTGAGAAGAAGGCACAGGTAAGCCTGGACGGCGCTGTTGAGTTTACCCTCAAGGATAAGGTGAAAAACGGAAGGCTCTATGTCGACCAGGGCATTATTGCGGGCTGCGCAGGCGGCGGTTTTGAGAATATCTGCGATGCGGCAGACATCCTTAAAGGAGCCAGCATTGGTTCGGATGAATTTACTTTAAGCGTTTACCCGGCTAGTATGCCGGTTTACATGGAACTTGTGAAAAATGGCGCGGCAGCTTCGCTGATGGGCGCAGGCGCCGTGATGAAGACTGCATTCTGCGGGCCATGCTTCGGCGCAGGGGATACCCCAAGCAACAACGGCTTTTCCATCCGCCATTCCACCCGGAATTTCCCCAACCGAGAGGGGAGCAAGCTCCAGAGCGGGCAGATTGCTTCCGTAGCCCTGATGGATGCCCGTTCGATTGCGGCAACAGCAGCCAACAAAGGCTATCTGACAGCCGCAACCGAGGTAGACGTAGAATACAGCCATCCGAAATACCATTTTGACAGCCAGATTTATGCCAACCGTGTCTTTGACAGCAAGGGCGCGGCGGATCCGGCACAGGAGATTAAGTTTGGCCCCAACATCAAGGACTGGCCGGAAATGAGTCCCCTGCCCCAGAATATGGTGCTGAAGGTGGTGTCCGAGATTCACGATCCAGTAACGACAACAGACGAGCTAATACCATCCGGCGAGACTTCATCTTACCGTTCCAACCCGCTGGGTCTGGCAGAGTTTACCCTGTCCCGCAAGGATCCTGCTTATGTGGGCCGCGCCAAGGAAGTTCAGAAGGCACAGAAGGCCATGGAAGCCGGCGAATGCCCGGTAGAGGCTCTGGAGGAGCTGAAGCCTGTCATGGAAGCCATCCAGGGAGCTTTCCCGGACAAAGATTTTGCAGAGAAGAAAGATCCTGCGTTCTTAGGTTTTGGAAGTACGATTTTTGCTGTAAAGCCAGGAGATGGTTCCGCCAGGGAACAGGCCGCTTCCTGCCAGAAGGTATTGGGCGGCTGGGCGAATATCGCCAATGAATACGCTACCAAGCGTTACCGTTCCAACCTGATTAACTGGGGCATGTTGCCTTTCCTGATTCCGGCTGGGGAACTGCCTTTTGCAAATGGCGACTATATTTTCCTTCCTGATATCCGCCAGGCAGTGCAGGAAGAGAAGTCCCAGATTCCAGCTTATGTGGTAAGGGATGGGGCGCTCCAGGAGTTTAGCCTTGGAATGGGCGCGCTGACGGAGGATGAACGCACCATTATTTTAAAGGGATGCTTGATTAATTACTATAGAGGATAGAATCCTGGTAAGTATAAAACGGGAAACGGACGCTGGTTCGTGCGCTCCACCCCCTACGCAGACGGGGCAACGTTCCGGGGAACTAATCGCTAAGGAAGGCATGCAGACGGTAGGATGCAGGGCGTGGTACATTGCACGTTCAGGAGAGCCTTCACGTGCAGCCTTCCTAAGCGCTGGATTTCCCCTCCACTAAGCACGCCCCTGAATTGTCTGCTTAAGGGGATGGAGCGCCTGAACCAGCTGACATTGAATGTGATTCTGCAGCGACCTGTATGGCTACTTATTCCGTTTCACTCGTTTTATAAAGTGTAACAGTAGATATTATACAATATGGTATAATAAAACACATTGAGAGAGACGCACTAGACATATTGTAACAAGTAACTATTCAGTAGGTCTGTGTGTTTACTGCGCTGAACATGAGAAAATGATGAAAAAGTGTCAAAATCCCATTGGTGTAGGCGATTTTAAATGGATTTTGATAGGTGATTATGAAAGTATTGAATTGTTACAAATGTAAAATTGTTACAAATGTAAAATCGTTGCCAAAACAGTTGCCACTCCTAGTTAGAAAAGAGGAATCGATCACTTTGGAAGAACAAAAAACCCCCAAACAAAAAGAAAAAATGAACTGGAACATCAAGCCTTATCTTGCAATGGGCCTTATCGCCCTTTTGGTCATTGTGCTAAGTATATCTTTCTTTTTTCTGATATACCGTTATCAAGGCGTAAGTAGGAATGTCGGCGCCATGTTTTCTATTTTACAGCCTGTTACCATCGGCCTGGTCTTGGCCTATCTGATTTCCCCGATTGTTAATTTTGAAGAACGCCATCTGCTGCCCTTGGCGCTGGATAAGATGAAAAGTGAAAAAAAAGCGAGAAAGACGGTGCGCGCCGTTAGTATTATTACCGCTCTGGTTTTCGTAGGGGTGATCATCGGCGTTTTGCTGCAGATGGTTATACCGGAGCTATACCGCAGCATCAATGGGATGATTGATACGATGCCAAAGCAGGTCAGCAACTTTATGGACTGGATTACCGCTTATGTGAATGAGGACAGCGAGATCGCCGGATACTTGGAAATGGCGCTGACAAAAGGGACGGAGTTTTTCGAAAATTGGGCGAAGACGGATTTCCTTCCCCAGACACGTAACCTGATAGCGGGGCTGACATCCGGCGTCATTATTGCAGTCCGTCTGCTCTTCCATGTGATTATTGGCATAATATTGTCCATTTACATACTGATGAGCAAGGAAGCCCTCATTGGGCAGAGCAAGCAGATCGTGTATGCTCTTTTCTCTGGAAAGAGGGCAAATAGGATTATCCGTACGGTTCATAAGAGCAATGAGATTTTCGGCGGTTTTATTTCTGGGAAGATTTTGGATTCGGCGATTATCGGCATCCTCTGCTTCCTATGCCTGTACGTTATGAAGATGCCTTATGTCGTGCTGGTCAGCGTGATTGTAGGCGTGACAAATGTTATCCCATTTTTTGGCCCATATCTGGGCGCAGTGCCCAGTGCGATTCTGATTATGCTGGCCAATCCCATCAAAGGGCTGTACTTTATTATTTTTATCCTTGTGCTGCAGCAGGTCGACGGCAATATCATAGGGCCGAAAATCCTTGGGGATTCTACCGGGCTGTCTTCTTTCTGGGTTGTCTTTGCCATACTGGTCGGCGGGGGGCTTTTTGGGGTTCCGGGCATGATTATCGGCGTGCCGCTTTTGGCTGTAATTTTTTATATCATCCGCAATGCCCTCGATCATGTGATGGAGAAAAAGGGCCTGCCACAAGACCCGGCTGAGTTTGAGAAGGTGGAGAGCCTGGATTTGGAGGCAAATAAGCTGGTATTTCTGCAGGAAGAGACGGCGCAGCCTGTCGAAAAACATCAGAAACCGCAGAAGAATGGAAAAAAATAACAATTCCCACAAGATATTTGAATCAAATGCTTTATTTTTTTGACAGATATAGGGAAAATATGGTAGACTATAGCATATTGATAGATGGCTAGGAAGATATCGAATAGTTATGTTAATGGCTTTAGTTCTGAGGTGGGATGATTGGACAGATACGAATTCAAACTTAAGGTGGAGCAGTTAGAACAATTACAGCAGGAGAAGGATTTTGAGACTGCGGCAGAGATTGCAGATACCATTAATTGGCGAAAAGTCAAGAGCGCGGCGACCCTTTGCATGGTCGGTGAAATTTATGACAGGAGCAGGCGTTATGAGGATAGCCGGGAAATCCTGCTTATGGCATATGATCGGGCGGCCATAGGGCGGAGTATTCTCTACCGCCTGACATTAGTTGCGCTGAAAATGGGCAATATAGAAGAAGCAAAGGATTATTATGAGGAATTTGTGGATGTTGCTCCCCATGACAATTCCAAATATATTCTCCAATATCAGATTGCAAAGTTGGAAGGGGCTTCCCTGGAAGAGCAGATTGCAATATTGGAGGAGTTTAAGGAGCGGGATTTTAGGGAAGAGTGGGCGTTTGAGCTGGCATACCTCTATCACTGCGCAGGGGAGGGGGAGAAGTGCGTAGAAGCCTGCGATGAGATTGTGCTGTGGTTTGGAGATGGGAAATATGTGGAGAAGGCGCTGGAGATGAAGATTCTCCATCAGCCGTTGGATCCGGAACAAGAGAAAAAGTACCGCCAGTTCCAACGGCAGAAACGAAAGCAGAGAATGGCAGGGAGGCGGGCTGAGGCAGGAACAAAGCCAGCCTTAGAGCCGGAACCAGAAGGCAGTCCCTTTGAAGATGGGCTGCAACCTAAGCCATCCCCCAGGCATTTCCATACATCAGACCTTCAAGCGGAACTGGCAAAGGGCATGCAGCAGATTAAGGAAGCCAGCAGCCAGAAGGCTGTCTCGGATACAATGGATAACATTCGGCAAATGCTCAAGGACAGCCCTTATCTGCAGATATCCAAGCCGCAGAAGCCTACAGCGGAGGAAGAGAGGCAGTTTGGGCATATTGAGACAGAAGAGGAAATAGATCAGTCTCTCCATTCCTGTTTTCAGGAATATCTTGCGGAAGAGTGGGACGGGCAGTACCGCATGCATGTGCCGGCAGGGGTTTCTTATGAACCCCAGGTGGCAGGGCAGATGCATGTGGATGAAGTCTTATCAGGGTGGAAAAAGACCCAACGAGCCTATGAAGCCGTTATGGAACATGCCCAGCAGCGGAAACTGGAGTCAGCCAAGGCAATGGCATGGCGGGAGGCCAGCCAATTAATGGACAGCTTGAATCATATGCCAGATCCTGAAATTATGGATTCCCAGAGTTCGGATGGAGAACTTGGAGGGGAACAGTATCAGGATGTGGAAGAATCCGAAGCAATAGGTTTCCAGAGTTCGGATGGAGAACTTGGAGGGGAACAGTATCAGGATGTGGAAGAATCCGAAGATATAGGTTTCCAGAGCTTTGCTGAAGAACTTGGAGGGCAGCGGTATCAGGATATGCTAGATTCTATAGCTGGAGATCCTCAGAATATGTCAGAAGGGCAGGGCTGGCAGGAGGAACCCCTCCCAGAGGCATATGGCCAGGAATTAGAGCCCACGGAACGGGAGGGGCAGCTAAGTGATTCCAATAGTATGTATGGCCAGCCAGAATATTCAGAAAACGGGTATGGCCAGCCGGAATATGCGGGACAAGGCTATTATAATAGGAAATACGATTATCAAGAAGGGCAAGGATTTGCAGATACGGATGGAGTACAAGAGCTGGCAGCAGAAGGAATGGGAAGCCAGCAGCCATCTAATATGCGGGAAGAAGCAGGCGAATTGCAGCCGTTAAATGCACAGGAGGAGGCAGGGGAACTGCATCCATCCAAAGTGCGAAATATTGTACAAGAGAACCAAGCATATAACGCACAGGAAGAAGCGGAGGAACAGCCGCAGACAGCAGTGCAGGACAGCGTGGGAGAGAACCGAGCATATAACGCACAGGAAGAAGAAGTCGGTCTGCAGCAGGCCGCCATGCAGGAAGAGGAAAGCGGTCTGCAGCAGGCCGCCATGCAGGAAGAAGAAGTCGAGCTGCAGCAGGCTGATGAGCAAGGAGGAGCAGATGAGCTTCAGGAGTATGCCGTGCATGAGAAGGTGCTTCAGGGAGCAGAGCAGCAGGCGGTCGGGCAGCAGGCGCCTGGCGTGGCGCGAAATGTCTCACGGATGGCCTCCCGCACATTCCGGGAAAGGGACATAGATTCTGTGCGTCACAGAGAGATGCCATATGGAACGCCGAATCCCAATGCATTTGCAAGACATGGGGAGCGGAAGGAGAACAGTTCTATTATCCCTTTGGAGAAGCTGATTGAGAAGCAGGCTCGCCAGGAGCCTGTCCGCAGCAAAGAGAAAGACGCAGAGGAATTTTTGGAATCGGTATTCCGTGCTGCCAGGGCTTCCCGGGAAGAGAAGTATTCCGTCCCCCGGATGGAAGAAGAGCCGAAAGAGCCGGGGGCAAGGCTCAGCGAGGAGCAGAAGAAGATTTTCTCCTATTTTGTCCCAGTTGTTGGTATGGAGAGGCAGCTCTGCCGCGTACTGGATGGCGTTGCCAACCGGGAATCCATAAACGGCAGTTCTTCGAATGGCAATATCATTATTACTGGCGGAAAGGGCAGCGGTAAGACCGTCTTGGCTACAGATTTTATCCGCGCAATCCAAAAAAGCGGCGGCCATCCCAGTGGGAAGGTTGGCAAAATTACTGGGGCGTCCCTGAACCAGAAGGACTTGAGCCTGCTGCTGAAAAAAGTAGCAGGAGGATATCTGATTATAGAACGGGCAGGGGAAATGAACCGTGAAACAGTTGCCCGCCTGGCGCTTTTGATGGATCAGGATACCGACGGCCTGCTGGTGATTTTAGAGGATATCCGCAAAGAAATGGAAAAGGTTTTAAGCCTGGATGCAAATTTCGCAAAGAAATTTACGGAATGGATTAAAATACCAGTCTTTACCAGTGATGAGCTGGTAGAGTTTGCCAAAGCGTATGCGGCGGAACAGGAATGTGAAATTGATGATATGGGAATATTAGCACTTTATAACCGTATCAGCAGCATTCAGAAACTGGATGAGGCCACCACGCTGACAGAGGTCAAGGAAATTGTGGATGAGGCCATCAGCAGTGCGGAAAGAGGTGGGTTGAAGAAAATATTTGGCAGGAAGAAATTTAGCCCCGAAGGCTATCTGTACTTAAGGGAAAGAGATTTTGACAATTGATTTTGGGCGCGAAGCGCCTGGGAAAGGAAAGGAGTGGCCACAGCGGTCACAGGAGGGTATTACTATGGCACATTTTTCAAAATTAGATATGTATTATCTGGGGCAGGGGACCCATTACGACATTTATAAAAAATTAGGCGCGCATCCGATCACGGAAAAAGGGAAAAAGGGCGTGTATTTCGCCGTATGGGCGCCGAATGCAGAAAAAGTATCCGTAATCGGCACGTTTAATGACTGGCAGACAGATGCGGACGTGATGGAACGCCTGGAGCCGATGGGTATTTATGAACTTTTTGTTCCAGGGGCTTCGGTGGGGGATCTGTATAAATTCTATATTGAGACGCCGGATGGAAGGCAGCTTTATAAGGCAGACCCTTATGCCAACTATTCGGAGCTGCGTCCAGGGAACGCCTCCTGCGTAGCAGATATCAATGCATTTAAGTGGAGCGATGGCAAATGGATGGAGAAGCGCCAGACCTGCAAGGATGTTTACAGCCAGCCGATGGCGATTTATGAGGTGCATCCCGGTTCCTGGATGCGCCATCCGGGCAGGGAGGACGAGGGCTTCTATACGTACCGCGAGTTTGCCATAAAGCTGGCAGAATATGTCAAGGAAATGGGCTATACCCATGTGGAGCTGATGGGGATATCCGAATATCCCTTTGACGGTTCCTGGGGTTACCAGGTGACGGGCTACTATGCTCCCACTTCCAGGTATGGAACGCCTGAGGATTTTGCTTTCCTGGTAAATCATCTGCATAAGAACGGCATTGGCGTGATTCTGGACTGGGTGCCCGCCCATTTCCCAAGGGATGCCCATGGCCTTGCAGAATTTGACGGCACCTGCCTGTACGAATATGCCGATCCCAGGAAAGGGGAGCATCCGGACTGGGGTACCAAGATTTTTGACTATGCCAAGACAGAGGTGAAGAATTTCCTGATTGGCAGCGCACTGATGTGGATTGAGCATTACCATGTAGATGGGCTTCGGGTAGACGCCGTGGCCTCCATGCTGTACCTGGATTACGGCAAGCAGGACGGACAATGGGTTGCTAACCGGTTTGGGGAAAATAAGAACCTGGAGGCCATTGAGTTCTTTAAGCACATTAACACCTTGATTTTGGGCAGGAACCCAGGCGCGGTTATGATTGCAGAGGAATCTACCGCATGGCCAGGCGTGACCAAGCCTGTGGAGGAGGATGGCCTGAACTTCAGCTATAAGTGGAATATGGGATGGATGCATGATTTCCTGGATTACATGAAGCTGGATCCCTATTTCCGCAGGGACAACCACCACAGAATGACCTTTGCCATGAGTTATAACCATAGCGAACATTATATTCTCGTACTGTCCCATGATGAGGTGGTACACCTGAAATGTTCCATGATTAATAAAATGCCTGGGGAAATAGAGGATAAATTTGCCAACCTTAAAGCCGGCTATGCTTTTATGATAGGGCATCCTGGCAAGAAGCTGCTCTTTATGGGACAGGAATTTGGGCAGCTGCGGGAATGGAGCGAGGAAAGGGAACTGGATTGGTTCCTGCTGTCGGAGAAGCCCCATCAGCAGCTCCAGAGATTCTTTCGGGATCTGCTGCATATTTACCGCAAATATCCGGCGATGTACGAGGCGGACAATTCTTTCGAGAATTTCGAATGGATGAACGCCAACGATAACTTCCGCAGTATTTTCAGCTTTGTGAGGAAGAGCAAGAACGGCAAGAACAACCTGCTCTTCATCTGCAACTTTACACCAGTCGAACGTGAGGATTACCGGGTAGGCGTGCCGCTGAAGAAGCAGTATAAGCTGATCCTCAACAGCGATGACAAGGAATATGGCGGACAGGGCGTAGAGCGCCCCTTAACATACCGGGCGGTGAAGAAGGAATGTGACAACCATCCGTTCTCCTTTGCATACCCGCTGCCAGCATTTGGCGTGGCTGTGTTCCAGTATTAGCCTAAGAGATTGTTTTAAATTAAAAAAGGGGATTCTATACAGGAAAAATAAAATTCCGAGGAATGTGGTAAAATGGGCATTCCTCGGAATTTTATTGTGTGTCTTTTTCTCTGATAGCGTGATTCACAAATCTGTGTACAAGTTAAAAGTTATTTCTTAACAGTTTCATTGCATTGCGGATATGTTCTATGCTTTCCAGCGAAATATAGCGGTTGTGTTTTAACCATATAGGCATATCTACATAAATAATTTCTGCTTCAAGTAATATTGCACAAGAAAATTAGTAAATTTTAGGTAAATTTTCTATTGAATTTACCTCTATTATCTGCTATACTTACACTACGTTTGAGACATGGAAGAATGCATAAAAAATATTAGCATATTTTAGAAAAATATATAATTACAACAACGTCATAAAAATACTTCTTACCTTAACGTGGTGAATTTATACAATATCTTAACGCAAATCAACATTCTGATTGTATAAATCCTTCGCAAAAAGATGGATATGGCCTTATGCTATCATAAGGGAGAAGGATGGGAAATTTTTTAAAAAGCATGTATTTATGCGAGGTTTCGCTATGTCACGATTGGTTAATTAACTTTAAAAATCAGTAAACAGCGAACAACGGTAACGGCATGGAAGTGTTCCCCATTCTTTTTTAATCATAATCTGGTACCCAAGGTTTTCTGCTGGGGCAGGGGTGCATACAGCCCTGATGCATTTCTTTCCCATAGGAGGACTTTAGGATAAATGTAACTATCAACCTTTATCTCCATATGCAGGAACGTATCCTGCATGATGAAACCCAAATAGGGTGAAACTATTAACTGTATGGATGGGATAGTCAAAGAAGGGGGACGCCTTCGAAAGGATGTCTAATCTATACCACCCAGAAAGGATAAGCAGGCGGCAGTCTGGCATGGCCGCAGGCTTATTGCACGAGGTGATTGCTTATGAAAAAGCGGAGTGTTACAAAATTTTTAAGTTACGTGCTGGCAATTAGCATGGTAATTACGGCAGCACCCATGGCAGCATGGGCAAGTGAGGTTCCCGTGGCAGTGGAAGAGGCTTCAGAAGAAGCCCCAGAAGATGTTGAGGAAGAAAAGCAGGAGGATACGCAGGGCACGGCAGATGTGGAAGACCAAGAAACTCCACAGCAGACAGAAGGCATAAGTGAGGATGCCCCTGAAGCAGAGAGTGATGTACAGGCAGAAGGTGAAGCGCAGGATCAGGCGCCGGAGGTAATGGCAGCAGAAGAACAGACCCCGGCTCCCCCAGAACCGGGGATTACGACAAGGGCGATTCCGGTAGATGGGGTTAGCGATGATTGGCAGCAAGATCCAGAAACAGTAATCGGAAATGATTCCGAGATTATAAAGGATAAATTCCTGCAGCTGAAGGCCGGTACAGGCAATGGGAACAGCGCTTCAAATAAGGCGCAGTATCCGGCAATGTTTGTAAATCCGAACACGTTTGACTTCACGAAGGAAGGTTTTTTTGAGTTTGACGTATGGCCAATGACAGATAAAACAGCGACCCGTTTTGGTGTATATCTGGATTATAAAGGTCCTGGAGAAGGTATGTTCCTTGGATACGATAATGACGGATGGTTTTGGCAGAAATATTCAAATGGAGGAAATGGCCCTTGGTATACTGGAGGCCGTGTGGAGGCGCCAGTCAAGGCGAAATGGACAACCGTCCGTATTAGTTGGACAGGAAATGGGGAATTTAGCCTGGAGGTAGGAGGGATAAAAGTATTCCAGAATGAGCCGAGTGGCCTGACACATGGTTCAGAGGGCAAAATTGCCTTTAAATGTGCGGGCTTTAACGGCACGGCTACCCATGTATATTTAGGCAGTATTTATTATACGGGACAGGAAATGGCAGAAGGCTGGCATGTAACTGGAACCGTAAAGGATGAAGAGGGCAATCCGATTTCTGGAGCAACGGTTTCCGCGGGCAGGAGCCGTGCGGAAACAGGCGCAGATGGAACTTATGATTTGGAAGTTTTTGATGGCGCTTATGATATTACCGTCAGCAAAGCAGGGTATGCAGACGCCACCACAGAGGTTGAAGTTGAGGGCGCAGATGTAGTGGCGGATGATATCGTGCTTGTTTCAAGGGAAGTAACAGAGAAAGAAACACTGCAGACAGATGCGATGTCTGTACAGGTGGCAAGGAATTTCCCAAGTATTGTCCAGTATGATATGAAGGGCGCATTAAATGGCAAGACCTTTTATGGCCAGCCTGACAGGATTAATACAGTAAAAATTAATGGCGTATCTATTGCGCTTACAAAAGAAGATGTAAAGCCTACCTTTACAGATAAGACGGCAACATATGAAATGACATTGAAAGGCGAGAACGTAGACTGTGTGATTACAGCTGTTATCAGCGTGGAAGGCAATACGGCCTCCTTTGATATTACAAAGGTGGAAAATCACTTGACAGATGTGGATGAAAATGGATATGCAGTTTATCCGATTCAGACGATTGAGATTCCGAACCACAGCTTGATTTCTGTCAACAGTACACAGGAAAATGCGCATCTGAAGGGCGCAAAGATGTCCAGTAACACCAGAATCAGCGGCGACCGCGATTTTGACGTTACAGAAGGCATGAAACTTACGAATGGCGCATCAAACGAAGATTTTATTTATGGATTTATTTCTAATAATGAGATGAGCGCAGGCCTGTGGAGCAACTCTGAGTATGAAGGCACACATGTGGCTTCCTACATATCAGCCGGCGGAGCCAGCAATACCCGCGTTATGGCGACTGTTTCAGAGGATGGGGATAAAACCTCTGTTGGGCTTGGAAGTACACAGTGGTATTACGACCGGAAGGTTACTACAAATGTTGTAGTTGACAGGGTTGCAGAAAATGGCCAGAACAAGAATACGACAGAGGAGCGCACCTATGTGGTAGGGCATGAGATTATGCCAAGCGCAAAGGTAGCGATTGCAGGCGATGAGAATGGGGATGGCGACATTGACTGGCAGGACGGCGCAGTGGCATTCCGTTCCATTATGCATAACCCCTTTAAGAGTGAGGAAGTCCCAGAACTGGTAAATTACCGTATCGCTATGAACTTCGGAAGTATGGCAGCTAATCCATTCCTGATGAATCTGGACGGCGTGAAGAGGGTTTACTTGAATACAGAAGGCTTGGGTCAGGGCGTATTGCTCAAGGGCTATGGCTCAGAAGGCCACGATTCCGGGCATCCGGATTATGGCGATATCGGTCGCCGTATTGGCGGCGCTGAAGATATGAACAGGCTTCTGGTGGAAGGCAAGAAGATGGGCGCGTTGTTTGGTGTTCATGTAAATGCGAGCGAGATGTACCCAGAGGCAAAGGCATTCAGCAATGAGCTGTCCCAGGGTAATTTTGGATGGAACTGGATTGACCAGGGTATCGGCATCAACTCCCGTTATGACCTTGCAACTGGAGCAAGGGAACAGAGGTTTAAAGATTTGTATAACCAGGTAGGCAATAACCTTGACTTTATCTATGTGGATGTATGGGGGAACCTTACATCTGGAGGAGGTAATGAGGATTCATGGGCAACCCGTATGCTGTTCCGTGAAATCTCTGGCCTTGGCTGGCGTGTAGCTACAGAGTGGGGTCCAACGGGCGAGTATGACTCTACCTTGCAGCACTGGGCAGCAGACCTGGCATATGGCGGCAACCAGGCGAAAGGTGAGAACAGTGAAGTGATGCGTTTCCTGCGCAACCACCAGAAGGATTCCTGGATTGCTGATTATCCGTCTTATGGCGGCGCGGCACAGGCTCCGTTGCTTGGCGGCCTAAACATGACAGATTTTGAAGGATGGCAAGGGCGTACCGACTATAAGAATTATATTAATATTATGTTCCGCCACAACCTGATTACCAAATATCTGCAGCATTATCAGGTAGTAGATTGGGAAGACGGAGATGCTGTTACGCTTGGATCCGGAGAAACATGGATTCCAGAGATGAAGATTACGCTGAAGAACACCAAGGATAAGACAGACGATACAGAAGTAATCGCTACCAGGAAGTCTAATGACTATACCGATCTGGCAAATTATAGGAGCAGGACAATCACGCTCAATGGCGTGACCATTTCCGAAGGCGCACCGACGGGCGGCGATGGCAGTAATCCTGGCGATGAGAAATACTTAATCCCATGGAATTGGGATTGCAACGGCAACAAGCTCGCAGCAGACGACCTGAAGATGTACCACTGGAATACTCAGGGCGGCACCAGCACCTGGACATTGACCAAGGATTGGGAGGGGCTTTCTAATGTAGTTGTATACAAGCTGACGGATCAGGGTAGGACAGACAAGAAGGTTGTAAATGTAGTAAACAATACCATTACTTTAGAAGATATGGAAGCAGAGATTCCTTATGTAGTATTTAAGGGCGAGAAAGCTCCATTGGCAGTGGATTGGCAGACATCCAAGTATGTCTATGACATGGGCTTCAATGATCCGGATATCAATAGCCACAGGACAGTATCCGGTACAGGGACAGCAACCATTGCAGACAATGCGAAAGCAAACCATATGCTGAAGCTGGAAGGCGAAGTGTCTGTCAGCACCAAGCTCACCAAGTTAAAGAAAGGCCAGAAGTATGCGCTGTATGTGGGCATGGATAACAGAAGTGATTCGAAGGCGCATGTGACGGTTTCTTATGGCGGCAAGGTATTGGGGACAAATTATGGAGAACGTTCCTATGCTCACAATTATGTGAAGTCTGATCAGCATAATGCAAATAGCCATACAGAGGTTACAGAGAATGGCGGCACTTACAGCTATTTCCAGAATATGTATGTATTCTTTACAGCAGAGAGCGGGACGGCTACACTGACGTTTAAGCGTGAAGCAGGTGAAGGAGCTACGTATTTTGATGATATCCGTGTGGTAGAGACCAAGATGGATGTTATAGAGGAAGTAGATGAAAACGGTATTATTACATCCCTCTACAATGATTTTGAAGAAAATGCACAAGGTATCTGGCCGTTTGTAGTTTCAGGGGCAGAGGGCGTGGAAGATAACAGGATCCATCTTTCTGAGCGTCATGACCCATACTCACAGTCTGGCTATATTAGCAAGGTTTTGGATGACGTATTGGATGGGAACTGGTCTTTGAAAGTAAATGGCCTTTCTCAGAGAAATAGCCTGATTTATCAGACAGTACCGCAGAACTTCCATTTCCAGCCAGGTGAGACATATAATGTGTCCTTTGATTATCAGATGGGTAGCGATGGCGTGTATGAGGTGCGCCTGGGCGATGGAAGTGACCGAGATGTGGAACGCTGGAGCCTGGCAGGAGCTGCTGGGGATACAAAGAGATTTTCCTTTACCTTTACAGCCGGCCAGAGCGGGCAGAACTGGATTGGCATCTATTCTACGAGCAAGGCGCCCGCAACCGGCGGATATGCAGGACAGATGCTTGATTTCAGCGGCTATAAGGATTTCATCCTGGATAATTTAAGGATTGAAAAGGCCAAGATGACCATTGACAAGACTTATACGGAAGTAACCTCAGCTGACCAGAAGATTTCCCTGAATGTGGATTTTGTGGATGGCGTAGATCCGAATACGGCTGTTAAGTGGACATCTTCAGATGAAAGCGTTGCACGTGTAAATGGAGATGGCGAAGTATATATGGTAGACTTTGGTTCTGCAATGATTACAGCGACGGCACAGATTGACGGTAAGGAAGTTACTCTGTCCAGCACGGTTTATTTCCCGGAAGGCACCATGAGGACAGCTACGTTTACAGACGCGTGGGCAAATACTCAAGAAACTGCCGCAGAAAATGGGCGTGCAGCCAATGTAACAGACAGAAGTTCTGGAACGATTTGGCATTCCCATTACAACCCATCAAAATTTGAGGTTTCAGAGAGCAATCCGGCTATTATTACCGTGAAGTTTGAGGAAGATATTTCAGAGTTTGATTCTGTAAGGTTCCAGCAGAGATCTGGAAACAATGGCCTGGTGCAGAAGTATGAATGCATTGTGGGCAGCAGCTTTAATGAAGAAGACCATACTATTGGCGAGACCGACAAGTTTACAACTGGCGTGGTAACAACAAGGAACGCTGGTTCAGGGCAGATAGAGGCATTGGATCTTCCGGAAGACACAAAGGGCAATTATCTGCAGATCCGCGTATTGCAAGGGTCAGGTGGTTTTGCATCTATTGCAGATATATTGATTGACTCAGAGGTTTCTTATGATACGCCAGAACAGCGGGAAATAATGCAGGACAATGCTGAGAAGGCGGAACAGCAGAAAGAAGAAGCGGATGTAAAGCAGGGTGAGCTCAAAGAAGCCCTGAAGGAAGCCGAAGATATTTTGGCAGGCGGCGAAAGCCTGTACTCTGCAGAGAGCTGGGCTGCGTTCGAGGCAGCCTACCGTACAGCAGCTGCGGTAGAGGCTTCTGGTACAACGAGCTTAACGAAGCTAGAAGAGACAAAAACAGCGCTTGCAGCAGCACAGAAGAACTTGGTAGAACTTACGGAAACAGATAAGCAGCTGGAAGTATCCGTAAAAGAATTGAAAGCAGCAATCGCAGAGGCTAAGCCAATTTATGACGGCGGCCAAAATGCATATTCCAATGCAAGTTGGGAAGCATTTAAAAAGGCTTATGACGCAGCTAAGGCTGGAGAAAATTCAAAAGACCCAGCAGCAGTAAACAAGCTGAAAACAGACCTTATCTCTTCACAAGGCGCTTTGAAAGAATTGAACGCTGCAGAGAAGCAGCTGGAGAATGCAAGGCAAGCACTGCGGGATGCAATTGCGCAGGCAAAAACAGTTTATGATAAAGGCCAAGGGAAATATTCCAATGCAAGTTGGGAAGCATTTGAAGATGCTTATACCGCAGCGGCAGCGGGAGTAAACTCGGAAAGCAGTTCTAAGCTGAGTAGACTGCAGAAAAACCTAATTACAGCACAAGACAATTTAAAAGAAGCAGAGAAGCCAGAACCAAGCGAGGAAGAGAAGCAGCTTGCAGCAGCTAAGGACGCCGTGAAGGCAGCTGTTGCGGCAGCCAAGGACGTATATGAGGCGGGCAAGAAGAACTACACGACCGCAAGCTGGGAAGCATTTGAGGAAGCATATATTGAGGCTAAGGCAGGGCAGAATTCTAACAGCAAGTCCAAACTGAAACGTCTGGCAGCTACCCTTACCGCAGCCCAGGGCAGCCTGAAACAGAATGCTCCGGCTCCAGCGCTTAAAGTTGGCGACACCGTTACCGTGAAGAACGTACGTTACAAAGTGACAAGCGTTTCCAAGAAGACCGTAGCAGTAACAGGCGGAAAGAGCAAGAACATCACAGCCGCCCCGATTGCCTCTACCGTTAAGGTAAAAGGCGTGACCTGCAAGGTTACCACGATCAATGCCAAGGCATTTAAGGGCTACAAGAAGCTCAAGAAAGTGGTGATAGGCGCAAATGTGACATCCATTAAGAGCGAAGCTTTTGCAGGCTGCACAAGCCTGGCACAGGTATCCATTGGCAAGAAGGTAACGACCATTGACAAGAAGGCGTTCTATGGATGCAAGAAGTTAAAGAAAGTGGTATTCCTGGGTACGGCTGTTAAGAGCATTAAGACAGGGGCATTCAAGAATACAAGCGCATCTATGAAAGTTACGCTTCCAAAGAGCACCAGCGCCAGCAAACGTACCAGCATGAAGAAGATGCTGACCAAGGCAGGCATGAATAAAAAAGCGACTGTAAAATAAAAGGAAATAACGATATGCCAGTAGCAGATGGCGTGAGAATGCAAAGGATATGCAGCAAGCCATAGCATAAGTGTGGAAAACATATGCTGGCATAAAATGTAAGGCTAGAAGGCAGATTCCTGGAGTGGGATCTGCCTTCTCCTTTTCTTCTTTGATGAAAGGAGGTAATGCATATGAAGCATGCATTGATATCCCGTAAATGGAAGCAGATGATAAGCGTTGGGTTGTCTTTGGCTATGGCAGTAGGCTTATGCTCTGCCATGCCTGTCTCGGCAGCTCCATCCGAGAAGGAAAAAGCAGGAAAGGCAGCTGAAGTTGTATCTGTAAAAGATAAGACGCCTGTTACGGATAAGGCAGGGTCAATCTCTATGTCACAGTTAGAAAACAATGAGACGGCTGGGCATCCATTCCCGAGGGGGACGGCCGGGAGCGAGATCTTCCGTATCCCAGCCATGATCACCATGGAAAATGGGGAACTGCTTTCAATTGCAGATATCCGTTATACGCAGACCGTAGACGGAAACGGCCTGGATACGATTGCTTCCGTATCCAGCGACGGCGGTAAGACCTGGGAGTATGGATTTCCCATTTATTTCCCTGACACTTACAGGGATTCGTTCAGGCAGGCTACAGCCTCTATTGATCCTGGGCTGCTAGAAGGGCCGGATGGCACGCTTTACTGTTTTGTAGATGTATTTCCTACCGAATACTCGATTCAGAATATAGGGGGCAGGCTTGGGACAGGTTATGTGGAAATCAATGGGCAGCAGCGTCTGGCTTTGACAGATAATTATACAGACGTTGGAGTGGCTCCCGTAGATGAAAACGACACGCGCTATTTATATTATGTAGATGAATTTGAGGATGGATATGCGCAGATTTTGAGAAGGGATAACCAGAAACCCACTGGCTATGCCGTAGATGAGTGGTATAACCTTTATTCTGTGGATGAGAACGGTGCGTACCAAAATAACTTAAAGCAGCCTCAGATCAACAATGAGAGCCATGAAGTGCAGCAGAATGTCTATTACAGGGATTCCATCTTCCATGTGTATCAGACTGGGTATCTTTGGCTGATTACATCCAAGGATCATGGCAGGACATGGGAGCATCCCAGGGATATTGTGTGGCAGGTAAAACAGGAAGACGACCAGTCGCTGCTGATTTCGCCGGGCTGCGGCCTTACAACCAGTGACGGGACGCTTGTGATCGGGACATACTATCATGGCAAGGGCTCACAGAGTGGGGCAGAGAAAGCCAGCCTTCTCTATTCCTCTGATAATGGCATTACCTGGCGCCGGACAGCGGACATCAATACAACGTCTTCGGAAAATGAAGTTGTGGAATTGGAAGACGGTACTGTCCGTATGTTCTACCGTGGATGGTCAGGCAAAATCGCTTATGCGGATTTTACAAAGAATGAAGAGGGCGGATATGATGTCGGGCAGCCTGTGGAAATCAGTGAATGCCCAGTGACTTCTACCTGTAACATGGGCGCGATTACCTATTCAAGGAAAATCAACGGCAAACAGGCTGTTATAATCTCCTGGCCAGAAGGGCCGGGCGGCAGGGCCAATGGTAAAATTTATACCTTATTGGTAAATGAAGATAAGACGATGAGCCTGTACCACAAGCTTCATGTCGAGGGCGGGGAAGAGTCTTTCAGCTATTCCAATCTGACAGAGCTGCCGGACGGCACCGTTGGGCTTTTGTGGGAGGGAAACGGCTATAATACGGAGATATGGTATGAGAGGTATGATGTTTCCGATTTTGCGCCAGGCGCAACGTTGGAAAATGCGGACGGTTCCGAGACGATCTATACTTCTGTTGAGAAGGGCGAGTCTTTTACAAAGACTTATACCGTACAGGAAAAGCCTGAAGGGGATCTTGTGCAGGCTGCCCCGAATGAAAATGTTGCCTTTGCCAAAACAGAGCAGGTGGTTAGCGGCTCTGTGAAAGCCCCGGTATACCGTCATGTTTCAAGTAATTCCAATAAAGACGTTGCCTTTGCGACAGAGACGGCACAGGCAGAGCTGCTGGAACTGACAGATGTGGAATTTACATTTGCCAAAAGCGGAAGCAGCTATCAGATTAAAAACGAAAAGAGCGGAAAATATCTGACATTTAATCAGGCGTCTGCCGGTGGGGACAATTATTTCTCAACGTCTGCCGCAGATGTGACAGTAAACCCGCAGGAGAATGGAACTATCCGCCTGCAGTGCCAATATAAAGATGGCGGCGGCAACAACGCTACAAGGCATATCGCATATTACCGGCCTGCCCAGCGTTTTAATGCCTGGAGTGATCTTATCCATACAAATAATAGTGTGTATGACTTTACTCTGTGGGAAAGGGATGCTAACGCCCCTGCGGACAGCGGAATACCAGGATATCGGAAAGTATCCATTACAGACAGTAATCTTGCGGGAAAGAGTTATTTGATGACAGCGGAATCGGAAGGCAGTATTTTCCTGCTTTATCCGGAAAATGGTGAACATAACCAGACAAAATTGATAGGTGGAAGCCCAGAGCCGGTGATTTCCACCCGTAATGAAGTGATCGTTACGATTACAGGCAAAAATGAAGGCTCCACAAAAGCAGTTTTCGACGGCAAAGAATATTGGGTACAGGTTACAGACAGCATCCTGCGTAAGTCGGTCGGTGAAACAATCGATATTCCCTATGCGGATTCGTATGATGCGTCAGACGTTGGAGCAGAGACAGCTACGGTAGAGGAGGTGCCGGGAGGCAGCATTGGCCTATGTGATTATGCTGCGCAGCAAAATGGAAGCATAAATACCTTTTCCAAAAAGGCAAACGCGGATCTTTCCATAACTGACGCCGAGTTCACTTTTACCCAGGATGCACAGAATGAAGGGAAATGGCTGATAAAGAGCGGTGAAAAGTATATGGTCCAACATGAAAACGGCAACCTGTTCAGTACTACGGCGGCGCCAATGGCAGTGGAACAGACAGAAGGCGCAGATACGTTCCATATCTATAATTCTGTGAATAACAGATATGTGATGCTGATCAGCACCTCCATGAAATTTAATGCCACTGGCGGCATAAATACTAGCAATTCGGACTGGAAGTATGAACTTACGTTATGGAAGAAGGACAGTACAGCTTCAGACAGTCTCATTCCAGGATATCGGAAAGTAACTTCCGGGGAAGGGATTGAAAACAATGGCGTATATTTGGTTACCTATATGCACCAGGAAGAAGGAAGCGAGCATGCGGTTCTTGTTTATCCCAAAAATGAGAACAGCATTCATCAGGCGGAGGCTATGACAAAATTAATCCGCAGGAATTCGATGCTTCGCATCACAGCCAAATCAGCGGGGATAATTTCCATTACCGTGGACGGGGCGACATACAAGTATCAATTTATCTCTTCGGACTGTACGCATCCTGCCAATCAGGAAATCATTAAGAGATATAGAGATGCAGATTGTGAAAAGGACGGCTACACGGGAGATACGGTCTGCGGCCTCTGCGATACCGTAAAAACAGAAGGAAGCGTCATTGCGGCAGTTGGCCATGCGTACAAGGCCCCCTTGGCAAAACAGGCGCTTACGGAGAGCCAGAACGGAATATCCCTGACGGTCTGCGGCAACAGCAATGCCCATCAGACAAAGGCCATTGTATATGCTTCGGCTTATAAGCAGATGAAGGAATTGTTCCAGGCGCCGCCAGAAGAGACTTCTGATAATAAAAAAGCGCTGTACAGGGAAAAAGATGTCACGGCGTTGAAGGACGCCTATGAGGGCGGGAAAACTGTGTCTGAGAAAGATGCGGCGCAGCAGACAAACAAAGAGATGTACGGCAGCCTGGATGAGTTTATCCGTGCGAAAAAGGCGCTCCACAGGCATAGGGATGTCTTGGAAACAGAGCTTTCTGGCAATTTGGCTATAGCGAGGCCGATTTATGAAGCCGGCAAGCAGGATTATCATACGGATGCGGAATGGGATGCATTTAGAACGGCATTTGCGGCTGCGGATGGCATTGATGCTGGGCAGAAAACATATGCTGAATTGGAAACGATTGTGGCAAATCTGAAAGACAGCTGCAGCATCATGGAGTATCTGGGTTACAAAGGAAGCCTGCAGAGCCTGTACAATATCCATAAAGATAAGCAAAAAGGTGATTATTCCGACCGGACATGGAGGGTCTTTACAGACGCCCTGCATGCGGCAAAAGATATCCTGGAGAAAGAAGATGCAAGCATCCAGGAGATTACGGCGGCAGAGCAGGCGCTCAACCAAGCGGTGGATGGCCTGCAGACAACGGATGATGAGAGGATATCTGTACCTGGCAGTATCGTGTATACGGCGCCGGTTGCGGGAGAGTACCCAAAGGCGGCAGCAGTTGCCGTAGATAAAGACGATACAAAGCATATGCCTGTTGCTTTGGACTGCACAGAAGAAACGCCCACGCTGGTACGGAAAGACGAGGCTTATGAGGCGGAAATCATCAGGAAGGATGGAATCTGGGCATTTAATGACCAGCTGAAGTCAGAGAATCAGAAATATAATGTCAGTGGGTCAAATGCCATGGCAATTACCATGAAACTATGGCTGAATACCATACAGACAAGCGGGCAGGCGGAGATTCTGGCGAAGGGGCATCAGTATTCCCTGCAGCTGAAGAATGGAGAACTGATACTGTGGATGTTAAACGATAGTTATCCAACAGAAAAATTTACATTAAATGCAGCAGAACATACCAATCGGTGGCTGGATGTGGTATTGCTGATCAATGGAAGCAATGGAAAACAGCGTCTGTATGTAAATGGCGGCGCCTCCCAAGGCTCTGGCACGGTAAATTTCCAGTCCGTTTCCGATCCGTTTACGCTGGGCTACCGTTCTGGGGGTGACGGAATCCCCTTTACCAAAGACATTGGTTATATGGCGGATATCAGATTTTATGACTGTGGGAATGACGATGTAACGGAAGGGCTGACCCGTGATTATGAAGCGATCGTGAATCTATTAAACGCAAAAACGCCGAATGCAGTAATTTCAGCCGCCCCATATCATACGCGGACGGTATGGAGCATGGTGAATGGCAGTGATTCTTCGAATGATGCTTCTTCTATTATGGAAGGAACGGCAAAATTTGCAGCAGATACTTCTTATAAAGCAACTACCACGTTCTGGGCGCATGATTATTTCCTTTTCCCGAATACAGAAACATTCTGTGCAGCAGTTGCTGAAAAGGTAACCTCCGGTGAGGACAATGCAAAGACAACGGTTGTTGTTTCAGAAGATCAGAGAACTATGACAGTGGAAGTGTTCTATCCATCCGGCGAGATTGTGGAGCCTGCTACATGCACCTGCAGCATCCGTGAAGTGAATATTAGCGGCGGAACTACGCTTGTGATTCCTTCGGATGCAGAAAGCGCTACGCTTACATTGAGCGCATCGGCGGCTGTGGACGCCTCCTGCCAGGTGGAGGGACACCCAGGGGAAAATCAGATTACATATACCTATGCCGTAAAAGATGGCGCTGAAAACAATACCGCAGGCGCGTCTGTACAGGCGGATACAGGCCTTGTGACAGCCACACGGGAGGGCGCCGTAGTGATTACGGTGACAGCCGCGCTGGCTGAAGGGACGGAAGATGGCAGGAGCAAGACGCAAGAAGTCACAATTAATGTCACCAAAGCGCAGCCGAATATGTTTGTCGTTGGCTTTGATGCAAATGCCGGGACGGATACTGTGCAAGGCATGCCGGCGAACACAAGCGTGGAGAACGGGACAGAATTTGCCAAACCAACCGAGACGCCCAGCCGGGCAGGATATATTTTTAAGGGCTGGAGTACGTCCGCAGATGGGACGGCAATTGATGATGCAGGATGGCCGCAGACCATCCAGGCGGATACGACATATTATGCCGTATGGGAAAAGGAGCCAAGCAGCGGCATTACAGAGGAAGAGGCCAAAGCTGCAGTGGCGGCCGCAATTTCTGCAGCAGAAAGCGTATATGAAGCCGGGCAGGGGGATTACAGTGAGGAAAGCTGGGCAGTATTTGAGGCAGCCTTCCATGCCGCAAAAAATCCTGCCGTAGGTATTAATCCAACAGAATTAAAGCAGCTGGCCGACAGCCTGACAGATGCGCAGGGCCATCTGGCGTTAGACCATGAAAAGATAATGAACCGCGTAAATGCATCCCTTGCCACTGCCGCTTCCAAGCTTCAAGCCGTCAATGCAGGGTCAGAGGCATATACGGCAAGTACCTGGTCAGCGTACCGGGCGGCATACAGTGCATTGCAGAAAGCAGTAGCTGAAAATGCAGGCAATGAAACTCTGATTCAGCTTCAGAAAGAGTTGGCCCAGGCAGAAAGTGCGCTGAAGACAGACACGGCCTGGATAAATGCAAAGAAAGCATTGACAAAAGCGCTGCATGCAGCAAAGCCGAAATATGACAAGGGGTCGAAAGCATACACAAGCGCAACCTGGAAGCCGTTTAAAAAAGCATATGATAATGCCTATAAGCAAAGAAATGCTACGGCTACAGGCTCTACAGCCCAAAAGCTGAATGATCTGGCAGCAGGGCTTAATAAAGCGTCGAAGGCTCTCAAAAAAGCCCCAGTCCTGAAAAAGGGCGATTATATTCTAAAGGGCAATGTAAAATATGTTGTGACCAACGCAGCGAAAAAGACAGTAAGCGCAGAAGGGCTAAAATCAAAGAGGAGCAAGAAATTCAATGTAAATATCCTGTCATCCGTTACCATCAAGGGAACAAAATGTAAGGTCACAGAGATAAAAGCAAAGGCATTTTATAAGTTCACGAAAATCGCCAAAGTGACAATTGGAAGCAGTGTGACCAAGATCGGCAGTCAGGCTTTCTATGGTTGCAAATCTATTACGGCGCTTAGCATAAGCGGAGATGTAAAGACATTTGGTAAACAGAGTTTTTACGGATGCAAGAAATTGAAGAAAGTGACCTTCAAGGGAAAGAAAGTTCCCACATTTGGGAGTAAAGCATTCAAGGGGACGCCTTCTAACATAACAGTGACACTGAATAAGAAAATGAATAAAAAAGACAAAGCCAGAATAAAGGCCAGGTTGTATAAAGTAGGTGTTGCTAAAAAAGCAAAAATCAAATAGGCCTTAACGATGCCGCGAGTTTGTAGCTGCGAGAGGCCATGATTCATTGGAAGAAGGGAGGGGCTGCCGTACAGGTTTTTGTATGGCAGCCCTTCTATAATACAGGGCGTTATTTTCAATGATGCAGGGTGATTTTTTGAAAAATAAAAAAAATTAAAAAAAGTTGTTGACAGGAAGACGGAGGCGTGCTATTATAATACAGCTGTGTGCGAGCGCAGCAAAAACGGCTAAGAAATTATTGCAGACTGATTTCAAGATTTTAACGAATTTTTCGCAAAATAAAAAAATGAAAAAAATTTGAAAAAAGTTGTTGACAAATGTTGGAAGCCGTGCTATTATAAGTAAGCTGTCGCGTGAGACAGCAGACACAACCTTGATAACTGAACAGTGAAATAACCTTGAAAGATTCT
>CAJTNT010000027.1 GCA_910577785.1 uncultured Lachnospiraceae bacterium | reverse complement strand
GATATTTAGAGTTTTGCTACGCAAAAATCGCCCCTCACTCCTGAATCATGTTTTCGTTGCGCTAACCTATGCTTGACAGGATTTTCCTGATCTGCTATTAGGGTTATAGTTTTAAAAATACAACGCTAGGATAAAGGAGAAGCTTATGAAACGGAAACAAAAGCGAAAACATCTTACGATGACAGCTTTGCTTGCCCTGCTCCTTGCAGCAGCCTTGACACTGGGAGCATGCCAAAGCGCAGCCGATGAGCCGGATGCCAATGGGAGTGCGCAGCAGGGGCAGGAAACGCCGGACACACAGGAAACGCAGGAAATGTCAGAGGCGCCAGAAACGCAGGAAACACAGGAAATGTCAGAAACGCCGCAAACGCCAGAGGATACGCCATCTGTGGAGGAAGGCTCCCAAGAAGATGGGGGCCAAGATGGAAATCAGGATGCCCCAGAGCAGGAAGATACGGCATACCCTGTTACGGTAATGGATCAGCTCGGCAGGGAGGTTATTATTCAACAGGAGCCACAGAAGATTGTCAGTGGTTATTATATTTCCAGCAGACTCCTGATTGCATTGGGGCAGGCAGAGCGCATGGTGGGCATTGAGGCCAAGGCGGACAGCCGTCCGATTTATTCGCTGGCAGCCCCGAAGCTTTTGGAGCTTCCGAATGTCGGCACAGCCAAGGAATTTGACCTTGAAGGCTGTGCGGCTCTTAAGCCGGATCTGGTGATTGTACCGGCGAAGCTGAAAGATTCGATTGCGGCGATGGAGGAACTGGGCATGACAGTTCTGGCAGTCAATCCGGAAGACCAGGAATTGTTTACAGAGATGGCAAAGCTTTTGGGTACGGCAACGAACACCAAGGAGCAGGCTGTGCAGCTAGTGGCACGTGCGGAGGAATACCTGGCGCAGCTTCAGGAAGCAGTGAAGAAAGAGGATGCCCCGTCCGTATATCTGGCTGGGAATAGCGCCCTGCTGTCCACGGCGGGAGAGGCGATGTACCAGCATACGCTGATTATGCAGGCAGGCGGCAAGAATGTGGCGGCGGAACTTACGGATGCTTACTGGGCGGAGATTTCTTATGAGCAGCTGCTGGCATGGAACCCGGATTATATTATTTTGGCGGCCGATGCGGATTACGCGGTAGAAGATGTTTTGCAGGATCCGCAGCTTCAGGAATGCGCGGCAGTGCAAAATGGGCAGGTATATCAGATCCCTGGAACGATAGAGGCATGGGATTCGCCGGTTCCAGGGAGTGTGATGGGAAGCCTCTGGCTGGGGTCAGTGCTTCATCCGGAGCAATATTCGCCAGAGAAATACAAGCAGGCGGTGACAGATTTTTACAAAGAATTTTATGGATTCCAAGCGGAACTATAGGGCAGGCGGTGACGGATTTTATGGGAAATTTTATAGGGTTTAACCGCAAAGGTAAAACAGGAGGATGGCTGGCGACAGCCATCCTGCTTTTGCTTGCAGAGTTCTGCCTGTCGCTGTTTATAGGAAAATACCCCATTAAGCTGGCAGATCTGCAGGCTGGGGATGTACAGGCATGGAATGTGTTTTTTACCCTGCGCCTGCCAAGAACCTGCATGGCGGCAGCCGGAGGCTTTGGGCTTGGGGCGGCCGGCGAAGTGTATCAGATGGTATTCCGCAATCCGCTGGCGGCGCCGGATGTAGTTGGCGTCTCATCGGGTGCAAGCGCCGGCGCTGCGGCGGCTATCCTGTTCTTGTCGGCAGCGCCTGGCATGGTGGCGGCGGGCGCTTTTGTGGGCGGGCTGCTTGCAGTGCTGCTTGCGCTGGGGCTTTCGGCGCTTGCATCTGGAAGGGGGCATGCTTCCATCGCGCTTGCGGGGGTGGCCGTGCATGCATTGGCGCAGACTGTGCTGATGGTCTTGAAGCTGACTGCAGACCCGGAGAAAGAGCTTGCCTCCATTGAATATTGGATTATGGGCAGCTTAAACGCGGTAACGCTTTCAAAGATTCTAATCCCGCTGTTGTTATGCGGCGTGGGGCTGGCCGTTTTGTTTTTGCTGTACCGCCAGATCCTCCTGCTCTCCGTGGAGGAAGAGGAGGCGCGTCTGCTGGGCGTTTCGGTGGGGCGCATGCGCCTGCTAATCCTGTTTTGCGCAACGCTGGCAGTGACGGCGGTCGTGAGCGTGACAGGGCTGATTAGCTTTATCGGCCTCCTGGCGCCCCATACGGCGCGGCTTTTGTGCCGCGAGAGCGGGCTTCCCGCCCTGTGGCTGAGCGGCCTCTTGGGCGGTGTTCTGCTGAGCGGTGCGGATATGCTGGCCAGAAGCATTGCCTCGGCGGAGCTTCCAGTAAGCATATTTACGTTGCTTCTTGGCGCACCGTTTTTAATTTATCTGATGATGCGGAAAGAGGGATAGGATGGAGCAGGCATTTTTTATGGTGGAAAATATCTGTGCGGCACATCGGACGGGATTTTCCCTTCGAGAGGTTTCATTTTCGGTGGAGGCTGGTACGCTGACGGCTCTTTTGGGGGCGAATGGGAGCGGGAAAACAACGCTCCTGCGGGCAATCTGCCAGCAGATGAGGCATGAGGGAAGCAGCAGGCTTCAGACGGGGACTATACATGCGGGGCAGGGCAGGGGCGCAGGCATCCAAAGCGGCGTGACGCTGGAGAGCCTTTCGATGCGCAGCCTTGCAAGGCTGATAAGCTACATCCCGCAGCATACCGGGATTTCTATGGCAATGTCGGTTTTGGACGTCGTATTGATGGGATTTAACCCCTGGCTTGGCCTGCTGGAAAAGCCAGACGGGGGGCAGCGGCGGCAGGCGCGGCAAGCGCTGGAAATGCTGGGGCTTGGTACATATATACAGCGGGATTACCGCAGCCTCAGCGAAGGGCAGAAAGGGCTTGTGATCCTGGCGCGTACGCTGGTGGAGGATGCGCGGCTGCTTCTGATGGACGAGCCGGACAGTGCGCTTGATTTCCCGAACCGATATGCTATAATGGAGAAAATTGCAGGCATGGTGAAGGGGTATGCAAAAGCAGGCATCCTGTCGCCCCACGACCCAGCGCTGGCAATGACATTTTGCGACAAGATGATTCTCCTCAAGGAAGGCCGCTGTATTGGGCAGCTGCGCCCAAGGATTGACGGCATTCCAGAGATGGAGGCTGCCCTGCGGCAGATTTACGGCCCAGTCAGCCTGATTGCATGCAAACGGAAGAAAAGGGAGCATCTTGTCCTGCTGTGGGATCAGGAAGGAGATAGAAATGGAACCAGTAATTCGGGTTTTTCTGTATGACGAGGAGGGCAACCGTTTTTTCGGCGAAGGTCCCTGCCGCCTGCTCCGTAATGTGGAGGCATTTGGATCTTTGAAAAAAGCGGCAGAGAGCATGGGTATGGCTTATACGAAAGCATTGGCTATGATACGGAGGGCGGAACAGGAACTTGGCTATCCGCTGACGCAAAGAGTAATTGGAGGCAAACACGGCGGCGGGAGTTTTCTGACGCCGCAGGCAAAGGAGTTTTTGGAAAAATATGAAGCATATCGGGACGCCTGTTATAAGGCTGACGCCGCAATCTATCGTCAGATCTTTTTGGGGCAGTGAAAAGAGGCACTTATTTATAACCGGAGCGCGCGGGAGCGGAAAAAGTGTGATGGCGGAGGCTCTGTCAAAGCTTTTGGCAGGAGAGGGAATGGGAATGCCAGGCATTACAACGAGCGTGATCCCTCAAGATGGCATTTTCCTGGAAGAGAACACAAGTGGCCGGCGTACAAGGATCGGCGTATACGCGCCGCCAGAGCTGGAAAGGGGGCATGAAGTATCCTGCCAGCCTTTTGCGGCAGAAGGGGATGCAGGAAGCTGCCTGTGCCCAGCGCCCTTAAAGGAGGCGGGATGCCATATGCGCCCGGTGGCAGAAGGGCTGGCAGGCCTGGGAAAAGAGGCGTTAGAACGCTGTGCCGCCCTGGCGATGAGGAATGGGTGTGCATGGATGAACTCGGCTATGTTGAGACAGGCTGCGTGCCTTTCTGCGATGCGGTACGTTCCCTGTTACAAAAAAAACGGGTGCTGGCAGTGCTGCGCGGCCAGAATACGCCGTTTTTGGATGAACTGCGGGCGCGGAAGGATGCATTTGTCTGTAATCTGGATCATCCGCTGCCGCCCATAGGCGGCGTGATTATGGCCTCCGGGCTTGGAAGGCGTTTCGGCGGCAATAAACTGCTGTCAGATCTGGACGGAAAACCGCTGATGAAATATGTGCTGGAACAGACAGAGGGGGTATTTGCGCGCCGTGTGGTAGTGACACGCCATGAAGCCGTTTTGCTGATGTGCCAGGAACAAAATATAGACTGTGTGCTGCACAGGCTTCCCTGGCGGAGCGACACCGTGCGTCTGGGAGTGGAATTTTTGCGGCGAAAATACGAGGAGGCAGATGCATTGGCAGGATATCTGTTCTGCCCATCCGATCAGCCATTTTTGACACGGGAAACACTTCTGACAATGCTCCTTACATACGCGCAGGATCCTAAAATAGAAACGATTCTCCGCCTCTCTTATGAGGGAAGAGCCGGTGCGCCAGCCCTATTTGGCAGCGCCTATGAAAACGGGCTCTGTATGCTCCCTGAGGGAAAAGGCGGTTCTTGGCTGATAAAGAAATACCCGCAAAACGTACGCGGTATCGAGGCGCTCTCCCAATGGGAACTCCAGGATATAGACACGCCAGAGGATCTGCAGGCATGCAGTACATGGATAAAGAGCGCAGGAATAAGCTGCTGTGGATGATAGCCCTCTGCATCCGTATAATGTATTGCTGCTGGGAAGCAGCGCCCCCCGTTACTTCCCAACAGCAGCGATACACTCCACTTCACAGAGTACGCCTTTGGGAAGATCCTTTACAGCAACACAAGAGCGCGCCGGTTTCCCAGTAAAATATTTACCATAGATTTCGTTAAAAGCCCCAAAGTCGGCAATATCCGCCAGAAAACAAGTCGTCTTTACCACATCCGTAAAATCGGCTCCCTGGCTTTCCAGCAATGCACGGATATTTGCCATTACCTGCTCCGTCTGCGCTTCGATCGTATCGCCCACAACCGCCCCCGTCTCTGGAGAAAGCGGGATCTGCCCGGAAAAGAAAGCGAGCCCATGGACAACAATTCCTTGGGAGTAAGGCCCAATGGCAGCAGGTGCATTTTTGGTTTCTACATAATTTAACATACGTGTTTCCTCCTATTTATTAATATCTACATAGCTATAAAGCGTGTATTTGGAAATCCCAAAGTATTTTGCTACTTTGTCCCCTGATTTGGTGATCAGAAAGGCGCCGGCGTCATTCAGGTAATTGATGGCGCGTATTTTTTCCTCTTTGTTCATCAGGGGGGCTGGCACGCCTACGAGATCGACCGCCTGCTGGATGGGCTGATCCAAGAGCTGGCTGACGTCTGTCGTGATGCGGCGCGGCGGGGAAGCTGTGTCGGGGACGCTGCCCTGCGCACAGTCAGTTAGGGAGTGCAGGCTGGATTCCAGCGTAAGCAGCGTGGTGATGTCGTAGTTAATGCCGAGGATGTAGCTTAGCTCGCCGTTATCGCCGCGGATATAGACCGTGCTGGACTTAAAGATTCTGCCTGTGTCTGTCTTGGTCAGGTATGCAAGCTGGTCTGACTGGATGCGCCAGCTGTTATGAAGGGCATCCAGCACAACCTGGGAGGGGGCGTCCCCGATTTTCCGTCCGGTCAGATGGCCGTTTTCTATATAAACGATGGAGTGATTGGAAGTCTGCCCCAAATCATGGATCACAACCTCGCAGGATTCACCAAAGTAGATGGCCAAGGCATGTGCAATCTGTTTTAGTAGTTCAAGTCTTGAATTTGCCATAGGAAAAGTCTCCTTTGAGTGTAACTATTCCGTATCGTAATAGTTACCGCTGCATTTCTAAAACCGTTCAGGCTTGCGCAGGAATATCGGTAGGGCTTGTCTGAACAGTTATGAGGTTCTCCCACATAGTATAGCACATGTTTCTTGGGAAAGCAAAAAATTTATGATATAAATCGCATGGCTGCTTAGGCATGAAATACGGTTCCGGTCTTTCCCTGGATGGCTTCCCTGGATTTTTCAAGCTGTGTGATAATGGCCGTGCGCCCCTCGCCAGAGACGGCGAAGTCTAGGGCGGCCTCCACCTTCGGCAGCATGGAGCCGGGCGCGAAGTGGCCTTCGGAAATCAGCTGCTGCGCCTGTGCGGCGGAGAGCTCATCCAGCCATGCCTCGTTTGGTTTGCCAAAATTGACGGCCACTTTTTCAACGGCGGTCAGGATAATCAGGCTGTCGGCATTTAACTCCTTTGCCAGCAGGCAGCTGGCGAAATCTTTGTCAATGACGGCGCTGGCGCCCTTTAAGTGGTTGCCCTTTCGTACGACAGGAATGCCGCCGCCTCCGCAGGCAATGACGAGATCGCCGGCATCCACCATGGTGCGGATGGTTTCAATCTCAATGATTTCCACAGGCTTCGGCGAGGCGACGACGCGCCGGTAGCCGCGTCCGGCATCTTCCTTCATCACGTAATCGTATTTGTGCGCGACTTCCTTGGCTTCCTCGGCGTCCATAAATTTGCCGATGGGCTTGGAAGGGGAGGAAAATGCGGGATCATTCTCGTCTACCCGTATCTGGGTAATCATTGTGGCCACGGGTATGTTGGGGATATTGCGGTTCAAAAGCTCCTCGCGGAGCGCATTCTGCAGATCGTAGCCGATATAAGCCTGGCTCATAGCCACACAGACAGAAAGCGGTGTGTTTGGCTGCGCCAGATCTTCGTGTGTGAGGGCTATCATGGCATTGTTGATCATGCCCACCTGCGGGCCGTTGCCGTGGGCAACTACAACCTCGCAGCCTTCCTCAATCAGGTCGACGATTGCCCGCGCCGTTGTCTTGACGGCGGCCATCTGTTCCGGGAGGGTGTTGCCGAGGGCGTTTCCGCCCAGGGCAATGACAATTCTTTTTCTGCGTTTCATAGGTTCTCTCCTCTGACGAATCAAAAACGTGAATGGTTTTCTTAATCAAAAACTCTTGCGGTTTTCTTTTCTTCCAGCTTTTGCAAGAGCTTTGCCGGATCTTCAAATTTAGCCAGAAGGATCATTGCGGCTATGATGTAGGGTTTGTAGCTTGCTTCTTTGTAGAGCGGGGTGCGGTAGCGGTCGAATACGGAGGCGTCCACTTCGCCTTCCTCGCAGCTTACGCCGGTGATATCTGCGGGGAGGCAGTGCAGATAGAGCGCCTTGCCGTCTTTGGTGGCGGCCATCCGCTCTTCGGTGCATGCCCAGTCTTTGTGTTCGGCGTTCTGTGCAAGCAATTCCTTTTCCAGCGCTTGGATGCCTTCCATGTCGCCCTTGCCGTAGAGCTCGGTGCGTTTTTCCATGGCTGCAAAGGGCGCCCAGCTCTTGGGATACACGATGTCAGCATCACGGAATGCTTCGGCCATATCGTTCGTCTTGGTGAAGGAACCGCCAGATTTCTGGGCATTTTCGGCGGCGACTTTCTCTACGTCCTCGAAGATTTCATAGCCTTCGGGATGCGCCAGCACAACATCCATGCCAAACCTTGTCATTAGGCCGATGATGCCTTGCGGAACAGATAAAGGTTTGCCGTAAGAGGGAGAGTAAGCCCATGTCATGGCCAGCTTTTTGCCTTTAAGGTTTTCCACGCCGCCAAATTCATGGATGATGTGCAGCATGTCGGCCATGGCCTGTGTCGGGTGATCGATGTCGCACTGAAGGTTGACAAGCGTGGGCTTCTGCTCCAGAATACCGTCTTTATTTCCCTGGGTAACGGCGTCCACAACCTCATGCATATAAGCGTTCCCTTTGCCGATGTACATATCGTCGCGGATGCCGATGACATCTGCCATAAAGGAAATCATATTCGCTGTTTCACGGACAGTTTCTCCGTGCGCCACCTGTGATTTTCCCTCGTCGAGGTCCTGCACTTCAAGCCCCAGGAGGTTGCAGGCGGAGGCAAAGGAGAAGCGGGTGCGGGTGGAATTGTCGCGGAAGAGCGAGATGCCGAGCCCGCTTTCAAATACCTTAGTGGAAATATTGTGCTCGCGCATATAGCGCAGGGCGTCCGCAACCGTAAATACAGCTTCAATTTCGTCATCGGTTTTTTCCCATGTGAGGAAAAAGTCTCCATTGTACATTTCTTTGAAATTTAAAGCGTTTAATTTGTCGATGTATTTCTGTAAAGTTTCCATATATAAGATCCTCCATTTTCTGTGATAATTGTTGTTAAGTAATGATTCTGTTCTTTTGCGGATATAATGATTCCTGCTGTTTTATAGGCTATAGGAAAGCGGCAGCGCGGCATAAACCGCTGCGCATGTGACAAGATCCTGCTTCCAGGTCATTTCGTTGGGGGCATGTGCCTGTGCCTCCGCGCCGGGGCCGAACCCAATACAGGGGATATTGTTCCTTCCCATAATGGAAACGCCATTCGTTGAGAAGGTCCATTTATCCGTCAGCGGGCGCGCCTGGCGCATGGAAAGCGTGTCGGCGGTGCCGATGCGCTGTTCGCCATACAGCCCCTTGTAAGCAGATTCAAGCGCCTTTGTCACAGCATGATCCTTGGGAATGGCCCAGGTAGGGAAGTAGCACTCAATCTCATAGACACAGCCGGTATAGGATGGGCGGTCATAGCGGTACATGGAAACCTGCACGTCATCGCCATATTTCTGTACGCTCGGAAGCGCACGGATTTCATCCAGGCAGCTCTCCCAGGTCTCACCAAAGGTCATGCGGCGGTCAAGCGACACGGCGCAGGAGTCGGCAACGGCACAGCGGCTGGGGGAGGTATAGAAAATCTGGGAAGCCGTTACGGTTCCGCGCCCAAGGAAACGCGCTTCCTCATAATCCGGGTTGTATTTTGGGTTGAGCATCTTCACCAGCCCCTTGATAGGCGTCTCATCCGCATCGTCATTTTCATTTAAAGCACGGATGTCCTGAAGGATATCTGCCATCTTGTAAATTGCGTTGTCGCCGCGTTCTGGTGCGGAGCCATGGCAGGAAACACCCTTGACATCGACACGGATTTCCATGCGCCCACGCTGCCCGCGGTAAATGCCGCCGTCCGTTGGCCCCGTAGATACCACAAATTCCGGCCGGATCTTGTCTTCATTGATCATATACTGCCAGCAGAGCCCATCGCAGTCCTCTTCCTGCACGGTGCCGGCCACCATGATCTTATACCCTTCTGGAATCAACTGCTGCTCCTTCATGATTTTCGCCCCATATACGGCGGATACAATCCCCCCGCACTGGTCAGATACGCCGCGCCCGCCAATCTCCGTCTCATTTTCGTACCCCTCATAGGGGTCAAAACTCCAGTTGTCAGGATTCCCTATGCCAACCGTATCAATATGCGCATCAAAGGCAATGATTTTGTCGCCGTTCCCCATAAAGCCCATAACATTGCCCTGCGCATCAATTTTCACTTCGTCAAAGCCGACCTGCTTCATCTCTGCGGCAATGGTCTCCACGTGTGCCTTTTCATCACAGCTTTCCCCGGGATTTTTTACAATTGCCCGCAAAAACCGTGTCATGTCCGCCTCATAAGAACCTGCTGCCTGTTATGACCAAGAGCGGCGCTTTACGCTCCCAATCAGACATACGCCTTATGAAAGGAGGCCGTGAGTATGCCCGCAAAAAAGAAATTTCCTTATAAAACGGCGGTGGTTGCCTGCAATGGCTGCACAAGCGTGCAGGAAGCCGCCTCCTGTGCATGGGGCTGCATCGGCTGCGGCGCGTGTGAGCAGGCCTGCCCATTTGGCGCCATCACCCGCAATACAAACGGCGCGGCCGAAGTCCAGGAAGAAAAGTGCAAGGGCTGCGGCCTGTGCGCAAAATCGTGCCCCAGAGGAATCATCCATCTCCTGACATGCGCAGACCATATTACCGTAAGATGCTCCAACCGGGATACAGGCATTACTGCGCGGGATGCCTGCGGCACAAGCTGTATCGGCTGCAGAGCCTGCGAGCGGATCTGTACGGCAGCCGCCATCCATGTGCAAAATGGCTGTGCCGTAATCAACACAGAATACTGCTTAAGCTGCGGCATGTGCGTAGTCAAATGCCCGCGCGGCGCAATTGTCGACCGCAGGGGGATTATAAACAGAAAATAATAGTTGAGTTTTTCGCCGGAATGTGTTACGATGGCAAAAGAGCGGCACACAGGAAGAATATCTGACTGCAAGCCCTTTTTTGCAAAATTAAGACACAGACCTGACCGGGAGGATTGCCTGAAGGAAAGGGAGCGGTTGAGACAAGGAATTAGCAGGAAAAGGCCTTTGCCTACAGATAAGCCGAAGCCTACATAGATACTGCCCCTATGCCTTTTTGGTATAGGGGTCTTTTTATGCACGGGCTGGCATTGCGAAAACATACGCAATATAATACAGGTTGCCCAAGGAGGAATGATGTATGGATTCATTATACGGCATAGTTGACAGATTAGAGGAGACCTCCCGCCTTACCAGGGAGGAATGGATTTTTCTCATCCGTGGCCGCAGCGCGCCGCTGGCAGAATATCTTTTCCAAAAAGCTCGATATTGGCAGCATCGTTACTACGGCAATAAAATATACACCAGAGGCTTAATCGAATTTACAAATTACTGCAAAAATGACTGCTATTACTGCGGCATCCGCAGGAGCAACCCCCATGCCGAACGCTACCGCCTGACCAAGGAGGAAATCCTGGAATGCTGCCGCGAGGGGTACGGCCTTGGCTTTCGCACCTTCGTGCTTCAGGGCGGGGAGGATGGTTATTTCACCCAAGATAAATTGGAAGATATCGTCCGATCCATCAAAAGCGCCTACCCCGACTGCGCCATTACCCTTTCCATCGGCGAACGTTCCAAGGAGAGCTACCAGCGCCTCTTCCAGGCCGGCGCCGACCGCTACCTCTTGCGCCATGAAACGGCGGATGAGGTTCATTACTGCCATCTGCACCCCCCCGCTCTCTCTGCCCGCAGCCGCAAGCAATGCCTGTACTATCTCAAAGAAATCGGTTTCCAGACCGGGACTGGCTTTATGGTAGGCTCCCCTGGCCAGACCCCGGAACACCTCGCAGACGACATGCTCTTTATCCGGGAGCTGGAACCCCATATGGTAGGCATAGGCCCCTTCGTGCCTCACCACGATACCCCCTTTGCCCAATCCCCTCCCGGCACGGTAGAGCTGACCCTGTTTATGATCGGCCTTTTGCGCCTTATGCTCCCCAAGCTGCTGCTCCCCGCGACAACAGCCCTGGGAACCATAGACCCCCTTGGCCGTGAAAAGGGCATCCAGGCAGGCGCAAACGTCCTTATGCCCAACCTCTCCCCCGTCTCCGTCCGCAAGAAATATGAACTCTACGACAACAAAATCTGCACTGGAGACGAGGCAGCCGAATGCAGGCAATGCCTAACCCGCCGTATCGGGAGCATAGGATACGAACTGGCTGTCAGCCGGGGAGACTACCCAAGTATTTTGCCAGAGCAGCGATAGGATCTCGTGTGCCGTCCCCTATCGTACCTGCCAATACCTACAAATGAAAAAGAGCCATAGAGATACACCCGCAGATTGAAATAAGTCATGGAACGACACGCTCAGAAATTAAAAAAAGGAGGATACCCCCTATGTATAACATAATGTCACCCAAAGCCGAGGAATTTATCAGCCACGAGGAAATCTTGTCTTCCCTCGCCTATGCCGAAGCCAACAAATCCAACCGCCCCTTAATTGACGAAATCCTTGCCAAAGCCAGGAAACGCCAGGGTCTTTCCCACCGGGAGGCCGCTGTCCTCCTCGACTGTGATCTGGAAGACAAAAACCAGGAAATCTACGCCCTGGCCGAACAGATCAAAAAAGATTTCTATGGAAACCGCATCGTTATGTTTGCTCCCCTATATTTATCGAATTACTGCATCAATGGCTGCGAATATTGCCCCTACCATGCCAAAAACAAACACATTGCCCGCAAGAAGCTGACCCAGGAGGAAATCGTCAAAGAAGTGACGGCTCTCCAGGACATGGGGCACAAACGCCTGGCTTTAGAAGCCGGGGAAGATCCCGTCCACAATCCCATAGAATACATCCTCGAGTGCATCCGCACCATTTACGGCATCAAGCACAAAAATGGCGCTATCCGCCGCGTTAACGTCAACATTGCCGCAACCACCATAGAAAATTACCGCAAATTAAAGGAGGCAGGCATCGGCACCTACATTCTCTTCCAGGAGACCTATAACAAGGAATCCTACGAAGCGCTCCACCCCACCGGCTCCAAGCACGACTATGCCTACCATACAGAGGCCATGGACCGCGCTATGGACGGCGGCATTGACGATGTGGGCCTGGGCGTCCTGTTTGGCCTCAACAACTACCGCTATGATTTTAGCGGGATCCTCATGCATGCCGAGCATCTGGAGGCATACAAAGGCGTAGGCCCCCATACCATCAGCGTCCCCCGTCTGCGCCGTGCGGACGATATCGACCCAGATGTCTTTGACAATGGGATTTCCGATGAGATTTTCGCCAAAATTGTAGCCTGCATCCGCATCGCTGTTCCCTATACAGGCATGATTGTCTCCACCCGCGAGAGCCAGGCCTGCCGTGAGAAAGTGCTGCACTTGGGCATTTCCCAGATTAGCGGCGGCTCTAGGACCAGCGTAGGCGGCTACGTAGAGCCGGAACCAGAAGAAGACAATTCCGCCCAATTTGACGTCAGCGACACCCGGACATTGGACGAAGTGGTAGAATGGCTGATGGAAATGGGATATGTGCCTAGCTTCTGTACCGCCTGCTACCGGGAAGGACGCACCGGCGACCGCTTTATGTCCCTCCTAAAGAGCGGCCAGATCGTAAACTGCTGCCATCCAAACGCCCTGATGACCCTCAAAGAGTATTTAGAGGATTATGCATCCCCACAGACCAAGTCCGTCGGAGATGCATTGATCGAAAAGGAACTGGACGTCATCACCAACCCCAAAGTAAGGCAGAAAGTAGAAGATTACCTGCAAAATATCCACCAGGGACAGCGGGATTTCCGTTTTTGAAAAATCTGTTGTGCAAATTTTATATTTTCCTTGAAATCACCTCCGCATAATGTTACAATTTTAACAAATAGTATTTGGATTTGGAACCTTATAGATTTTATGGCGCACAAGCCATTGTAACAATTGTTATTTATAAACAGTTCCTTAGATACGGAGGGATATGCTATGGGAATCCAATTAGAGCAGAGCCAGAAGCAGGGCCTGTCCCATAAAATGCTCCAGTCCGTCGAGATACTGCAGATGAATGCCCAGGAATTGACGGAATTTATGAAAGAGCTGTCACTGGAGAACCCAGTGGTGGAGATTGAGGAAGCAGCGCCAGAGGACAAGGCAGGGGAGCGCATCCAGAAGCTGGAATGGCTGGCCAGCCTGGATGAACAGAACAGGACTTATTACCAGTATGACAAACGGGATACGGACGATTATCTGAACAATGTCGGGGAGGACAGAGGGGAATCCTTGAAGGATGCCCTGATGCTGCAGCTGATAGGGAAGGGCTATTCTGATTTGGAAATGGCTGTGTTTGCCTATATTGCAGACGCCTTGGATGCCAGCGGCTACTATACAGAACCGCTGGATGACATTGTGAGCCGCTTTGGCATTACAGAAGAGAAGGCGGCGGCCTGCCTTGCCATTATGAAAGGGCTGGAGCCGGCCGGCGTCTGCGCCGCTTCCTTACAGGAGAGCCTGGCGAACCAGATGGCCAAGCAGGGGGACGGGCATGGGCTGGAACAGGAGATTATTTCTAATTATATGGAGCAGCTGGGCAAGAACCAGCTTCCAACAATCGCCGAAAAGCTAAAAGTGTCCATCGAGCAGGTAAAAGAAGCCGCGGAGAATATCAAAGGACTGAATCCAAGGCCGGCACAGGGGTTTGGAAGGGGCGGGATCCTGCGTTATGTGGATCCGGATGTGACAATCGTGAAATTTCAGGACCGTTTTGAAATCCTGCAGAACAGCTATACATATCCGATGATCCATGTGAACCAGGAATATCTGCAGATGCTAAAGACGAGCAATGACAAAGAGGTAAAAGACTATCTTACTGGGAAACTGCGGCAGGTTGAGCAGGTGCAGCAGGCCATTGAGAAAAGGGGCTCCATATTGCTTGGACTGGCAAAATGTATCCTTGAGGTGCAGGAGGCGTTCTTCTTGTATGGGCAGAAGTCTATCCGCCCATATACCGTGAAGCAGGCAGCGGAGCGCCTGTCCGTGCATGAGTCTGCCATCAGCTGTACGGTGAAGGGCAAATATCTGCAATGCAGCTGGGGAGTCTATCCATTCAGTTACTTTTTTCCGGGATCCTGAAGCAGTTTTAGGCAGATAGCCTCCCCGCTGCCCTGTTTTGGGAGCAGTGGGGAGCTAGCTATTCTTTTTGGGGGTTTTTGCGTTGAGGCCGTGGTAAAACTTTGCCTGTTCTATTAGAAGTTCCTGTCGGTCGGGAGGTAAGTCGCGAAAAAGGTGTATCAGCGTCCCTTCTACAGGGCTTAGGGATGAGGGCACAGGTTTTTTCTCATTGCAGAGCCCTAACAGATAGTCTGTAGATACGTCAAAATAATGAGCAATCCGTATCAGCGTGCGGAAATCTGGCTCACGGTAACTGTTGACATATCCATTTAATGTGGTAGGAGCAATGTGGAGTTCCATAGATAGCTGTTTTTGCGTAATATTTCTTTCTTCAATCAGGTTTTCCAATCGAATGCTGAAATCCATGCCGGCACCTCCCTTAAAATGAAATTTAATGATTTCATCTTAATAGAAGGATGTCCATATTTGTACGGGATAACGCGTAATGAATAGTGATATCCGCAAATAGGGTACAGAACTATTTTTTGAAGGAATAGGGGATATCTAAATTCTGATGATGGTAAATATGTGCCTGCTTAATCAGATAATCCTGTTCCTGCGGCTTTAGCTCACGATAGGTTCCTAGCAGCTCTTCTTCTCTGTCATTATAACATTCACGGGAAGGATAGGGATTGCGTATATCGGTGACGCCTAAAATAAAATCGGTAGACACTTGAAAATATTCTGAGATTTTAATCAGCGTGCCATAATCTGGTTCCCTATCCTTGCGCAAATACCCATTCAAGGTGGATGGAGCAATATGGAGTTCTGTAGATAGTTTTTTCTGGGTGAGGTTCCGCTCTTCTAATAGATTTTCCAATCGGTCAGAGAATTTCATAAAGATGTTCCTCTTTCAGTATGTGCGGTATAGGTATGATAGTCATATTCTACGAAATATTGATTGGAAAATTATGGAAATATGCAAATCTCAAATGTGATTCACAAACGCGAATCCCGCTTTTTTACTGCCATCCGCCATCCATGGCAACGACTTGCCCCGTCAGGTAAGAAGGGGCTTCCACAAGGGTGAGCGCCAGCTGCGCCGCCTCCAGCGGGGCGCCGAACCGCCCCGCTGGGATTTCTTCCATCAGCTGGCTGCGTTCTTCGGGGGTAAAGCATTGGTTCATCTGGGTATCAATGACGCCGAAGGCAATGGCGTTTACAGAAATATGGCTGGGGGCAAGCTCTTTGGCCAGGGCCTTCGTAAAGGCATTGACCCCGCCCTTCGAAGCGGAATATGCCACTTCACAGGAAGCCCCTACCGTTCCCCAGACAGAGGAAATATTTAAAATGGAGCCTGACTGGCTGCGGAGCATCCGGGGGATTGCATGCTTGCAGCAGCAGAAAAGGGAAGTCAGGTTTGTCTGGAGGATTTGGTTCCACTCACGAAGCGAAAGGTCAGCCAGAAGGCCGATTTTAGAAATGCCGGCGTTGTTGACCAGGACATCAATTCTGCCAAATTTGTGGTCGATTGCCTGAAATGCTTCTATAATAAAGGGTTCTTCGCCAGCATCCCCGAATAAGGGAAGGCAGGTAACATGGTATCTATTGGCTAGTTCCTCAGCATAAGAAAGCAGGGCTTCCCCGGAATTTTTGCAATTGATGGCAAGGCAATACCCATGGCGGGCAAATTCTTCTGCGATCGCGCGCCCTATGCCACGGGAAGCACCAGTGATAAAGGCTACTTTGGATTGCATGGGACAGGGTCTCCTTTCTGGAAAATGGTAAAGCGTGAGTTTATTTTAGTACCAATATAGTAGAATTTTCTGCTAACATAAAAACATTATCATGGCGCGGGAAAAATGTCAAGTTGTTGGTTGTTCTGGGCCTTGGATCGTAACGGGCAGGCTTGTATTTATGTAATCAATGTGATATAATGGCCGTGGAACAGTAATATTGGCTACAACAATGACAGAAAATAAACAGTAAAGGGGTTGAAACGTATGCGTATTATTATTAGCGGAAAGAACATTGACATCACGGACGGGCTCAGGCAGGCGGTAGAGGACAAGCTGTCCAAGCTAGAGAGATATTTTACGCCAGAGACAGATATTATCGTGACATTGAGCATTGAGAAGGAACGCCAGAAAATCGAGGTTACGATTCCTGTCAAGGGAAATATCATCCGCTCTGAGCAGGTGAGCAACGATATGTATGTCTCCATAGATTTGGTGGAGGAAGTGATTGAGCGGCAGCTGAAAAAGTATAAGAATAAAATTATCGACCAGAAGCAGTCTGCGCCAAGCCTCCAGAATTTCCAGAAGGAATATATTGAGAAGGAAATTGAGGATGATGAGGACGTGAAGATTATCCGTACAAAACGGTTTGGGATGAAGCCCATGTACCCAGAGGATGCCTGTGTGCAGATGGAACTGCTGGGGCACAATTTCTTTGTCTTCCAAAACGCAGAGACAGAGGAAGTGAATGTGGTATATAAGAGGAAAGGGAATACGTATGGGCTGATCGAGCCTGAATTTTAAACATAGCGATTTAGGAGTGAGGAGCGGTTATGCACAGCAAAACTGTAAATATCGCCCGAATTGTTGTTATGAGCGGCCTCTTAGGGCGTGAACCGTAATATAGATTGGGAAGAAAGTACCCAGGGTGCTGCAGGATCCCTTTCTTTTGCTCAGAGATACCAGCGGGTAGGCTGGATGGAGGAGCATAGGAAAGGAAGCGGCGCTCTGGGTGTTGCTGTTCAAAGATGCTTATTTTTTATCGGAGAGGATGATTAAATAATTGTAATTTGACAAAAAATATAGTAGAATAAAGAGGAGTGTTTCGTTATGGAAGGGATATTCTGGCTGGCTGTGATATTGATTATGTCAGTGATAGAGATTATTACGCTTGGCCTTACCACCATCTGGTTTGCAGGCGGTGCGCTGGCGGCTTTCCTCGCATATCTGCTGGGGGCGGGCGTGGCGGTGCAGGCGGTGCTGTTCGCAGCCGTTTCGGTAGCCCTGTTGGTAGTTACCAGGCCGCTGGCCGTGAGGTTTTTTAATCAGGACAGGGAAAAGACAAATGCAGAGAGTTTGATTGGCAAGACAGCGGTTGTCCTGGAGCGTATAGACAACCTGATGGGGGAAGGGAAAGTATGCGTGGAGGGGCAGGAATGGACAGCGCGGGCAGTGGATGGCATTGCGATTCCCCAGGACGCCAGGGTGGAAATTATGGATATCAGCGGAGTAAAGCTGCTGGTAAAAGGACAGGGAGCAGAAATAAGGAAATCGGAAGCAGAAACAGGAAGTCGGGAGCAGAAATAAGAAACAGAACATGGAGGGATTGGCGATGGAATATATCGGATTAATGTTTTTTATGGCATTGGTTATTTTTATCTTAATCTTGCTGGCGTCCTGTGTGAAAATCGTCCCCCAGGCGCATGCCCTGGTGATTGAACGTCTGGGCGGCTACCAAGGGACCTGGGGCGTGGGCCTGCATTTTAAGGTCCCGTTTATTGACCGGGTAGCAAGGCGTGTGCTGCTCAAGGAACAGGTTGTCGATTTTGCGCCGCAGCCTGTGATTACCAAGGATAATGTGACGATGCGGATTGACACGGTAGTGTATTTCCAGATTACAGATCCCAAGCTGTTTGCCTATGGCGTAGAGAATCCGATTATGGCGATTGAAAACCTCACGGCAACTACCCTGCGCAATATCATCGGTGATTTGGAGCTGGATGAGACGCTTACCTCCCGCGAGTTAATTAATACCAAAATGCGGGCGTCCCTGGATGTGGCCACAGATCCTTGGGGGATTAAGGTAAACCGTGTGGAACTGAAGAATATTATTCCGCCGCAGCAGATTCAGGATGCAATGGAGAAGCAGGCCAAGGCAGAGCGTGAGCGCCGTGCGGCCGTTACTCAGGCAGAAGGGGAGAAGACGGCGACTGTACTGGTGGCAGAAGGGAAAAAGGAATCTGCCATCCTTGACGCAGAAGCAGAAAAACAGGCAGCCATCCTGCGTGCAGAGGCAAAAAAGGAAGCCACCATGCGCGAAGCAGAAGGCCAGGCAGAGGCTATCCTGCGGGTTCAGAAGGCGAATGCCGAAGGCCTCCGTTTCCTCAAGGATGCGGCGGCAGATGAAGCCGTGCTCCAGCTTAAGAGCCTGGAGGCCTTTATCAAGGCAGCGGATGGCAAGGCGACAAAGATTATCATCCCTTCCGAAATCCAGAACCTGGCGGGGTTGGTGAAGTCTGCCGCAGAAATTGCCAAAGAAGGCTGACAATATATAAAATAGCCGAATCGTTACTATGAGCGGCCTCCCAGACCGTGAATAGTAATGATACAGGCAAATATGGAGGAAAATATGAATCTAAAAGGACGCAGCTTTTTAAAATTAAAAGATTTTACCTCGGAAGAAATTAAGTATCTCATTGAACTATCCGCGGACTTAAAAGCAAAGAAGAAAAAAGGCGCTGCCCATGATGTGTTCAAAGGCAAGAATATTGCGCTGATTTTTGAGAAGACAAGCACTCGGACCCGCTGTTCCTTTGAAGTGGCGGCCTATGATCTAGGAATGCACGTTACATACCTTGATCCTTCCGGTTCCCAGATTGGCAAGAAAGAGAGCATAGCAGACACAGCCAGGGTTCTGGGCAGGATGTTTGATGGTATTGAATACCGGGGGTTTGGGCAGGAAATCGTTGAGGAACTGGCAAAACATGCCGGCGTCCCGGTATGGAATGGCCTGACCAATGAGTTTCATCCGACCCAGATGATTGCAGACATGCTGACCGTGCAGGAAAAGTTTGGGCATCTGGAAGGGATTAAATTTGTCTATATGGGAGACGCCCGTTATAATATGGGCAATTCCCTGATGGTGGCCTGCGCAAAGCTGGGCATGGATTTTGTGGCCTGCACCAGCAGGAAGTATTTCCCGGAACAGCCACTCGTGGATTACTGCAAGGAAGTAGCGGCGGAAACAGGGGCGTCCATTACCCTGACAGAGGACGTGCAGGAAGGAACGAAGGATGCGGATGTGATTTACACGGACGTATGGGTGTCTATGGGAGAGCCGGACGAAGTATGGGAAGAGCGCATCCGGGAACTGACGCCATATCAGGTGAATCAGGCAGTCATGGAAAATGCCAAAGAATCTGCGGTTTTTATGCATTGCCTGCCGGCATTCCATGATCTGAAGACCACCATTGGCCAGCAAATACACCAGAAATTTGGCTTGACGGAAATGGAAGTGACGGATGAAGTATTTGAAGGCAGCCAGTCTGTGGTATTTGACGAGGCAGAGAACCGTATGCACAGCATCAAGGCTATTATGTATGCCACGTTGTAAGCTTATCTAGGGATAGCGCTGCGGCCAGATAACCGCAGGATAACATTGTCGATGGCTGCATTACTCCAGCATACAGGAGGCCTTAAAGGCGTAGTGTATGCAATTAAGATAGATGTAGAAAGGCGAATGCAAGAGGCTGGGATTGCGGCGCCATAGCGCAATTCCTCCCGCCGCCTGAAGGCAGCGGGCTCCTTGCTGGTTTATTATGAAAACGAAGATATTAGAGATGCTGCGCCAGTCAGAAACAGGGGCGTTTATTTCTGGACAGGAGCTGTGCGGGCAGCTTGGCGTGTCCAGGACAGCCGTTTGGAAATCAATCCGTCAGCTCAAGGAAGCGGGATACCAAATAGAAGCCGTCCAGAATAAGGGCTACCGCCTGCTCTCTGTGCCGGATATCCTGTCCAAAAGCGAGATTGAGAGCCGGCTGCATACGCAGTGGGCTGGCCGTCCAATCTGCTATTTTGACGAGATTGATTCCACGAATACGGAAGCAAAACGGGTTGCAGAAGGGGCTGCCGGCGCCCAGGGGCACGGGACTGTGATTGTGGCTGAAGAGCAGAATGCCGGGCGTGGAAGGCGCGGGAGGGATTGGAGCTCGCCCAGGGGAGAAGGTATTTTCTTTTCCATCCTGCTGCGGCCGGATATGAACCCTGCCAATGCCTCTATGCTGACATTAGTCAAAGCCTTGGCTGTAGCGAAGGGAATTTCCAAGTCGACTGGACTGGAGCCTGCCATTAAGTGGCCCAACGATGTGGTGATCAATGGCAGGAAAATTGTCGGCATCCTCACGGAAATGAGCGCACAGATAGATTACGTCAACCATATTGTGGTGGGGAGCGGCATCAATGTACATCAAAAGAATTTTCCCAAAGAGCTTGCCGCCAAGGCTACATCGCTGGATATGGAAATGAGCCGGCTTGGGAAAGAGGACAGGATTTACAGGGCGGCAGTGCTGGCGGCAGTGCTGGAGGAATTTGAGAAATATTATAGGACTTTTATGCAGACACAGGATCTGTCCATGCTGCGGGAGGAATACAATGCCCTCCTCGTAAACTGCGGAAGGGAAGTGCGGGTACTGGATCCGCTGGGTGAATTTGGCGGCAAAGCCTTGGGCATTAATGAGAGAGGCGAACTTCTGATTCACCGCGAAGGCGGGACGGTGAAAGTCTCCTCTGGAGAGGTGTCTGTGCGGGGGATTTATGGCTATGTATAGGAAGCGGCAAACATAGCCTGCAGCAGGAAATGGTATGTCTGCAGAGCCGGGAGGGCAGCAGGGCCAGGAGAATGGCTCAGAGGGAAATGGAGTGCCTGCGGAGCCTGGAAGGTGTCGGCACATAGGCAGTGCTGTATTAGGGAAGGCGGTGTATTGTTGGAAGAGGTTGTTTTGTGCGCTGCCAGCGCATATACAAAGAAATTTTATTTGAACCAGGCGTTCAGCCAGCTTCCTCCCCATATTAAAAATGAGCTGAAGATTATGTGTGTGCTCTTCACGGAAGATATTGGGGGGACGCTGACCCTTTTTTTTGATGAGAATGGCTCGCTGCAGTTTCGGACAGATGCAGATGAAGGGGATTTGCTCTATGATGAGATTGGGAGCGTGCTGAAGGTCAAACAGCTCCAGCGTACGAGGCAGGATTTGTTGGAAGCGCTGGAGCTATATTACAAAGTGTTAGGAGGGTAAGGCATGTTATTAGTTGTGGATGTTGGGAATACGAACATTACATTTGGCGTGTTTGACGGGGAAAAGCTGGAAGGGACATTCCGCATGACGACAAAGCTGCAGCGGACTTCGGATGAATATGGCATCTGTATCCGCGACCTTTTGACGCATAATAGGATGGAGCCAGCTAAGGTCAGGGATGTAATTATCGCTTCCGTAGTTCCTAATGTGATGCACTCGCTGCTGAGTGCCTTTATTAAATATTTCGGCATCCATCCAGTAGTGGTTGAGCCAGGAATTAAGACAGGCATCCGCATCGCCACGGAAAATCCCCGCCAGATTGGGGCAGACCGTATTGTGGACGCTGCAGCGGCATATGAATTGTATGGGGGTCCTGTCTTTGTCATTGATTTTGGGACGGGCACCACCTACGACCTGGTGGATGAAACTGGGGCTTTCGTGTCCGGGGTCACAGCGCCAGGGATCCGTACATCGGCAAAAGCGCTCTGGGAAGAAGCCGCCAAGCTGCCAGAGATTGAAATCCGTAAGCCCGGAAGCATCCTCGCCAGGGAAACCATTACCAGCATGCAGGCGGGCCTGATTTATGGGCAGATTGGCCAGACAGAGTATATTATCCGCCAGACCAAGAAGGAAACGGGGTATCAGGATCTCAAAGTGGTGGCAACTGGCGGCCTTGGCAATATGATAGCCAAAGAAGTTGCTTCGATTGATATTTATGACCCCACACTGACTTTGCAGGGGCTGCGGCTTATTTACAAAAAGCAGAACCGGGAAAAGCCAATATAGAAAAATAGCACAGCCAGAGCCGGAATTAGAACAGGAACCGGATGCCAAGGCAGAGAAAACGGAAGGAATGGGATAAGATGTGCAGATGCATAAGCTTAAAATAGGAAATGTAGAATTAGAGAATAATTTAGTGCTTGCACCAATGGCAGGGGTATGTGACCTGCCATTCCGTATGCTCTGCAAGGAACAGGGCGCAGGGCTCATCTGCATGGAGATGGTCAGCGCAAAAGGAATTTATTACCGCAATAAAAATACGGAAATACTGCTGGCTACAAGGCCGGAGGAACGCCCGGTATCCCTGCAGCTCTTTGGCGCAGACCCATACATTATGAGCGAAATGGCAAAGCGGATTGAGGAGCGCCCCTTTGATATCTTGGACATTAATATGGGCTGCCCTGTGCCAAAGGTTGTGAATAATGGGGAAGGTTCTGCCTTAATGAAAGAGCCAAAGCTGGTTTACCGCATTGTTTCAGAGGTCGTTAAGGCCATCCAAAAGCCAGTGACTGTCAAAATCCGCAAGGGTTTTGATGAGAGCCATGCCAATGCCGTGGAGATTGCAAAGATTGCAGAAGAGGCAGGCGCCGCTGCCATTGCCGTACACGGCAGGACCAGGGAACAGTATTACTCTGGCACGGCGGACTGGGAAATTATTCGGCAGGTCAAGGAGAACGTTTCCATTCCTGTCATTGGCAATGGCGACATCCGTATGGCAGAGGATATTATGCTCCGCAAGGAGCAGGCAGGCTGCGACGGTTTTATGATTGGCCGCGCCGCCCAGGGAAACCCATGGGTTTTCCGGCAGATTCTCCACTATATGGAAACCGGGGAGCAATTGGCGAAGCCTCCGATGGAGGAAGTGGCGGGGATGATCCTGCGCCATGCCAGGAGCCAGGTCGCCCTTAAGGGGGAGGCGGCAGGAATCCGGGAAATGCGCAAGCATGCTGCCTGGTATACCAGCGGCTATAAAAATTCAGCCCAGCTGCGCAGGAAGATCAACGAGGCAGAGACATACCGGCAGCTGGAGGAATTATTTTCTGTACATTAAGATGGTATAACTAGGAGCCAATCATGTATTCTTTGTATGACAGAAGTAAGGCATAAGATTTTATCATAACATGTCTGCGGATGCATAAGATTAAGAAAGGCAGATGACCAGGAGGGCCAGGCAAATTCCCAGAGCAATACATAAAATTAGGGCTTACATTTATCAGGCATGCCAGAAATTGAGGCGGGGCAGCCGGAGGGAGCAGCCTATTTCAGATATGGCGGAGGAAGAACAAGCAAAAGGAAATCCCTATCTGCATCAATTAAGGAAGCTATTGGAGCAGGTTCTGGAGCAGTATGGCCGGGAGTACCGGCATTTCAGCCCTCTTTTGATTGACACAGATACCCCGCCGGAATCCCTTTTGGATGAGGATGATGTAGGGCTGGTTCTGGAACAGATTTCCCACGATTTGAATTTTATAAAAATTGCCACCGACCGCCCTGCATATTTTGCGCCCTATATTGAAAGAATGTATGAGGATACAGGGCTGGTGGTTCAGGTAACGCCTAAGGGACAGGCATCCCTTTCTGGCGTCAATGCTGTTTTGGATATGGAATGGGAAGGCAGATGCCATAGGGAATACATGGTGGAACCTATCCTCTACCTGCCCATTTACAAACGCCCGTGGATAAAAATGGAATTCGAGCAAAATCTTGACATTTCCATACCCATTGGGTATAATACTGTGATTGTAAAAGGCTAGTGAGGCAACACATTTATATTTTGGCTAACCACCTTGTCTGTTCGCCATCTGCTACGTTGGATTTTCCAGCCATAGCAACCGCTGCGCTGCCGAAAATCCGTCTTGCAGAGGAACAAATATTCTGCGGAGTTTAGCCAGATATTAACATGCCGCTACACTAGTATAACCCACACTAATTACCATTGCCTTTCACATAGGATAAATTTTCAGCCTGCAAGGCGGAGGAATGAGGCGTAGCGGTGACGTCTGCGCTCCGCTGCAGCCTGTGCTGTACGTGCGCCGCTGACGCACAGCGCCGTCAATTGATGACAACGCAGCAGATGGAAATTTAGACAAGTGAAAGGTATCGTTAGTGTGGGTTATACTAGGAGCAGGCAGTGGAGCATTGACAGAAGTGGGGCATAGGCCCGTTACAAAAAAGTGGATAACAGGAAGGTATGGCATTATGGAAAAGAAGAACATATTGACGTATGAAGGGTTACAGAAATTGGAAGCAGAGCTGCAGGATCTCAAAGTAGTGAAGAGAAAGGAGGTTGCCCAGAAGATTAAGGAAGCAAGGGAGCAGGGCGACCTTTCCGAAAATGCGGAATATGACGCCGCCAAAGATGAACAGCGGGACATTGAGGCAAGGATTGAAGAAATTGAGAAGATTCTGAAGAATGCAGAAGTTGTTGTAGAAGATGAAGTGGATTTGGAGAAAATTAGCATCGGATGCTGCGTTAAAATCTACGACTGTGAATTTGATGAGGAACTGGAATACAAGATTGTAGGCTCCACCGAGGCCAACAGCCTACAGGGCAAAATCTCGAATGAGTCCCCCGTGGGCAAGGCGCTGATTGGGGCAAAGGTAGGCGACAGCATCCACATTGAGACCCAGGCAGGCATCTTGGAATACAAGGTACTGGGAATCGAGCGTTCCAATTAGTGTGGCTGCAGGCATATAGAATGGAACAGCAGCTGGAAACGCAGGCATTAGGGGAAATGGAATAACAGCTGGGAACGCAGGATAGAATGGAGGAAGAGAAAATGGCACAGAATAATCAGCCGCAGAAACAGGATTTGAACCAGCTTTTACAAGTCCGCCATGATAAATTAAAGGATTTGCAGGAAAATGGCAAGGATCCTTTTCAGATAACAAAATATGAAGTAACAAACCACAGCCAGGAGATTAAGGATGGCTTTGAAGCCATGGAGGGACAGACGGTCAGCCTGGCAGGCAGGATGATGTTTAAGCGCGTGATGGGCAAGGCATCTTTCTGCAATGTCCAGGATCTGCAGGGCAGCATCCAGGCATATGTGGCCAGGGACAGCATTGGCGAGGAGAGCTATAAGGATTTCAAGAAATATGACGTAGGCGATATCCTTGGAATCAAAGGAGAGGTATTTAAGACCAAAACCGGCGAAATATCCATCCATGCGCAGGAGGTAACCCTGCTTTCTAAGAGCCTGCAGATTCTGCCTGAGAAATTCCACGGCCTGACAGATACCGATATGAGGTACCGCCAGAGGTATGTGGATTTAATTATGAATGCAGAGGTAAAGGAGACTTTTGTCAAGCGCTCCAAGATATTGAGCTGCATCCGTAAATACCTGGATGGCCAGGGATTTATGGAAGTGGAGACTCCCATGCTGGTATCCAACGCCGGCGGCGCGGCAGCCAGGCCCTTCGAAACGCACTTTAACGCCTTAAACGAAGACCTGAAGCTGCGGATTTCCCTCGAGCTTCCACTAAAAAGGCTGATTGTAGGCGGCCTGGAGCGCGTGTATGAAATCGGCCGTGTGTTCCGTAACGAAGGGCTGGACACCCGCCACAACCCCGAATTTACCTTAATGGAGCTGTACCAGGCATACACCGATTACCATGGCATGATGGATTTGACAGAGAACCTCTACCGCCATGTGGCAAAGGAAGTGACAGGCTCAGAAATCATTACTTATGGCGAACATACCATGGATTTGTCCAAGCCGTTTGAGCGCCTCACAATGGTAGAGGCAGTGAAGAAATATGCCAATGTGGATTTTGATGCCGTCAGCACGGCAGAAGAAGCCAAAAAACTGGCGGACGAACATAATATTGAATATGAGGCCAGGCATAAGAAGGGCGACATCCTGAACTTGTTCTTTGAGGAATACGTGGAGGATCATTTGATCCAGCCCACCTTTATCATGGATCATCCAATTGAGATTTCTCCGCTGACCAAGAAGAAGCCGGACAACCCAGAATACGTGGAGCGGTTTGAATTTTTCCTAAATGGATGGGAAATGGCCAATGCCTACTCCGAGCTCAACGACCCCATCGATCAGCGGGAGCGCTTCGCAGCACAGGAAGCTCTGCTTGCCGCTGGAGATGATGAGGCAAACCATACAGATGAAGACTTCCTAAATGCCTTGAGCATTGGTATGCCGCCCACGGGAGGGATTGGATTTGGAATTGACCGCATGGTAATGATGATGACGGATTCGTCGGCGATAAGAGATGTTTTATTGTTCCCCACGATGAAGACTTTGGGTAAAGAAAGCCAGTAAAATCAAGGCTTCCAGCGTTTGGGGGCAGGAATCTGACACCAGTTTGACACCAAATTTGAAAAATGGCATGGAAGGAAGCCTTACGAGAGTTATAAATTGTTGGTAAACAGAAATGTAGAAATCCGCAGGATAGCATGAAAGCTGTCCTGCGGATTTTTTAATTAGAAATTAAATATATGAAATTTTAACCTGAAAAAAGGAATTTTTGAAAAGGTGGGGATATAAGGATCAATTTTTTTAGTGAGGCGGCCTTTTAATATTTCCTTAAGTTGCCGCATACCCTCGCTTCGCTGGGGCAGAGCCTGGCATAAAGAGCTCCTTTAGGGTTTCCATATGTAATCTATCAAGTCCTTCTTTGAAATTCTCCAAATCTTCTTACCAATACGCTTCGCTGGAATCACCCCATCGTTCAGTAGCTTGTAAAATAAATTTTTTCCAATCCCCAAAATTTCCATTGCTTCCTGCGGGGTTAGGATATCCGGGTATTCTTCTAACATTTTAAATAGCCCCCTTTCGTGTTTTGGCAGTTTATCTTATGCCTTATCCGGTTGTTTCGGTAAAAAAGAAATATATTATTTCTTTGTGGCAATGCCATAGAGTCTGGGAAATTCAGTGATTCCTAGGATAAGCTGGCAAATGCCGTCAAACAAAATTTTTTCAGGATAAACCGTACTTACAAAGGAAGGAGGAAGAATCTATGTGTCTGGAACAAATTATTTCTATTATCAAGATTGTGCTGGAAGGGCTGCTGTCGGTAGCTGTTGTCCTTGGCTGGTAAGGGAAGGAGGGCCTTATGGATTTTGAAATGCAAGCCTTTGGCAGTGACATGGCGGTACAGGATAACGCCAGATGGGAAAGGAACTGCCGGATGGCAAAGGAAGTCGCCACTGCGCTTGTGGCGGTGGCGGGGATTATCAGTATTGCTGTTGAATATGCAAATGAAAAAAGGAAGGAGTGACATATCATGGCAGCAGAAGTGGAAAGTATGTTTTATGTCCGCAAAGCTCCCTGGCATGGCTTGGGGACAAAAGTGGGGGATGCGCCCACATCAGAAGAAGCGCTGGAACTGGCAGGGTTGAACTGGGACGTCATGCAGGAAAAAATTTATACGGGAAATGGCACTGTGGTAAATGATTATTATGCCAATATCCGCAGTTCGGATCACAAAGTCTTAGGCGTGGTATCCGGGCGTTACCAGATTGTGCAGAACCGGGACGCGTTTGCGTTTACGGACGAGCTTCTCGGAAAAGGCATTCAGTATGAAACAGCGGGGTCGCTGAAAGAGGGGAGGAAGGTCTGGATTCTGGCAAGGCTTCCCAAACAATACCGTTTAGTGGAAGATAAGGTCATGCCATACCTGGTGTTCAGCAATTCCCACGACGGATCAGGCTCAATCAAGGTGGCAATGACCCCCGTCCGCGTGGTCTGCCAGAACACGCTTAATTTTGCCCTGGATAATGCAAGCCGGATTTGGTGCGCAAACCATACAGGCGATATCGGGGCAAAAATGGAAGATGCACGGATGACGCTGTTCATGGCAGAGAATTATATGAATGAGCTTTCCAAAGCCTCGAAGAAATTGGAGCGGAAAAAAGTTAGCGATGCGGCGGTGGGAGAGTACATTAAGCTGTTGCTTCCGATTGCTGCAGACGCTACCGAAACCACAGAACGGAATGTGAAAAAGCTGCGTATGGACTTAAAGAACCGATACTACCTTGCCCCGGATCTTGCGGGCGTGGGGAAGAACGGATACCGTTTTGTCAATGCGGTGTCTGATTTTGCGACCCATGCGAAGCCGCTCCGGGAAACGGCGACGTATAAGGAAAACCTGTTCTTAAAGACAATGGAAGGAAATCCGCTAATTGACAGGGCGTACCAGCTGGTGTGCGCTGCCTGATACCATATTTTGAAGCTGGGGATAGGAAAGCCGGTTATGGCCTTTTGCTATCCCCATTATTTTTTACCTGGGGTGCGGGAAAGCGCACAAGAATGGAGGAAACTATGTACGAGAAAATAGCAACGGCAGGAAGGGCGCGTGAAGAATGGCTGAAGCTCCGCAAAACAGGGATTGGCGGCTCGGATGCAGGGGCAATCTGTGGCCTAAACCCATACAGCAGCCCCATGAAGGTGTTCTGGGATAAGACCACGGACGGGGTGGAAGAAAAGGACAATGAAGCTATCCGGATTGGGAATGATTTGGAGCAGTATGTAGCGGGGCGTTTTATGGAGGCTACCGGGTTAAAGGTACGGCGTTCCAATTATATGTACCGCAGCAAGGAACATCCGTATATGATTGCGGACGTTGACCGCCTGGTGGTTGGGGAGGACGCAGGGCTGGAATGTAAAACGGCCAGTGCCTATAATTCTGATAAATGGGCAGATGGCAAAATCCCGCCCCATTACGCCATGCAGTGTTACCATTACATGGCGGTTACAGGAAAGCGCACCTGGTATATAGCGGCAGTTATTTTGGGGCGCGAGTTTGTATACCATAAGCTGACATGGGACGATGCCTTGATACAGCAGTTAATTGAGGTGGAAGGGGAATTTTGGGATTGCCATGTTTCGGCAAATCGGATTCCTGACCCGGACGGCTCCCCAATATGCGATTCCGTCCTGGAACAGTATTTCCATACCGCAAAAAAAGCAAGCGCGGTTGAGCTGGTGGGCTTTGATGCCAGGCTGGAGCGCAGGGAAGAGATTCTTGCGTCTATTGAGGAGCTGCAGTCAGAGCAGAAACAGATTGAACAGGAAATCAAGCTTTTCATGAAGGATAGCGAGCTGGCGTCAAACGGGCATTATAGGGTATCTTGGAGTAATGTGGATACTACAAGGCTTGACACGAAGCGGATTAAGCAGGAGCAGCCGGAAATCTACCAGAATTACGCAAAGGTGACATCTTCACGTAGATTCCAGATTAAGGCGGCATAGGGTGTTTACATGTGGGGCAGAAAGGGAAAGAAATTTTTTCTGCCCCATGAAATGCGGATGGAAAAGAAAGGGATGGTTCTATGGGAAATCATGCAATCCGGCTTTTGAGAGCAGATGAAATTGAGTGTAGGGTGTCCATTGTGAAAGAGAACGGGGTTAGCCTGCTGCTTTATAAGGATGCAAGGGTAGACCAGCGCATCCTTGATGAAACGTTTGGCCTGTTCGGATGGAAAAGAAGCCACCAGTGCATAGACGGGAACCTTTACTGCACGGTGGAGGTCTATGATAAGGAAACTGGGGAATGGGTTGCCAAACAGGATGTAGGTACAATGGGATATGCGGAAAAGGAAAAGTCGCAGGCTTCGGATTCCTTCAAGAGGGCATGCTTTAACTGGGGAATCGGCAGAGAATTGTATACGGCACCATTTATATGGGTTCCGGCAGCAGATGTGGCGATTAAAAGAAATGGGGATAAGCTGTACTGCAGCGACCATTTTTCGGTGCGCTCCATTGCGTACAACGGGGATAGGGAGATTGCCAGCCTTGTAATCACCAATGATTCCAATCAGGGGCAGGTGGTATATGAAATGGGAGCAAAGACAGAAAAGCCAAAGAAAAATGCGGCCGCCAGAAGAGGGAACAAACTGCAGGGCAAAGCCCCCGCATCCAATGGCAGTGAATTATCCAAGACACAGCTGCAGTCCCTAGAAAAAGAACTGCAGCGGACAGGCGTTGGCATGGAAGCCGTGCAGGAAAGGTACAAAATAGAAAACCCTTCTGCAATATCAGAGGATTTGTATGGGAAAATTATGGCGGCGCTTGCAAAAACAAAATCAAAAGCCGCGTAATGAGAAAGTAAACTTATAAAGATGGAAAAAGAAGAGGAGGTTTGGTCATGGATTATAAAGAATTTAAAGCTAAGGTTATGGAAGACCTGCAGAAAAAGCTGGGAAGCGGCTACCGTGTGGAAAGCAGCAGTCCAGGGGAATGCGCCAGGCCAGCGGGGCGCAGCATCCTCATTGGCAGGCAGGGGGTAAACGCATCCAAGATTGTCAGGATAGATGAATATTATGGAAAGGATACACATGGTGCAGCCAGGAAAGAAAATATAGCACAGGCAGTTTCTAAAATTCTGAGCGACTGCAAAGGCAGGATTCCGGACAGCGACATAGACGTGTCAGAATTTGCAGGTTGGGATTCTATAAAGACACATATCCGTGCGCGGCTAATCAATACGGAAAGGAACCAAGAGTACCTGGAAAAATCCCCGTACAGGGACTTCCTGGATCTTTCGTTAGAGTATTATGCCGACATGCCGGAGGCTTTCCCAGGCAGGCAGGCTACCATTCCAATCTGGGATAAGCATATGCTGTACTGGGGAGTGGATGAGGGGGTGCTTTACCAGACAGCCATGGAAAATATGGAGGATGCAGACGATATGGCATTTGAGGGCATGGATGAGCTGCTGGCGCCATTCTTGGATACAGAGAAGGAGATTAAGGAAGGCCTGCCAAATGGCTGCTCCATATACGTGTTGGGGAATAAATCCCGGATAAATGGTGCAGTCCAGATGTGCAGGCAGGATGTGATGGGAAGGGTTTCCGGGTTCTTTAAGCAGGACTTCTGGATACTGCCGTCTTCCATTCATGAAGTTGTCCTGCTGCCAGATGGGAAGTATGGGGAGAAAGCAGAGGAACTGGCAGTGATAGTGAAGGACATCAATGACACGCAGCTTGCCCCGGAAGAGATACTTTCCTACCATGTGTACCGTTACAGCCGCCTTACAGGCGAAATTTCCATTGTGGTATAGGAGGTGATGGTAATGAAGCGTGGAGTATTCGGTGAAAAGGAAAAAAACCTCAGGAATAAGGTGGAAAAGGAGCGTGAGTTATTCCGGTATAAGATGCTTGCCTCTTCTTCCGCTGAGATTTATGAAGCCTGCAGCAAAATCCGGTTTTATGAACGTTTTTATGAATATTTCCAGTATGTGGAGCATATGGAGATGACAATTATAGATGCCTGCCTGAAAGAGCAGGATTTGATGGAAACCCTTTGGGATTTATACCTGGAGCGGGAGTATCTGAAATGCGACACATGGGAGGAAATGGCGGAGGTACTTGGGGCGCTGGCAGATAAGTGAAGAAAGCCATAAGATAACCTATCACAAATTCAGGGTTCCGCATTGCCTTCCTATATGCCAAGGCATATGGAGGCTGGTAGAAAAAGCCCAAAGGATAACTTAGATGATTATTCCAAGATATCCTTTGGGCTTTATAAGAGGTCAAGCAATGGCATTGCCAATAAACATTTTAATTGTCTAAATAAAATCACATTATAAGGAAAATAAGCTTATGGACGAAATCAAATATCCTTATATTTTTTGAAGTAAATTTCTTTTTTTCGTTTCATACTCCGATTGTGTTATAATGCCACAATCCCACAATTCTTTCAGTTTCTTTAACTTTTCTATTGCTATATGCTCACTTTTCTGTAAGGATTCTGCCATCCTGTCCATCGCGCGAATCATACCATTTATTGTGCCCCATGCTTTCCGTATATTTTTGTTATCTACAATACGTGCATGACGGGTCATCATATTTTGTTGCAGTTTCCATCCATTAATTTCACAGACTGTATCCCAGACAAAAAATTCCGGACATACTGGAAATGGGATATTCGGTAATGCAATTTCCTTGTCAAGCAGTTCCAACTCTCCTGTGCTTAATTCTTTTAGCATCACTTCACAAATAATTTTATCAAACATATGACCATCTCCTTTAGAATTATGCAATTCTTTTTTTGATGATAATGATTGTGTAATTTCTCATGGCTTTTTTCATTAAGCCATTGATGTTATTTTTTCGCAAGCCTTCCTTCCCCGCCTTTCGATTTGTTTAATACAGGATTGTGCTGTTTGATCTTCTTTCTTTCATGTTCGCGACGTGTACGGCTTGTTGAGCGTCCGTCAGCCACTTTGTATTCAAATGTATATGCCATATCAGCCCTCTCCTTAATCAAGCTTAATTTTCCCTGATTTTATATGTTGTTTCATCCGGCGTTCCAAGTTACATGCTTCCCCAACGTAAAGGATATTTCCATCCTCGTCCCTAATTCGGTATTCGCCTGGCTTAGCTGGCGGTTTTTGCCCTTCCCCTGTAGCTGGGTTGTATTTTTTTGGGCGTCCCGGTTTATAAATCCCCATAACAACTCCTTTCTTCATTGGCTTTATAATTCCTATACCTACATTTTGCTTTTACATCGCTTACACACATAACCAAACGGTGTGCCTTGGCGCCTATATGTAGCGCAACTTTTACATACCCATCGTTCACAAAAAACACATTCTGCTAGGTTTTTTATAAAAAATTTTCTTCTGCAATCGACACAAGCGGCATATCCATTTTCGTCAAGATGTTTTGTGCTATATCCCACGCCATTATCCTCCCTTTTATTTCGGCATTCTTAATCCATCAAACAGTCCGCTGTTTTTTAAATCTGCCGCCGCATCTACGATATCTTCGGGTTCTTGCCCGTTAGCCATCCGAAAAAAATCATCTGCCACAAGCCAACCCAATGTTTCAGTCATTGCAACGGCTGTACTTGCACCTACGACACTGCCAATTGTAGCATTTGCTCCTGGAATAGCTTTTAAAACATTTGTAAAAATTGTTCGTCCTGCTTGATGTGTTATACCAACACCTACAATAGACTTTGCTGCTGCCCTGGATAAAGACAGACCAAAGATTTTCCCCAATGCAACAACCATGGTAATTTGTGCGGCTCCAATAGGCACTGCATCAGCCATCGGTATAGGGGCTGCACCAGCTGCTCCGGCTGCCACAGATGCTGAATGTATGGCAGCATGGCATTTTGCTTTTAATTCTTCTGGCATACGTACTTTAGATTTACCCATAACTTTTCCTCCTGATATATCGCTATATTTTAGATTGTTTAACGGAACAGCGTATGCTATGTAACGGGACAGGATATGAATTGACGTAGCGTTTTGCACTTCAACAATTCACTATTTCTTCCTGTTAATCTTTTCTTCCTCCTTCCTGTGTAAGCATAGCTGTAACCTTGGTTCTTGCTGCCGATCTTAGCGTTTCCCAGACAATATCCAGAACAAAATATATTCTATATGGTCAAAAACAAATTTTTTCACGGTCTATTCTTATGTGCCAGTTATAGCTTCTTTATTTTCCGGGCTTATATTTAAAATATTTTTATATTTTTCTTCTATATCTACTTTAATTCCGTATATTGGGCAGAAACGAATTTAGGAAGAAATATCTTCTCCACAATTTGCACAAACCGTGTTTTTTTCCTGGTATTTTTATAAGTGTAATACACTTTATAGAAATAATGATAACACATGTTGGATGGGTGCGCAACCATTATTTAGAATAATTGTGAAGGTGGTATTTCTATGGATAATATAGGGAAAACAAAGATTAAGCGCAAGCCAAAAGAATTGAATATACAGATTGGGGAACGGTGCCGGCAGGCCAGGGATGCTTCTGGTTATACACAAGAGCAGCTGGCGGAACGGATTGACGTTTCCACGCAATTTTTGTCTGATGCAGAGCGTGGCATTACTGGAATGTCAGTTTCCACAATCATCAAGCTATGTACAGTCCTGGCAGTTTCTACAGACTTCATTTTGCTGGGTTATGAAGGCTGCAGTACGGAAGACGCCCTTTCTGTTTATTCACGGCTGCAGCAGCTTTCTCCGCAGGAGCAGGCGTTAGTAAAAGAAGCGATAAACCTTATGATTAAGTCATTTCACTTATCAAAGTGATAGATATTGTGGGCTGTATCCTCCATGCTTTGTATCGTGCAGTTATTTTGAAAGTAATGGAGTGAGGCTGGAAGTCAAGGGAGGAAGCAATGCCAGATAATAAAAGTCGGGATATGGAACACATACGGAATTTTTTTGAAAAGGCTATCAATAACCCCCTATTGCCCGATATGTGTGAAAATAAGCCTAAATTGTTAGATAATATGCTGGATGCTTTTTGGGAAGATGTATGCATTTTTGCAGATCTTTCTAAAGTTTTGCAGTTTGTTGAAAATAAAAATAGCCATGGAACGGGAAAGAATTATTTTGATATGGTCGATGAGGACGATTTTTCGAAATGGAAGCATAATCTATTTGAAGATATGGATTTCGAAAAGGTAAATAGGAATATAGATTTGGCAAGGGGCGGCATAAAGGAAGAAGTGTGGGAAAGTCTGCTGCCGTTTTTTCTTTACGTTTTGCCGGATATAGATGAAAAGAAAATACAGGGGCTTACATTAGACGTTTTTAAGACATATGATTTTGTCTTTTCTCTTGGATTGCTGATTGGGAAAAATGGCGATTATGAGGGAAAAACCATTATAGAGGCTTTTCGAAAAGATATGTCAAGAATTTTGAACAGGCTGCAGAAAAACAAGGAAGAGAAATTATTTGCTGAGGAGATTGATGAACTACAGGAATCTTTGCCTCCTATTATAAATGGGGAAGAAGAAATTTTAGAATTAAGGGACGATATTTCTAAGGCAGTCCGCACTGTCTATAAGTCCCTGAATGGGGATAAGCCCCACAAAAAGGGCAAGGGCTCTGATCGGGCATTGGGACAGAGGATAGAATCAGGGAATTTTGAAATTATGAGGGTGTTGATGGAGCGCTATGGAAAAAATGCACATAAAGGTTATGTAGTATACTGTTTTAATATATTAACAGGTTGGTTTGACTATATTTTCTATGTAAAATATAAATCTTTGAACCAGCTATGCTATCAGGGCCTGGCATTGAAAGAAGCTGCGGGCGCATATTTTTGCATAGAAGGCCTGGGAGGAAAAGTCGCTGATAAGCTTACATGTGGGTTTTGGGAAGAAGCAGAAAGATTAAGGGAAGAAGCTGCTGCAAAACTGATAAAGGAGGGGAACCTACCCCAATATACATATGCTTGGCATACAAGATTATATGATGCTGTTGTAAAAAATGAGATTTCCCTTGGGAAAAAGAGAGACTTTTTTACCTATTGGATAGAGTGGTTTGGGATTGAGGGCGAGGAAGAATCATGGGAATATATAGTAAGGCATTGTGAGGATTTGTATAAATGAAGAAGAATGTCAAGGGACGTTGGATGAAACCAACGTCCTTTTTATTTGCAAATTTTATGGGTTATAATGAAGAAAAAAAGGAGGTACTGAAAAATGGCAAAGAAGAAATTAGTTTTATCATTCAATACAAAAGAAAGGAAGTTATGGTGTAAGGAAACGAAAGAAAGGGATTCTGTTGAATGCGTTTTAGTCGCAGAATTGCCAGAGGAGAAAAAGCTCCTGTACGCGAGTAGCATTGGTAGCGAGGAGTTAGACCGGCGTTATGGGGAAAATTCTCTTGGTAAAATTGCTGATCTTGCGATTAAAAAGGAGGAAGGAAAAAAACAACTACAGATTACTTGGGAGGATGGAGAAGAAATTTTGTTCAATGAACAGGAGTTTGCACTTCTGTTTGTGATGGACGGAAAAACATCTGGCCAAGAAATTCGGGACAGCCTGCTGATTGTTAACTTTCCCAAGCGGCTGGGGCAGGGAATTTTCCAAAAATATTTCCCGGAAGACCAGGAAGAGGATGCGGGATTAAAGTTGTTCTGGCTACTGAAGGATATGGTCTAAAGGGGGGTACTGTGAGATTTTCAAATGAAATTTTTACAGGCAACGATGAAACTTATCAGAAAGTCAAAGAGGGAGCAGATAAAGGTGGGCTGCTCCCCGGAAACTTCATCCATCGGAAAAGGAAGCCATTATTTGACGGGCTTTTGCTGGACGAAGAAAGCTGCCACAAGGCGCACAGGCACGAAAATAAGATGGATTTCATCGTTGGGCGTAAGAAGCAAATAGTCGGCAAAAAAACATGCCAATCCTTAAAACAGGCGCTAGACAACTATTCCAAAGAGCATGTCAATCCCCAGATCTTAAGGGGATTGGCAGATTGGCTGTGTGAAACGTTTACCTATATTTATATTGAAAATATGGCGCTTTATGTTTATGAGCAGGATCATTTCCGGTTGTTTTCGTATTCGTTTGCCAGGAGGTTTTTTGTAAGGGTATTTCGCGAATATGATATTAACTACGCTTTCCGTTCTTCCGATTACAAGGAGCTGGTTCACCAGCTACAGGCACAGCCGCAGATTATGAGGCGGCAGGAGTGCTGTCAGACAAATGTGGACATTGTTTTATTTGAGGATGGGGCTTTTGATGTTAGAAAAGGGGTTATGCGGGAAGCGAGGCAGGAAGATTACCAATTCTCCAAAATTGCATTTCCTTTAAGGTGGGGCACATGGTATAAGCCGAGCCCGGAGGCAAGGGGGTTTATACAGCGGTTCTGCAGGTATGACAGTTTATGGGAAAGATATCTGTGGGAGATTGTGGGGTATCTGTTTAGCGGATACCAGAAGAAGATATTGGTGATGATTGTAGGGCCAAGCAATTCCGGAAAATCTACGCTTTCTAACCTGATACGCCGGATTTTGGGCTCTGAAGTATGTGTTGCGTTAGGAATCAAGGAGTTGTCAGGAAGTTTTAATCTCGCAGAATTACAGGGGAAGCGCCTTTGCATTGATTCAGAAATGGATGCAAGCGCACTAAATGCCAAAGATATCAGCCTGCTTAAAAAGGTGGTTGGGAATGACTTGCTGCAGGGCAACCGCAAATTTGAACAGCAGTTTTATTTCCAATGCCAGACGAAGTTCCTGTTTTGCAGTAATAACAAAATAAGGCTCCAGAGCAACGAGGACACAGTTTCGTTATTAAACCGTATTAAAGTTTTCGAACTGATGGAGTCAATCCCTTTGGAAGAGCAGTGTTATGATTTGGATAGAATTTTGGATGAAAACCGTACATATTTTTTGCAGGAGGCCATGAAAGGACTGTGTCGGTTAGTGCAAAATAATTTTCAGTTCAGTATTGACATGCCTGCTGAAAATTTTGTGGAAAACGTTGGCTGTTCAGGAGATGTAAGGAGCGTGCAGAGTTTTGTGGATGCCTGTTGTGAATTGGGGGCAGGGTATCAGGTAACGGTGGCGGATTTATACGATGCATATAAAGATTTTACAACAGATAATGAGATGGGCCAAGTCAGCACTAAAAGATTTTCGGTTTTTCTTGTGGAGAATTATGGGGTAACTCACGGCAGGACGAGTAAAAATCGTCTTTTAAAGGGAATCCGACTTATTTTGGATGACGAATGACAGATGACAGTTACTTTCAATTTGGATTTTATCACAAAATTGTCCAGTTTGTGGCAAATTATTTGAAACTAAATTAATCTGTCATACGTCATCTGTCACGCTTGGTAAGTTTTTGGATAGGCGTTTGTCTGTAAATTTTGTGAATATATTGTTTGATTGAAGGATAAAAAAGGAAAGGAGCTTTAAAGTGGGAAATATAATGAATTGGAATGATACCATTTGGGCAAAAAAGGACACAGGGCAGAAAGCCGGGGATGAATTATCAAAGGAATCAGGGAAGCCAAAAGACAGAAAAGATTCGGAGGTTAACCCGAAAGCTGAGAAAAAGCAGGAGGTGCCAATCTGGCATAAAGCAAACCTGACGCTGGAAGAGGCGGCAGCGTATTCGGGGATTGGCATCAATAAGCTGCGTGAAATAACAAATCGGAAGGACTGCCATTGTGTCCTGTTCATTGGCAGGAAGCGGCTTATTAAGCGCCAGCAATTTGAGGAATACCTGGCACAGCATTGTGTGATTTGATTTCAGGAAATTTAAGATTACAATGGAAAGGAAGCCGGAATTATGTTATGATTGCATTGTAAGGCTTCCTTCTCCTGTTTTAAGGAAAGGAGACTGATATGCCAACAAGAAGAAAAGACCCAAAAGGGAGAGTTTTAAGGGATGGCGAATCCTACCGCAAAAATGACGGCAGGTATATGTACCGATATACCTCCGCTGATGGAAAGCGCCATTCTATTTATGACAGCGATCTGAATGAGCTGCGGAAAAAGGAAGAGAAAATCCGCCATGATTTGCGTGAGGGCATCCGCATTGGCGAGGATCATATTACTCTGAATGATGTATATGAAATGTGGAAGAAGGATAAAAATTCTCTCAAGCAGACAACAAAGGGGAATTATGTCTATATGTACGAACATTTTGTAATGGAAGAGTTCGGGCGGAGAAAGCTGAGGGACATCCGCAAATCAGATGTCCGCCGTTTCTATAACGGCCTGCTGGATACAAAACGCATGAAAATCAATACCTTAGATTCCATCCATACGGTCATCCACCAGTTATTTAACCTTGCGATTGACGACCTCTATATCAAAATCAACCCGTCCGATGGTGTGATGGGCGAATGTAAGAGGGCGCATAATATGGATACGCCCAAAAGACGCGCCCTTACCATCCCACAGCAGGAGGCATTTATCCGATATACCGGAGAAGTCCCGAAATACAGGCATTGGAAACCTCTGTTCACGTTTTTTCTGGGAACAGGCTGCCGTGTATCAGAAGTGGTGGGGCTCCGTTGGGAAGATGTGCATATGGAGGAAGGCTATATTGACATCAACCATAACATGGTATATTACCAGAGGGATGAAGGGAAATGCTATTTTGGCGTGACAACGCCCAAGACCCAGGCAGGGACCAGGATCATCCCTATGCTTGCGGAAGTAAGGCAGGCGTTGCTGGATGAAAAATCATACCAGAAGGAAGCAGGGCTTACCTGTAAGGCAACTATAGACGGCTATACGGATTTTATTTTCCTGAACCGTTTTGGCAGCCCCCATAACCCACAGACGATTAACCGCACAATCCGGAGGATTTCGCTGGCGTATAATGAGGAAGAAATGGAGCTGGCTGAAGGGGAGGGACGTGAAGCGATACTGCTTCCCCCGTTTAGCTGCCATAACCTCCGGCATACCTTCTGCACCCGGTATTGTGAGAATGAAACGAATTTAAAGGTTATCCAGGAAATCATGGGGCATAAGGATATTGCTACGACGATGGAGGTTTATGCGGAAGCTACGAAGGACGCAAAAGTAAAGTCGTTTGAAAATCTGGAAGGGAAAATTAAAATTTCATAGGCACAGAAAGGAGGCGGATGCACTATGGGAAAAGTGGAATCGAATACACCTTATGATGACGTATGCCGGACATTGACGGTGGAATGTGACGATTTGGTAATTCCCCTTATCAACGAGATATTTGGAGAAGATTATTCCCTGCAGGATAAAGTCATACGCAGGGCAAATGAGCATTTTTTGGAGCAGCAGGGCGGGGCGGAAGAGAAACGGGTTACGGATACGTTGCTTGAAATCGTCAGAAAAGCAACGAAACAGGAGAAAAAATACCACATAGAATGTGAAAGCAGCAGTTCAGATGGAACGATTCTAATCCGGATTTTTGAATACGCCGCACAGATTGCGTTGGATGACGGGGCGGTTACGGGGGAAAAATTAATTGTGGAGTTCCCCCATTCTGCAATCATCTTTCTCCGCAGTAAAAAAACGGTGCCAAAGCAGATGGAAATTTCTGTGCGGACGCCGGGCGGGGAAACGTCCTATTATGTCCCGGCTCTCCATGTCAGGGATTACACAATGGAAGATATTTTCACAAAAAGGCTGTATTTCTTAATACCGTTTTATATTTTTAATATGGAAAGTAAATTTCCAGAAATAGAGGCAAGCAGGGATAGGATTGAGGAGTTGAAGAATTTTTATGTGGACACGATGTTAAAGCTGGAAGATGCAGTTTCCATAGGAAAGCTTACAGAGTTTTCGTATTTAGAGATACGTGACATGACGAACAGGGTTGTTCAGAATCTTGCAAAAAATTATGAAAGCATCAGGAAAGGAGTTGGAGATATTATGGGTGGAAAGGTATTAGATACTGAGGTATCAAAGGCGCGTAATAAGGGACGGGAAGAGATGGCAGTTGAGATAGTTGAAAATATGCTTGAGTCTGGAATGGCGCCGGAAGAGATAGCTAAATTATGTAAGCTGGCATTAAGTGACATTATAATTGTGCAGGAGCGTATGCTGCAGAAACAGATGGTTTGACACCATCCGACACCAATTTGACACCGAATTTCTGCCGGATATAAAGAAATGTAATGATTTGTGTTAGAGAGGGTGGCAGGAAAAGCCTGGAATAACGGCTTATGCATGGTTGTGAAGGTTAGCAAAAAACGTGGTTTAAGTTCCCGACGCTTAAGAATATTGAGAAGTAAAACCCAGTGTTTATGCGGGTTAGAGCCACATTTTCTGTACCAGAATTTTGAATTTGTACCAATTTTGTACCATTTGAAAACAGGATAGCGCAGATTTATGGAGAGATACCCCTTAGGGCAGTGCCTTTAGGGGTATCTTTTTTCATGTGCAGCCGCCTGCCGGATTTATGATGACGGCGGCATGTATGTAAGATAGGGACAGGAGGAAATAAGAATGAGGTACGATGCAGGAAAGGAACGCAGGACACCAAGAACGCAAAGCCCTCAAAGCTATGTACTATTGCAATATCTGATATTTGCCGATATAATAAAAACAGGATATCCCATCTTCCGAATGGGAAGAATATATGTGGAAGGGAGAACATATGCAGAAGAAGACACCGGACTATGACAATGTGTTTAAGACCATGAAAAGCAAGCATAAACGGCTTTTCATTTCGGTCATCAATGACATTTTTGGGAAAGAATACCCAATGGATGCCAAGGTAGAGATCCTGCCATCGGAAGGATACCTGACGGAGGATGAGACAGCGGATGGGAGCAGCGACATAAAGGAGCAGATTTCAGACTTCCTGATGAAGATTGGAAGTGAAGTCTATCTGCTGGAATGCCAGAGTTATGACGACGGCTCTATGGCAGTCAGGATAGCTGAGTATGCTTTTATCGTTGCGAGGCAGTTTGCGTCATGGGACATCGGCCATGCGGTCATCCCAATGCCAAGGTTTTCCATCATTTATGTCAAGAGGACGGACAGGACGCCAAAAACAACGAAGATTACGTTTACATTCCCAGATGGGCAGAGCGTGGATTATGAATCTGCGAATGTAATCTTGGAGGAGTTCACAAAGGAATATATTGTGGAAAAGCAGCTGTTCCCTTACATCCCTTTCTATATCGCGCGGTATGAGAAGGAGATAACCTCAGGGGGCAGCATAGAAGACGCAGTAAAGGATTTAGAGTACTTCAGGGATGAAATGGTGCGCCTGCATAGGGGAGGCGCACTGTCAGATGGTGAAATCGTAGACCTGATGGGGTTTGTGAACACGATTGTTACACATATTACAAATGGAAATAAGAATGAAGAAAGGCTGGTGAATATCATGGGCGGGACAGTGATTGAGACGGAATCGGAGAAACTGATACGTCAGGGAATACAGCAAGGAGTGCAGCAGGGGATATATCAAGGCAGGGTACAGATGATAATAGAAATGGGGCAGGATGATGGGCTTGATGATGCAGCCATTATAAACAGGCTGCAGAGTAAAGCCGGGCTGTCTCAGGAACAGGCGGCGGATTATCTGCAAAAATATGGAAGGCAGCTTGCATAGCCTTTTAAAGTGTATTTGAGACGAAGTGCCAGGGATTCTGGAAGCCTCAGAATCCCAATGGAATAATCCCCAAATAAAAAAGATGTATTTTTGAAGCAGGGAATCCCTGGAAGAAAAAAGCCTTCCGGGGATTTTCCCATTGCCATGGACTTTTCTGGGATTGTCATAGGCGGCTTTTCCGTCTGACATATTCGTACACGGCTTCCCTGGGGATTTTCCAGACCCTCCCAATACGGAACGCCTTCACCTCCCCTGTGTTTAACAGCCTGTAGGCGGCATTCTTCCCAATGAAAAGCAGTTCGCAAAGTTCCTCTACGGTTATCAAATCTGAAAGGTCGTTCTGGTACATGGGGATTCCTCCAATCTTCATAATAATTTATTCTATAGTTTATTCTGTTGTTAATCCCATATCATTCCCGATAATTTGTCCGACATTTCTGTAATCTTGTTAATATAAGGAGAAAAGCGTTTAACGTTCCCTGCCCGCAGATAAAAACAGTGGAGGGAAGACAGATAAAAGTAAACTCTTACAGTATGGGATAAAGAAAATAAAAGATAAAACTATGAACATTTAAAATGATGTGTCAGCAGGAAAATATATATATTATGGAAAAGTATTTTAAAGTGCATTAAGAAAAATGGACAGGTATGGAAACCAATAGCAGATGAAAAGATAAAGGGACAGGAAGAATGGCAAGGAAGGTTAACCAATGATAACATCCGTTAAGAAAAAATAACCAATAAACAAAGAAGTAAAGAAAAATTTATGGAAGGGGAAAAAAGATGAAGGGTGCTAAAATTGAGTTCCGATGCACAGAGGAGGAAAAAAAGAAATTATATGGGATGGCTGAGCGCAGAGGGGTGAAATTAGGGGATCTTGTGTTAAATTCCACCATATATAAGAGGGGGCGGAGCGGGCTGGGTGCAGTGCAGAAGTCTGCCGTCCAAAGGATGAAGACCAGCCTGAACAAGATAGGAAGCGGTATCGACGTCCCGGGGGAAACGGATAAGATCATAAAGGAGGCCAGGGAATTATGCCAGTCCTTAAAGCTGTAAACGAACCTTACCGGAAGAAAGAAGACCTTGAGAACCTTGTAAATTATGCAGTTAAGGGAAAGGATGGGGCATATAACGTATATGGTGCGCAGGGCGTATTGATAGGGGATGCGGACAGCATGTACTGCCAGATGGAGGAGGTAAAGAAATACTTCCGGAAGGAGGGTGGGCGCCAGGCAATGCATTATATCCTGTCATTCAGCAGGGATGAGATGGGGTATATAGGAACCCAGGAAGCCCTTTGGATAGGGTATGCATTTGCAGAATACTGTTTCCAGGGCTGGCAGGCTGTATTTGGGGTACATACCGATACGGGGAGCCTGCATATCCACTTCATTGTGAACACAACGTCTTATGAAAGCGGGCGTGCATACGGGATAGGGCCGGGAGGGCTGGAAGAAATGAAGCAGTATGCAGATGTGCTGGTATGGAACTATTATATTGCCAGCCTGCCAGAAGAGGAACGCCGGGAGGCTGTATTAAGGGGAATAGAGGCTGTGGCAGAAATAATGGGATAGATTCCCCATGCCGGGGGATGTAGTATTTTTGTCTGGTACTGTAAGATTGACATTGGCAGGGAACCGGGGTGTCAGAAGCCCCGGTTCTTTCCATGCCAGAAACTTCATTAATATTTAAGAAAGGACGTGCCAGGAAAGGCGCAGGGAAAGGGGGGAAGATATGGAAGGGAAGCCTTAGTGGGCTTACCACGGCGTGGCAGATGGGGATGGCATTGTGGGCAGGTTCTGCTATACATCTAGGCTTTTATGGGGTGTAGCCTTGCAGTAATGGAGACAGTGCCGTATAATAGAGGAAACATTTAGGGGGCTGGGGCTATAAGAATTGTAGGGCGTTTTGGGCAGGCGTAGCCCATGGAGCCAGGATAGGGGCATGCGGGCTGTGGGGATGGAACGGCATTCCTTTCGGCGGTCTTTCCCCATGGAAAAAACAGGGCAATGTATTGTAAATAAAATAGGTGGAAAGAGAGGAAGGGCATGTGCTTTTGGGGCGGCAGTGGCATTTGCAGGGTCTGCCAAAGGCACATGGCTGAAAAGGATATGGATAAGATGATTCGGGAGATGTACCGGAATATGCTCCGGGAACAGAAAGGCACAGATAAAATCAGTAAAGGGACAGAGGAAGAAATCAGGAGCCTGCTAAGCAGCGAGGGGGAAGGCCGGGGGCAGGAAGAGTATGCCAGATGCCGGGACTGTGGATTTTACATAGCGAGCGCAGCGGAGGAGAACGGCTTTGTCCAGGGGTTCCGGTATGCGTTCCGGCTGTTTGCAGAGTGCATGCAGGAGTGACAGGGGAAAAGAGGCTGTGCAGCCTGTAATGATGAAAGCAGGAAGAAAACAGAAGATGATGCGGCAGGAGGGATGTTCCGGGGATTTTCCAGAACATCCCTCCTGTTTATTCTTCATTGGGCTCGGGTGACTTATCAAACAGGTCGCCGATAGAGCAGCCTAAGAGGTCGCTGAGCTTGTCGAGGTTCTCAAAGCGGATGGACTTGGTCTGGTTGGTGACCATGCGGTTGAAGTTCTGGTAGCTTAAGTCCATCTGCTTGAAGAGCCAGTATTTGGAGTGGTTCTGTTCTTCTAAGATTTCCAGTATCCGTAATCGTACCATAGTATGCCTCCCTGCATTCAGAATCCGGGAAGAAGCCGGATTCTTTTTTTGGTAATTATACTGGAAAAATAATTCTTGAATAACTGATGTATTAGGTATATAATGTATACATAAGTCAACAAAAAGTGACATAATACGAAGAAACAGGTGGAGGGAGGAATAAAAAAGAGAAACAGAAAAGGAGCGGAAATATGGGCTATAAAGAGTTTCCGAGACCGTTTGTTTGTTGGAATGGGGACATGGCGAGACAGGGGAGATTGGTAAGGAAGTAAGGGAACAAGAAAAGAGAAAATAAGAAAGGATAAAAATGTATGTTTTGTAGAAATTGTGGAGAACAGTTGGAAGAAGGATGGAGGAGCTGCCCAAAATGCGGAATTATGCTAGCGGAGGAGGAAATGCCAGAGGCTCCAAATGTGGAGAAAGGCATTACTATGACAAAGAGCCGGAAAGAATTAAAGGAGGAGCTGATAAAAAGTGCATTTACGTCAAAGGGCAGTGTCGTGCTATTATACGGGGCAAGCGGAATTTCTAAAGATTTGGAAAAGGTTCTGTTAGCAGGGGAAGAAATCGTCCGGTTTTATCATGCGTATAGGAATTCAGTGATAGGCCATCTGAAAGAGTCTAAAATGTTCAGGAATTATATGGTCTGTACGGATAGGAGGCTGATATATATTGAGACTGGGCGCATGGCATTTTCATTACTGGCATTTTTACGGAAAGTGGTTGCCTGCCCTTACCATGAAATTTCTAATGTACAGCCGGGAAAACGTGTGGGAATTTATTCAGGAAAGGTTCTTATGGAGTGTAATGGGAGAAAGATGAACTATGCAATGATGGACAGTAAGGATGCGGAGGAACTGGCGGATTTCCTTGCAGAAATGAAGCGTTAGGATGGGAGGGAGTATATCCTATGCGAGAGAAAGAAGGGGGGCAGGGGAAAGAGCAACGGAACAAATAGCGGTACCCAAAATAAGTGAAGTGAAGTATTTGTAGGAGGAAAAATGTTTTGCGGGAAATGTGGAAAGAAAATGGAAGAGGGATGGTTAGTCTGTCCTCATTGCGGTTATGAAAGAGCTGCATCTGCCCAGGGTGGACTGCTGGAGAAAGAGCAATTGGAAACGGCAGATGCCGTGGAAGATAGCGATGAATTAAGAATAGTATGGGAAGCAATCAAGTGTTTTATTCGGGGACATCCAATGAGGACAGCGATGTGTATATTAATTATAGTTTACCTGGCATATCTGTTTTGTACTATTTTTACATATGATTTCTACAATGCGTTGCATGGCCATGGAATGATGGGAGCGTTTATAGACCTTCTCCCTGTTTTTGCGAAGATAACTTTTTGCGAGAGCGGGATATGGTTAATTTACGGGCCAAGGAATTATGCGCATACAAAAGAATTGCTGACAGGCAGGCGGCAGAAAGGCTGCGGGATGGCTTCTCATATTGTGGAATTTTTCGTGGCAGCTGCACTGCTGTTAATATATTGGCTATCTGAATAAAACTATAGGAGGGAAAATTATGTTTTGTGAAAAATGCGGTAAAGAGTTAAAAGACGGCTGGCAGAAATGCCCATACTGTGGGCAGGCGATTGGCGGGGGCGCTGTAAAAAATGAAAAGAAGCCTGAAACACCCAATCATCCCCAAACAGCCCAGAGAGAAAGAAATTATAAAGGGGATGTGCCTAAAAAGAAGGGAAAAGCAAAAAAAATACTGCTGGGAGTTGGCGCAGTACTGCTGCTTTTGGTTGTTGTGGTTATCCTTACGCCATCTGGGGACGACAGTAGCAATAGCAGCCAGGGAACCAAGGAGGCATCAGAAGAGATAAAAACACTTGAAGAAGCAGGCGGATTTGGGCAATGGAAGGAAGACGGGTTCCCAGGAATGGTAAGGGCCGATATAAGCGTTGATTTCCCATTAGGAAATACAGACAAGAATAATTATGCAGTGTATATAGGTATGGGCGGTGTGAATGTTGGCATTATAATGCAGGAAGATGAGAAGCCTGTAAAAGAATGGGAGTGGCTTATAAATGCTGAGCCGTATGAAGAAACAGGGAAAGCATATTTTAATGGCGTATTGAAATATTTGGGGGAAGAGGGAGAAATGCCAGTATTCCTAATCAGTGATGTTACAGAAGGTGATTATAAGGCAGACAGCCAAGAGATGGGGAATGAAGAAGATGCGGGTGATACGGAACTTGATTTAGAAGATATTATGGGCCTGCCGGAAAAAGAATTGGAAGGCCTGGGATTTTCTTATGATGAGGATAATATGGGATATACCCTTGCTGGTGGAGATATTCTTGTGAATAGTGGTATGGATGGAAACGTATATATGATAATGGTTGAAGGAACGGGAAGCGATGTGCCGGGTTTCCATGGGGTAAGGATTGGGATGAGTTTGGAAGAAGCAGATAAGTTGCTAGCGGATCAGTACACCAAGGAGGGGGAACACGAGGGCGTCATGATGGACGATTCTACAGGATATCTTGACAGGGAATCAGGCAACAGTATTGTCCTCTCACATGCTGATGGGAAAGTCACACAAATCTATGTAATGCATTTGACGGAGGAAGAACTTCAGGAAGCATTAAACGCTGAGAATGCAGAAGGATTGGAGAGCAACATAGAAGACCAGGAAGAAAATGATATACATGTTACAGGAAATTTTGCTGAGGATGTCGCAAATGGTGTTTTGTATGGAAAAGACGGAAAGATTGTAGATGTGAATGGGAATGTCATTCCAGAGTATGAGGCTTATTCTGTCACAGAAGAAGGTTACATATATGACACAGAGGGAGAGTATGTTGCAGACGATTGTTATGTTGACAGCACAGGAAAGGTTGTTTTAATTTCGGGATTTCCTGGCGGTTCACAAGGTGGCGAGGCTTCTACGGAATTTGACCAAATACAAAACACAATAAATATGGCACAGCAAGTGGATATAGAAACCTTAATGAGAAGTCCTTCAACATATAACAATACAAGTGTTTGTATTGGCGGTACATTGTGTGTAGATGGATTTTTTGATAATTTCTATGTTAGTGGAAATGGAGAAACAATTCGTGTCTTTCCAGCCTAGACAGTAGATGAAAATGGCAATCATATTGAAAAACTTCTATCTGGTGACAATGTTATGATTGTTGGAGGATTTAAATATCAGGATTATTATCATGAACATTTAGGAGAAATGCAGAGTACAATTGAAAACGCAATCGTGATATTGCTGGATTGATTTGACAGAGATGGATAATAGAATTTATATTCAGAAAAAGTCTTGTCATTCAATTACATATTATAATAATGAACCCATATCAGGCAGGGAGGATAAAAACTCCCTGCTGTTTTTTATGCCCAAAAAGGAGGGATGCCGGGAATCAAAAACAGGACAGCTATACAAGACAGGGAAGCATAAATATAGCAAATCAACACACCATGGAAGGAGGCGGAAGCAGTGAAAGGCTTGGAAATTGCAGTGATAATCATCGGCTGTGGCATTAAAATCCTGGAAGCCCTGGAAGAAAACTGACAGGGGCGGAACCATTGAAAAAAGGTAGGGATAGCCGGGAAAAGGCACTGTCTGTGCGGCTGGGGTTTATAACCTTCCAGCACAGACAGGAAATCCTGCCACAATGCAGCAGAAGGAAGGCAGCAAGCAGCATAGCAGAAAACGAATATAAAATAGGAAGGAGAAAAATCATGGCAGCAAATGTAGAGACCATGTTCTATACAAGGGAAACTCCATGGCACGGGCTGGGGACAAAAGTCGCAAATTCCCCCACATCCCAGGATGCCCTGCGCCTGGCAGGATTGGACTGGAAAGTTCTCCAGGAACCAATCTACACAGAAAATGGGGAAAAGATTGAAGGCTTTAAGGCAAACGTCCGGGACTCAGACCGCAGGGTGCTGGGCGTGGTGACAGACCGTTATAAAATTATCCAGAATGAGGAGGCGTTCGCATTTACAGATAGTCTCTTAGGTGAGGGCGTCCGCTACGAGACAGCAGGCTCCCTCATGGGTGGCAGGAAGGTATGGCTCCTGGCGCACATGCCCCATGAGTACATTATTTCCGGGGAAAGGATAAGCCCCTACCTGGTATTCTCAAACACCCATGACGGCTCCGGCGCGGTAAGGGTCGCGCTCACCCCAATCCGGGTCGTCTGCAGCAACACCCTGAACCTTGCGCTTGCCACGGCAAAGCGTTCCTGGTCAATGGTGCATACAGGGAACATCAAAGACAGGCTGAAGGAGGCGGGGGATACGCTATTCCTGGCAGGGAAATACATGGAAAGCCTGGGGAAGGAGTTTGAGCGGCTGCGCATGAAGAAACTCACCGACAGGCAGGCCATGGACTACATAGAAATCCTCCTGCCCTCTGAGGACGGCGCAACGCCCCAGCAGGCAAGGAACATGGCAAGGCTCCAGGAGGATATGAAGGCGCGTTATTTTGAAGCCCCCGACCTGCAGGACGTGGGGAAGAACGCGTACCGCTTTATCAATGCGGTGTCCGATTTCGCCACCCATGCCCAGCCACTGCGGAAGACAGCGAATTACAGGGAAACCCTCTTCTCAAAGACAGTGGAGGGCAACCCCCTGATTGATAAGGCGTACCAGATGGTAAGCGCGGCGTAAATGATTATGGATGGCATGGCAGGGGCAGCATGGAAAGGCTGGATGAACAGGAAGGCATGGCGGAACATAGTCTATGCTCCGCCATGGGCGGCATATTAAGGGGCATATGGAAAGGCAGCCTAATAAAGCAGGATGGAAAGGCAGGATAATAAAGAAAAATAAATAGAAAGGCAGGATAAATTAATGAAGAAACTGACAGCGACAAAGGGAATGCCGCATGAAGAATGGCTCAGGTACCGGAAGCTGGGGCTGGGCGGCTCGGATGCCGGGGCGGTCTGCGGGCTGAACCCCTACCGGACGGCTATGGAGGTGTACCTTGACAAGACCTCTGAGAGCGTGGAGGACGTTGATAACGAGGCAATGCGCCAGGACAGGGAATTTGAGGAATACGTGGCAAGGCGGTTCACGGAAGCCACCGGGAAGAAGGTGCGCCGCACGAACTTTATGTATTATGACGAAGGGAACCCGTTCATGCTTGCGGATATTGACCGTATGGTGGTGGGGGAGAATGCCGGGCTGGAATGCAAGACCGCAAGCCCATACATGGCAGACAAATGGAAGGATGGGAAAATCCCCCTTTCCTACCAGGTACAGTGCCATCATTACATGTCCGTCTGTAATGCGGATGCCTGGTATATCGCTGTGCTTATTTACGGCAGGGAGTTCAAATACTACAGGCTGGAACGGGATGGGGAAATGATAGCAGACTTAAGGCGTATCGAGAAGGATTTCTGGGAGGACAACGTCCTGAAGAAAAAGCTTCCAGAGCCGGACGGCTCCGAGCTTGCGGACAGCGTGATTGCGGAATATTTCAGGAAATCGAAAGCGCAGTCCGTCCCCCTTGCTGGGTTTGACGCAAAGCTGGGGCGCAGGCAGGAGCTTGCTGGGGAGATAGCAAGGCTTGAAACGGAAAAGCGGAAGATTGAGCAGGAATTAAAGATGTACCTTGGGGAGGCGGAGCTTGCCGAGAACAGCAGCTACCGGGTATCTTGGAAGGCAGTGGCCAGCAGCCGCCTGGACGAGAAGAGGCTTAAGGAGGAACGCCCAGAAATTTACGCCCAATACCAGAAGACCATCCAGAGCAGGAGGTTCATGGTAAAGGCGGCATAGGGAAGGAAGACAGCAAAAAAATTGATGTACAGCTCTGGGGCGGCCGCATTAGGGAAACCCTAAAGGATCCCTTTATGCCAGAGCCTGCCCCAGCGGAGCGGGGGTATGCGGCAACTTAAGGAAAGCTAAGATATGGAGCCGCCGGGCAAAGGAGGTTCTTCCATGTCTGGCATATCCCTTATGCGCCAATCCCCATATTTATTTAGGGAAGGAGAAGAAATGCCAGCAGATAAGGAATTAAAAGAAGAACTTGCAAAAAAGGCGGGCGGGAGAAAGAAAGGGGACAGTCCCCAAACGCCCATGCCGAAAACAGCAGTAATGGAAGCGGATATCGGAAGCCCCACAATACGGCTCCTGCGGGCAGACGAAATCGAATGCCGGGTGTCTACAATCAATGAAAAAGGCTTAAGCCTCCTCCTGTTTAAGGACGCAAGGGTAGACCAGAGAATCTTAGATGAGACATTCACGCCTTTCGGGTGGAGGCGCACCCACCAATGCATAGATGGGAAGCTGTACTGTACCGTGGAGGTATGGGACAGCGCCAAGGGGCAGTGGGTTGCAAAACAGGACGTGGGGACGGAAAGCTATTCGGAGAAAGAGAAGGGGCAGGCATCCGATTCCTTCAAGCGCGCCTGCCTCAACTGGGGCGTGGGCAGGGAGCTATATACAGCCCCCTTTATCTAGATCCCGGCAGGGCTTGTAAAAATAGAGAGGAAAGACAGCCGTTTCTTTACAAAGGACAGGTTCCGCGTGCAGGCAATCGCCTACAACGCCCGCCGGGAAATCTCAGCCCTGTCCATTGTAAACGGCAGGGGGCAGATCGTATATAGCCTGAAGGAAAAGCCAGCCTTGGCGGGCATTACGGAAATGCAGATGGCAGCGCTGGAAAAAGAGATGGAACGTACCGGGGTCACAATGGCGGCAGTCCTGGAACGGTACGGCATCGGGGAGCCGGGGCAGATGACGCCAGAAATCTTCACAAAGGCACTGAACGGGTTAAGGAAGACAAAAGACAGGGAGGCGGCATAAGATGGAATGAAAAACTTTTTGTTCACATGCAAGGGACTCCCCAAGAAGCGGATTTGGAATCAGCTGGAATAGGGCAAGAAGAATCGGAGCAGATTGAGAAAACGAAACCCTCAAAAGAAAAAAGTCACCTGTTTAGCAAAGTAAATAGCAGTATAGACGACATGGGCTCAAAATGTATGCTGAAAAATGTTGTAACTGCCATAGCATCCCCAGAATTCAGAGTGGGAGGTTTCTGGTACGAGAAAGGAGAGCTAAAGTATCGGTCTAAAGAAATGTCTTCGATGGTTGTAATAGGAAACTTCTGGATTGAAATCAAGGAGGAAATAACTCATGTTACAGAAATTTGCAATGAGCAGAATCTTATCATTAATGACCGTGAAGACACGTCATGGAAGGTTGAAATCCACTGCATGGGACTAAAATTCAAGACAGAAAAAACAGTGAAAGGCTTGCTGTCTGATGCGGAACTTCTTAAAATTACGAAAGACAGAGGGTATCTTGAATCGGGAAAGGAATGCCGGCAATTATTTCGGAAATACATTAATGTTCTAATCTCAACCGGAAATTATAAAAAAACATATCTTTACGAAACCACTGGTTGGACAAAACTGAAAGGAAAGGGCCTTGTGTATCTTACGAAAGAAGGAATCATCGGTGAAAAAGGCGGAAATATCAAAGCAGACGTGCCGCACCACTTTCTATACCGCCCAGAAAAAGTCGGGACGAGAGAAATCTTCGATGAATTTTGGGGAATGCGGGAATTATGCAGTGGGAATGGGAAACGGGAAAATTCAGTGTTTTTGACACATTTTAGCTGCGTGTCAGTTATGACATCATTATTTCAGGACGCAGGGAAAGGGGTTAATTTCTTGGTGGCGTTGATTGGATCCACCAATTCACAAAAAACGGCAACTGGACTTTTGTTCTCCCGTCTGTTTGACCGCACTCCTTCTTACTTACCGGATTTGCGTTCAGATTCAACTTTGGCGGCAATCAGGGAAAAAATGTCTCTTTACGGAGATGCAATGCTTATGGTAGACGATTTCGTACCGTTTTCATCGAAGGGACTGGCAGCAGAACAGCGGAAGAAATCGGAAACGTTAATCCGTGGGTATGGTGATCGGGAGCCGTTCAAACGCTCAGAAACCTTTGCAAAAATTTACGGCGTATCGGCGTACAGTCCTGTCAAAGGCTGCTGCCTGATTACAGGAGAAATGCTACAGACCGAGTCAGAATCCTCAGATACGCGGGTTATCCGGCTCATATTTGAAAGGGGCGATGTTGATTTGGAGAAACTGACGCATTATCAGGACACGCTTTTGAATTTTCCAACGTTTTTCTATGACTTCATTGTTTTTCTGCAAGGGAATGTTGCGTGGGCGCAAAATATAATGAGAGAGGAACTAAAGCTGATTCGAAAGCAAAAAATTCCGGGAATCACTACGCCTCGTTTTATTGATACGTTGGCAATTATGTCGGCGGAGGTACGCATTTTCTACAGTTATGTGTGTGCGAATGGATTTCTGACAGAAGATGAGGCGCAAAGATATATGAAAGAGGATATGCAGGAAATTATAAAAGTCATAATACGAAATGACCGTGAATCAAAAACAAAAAGCCCGGCGGCACTTATCATTATGGCGTTAAAATGCGGCATACAGTTGAGAAAAGTGATTGTATGCGATGCGAAAGATATGGCGAAACAGGGAGAGTTTTCCAAGATAATGGCAGAGGACGAACAATATTTTTACATTCTGCCGGAAACACTCTGGCAGCTTTACCGCGACTACTGCAAAAATCTCGGAGAAGAATTGATGTACAAAAGTGGCAGAGATTTAAATGCGCCTTTGAAGAAGGAAAATTTGTTGCTGATTAAAACAGAGGGGAAGAACCAGCAGCAGCGGGCGACCCATAAAATCGGAAATTTTACATCTAAAAGGTTTTTTCTGATTAAAAAATCAGAGTTAAAGAAAATTATGGACGTTATGGAAGATTTTTGAAATCAAGGAGGACAAACATCATGGAAGAAAAAATGAAACAAGAACTGACAGAAGCCGTGCCGATCTGGGAAAAATATACTTTGACAATTGAGGAAGCAGCAAAATATTTCCGTATCGGGCAACGCAAACTACGCCAGATTGCAGAAGAAAACCCTTATGCGGATTTCCTTCTTTGCAACGGCAACCGCATTCAGTTCAAGCGCAAGCTTTTTGAAAAATTTATAGATAAGGCGACTGTTGTATAACCATAAGGCGTCTGCCGAATAAAAATTATGTGTACCTTTTTCATGACAAACGGGCTTTGCTATGGTAAAATATAAATGCCGTATCGAAGCCTTTTTGTCAAAACCTGACAGGAAAGGAGTTCGATAACTTGAGTGAAAAGAGAAGAGACAGCCGGGGCAGAATATTGCGGAATGGGGAAATCCAGATGGCAGATGGGAAATACCGTTACAAATACAAAGATTTATTCGGGGAGACCAAATACGCTTATTCCTGGCGGCTGGATAAGAATGACAGGATTCCGACAGGAAGGAAGATGGAACCGTCCCTGCGCGAAAAAGAAAAACAGATAGCGGCAGATATTTTTGATAAGATTGTGCCGGAAGGAGGCGGGCTGACCGTAGCAGGGCTGGTAGAAAAATATGTCTCGCTGAAAACAGGCGTGCGCCCAACCACCGAGGCGGGTTATAAAACTGTCCTCAATCTTTTGCGGAAAGAAAAATTCGGCGAGGAAAGGATTGACCGGGTAAAAATATCAGATGCCAAGCAATGGCTCATACAGCTCCAGAAGAACGGGCGTGGTTTCAGTACCATCCGCACAATCCGGGGGATTCTAAGGCCTGCGTTCCAGATGGCGGTGGATGATGATTTGATACGCAAGAATCCGTTCGGGTTTGAGCTGGCGACAGTCATCTATAATGACAGCGTTACCAGGGAGGCGCTTACCAGGGAACAGGAACGCAGATTCCTGAAATTTGTAAAAGAAGATTCCCATTTCAGGAAGTATTACGATGGCATTTATATCCTGTTCCACACGGGGCTCCGGATTTCTGAATTTGTAGGGCTTACCAGGAAGGACATAGACTTTGAAAATGGGAAGATTAACGTGGACCATCAATTGCAGCGTTATGCTGAAATCGGTTACCAAATTGTGGAGCCGAAAACGGAAAGCGGCGTGCGCCAGGTTCCCATGACGCCGGAAGTGGCAGAATGTTTTAGGAAGATTATAAAGAACAGGAAGAAGCCTAAGGCAGAACCCATGATTGACGGATATACCGGATTCCTCTATCTGGATAAAAATGGGATGCCGATGGTTGCGTTGCACTGGGAAAAATATTTCAAGCATATCTGCGAGAAATACAACAAGATTTACCGTGTGCAGATGCCGAAAGTAACGCCCCATGTGTGCCGCCATACGTTCTGCAGCAAGATGGCAGCCGCGCGGATGAATCCAAAAACCCTTCAATATATCATGGGGCACAGCGATATTGGCGTGACGCTGAATACATATACCCATCTGGGATTTGATGAGGCAAGCGAGGAGATGCGCAGGGTGTCTGGAAATTGATGTAAAAACCGCGGGTGCAAACGGAACAGGCTTGCACCCAGATTTACACCTTTTGATGGAAGAAATATAGGAAATAACGCAGATTTATGCAAAAACAATGAAAAGGCGCAAAGACCGGAAAAGCCCCTGAAAGCGGCTGTTTGCGGAATAATAAGAAGGAATGAAAGGATAAAGAAGACATGATTAAAATACTATTCATCTGCCACGGCAGTATCTTGAAGAATCCCGAAAAAGCCTGCAAAATCAATGGTTTTAAAGCAAGAGAAGGCGCTTGTTACACCACTATTATACCATTTTGAAAGAGCCTTGAAATGACATTAAAAAAATTCAATGTTTACAGCGATATCACGTTTCTGCAAACGTGATCTTAAAGCGTTTGTTGCTGGATATTGCTGAGTAATTTTACTAGGTAAAATTGATTATTTAGGATAGAAAATGTTATGTATCCCTTGAAGTAATGATAGAGATTAGTTCTTATGTTAGGTTTTGTGGAATCACATTGTGAAAGTTTTTTATAAACTGAGAACTGAGTAATGACAAGATGATTTTAAATGCTGGTATGCTTCTTCGGACGGTAGAGGTATTTGATAAGAAATCGAAGATGGATTTTGGAAACTGTCTTTTATATGGATATTACTGGGATAAGGACTTAAAGGAAGAAAGTGAGGACATTTTCTTGGACTGGGTAAGTCGCCAAGCTGAGAAAATATCTTCACTTTTACTATATTTATCTTACTTTTAGAAACTACTCGGAAATACCAAGTGTGGACAACAAATTAACAAAATCGATATTGGATGGTTCAGGTATACCGTGATAGACACCATGCATATATTGATTACGAATATTTGTATTAATATGAATTTTGTTGTCATAATAGGTAATGCACTGGATTTCTTTATGACCTTGTTCTAGTTCATTAATCACATAGATACACTCTTTAGGAATGCCAGATTCCATAAGTAAAGTATTGTGTGTTGTCACTATTAGCTGACCAGAGAGATTCATATATAAAGATTGAACAAGTTTTTTTACCAATAGATCATGGACACCAGTATCAAATTCATCAATTACCGCAACAGATCCCTT
>CAJTNT010000026.1 GCA_910577785.1 uncultured Lachnospiraceae bacterium | reverse complement strand
GCATGGGGCCGCCAGATACGAATACAGTCGGCACGTTGATGCGGGCGGCTGCCATCAGGAGGCCGGGCACGTTTTTGTCACAGTTGGGCACCATGACTAGGGCGTCGAACTGGTGTGCCAAGGCCATACATTCGGTGGAGTCGGCGATTAGATCGCGGGTCACGAGGGAGTATTTCATGCCGGTGTGGCCCATGGCAATGCCATCGCAGACTGCAATGGCCGGGAAGACGACGGGGACGCCGCCGGCTTCAGCAACGCCTAGCTTGACAGCGTTTACAATCTTGTCCAGGTTCATATGCCCAGGGACGATTTCATTGTAGGAACTTACGATTCCTACTAAGGGGCGGTCCATCTCTTCTTTTGTAAAGCCCAGGGCGTTGAAGAGGGAACGGTGGGGGGCTTGCTGCATGCCTTTTTTTACATTATCGCTTTTCATTTTTGGCTACCTCTTTTCTTTTTGATTGATAAGGACATTATAACGTTTTAGTTGTCTGCTGTCAATAATGTTGTTTAACATCAAGTGGCAATCATTGTCATACGTGCCATCGGGGCTGTAAGTAGGCCGCCCCGCCAGCCACTTCCTTAGTATATCATCAAAAATCCAATCTATCAATTCCGTTTTTTCGATTGCTGGCTTGTAAAATCCCCCTGCATCCTGTATACTTTTAATCATACAGAGGCATAAACAGGCAGACAAAACCAGAAGGGATTCCGAAAAGGAAGCCGAAAAACCAGAAAGGGAGAAGAACCAGAAAAGGAAGCCGAAAAACCAGAAAGGGAGAAGAACCAGAAAAAGAAGACGAAAAAACCAGAAAGGGAGAAGAACCAGAAAAGAAGCACATAAAATCAGAAAGGGATCGGAAAAGGAAATGGAACAGGAAAGCAGATTATCGGAGCGGATTGCAGACAGCATCTTATCCATGATTACCGTAGAAAAGCGTTTTTTGCCAGGCAGCAAGCTGCCCAATGAGAATATTTTATCAGAGGAACTAAAGGTCAGCCGCACCACACTGCGGGAAGCAATCCGCATCCTGGCCACCGGCGGGATCCTGGAAATACGGCGCGGCCGCGGCACTTTTGTCCGGGAGGATTTTATGCTTCCCCAATCCGAAGAACTGTCCCCCCTTTCCTCCGCCAAAGTAAACGCAAGGGATTTGTACGAAATGCGTCTGATTTTTGAGCCGGAGGCCGCTTTTTACGCTGCCTTGCGTGCAACCGAAGAAGAAATCCAGCGCATCCTTTCCCTAGGCAGGGAAATTGAAGAGAGAATCCGCCGTCAGGAAGACCGTACTGATTTAGAGCAGGCCTTCCACCGCTCCATCGCCAAAGCCACCCACAACGAATTCATGAACCAGCTGATGCCTATCATATATGAAGGCATCCACAAAGGCGTGAGGCTGTCCAGCGCTTCCGGGGAAGCCGTCCAGGCTACCCTGGTAGATCATAAAATACTTATGGATTTCCTGCAGGCACGGAATGCAGAGGGCGCAAGGAACGCCATGCGCATCCATATCCTCCACGCCATGGAGCAGCTGCCGTTAGAGAGCATCTGAATGCAGATCTGTTGGCAGTGATAGCCGCGTCTCTGTTGCGGCCTCCCCCGCTTCTGCTGCAGCCGTTGGGCCAACCTCCTTACGCCACGGCATACTTGCGCAGCACGTCCTCAAATCCCACATCCTCCCCGCCATACGTCACAATCAGCCGCTTCTGCATCCCAAACCCCATAACCCCCAAGATTGATTTTGCATCAATCACCGCACTCTGGTCTGTAATGTCTATGTCAAAATCACACCTGCCCGCAGCGCGCACAAAATCACACACTTCCTCTGCATCCGCCAGTTTGATAACCTTTTCATTCATATCCCTCATCCTTTCGAATTCTAAGCGCCATTGCGCTATCCAAGCCTTGACTATTCCACAATGAACTCTTATAATAATCATATTGAGGTTATTATATGAAAAATTAGCAAAAAATAAACAAATATACAGAAAAAATAGGAGGTGCCTATGGAATCGCAACACATGCTTTCTGTTTTACAGCAGGTGCAGGATGGGACGCTTGACATCCACACTGCCTATGAGCAGCTGAAAATCAGCCCCTTCGAAGACTTGGGCTACGCCAAAATCGACCATCACCGGGCAATCCGTCAGGGGACGCCGGAAGTAATCTATGGTGCAGGGAAGACTGCGGTGCAGATGGAAGGCATCCTCCACTCCCTGCTGTCCCACTGCCCGGAAAACATCCTGATTACCCGGCTATCGGAAGAATCTGCCGCATATCTGGCAGGACGTTTCCCGCTCACCTATGATAAAATTTCCCATATCGGCATTGTAAACCGCAGGGAATACCGCTCTGCTTCCGGCACGGTCGTAGTCGCCACCGGAGGCACCAGCGACATCCCCGTAGCGGAGGAGGCCGCCCTGACTGCCGAAGTCCTGGGCAACCATACGGAGCGCCTCTATGACGTGGGGGTGGCAGGCATCCACCGCCTCCTGGCCCATATGGACAGCATCTCAAAAGCGACCGTTATCGTTGCTGTCGCCGGGATGGAAGGCGCATTGGCCAGCGTCATCGGCGGGCTCTGCGACTGCCCGGTGATTGCCGTCCCTACCAGCATCGGCTACGGCGCTAATTTCCACGGGCTTTCCGCCCTGCTTTCCATGCTCAATTCCTGCGCCAGCGGGGTCAGCGTGGTAAATATTGACAATGGCTTCGGCGCTGGCTATCTGGCCAGCATGATCAATCATATAGGAGGTAATAAGAAATGAAAACACTGTTTATGGAATGCAACATGGGCGCAGCCGGCGATATGCTGATGGGCGCCCTCTTTGAGCTCCTGCCAGAATCAGGGCAGCGCACCTTCCTGGATACGATGAATGGGATTTTCCCAGACAAGGTCATGCTCAGCCCTGTCCCTTCTGAAAAATGCGGCATCTGGGGCACCAAAATGAACGTCGTCATCCTGGGGCAGACGGAAGAGGAACACGGAAGCGGCCAGGAACCCCACACGCACGAACATGGCGCCGGATGCGAGCCACATACGCACGAACACGGCGCCGGATGCGAGCCACATACGCACGAACATGGAAGCGGCCGCCATCACCACCATCCGCTCCATGTTTCCTACCCGGAAATGCTGGCGCAGATTGACAGCCTCCCTGTTTCGGACACCGTCAAGGAAGACGCCAAGGCTGTCTATGCCTTAATCGGCACGGCGGAGAGCAATGCGCACCACACAGACATTTCCCAGATCCACTTCCACGAAGTCGGCACGCTGGACGCCCTGATGGATGTCGTCGGCTGCTGCCTGCTGCTGGAGATGCTCTCCCCAGAACAGGTCGTTGCCTCTCCCATCCATGTGGGGAGCGGCAGCGTCCGCTGCGCCCATGGGATCCTCCCTGTGCCTGCGCCCGCCACGGCGGATATCCTGCGGGACGTGCCGATTTATGGCGGCGCCATCGAAGGCGAGCTCTGCACGCCTACCGGCGCCGCGCTGCTGAAGCATTTTGCCAGCCAGTTCATTGCCATGCCGCCGATGGCCGTAGAAAAAACCGGTTATGGGATGGGTTCCAAGGATTACCCGACAGCCAACTGCCTGCGGGCTTTCTGGGGCAATATGAGTATCCTGCCTGTCCCTTCCCCCAAGCAGCTCCCCAGTTCCTATGAAGCTGCCGCCCTGGCACAGGTTCCTGTCAGGGAAACCCGCCCGGACTTCTACACGGAACAGTTCCACAGCCTCGACCAGATCCTGGAGCTTTCCTGCAATCTGGACGACATGTCCCCGGAAGCTGTCTCCTATGCCGTAGGCCTGCTGCTGGACGCCGGCGCCCTGGACGTCTTCACCACGCCCGTCTATATGAAGAAGAACCGCCCTGGCCTTCTTTTGACCTGCCTGTGCAACCTGGAGGAAGAAAGCCGCTTCAGCCGCCTGATCCTCACCCATACGGCCACCCGCGGCATCCGTATTCAGCCCTGCTACCGCCGCACCCTGGAAGCCCAGTTCCGCAAGGTGCGCACCGTTTATGGGGAAATTACCGTCAAAATCAGCACCGGCTACGGCCTGAGCAAATTTAAGCCGGAATATGAGGATGTCGCCGCAGCCGCCAAGCAGTGCAAAGTCCCATTTGCCAAGGTATACGACGCCGCAATGGACGCCTGCCGGAAGGAATATTAAGAAGGCATAAATAAAACATAGAAACAAAAAACTTCTTTTCCCCTATAATTTAGGGAGAAAAGAAGTTTTTTGTTTCCGCGCAGATGCTAGCCAGTTCCCTTTTGCCGCGCAGATGCCTACCAGTTCCCTTTTGCCGCGCAGATGCTTACCAGTTCCCTTTTGCTGCTTTCCACCTCTCCGGCTCTGCCTGCCAGAGCCCATTCAGCCAATCTATCCCTTGCTGGATCCCTTCTTCTGAGAAGGCCACCTCGGCCTTCTGCTTTTTCGCCTCTGGCGTAACATCAAAGCAATAGGGGGCTTCCCAGGCAACAATTTCCAATACCTGCTGGGCAGCCTGCGTTCCCCCGTTCCCTTGTCCCTCTGTCTCCGCATTTTTTTCCGCCCGGTGGAAACGGAACCGCATCCCCTGGCAGCTCCCGGAAAAATCCGCTTTTTTCAAATATGCTAACGAGAGGATATCTTTTCTTTCAATCATAACGCATCTTCCTCAGCGCATCCTCATGTCCTTTAATATATCAAAACAGTCAAAGGTGGCAAAATAGTCCTCGGGCGTCTCTGCCCTTCGGATCAGCTGCGTGCTGCCGTCCTCTTTCAGCAGCACCTCCGCCGACTTCAGCTTGCCGTTGTAATTATAGCCCATGGAAAATCCATGCGCCCCTGTGTCATGGATAACCAGCAGGTCGCCAATGTCAATTTTCGGCAGCATCCGGTCAATGGCGAATTTGTCATTGTTCTCGCAGAGGGAGCCAGTGATGTCATATTTATGGTCGCAGGCGCAGCCTTCCTTGCCCATCACTGTAATATGGTGGTACGCGCCATACATGGCAGGCCTCATCAGGTTCACGGCGCAGGCGTCACAGCCAATGTATTCTTTGTAGGTATGCTTCTCATGGATGGCCGTGGTCACCAGGCAGCCAAACGGGCCTGTCATATACCTGCCCAATTCCGTATAGATAGCCACGTCCCCCATGCCAGCCGGAACCAGCGCTTCCTCATAGGCCTTCCGTACCCCCTCGCCGATGGCAAAGATGTCATTGGGCTCCTGATCTGGCTGGTAAGGGATGCCAATCCCGCCGGATAGGTTGATGAAGCGGATTTCCGCCCCGGTCTCCGCCTTCAGCTGGACTGCCAGCTCAAACAGCTCCTTGGCCAGGGTCGGGTAATATTCATTGGTTACCGTGTTGCTCGCCAGAAATGCATGGATGCCGAAATATCTGGCGCCTTTTGCCTGCAGCACGCGGAAGCCTTCAAACATCTGCTCCCTTGTGAAGCCATACTTCGCATCCCCCGGGTTGTCCATAATGCTGTTACTGATCTGGAATACGCCGCCTGGGTTGTAACGGCAGCTGATAGTCTCTGGTATCCTGCCAACTGCCTTTTCCAGGAAATCGATATGCGTAAAGTCATCCAGGTTGATGATTGCCCCCATCTTATGGGCATACTGGAATTCTTCCGCCGGCGTGGCATTGGAGGAAAACATGATGTCCTTCCCGTCAAAATGCAGCGCGTCGGATAGCATCAGTTCCGTCAGGGAAGAGCAGTCACAGCCGATGCCCTCCTCCTGGAAGATTTTCATCAAGAATGGGTTGGGGGTCGCCTTGACTGCAAAATACTCCTTGAAGCCCGGATTCCAGGAGAATGCCTTCTGCAATGCCCTGGCATTTTCGCGGATCCCCTTTTCATCGTACAGATGGAAGGGCGTAGGGTATTCCTTTACGATCTCCTGCAGCTGCGCGTTTGTCACAAATGGTTCCTTTTTCATAATCCTCTCATTCCTTTCGCTTTTCTAAAGTATCGGCAGCAGGAAACTCATGCCTGCCCCCTTTTCTCTATGATAAACAAATAATAATTTCCCTTCTCATCCATAGCATATTCCTGCAGCAGCGTAAATTCCCTGCGGATCCGCAGCTGCTTTTTCACAAAATTCTTCTCATCGGAATACAGAAAAACCTTCCCTTTTTCCTTCAGCAGGCTGTCGGCCTTCTCAAAAAAACGGCCGTAAAATGCATCCTGCTCCTGCTTGCGCATGTCGCCCCGCCCGCGTCCGGGCATATTTGTAATAATCTCGTCAAACAGGTATTCATGCTGGAAGGTAAAGAAATCACGGTGGATATAGTAAATTTCCTTCCCCGCCAGCCGGGCATTTTCCCTTGCCCCATCTATGGCCTGCCCAAAGATATCCAGCCCGTACAGATACCCTGCCGGGCACAGCCTGTCCCGCTCAATCAGCATCGTCCCCACGCCGCAGAACGGATCCAGCACCTGTGCGCCTTCCTGCATATAAGGCCTGGCAAGCCGGGCTGCCAGGGCCGCCTGCTCCGGCTTGATGGAAGCGGCAATGGTGCATTTGCGGTAGGCAAAGCGGTTTTCCGCGAAAGTAAACAGCTTTACCAGGGGCAGGAACGTCCCATTGCTGCCCTCAATCAGGCGGATTTCCACTTCATAGCCCGACGTGGAATTGCGCAGCCTGCGCCCGCTCTCCTGTTCCAGGGCAAAGGCGCATTCCTTTGCGAACTTGCTGCGCTGGGCAAGCAGCATCCGGCTCTGGATGCCCAGACGGAAATAAAAGGGGCCGCCGGACTGGTGCGCCCTGCCCAAAAGCTCCAGCAGGTTGGACTGTGCCAGCGCCCTGGCCGCCTCCCGCACATCCCCGGATAGTTTACGCACATTCAGGAAAAACAGCAGCTCCCGGTAAGTGGGGATGGACAGGATGGGCCTGATATGGCTGGTGACGACACGCACCCCGCCCTTTAGAAGGAAGGCCTGCCCGCCCTTTACCTGCTCCGCTGTCACCTTGGGATAGAGCCTGCCTGTGGTAAGCAGGAGCTCATACCTCCCGTCATAGCCCTGGAACCTGTGCCGCTGATAGGAGCCCTCCCCGGCCAGGAGCTTCCGCAGCCCAGCCAGTTCCTCCCGGATATGCTTTTCTTCCTCTGCCTTCGGGCTATAGGCTTCCAGCTCCTTAAGCCTCTGCCCTAAGCCCTCCCTGTAAGGGGAAATATCAAGTCCTGCCATCGCGGACAGGTAGCTGCTCTTTACGAACAGCTTCTCTTCCTGCCGGTAGGCGTCATAGAGCAGCCCCGCGCTCCTGGCCTGCCCCAGCCTGCCCAGCACCAGGGCTGCATTTTTGCGCACTTTTGGGTCTTCGTGGGACAGGAAGCCTGCAAACAGCGCAGGATCCCCCTGCAGTTCCCCCTGCAGCGCATCCCTTGCAGCATCCTCTTTCAGCTCCTGCTTCAGCGCAATTAAATTCTTCCTTACGTCCTCCCCGCGTTTCAGGCTCTCATACAGTTCCATTCCCATCCTGGCCTCCCATTTCTTTCTTCCATGAAAACTCAACAATAGATTACCATTGCATCCTTTTGCAAGACAGGAATTTCCCCGACCTATGAAAAGTAACTCTTACCATTTTACGTGATTATCCCTTATTTGGCAATAGATGCTTTTTTATCTTCCATATTAATCATGCATGGAAGCCATAACATAACGATTGTAATATAAAGTAAGCCACGCCCCCTACAGGTCAAAGTACATCTTAAACTCTGCCGGGCTTGGGATCTGTTCCAGGCGCTTTACCTCTTCCCGCTTCCGCGCGATCCACACATCAATCAGCCGCTGCGGGAAGACGCCGCCCTTGGTCAGGTAGGCATGGTCTGCTTCCAGCGCCTCCAGCGCCTCCCCCAGGGATTTTGGCAAGCCCTTGATTTTCTTCTGCTCTTCGGCAGACAGGGTATATAAGTTAAAGTCATACGGCCCCCATCCGTGCGCTGCCGGGTCAATCTGGTTCTCAATGCCGTCTAAGCCGGCCATCAGGATTGCGGCATAGGCATAGTAAGGGTTGGCGGTCGCATCTGGATTGCGCAGCTCAAACCGCTTGGCTTCCGGCGTCTTGGCATAGGCCGGGATACGGATGACCGCGCTGCGGTTGGATGTGGCATAGCCAATGGTCACCGGCGCCTCATATCCGGGCACCAGGCGCTTGAAAGAATTGGTGGAAGGGTTGGTAAACGCGCATAGGGATGCGATATGCTTCAGCAGGCCGCCAATAAAGTAATGAGCCGTACGGCTCAGGCCAGAATACCCATTTTCATCATAAAACAGGGGCTTCCCATCCTTGAGGAGCAGCATATGGACATGCATGCCGCTGCCCGCTTCCTGGTAAATCGGCTTGGGCAAGAACGTGGCCGTCTTCCCCTCCTGGGCTGCCATGTTCTTGACAATATATTTGATAATCATTGTATTATCCGCCATATCCGGCATGTCGGCGAGCTCCACCTCAATCTCCATCTGCCCCGGCCCGCCGACCTCATGATGATGGTACTTTACTGGGATCCCCCAGTCCTCAATCATCATGCAGATTTTGCTGCGCAGGCTGTATCCCACGTCAAAAGGAGCGGCGATATGGTAGCCGCCGCCATAGGGCACCTCGAAGCCGTTATTCCCCGGGGTATCCAGGCTGCAGTTCCATTCTGCCTGCCGGGTGTCAATCCGGTAGCCGCTCTGCTGGGGCGACACCTCAAAACGGGCGCTGTCAAATAGATAGAATTCGAACTCCGGCCCAATCACCATACGGTCCGCAATGCCGCTTTCCTTCATATACTCCACTGCCCGCAGGCTCACATTTTTGGGATACTGCTCAAAAGGCCTGTTTTCCCCTTTCCCAATCGTGCACACATTCCCGCACATGGTCAGCGTGGGAACCTCCGCAAAGGGGTCTACATATGCCGTCTCTGGGTCTGGCAGGAACACCATGTCGCTTTTTTCAATCGGTGCATAGCCATAATTTGAGCCGTCAAAGCCAATGCCCTGGGTAAACACCTTCTCCCCAAACCGCTCAAATGGAATCGTAATATGCCTCCAGCGCCCATCAATGTCCGTCATCTTAAAGTCAATCATGCGGATCTGCCTCTCCTCGCATAGCTTCCTGATTTCTTCACATTTCATGCATTCCTTCTCCTTTCCGTTCAATTGTTGCTATGATGAATGGATTATACCATATATTTTAGTAGCGTGTCCAATATAATCGCATTGGCGTGCAGATATTTCCTCACACAGAACTGCCCATGCAAAAGCCGCGGCATCAAGGATACGTATCCTTATGCCGCGGCTTTTTGCCAGTCGATACATGCTATTTGGGATCTTTCCCATATGTATCCAAATATTCCTGCACATCTTTCTTAAATTGCTGCCAGGCATCTTCATGCAAGGCAAAATAACGCGGGCATTCCTTGCCGGTCACGTCATAATGGCGGATTACCTCATCCACCGGTACATCAAACTCCCCACACAGCCATGCCACGAACCCCACCAGGGAATCATAAGTCTCCTGCGTAAACTCCCCAGACTCATCCTTGTGGCAGCATTCAATGGACAGGGTATCGCTATTGCGGTTATTGGAAGCATAGGACATCTCCGTGCTGGGGATGCACTGGACAATCTCCCCCTCCATCCCAATGACAAAATGGCTGCTGGCCTTCGTCTGCTTGGTGTCCTTGAGGCTTTCGAAATAGCTCCTGTTCTGTGCGGCCGTCGTGCCTGGGTTGCCAGTATAATGGACGACAATCCCCTTTACCTCTTCTAAGGCAAGCTGCGGCCTGGAATAAGGGTTGGGGGTCAGGAGATCTACTTCAAATTCTGGCTTCTCCTCAATTTTTTTCTGCCGGAAGCCCGTAGGCTTGTCCTCGTCCTCCTTTGGCGCATCCTTCACCAGCGTGGTATCCGGGGTCTTCCGTGCCTGGACTTCATCTGGCGACTCTTCCTTATGGGCAATCCTGGAAATAAGGAACAATAGCAGGAATACGCCCAGGCATACGGCAATAATCCGCTTGATAATCTGGATATTCCTCCTTCTTCTCCGAAGGCGCCTCCTTTCCGTAACCGTCCTTCTCCGTCTTCTACGATATCGTTCTTCATTCGTCAACATAACCGCTCCACTCTTATAGAAATTTTTTGGTAATTTTATTATACACCCTTCCCCAGAAGAATGAATTAACTTTTTTTAAATTTTTTGTAAGAAAAAAGTAAGAAAGTTACTAATCACGGCTCAGGAACACGGTTACTGCTACTGTCCGCAGGCTCCCAGGCACTTTTCCATAAGCTCCAATGTCCTGCCGAGGATCTCCTCCGTATGTGCCATGGAGACAAATATTGCCTCAAACTGGGAGGGCGCAAGGTAGATGCCGCGCTCCATCATTTCCCGGCAGTAGCGGGCAAACAGCCCCGTATCCGAGGACTTTGCGCTTTCATAATCTGTCACAGCCTGCCCGGTAAAATATAGGCAGCCCAGGGAACCCACATAATTGACTTGGTAAGGAAGGCCCAATTTCTGCAGGATTGCCCCTATCCCCTGGAAAAAGCGCTCCGCCTGCCCGTTTAGCTGCTGATACCATTCTGGATGCGCCTTCAATGCCGTAAGCTGGGCGATGCCCGCGGCCATCGCCACCGGATTCCCGCTCAACGTACCTGCCTGGTATACGCCCCCCAAGGGAGCTACCAATTCCATCACCTCACGCCTGCCGCCATAAGCGCCCACCGGCATGCCGCCGCCGATAATCTTGCCAAAGGCAGTCAGATCCGGCGCCACATGGTAATAGCCCTGTGCGCCGTCCGCCCCCAGGCGGAAGCCTGTAATCACTTCATCAAAAACCAGCAGTGCGCCATACGCGCTGCAAAGGCTGCGCAGGCCTTCCAGGAATCCTGGCACGGGAGGGACGACCCCCATATTGGCTGCCACCGGTTCTACAACCACAGCCGCGATTTCCTCCCCGCACATGCGAAAGATGCCCTCTACGCTTTCCAGGTCATTATAAGCGGCGGATAACGTATCCTGGGTACATCCTGACGGTACGCCTAGGCTATCTGGTACCCCTGCCGTCATGGCGCCTGAGCCTGCCTTCACCAGAAGGCCGTCCGAATGCCCATGGTAGCATCCGCTGAATTTGATTATCTTATTGCGCCCGGTATATCCCCTTGCCACGCGGATCGCGCTCATCACCGCCTCCGTGCCAGAATTTACCATGCGCACCATCTCAACGGACGGCACCATCCCACAGACCAGCTCGGCCATTTCTACCTCGGCAGCCGTAGCCGCGCCAAAGCTCAGCCCCCGGCGGCAAGCGCTGATGGCCTGTTCCAGCACCTCCTGGCGCCCATGCCCTAAAATCATCGGCCCCCAGGAACCCACATAGTCGATATACTGCATGCCATCTTCGTCATAGAGATAAGCCCCCTGGGCGCTTCTGATAAATTTGGGCGTCGCCCCAATCGAACCAAATGCCCGCACAGGCGAATTTACGCCGCCAGGGATTACCTGCAGGGCTTCCTGGTACAATGCTTCTGATTTTGTCATTTCCGTCTTCCTTTCATCCTCAGCCAATCAACCCTCTATCCATACATTCTGCCAGTTCTTCCGCAAAATATGTAATATAAATATCTGCCCCGGCGCGGTAAGCGCCGGCTGCCATCTCACATAAGACGCCTGTCTCGTCGACCATGCCGGCCTGCGCCGCGGCTTTTACCATCGCATATTCCCCACTGACGGAATATGCCGCAAGGGGAAGGCCCGTGCTGTCCTTCACTTCCCGGATCAGATCCCCGTATGCCAGGGCTGGCTTTACCATCAGGATATCTGCGCCTTCCTGGACGTCCAGCATGGCTTCCTTTCGCGCCTCCCTGCGGTTATGGTAATCCATCTGGTAGGATTTGCGGTCGCCAAAGGCTGGGGCTGAACCGGCCGCGTCACGGAACGGGCCATAAAAAGAAGAAGCAAACTTGACAGCATAGGACATGATGGGGATATCCGCATAGCCCTCCTGGTCTAACAGCCTGCGGATCGCCGCCACGCGCCCGTCCATCATGTCGGAAGGAGCCACCATGTCCGCGCCCGCCTGCACCTGGGACAGAGCCGTCCTGGCCAGTAGTTCCAGGGTGCTGTCATTGTCCACGTCCTGCCCATGCAGCAGCCCGCAATGGCCATGGGAGGTATATTCACACATGCATACATCCCCAATCCTATATAATCCTGGGCAGGCTTCCTTCGCCTTACGGAAAGCCTTCTGCACAACCCCATCTTCGGCATAAGCGCCGCTGCCCCTTTCATCCTTGCGGGCAGGGATCCCAAACAGCATCACGGCAGGGACGCCTGCCCCGCACAGCTCCGCCAGCTTTTCCTCCATACGGTCTACGCTATAGCGGTACTGCCCTGGCATGGAGGGAATCTCTTCTTTGATATTCGTCCCTTCTATAATAAACATGGGATAAACCAGGGAAGATTTGTCCATCCTAGTCTCCCTTACCATTTTCCGCAAAACCTGATTCCCACGCAGGCGGCGCGGGCGGTAGATTAATTCCATAGATATCGCTTCCTTTCTGATGAAGCCTGGCAGGCCATGATGATAGAAATTACGAAAAACCCTGAAAACCTTCTAGACAACGGCTCTCAGGGCATAAAAAATAGCGGAAGAGGGATTTGAACCCCCGACACCACGGGTATGAACCGTGTGCTCTCGCCAACTGAGCTATTCCGCCAAATAAAATATGAAATATAGCTTTGTGGAACTATCCACAAAAATGGGACCTACAGGGCTCGAACCTGTGACCCTCTGCTTGTAAGGCAGATGCTCTCCCAGCTGAGCTAAGATCCCAAGGGACTCCTATGCATCGAAAGCAATTCCTGTCTTCTCTATGTCCTTGCCTGTCGACTGCTCTGCTATTATACTATTATTTCCCTATATCTGTCAATAGTTTTTTTCATATTTTTTTATTTTTATTTGAGGCCGCGTTACAATGCATGGCTTCCCCTTTTGCAGCACCCCCTATGCCCGTGCCGTCATAGCGGCTCATTCAGCATTTCTGTTCCCGGAACTACAAATTTTCCCTCACGGATGATGTCCGCCGTACTCCCGTCCTGCCGGATCACTGTAATCTGCCCCAGCTCATCATACGGGATCGTAATGTCCGTATGGCAATTGAAATACGCCTTCCCCACATCTTCTTTGCGCAGCAGAGAGATCTCATTGTCCCTTGCCACAATCTCCTTCCCATCCGGGTTAAACACCGGCACATCCTCTGCCCAGCTGTAACAGGTATCCCCCACGGCAAAATGAGGGCCGGTCTTCTCCGCTATCAGGATTGGCAGCTTGTCCTGGATCTGGTAGTCAATGCCCATCCGATAGGCCGTGGTATTGGTGCCAATGGCAAATTCCCCCATCGGCAGCGTATTGTGGCGCTTCAGCAGGTTCTCTTTTAAGAATGCCTGGTTTTCTTCCTCTGCGGCAAAATTTTGGCAGCGGCAGCCGCTGACCATGCCGTCCTCAAAGTCCAGTTCCAAATCCAGGTACTTCAGCCCCTCTAAGTATACCTGAGTGACATGGAGGCGTCCCTGGGTTCCCTGAAGCCTTGGGGAGGTGAAGACTTCCCCCACCGGGATATTCACATCCGCAACGCAGTTCTCAAATGCCGTTTCTGTCTGCGGATTCCTTAACGGGTGCAGGGAAACCGTCAGGTCCGTCCGGTTCGCGCCCCTCCCGGTAATCCGTACTGCCACGCCTTCATCCAGCACGTCAATGATTTTCTGCTGCATTTCCTGATAGAGCCTGTAGTCCAGTGTATTTACTTTTACCGTTTCCCTGAAAATCTCCTCATACCGTGCGCCAATCGCCGGAATCGGGTAGGCAATAATCGTAAAGCTGCGCTCCTCCTCGTGGATATACGCATTGCTGATTTCGGAGGCCTGGTTCGTGTGGTAGACATCAAGCTCCTGCTGCTTCTCCGTAAGCTGCCAGGCATGGGGGGCGTGCGCCGGCGCAAAGCCTTCTTCCCCAAAGGTCTCAATCACGGCTGGCCCTGCATAAAGGGCTGCCTGCTCCTTCCTGGCTTCATAGGCTGTCCGCAACGTTTCCAGCCGCCGTTCCACCAGCGCCTTGTCCCAATAAACGGCCTTGTCCGCCTTATGGTCATAGAGAAACTGGCGGTTGGGGGCAACGCTTTGCACCGGCATGCTGCGTGTCCCGCGTCCCTGGAAGGAAAGCTCCCTGCCACGCATCGACACGGGCAAAAGCCCCATCTTGCGGAAGTTCTCTACGGCAGCCCGCACCACCCGCTCAAAGCCAATGGGATAGCGGATATCTACGAATCTCTTCTTGGACAGATCCTTCCCAGTTACCTGGAAGCCAATCCGATATCCTTCCGTATAAGTGTCGGCCATGGCCTGGATTTCCTCTTGGGGCAGCTTCTGGAGGAACCTTGCCGTCCCCAGCTCATTTTCCGTAATATACGCCCCATAGCGGTAAAGATAACGCAAGTCGTCCAAATTGCTGTCCATGATAATCCTGGTATAAAAATCCATCTCTGGGCAGGTCTGGGACATTACGCCAACCTCCGTAAACACCTCCCCGTAATCATGGAAAAACCAGTAAATCATCTGCTGGATCTCCGGCTCCTGGGGCAGCTCCTCCTCCTCGAACTGGTTATAGATTTCCACAAACAGCTCGCTGAATATGGTGATGTCATACAGCCGCCCTTCATACGCGTAGGGAATCAGGGCGCGGATATCTGCATACAGGGCAGAGAGCAGCTTGCCAACCCCCTCGCCCAGCAGCTGGACGGCGTATTCCGGGTTCCCATAGCTCTTGCCGTAGTTCTCTGGCAGGATGTCCTGGTAAAGGGCATGGTTTTCCTGCTTTAACTCATCTAAGCCCATGGCTTCCCAGTCCCGGGAAGCCGTTTCCATCGCGAGCCTGCCCAGGCCAGACAGAAAAGCCGCTACCTGGCGGAAATAATCCCGATATGGCTGCGGAACTGTCTCTTCTTCCCCAAGCAGCTCCAGCCGCTCCATCACCAACGGGAACCTTTCTTCCACTTCCTTCTTATACGCCTCCCAAATTTCCCGATAACCCATTTTTGATAACCTTCTTTCTATATAATGTAATGATGTATGGCTTGCCTGGATCAGCGCCCGTTTTGCCAGGATATAATCCTAGCCAACTTACGCCCCTACAGATACCGGCGGTATGCTCACACATAAAACCCCAGCACGTAGATGGCAATCCAGCCTGCCAGCACCAGGACAGAGCAAATGCTCCCCAGCACGGGGAACAGCTTATAGCTTTCTTCGCGCAGGCTAGAAAGGCCAATCAGCAGGGACACGGCAGCCAGCGCCAGCGAGAGCAGCCCGGCGCTCCCTACATAAACGGTGGCATTTCCCTGGCTTCTTGCGGAAAATGCCACCATCCCAATCCCCGCAGACAGTGACAGAATGGCCAGCGCCAGCGAGACTTTCCCCCTTTTTGAATGCTTTACCCCTGCAAATTTATAGCTATTTCTTTTCTTTTTCCTCATAAGATCTCCTTATACGATTCATCCATAAAAAAGCCAGGCAGCCGATGAAGCCGCCTATGGTATTCAGCAGCAAGTCGTCTACGTCAAAGCTCCCCACCTTAGACACTAATTGGATGGTTTCCACCAAAAGGCTGCATTCAAAGCTGAAAAATACCGTAAACAGGACCGATCTGCATTTGGGGCAGAGTACAGGGAGGAAAAAGCCAAAGGGGATGAACGCTGCAATATTCCCAAACAGGTTCAGCGCCACCGCCTTTGTGCCCAAAGTATGGCGGTATACGATAAACCGCCTGATTTCCTTAAACAGCTCCAGGTTGTAATGGTAACTCCTGCCTTCAAATGTGCGCCCGGTGCTCTCCGCAAAAAACAGGAAATATATCAGGCAGACAATATAGACCCCGAACATGGCCTTGCTGCATGCCCGGAGCGTTTTGCGATAATCTCTCTTCAATTCTCCCAACCCTTAAAATATGATATCTGATTTGCGTTTCAAGATCCTTGCCCCGCTTATGATTGCAAGCACGCCGCAGGTAATGCCTGTCACCAGAACCACAATGCCAAGCGCGATATTCCCCGCCCCAGCCATCGTCAATGCCTTATACGTCTTTTCATTTTCATTCATGCCTATTTCTCCTGATTTTTTTATTTCCGCTTGACATCATGGCGGATTGTATGGCTTTTTTCCCATGAAGGCCAAATGCCATCTGGCTACGCCCCATACTGGGCATAGTATTGATCAATGGCCTCTTTGATACCGTCATCAATATAAATATTTCCTTTATAAGGCTTATTATACAGGCATTCCACCACATCCTGCATCGTCACGATGGCATTTGCGTCAAACCCATACAGCTCCTTGATTTCTTCCAGGGCGCTTTTGGTTCCTTTGCCACGCTCCATGCGGTTTAAGGAAACCATCAGCCCCTTCACCTTGATGTCCGCCTGCGCCCGGATAATCGGCACGGTCTCTTCCATAGACTTCCCAGAGGTGGTCACGTCCTCAATAATCACGACCCTGTCCCCATCGGACAGCTTGCTTCCCAGCAGGATCCCGGCGTCCCCATGATCCTTTGCTTCCTTGCGGTTGGAGCAATAGCGGATTTCCTTCCCGTAGAGACGGCTGTAGGCTATCGTTGTGGCCACGCTTAAGGGTATCCCCTTATAGGCAGGCCCAAACAGCACGTCAAAATCGTCCCCATAATGGGCATGGATTGCCTGGGCATAGTACTCTCCCAGCCGAAGCAGCTGGGCGCCTGTCACATAAGCCCCTGCATTCATGAAAAACGGGGACTTCCGCCCGCTTTTTAATATGAACTCACCAAATTTCAATACTTGGCAGTCCACCATAAACTGGATAAATTCTTCCTTGTATTGATCCATCTTATCACGCTCCTTAATCTTTGGGATGTATTCCGCAGTTTTCTACAGTCCTTTAAGTATAGCATATCATCTGCCTGTTTTCAATCACTACTTTCTGCACTTCCTTACCACTGCTTCACCAGCCATTTCCCCCAGGGGGTGAGGTCAGAGGCCTTCCACCCGGCCGTCTTTTTGCAGGAAGGCTTGATGAGGGCGGAGCTTTCTGCTTTATTGGAGAGGCTCCAGCCGATATAGCTGATTTTTTTGTCCTTGAGGAATTTCATCCATTTCTTCCCCTCCTTCTGGTTCAGGGAGCCATTGCCGGAAGCATCCGAAATGCCAAATTCTGACACGAATAGCGGCAGCCCCATCTTCAGCGCTTGTTTTGCTTTCCTGCGCAGGCCTTCTCCATGGGTCCCGGCATAAAAATGCAGCGTATACATCAGGTTCTTGTATCCCTTTAAGGGGCTCTTGGCCGCAACATCCACATCCTGCGACCAGTTTGGCGTGCCAATGAGGATGACCGCATCTTTGTCCTTGGAACGGATGGCCTTCACTATCTTCTTGGCATAAGATTTGATGTCGCTCCAGGACGTCCCGCCATTTGGCTCATTGCAGATCTCATAAATCACATTCGTATAATTCTTATACTTCCCAGCCATTTTCTTAAAAAAAGAGGCAGCCTGCTTCTGATACGTCTTGGGATTCCCGTCACTCAAAATATGCCAGTCAATGATGACATAAAGCCCCGCCTTGGTGGCATATTTTACGCCGTCTGCCACCCGCTTCTCCAATGCCCTGCGGTTCGCGGCGTCCCCTGTGCAGTACCCATTATACTCGCTGGTATACAGGGCAAGCCGCACAGCGTTCGCCTTCCAGTTTTTCTTGAGGTGGCTAAACGACTTCTGGTTCACATATTCCGGGAACCAGGACAGCCCGTGGGTGCTGGCTCCTTTCAGCTGGACGGGCTTGCCCTTGGCATTGACCAGCTGCGTCCCCTTGACTTTCAGCGCCGGCAGCTTCGCGGCCTGCAGGCTCCCGCAGTCCAGCATGGCTGCGCAAAGGACTATCAAGAGAAAGCATGTCCATTTTTTCCATGTCTGTATCCATTGTTCTGTTCCTGTATTTTTCATAGATTGTGTATTCTCCCTTCCATAGTAAAAAACCGTTACTGTCCACGGCTTGGGAGTCCGCGAATCGCAACAAAAAATCTGATCCTGCTGCCGGACGGGCGGCAGGCGCTGGTCTGGGGACGCCTTGCCCAAACCAGCCGACATCGGCCACAAGAAGCGGCACGTTTCGCCATTCGTCCCACCTGCCGAACTGCCTCCTAAATAATAATGCACACCAGCCCCCCATTGCTGTCATTGACAATCTTCTGCATCGTATCCTGCAGCTTCACCTGGCTCTCGTCATCCATCATGGTGATTTTACTGCGAATGCCGTCTTCCACCAGTTCGCCAATGGATTTTCCGAAGATGTTTGTCTGCCAGATCCCATCCTCCTGGTCACGGGACTCCTTGATATACCCAATCAGATCCTGCGCCTGCTCTTCGCTGCCGATAATCGGCGCGATCTCCGTCTCCACATTTGCGCGGATCATATGGATGGAAGGCGACTGGGCCTTGATCTTCACGCCGAATTTATTGCCATGGCGGATGAGCACCGGCTCGTCAATCTCAATATCCGTAAGCTGGGGCGTCACAACCCCGTATCCTTTCTGCTTGACGGCCTCCATGGCGCTGCCTACCTTATCATATTCTTTCTTCATGCCAGACAGTTCCTTAATCATGGAAATCAGCTGGTACTCCCCGGAAATCGGTACGCCTGTTAGCTCGCTCATGTTCTCATAGTAATATTTTTCGTCAATATCGATTAGGATCTGCACACAGCCTTTTGAAAGCTCTACTTTTTCCAGCTTCATTTTGCGGATGTATTCGCCCTCTGGCGAAAGCTCCGTATTCCGCACATCTTTTGCATAAGTGAACTGCCTTAATACCTGCATTGTGTTCTGGATGACGTTGTCTTTTATCTTATGCGTGTTCTCCAGCATCTCCACCCATTTGGGCAGGAAAAAGTCTACCCGTTCAATCGGGAACTCATATAAGATGCTTTCCAAAATGTGGAAGATGTCATCCTTGCGCAGCTGCTCGCAATTGACGGGGAGGGTAGAGACCCCATACTTTTCCGCCAGTTCTTCCGCCAGCTTCTGGCTCTCCGCGCTGTAAGGCTTCTGGGTATTCAGAAGCAGGATAAATGGCTTTCCCAGCTTCTTCAGCCCGGAAATGGTCTTCTCTTCTGCTGGGATATAGCCTTCCCTGGGCAGTTCGGTGATCGAGCCGTCCGTAGTAATCACAATCCCGATATTGGAATGTTCCCGGATGACCTTCTGAGTGCCGATTTCCGCCGCCTGGGTAAAAGGGATTTCATAGTCAAACCAGGGCGTCTTTACCATCCGTTCCGCCCCTTCCTCCATATGCCCGGAAGCGCCCTCTACCATGAACCCTACGCAGTCTATCAGTCGGACGCTGACCTCCAGGCCGTCATGGATCTTGATTTTCGCCGCCTCTTTGGGGACGAATTTCGGCTCCGTAGTCATAATCGTCTTCCCCTGGGCAGACTGGGGCAGTTCGTCCGTGGCGCGTTCCCGGCTGTGGGCGTCCTCCATCTCCGGCAGCACCATCACGTCCATAAACCGCTTGATAAACGTGGATTTTCCAGTCCGCACAGGGCCCACTACGCCAATATAGATATCCCCGTTGGTGCGGACGCTGATATCTTTGTAAATATTATATGTACCTGTGTTGATATTTTCCATATAAACCCTCCTGTTCTGCTATTCCTAGGATATGCCAGGAAGGGAGGGTTTATTACTTCTTTTCCAAGCTTTCTGCCGTTGCAATCGCTTCTTTCGTTTTGGCAAGGGCAAGCTCTGCTTCTGCAATCGCTTCCTTGGTCTTGGAAAGGGCAAGCTCCGCCTCTAAAATGGCGTCTTCGGTCTTCTCCAGATCGCCCTTTTCCCTGCGCCCCCTGCCATAGAGAGCCATCTGGCTGCGGATACGTGCAATCAGCTTCCTGTCAATGGCATCCGGCTCCATGCGCCACATCCAATTAAATCCCAGCGTGGAGGGCGTGTTCATCCTGCCGTCCCCGCCCAAATCCAGCAGATCCTGCATCGTTACGATGGCCAGGTCGCCCACGCTGGACCATACGCCGCGCATCACGCCCCAGTTCAGGCCTTCTTCCTCATCCAATTTCAGGTATTCTTTGGCAAATGCTACGCAATCCTTGGGCGCAGACGCCATCCACCCAAGGATCGTGTCATTGTCATGGGTCCCGGCATAGACCACACAATTCCTGGGATAATTATGCGGCAGGTAATCCCCATCCTCCCGGCTGTCGAAAGCAAACTGGATGAGCTTCATGCCTGGATACCCGGAATCTGCCAGCATCTGCCGCACGGAATCCGTCAAAAAACCCAGATCCTCGGCAATAATATCCAGCTTCCCCAGCTTCTTCTCAATCATACGGAACAGCTCAATGCCAGGGCCTTCCCGCCATTCCCCCTTCCTTGCGGTCTTCTCCCCATAAGGGATTGCATAATATGAGTCAAAGCCCCGGAAATGGTCAATGCGCACCACGTCAAAAAGCCTGGAAATCTTCTCCAGGCGCCTTGTCCACCAGCGGTACCCATCCTTTTCCATTACGTCCCACCGAAACAGCGGGTTCCCCCACAGCTGCCCGTCCTCCGAAAAAGCATCCGGCGGGCAGCCGGCCACGTCAATGGGGTTGCGTTCCTCATCCAGGTAAAACAGGGATGGGTTCGCCCATACGTCCGCGCTGTCCATAGCCACATAGATCGGCACGTCCCCAATCAGGCGGATGCCCCTCTTGTTGGCATAATCCTTCAGCTGCCCCCATTGCCTGTAAAACAGGTACTGCAGCATTTTCCAGAAATCAATCTCTTCCACGAGGCTCTCCTGCGCCTTCTGTACAGCCTTCGGGCTGCGCAGCTTAATTTCCGCCTCCCATTCGCTCCAGGAATCCCCGTTGTGCGCATCTTTGAGCGCCATAAACAGGGCATAGTCTTCCAGCCAGTCCGCCTGCTCCTGGCAGAACGCCTGGTAATCCACAGGAATATGCTCCAGAAACCGCCCAAAAGCCTTGTGCAGGAGCGGATAACGGTTCTTATACAGCATCCCATAATCCACCTGCGTGATATCCCCGCCCCAGCGATAAGACTGGCACTCCTTCTCTGTCAGCAGGCCGTCTTCACAGAGCATTTCCAGATCTATGAAATATGGGTTGCCAGCAAAGCTGGAAAATGACTGATAGGGGGAATCCCCATAGCTGGTCGGGCAGATGGGCAATACCTGCCAGTAAGTCTGCTGCGCCTTTACCAGGAAATCTACAAATTTTCTCGCTTCTTTCCCCAGAGTGCCAATCCCATAGGGGGAAGGCAGAGAAGAAATATGCATTAAAATTCCACTACTACGCATAGTGCGTACCTCCTTATACTTTTGCTGCGCCTGCCAGCTTTGCGCCTCATCCGCCCGCACAAGGCCGGCAGGCTTCTTTCAGCCTTTCACTGCGCCTGCCACCACGCCTTCTATAATATATTTCTGGCAGGCGATATAGAAAATAATAATTGGGATAATCGCCAGCACCAGCATGGCCATCATGGCGCCCATATCCACGGAGCCATAGCCGCCCTTTAAGTACTGGATGGCAATGGGGATTGTCTTCCACCGCTTGATGTCCAGCACCAGGTAAGGCAGCAGGTAGTCATTCCAGATCCACATGGCCTGGAGGATTGCCACTGTGATGCAGGTTGGCTTTAAGATGGGGAACACCACGCGGAAATACGTCTGGATTGGCGTGCAGCCGTCAATCATGGCCGCTTCTTCAATTTCCAGCGGGATCCCCCTGACAAACCCGCAGAACATAAACACCGCAAGGCCGGCCCCAAATCCCAGATACACTACTATAATACCAATTGGGCTGGATAAATGCAATATATTTGCCAACTTTGACAGCGTAAACATCACCATCTGGAAGGGCACGATCATCGAAAAAAGGCATAAATAGTAAATCCCTGACGAAAGCTTGGAATTTACCCTTGAAATGTACCAGGCGCACATGGAGGTACATAGGATGATGGCGGCCACGGAACATACGGTGATAAAAAGGGAGTTCTTAAAGGCGTCAAAAAATTGTATTTTTTCCATCCCGCCAAAGTAATTGTCCAGCTTTACAAACATCTTGCCCAGGGGGAGCTCGAAGGGCTTACGGCTGATGTATACCTTTTTCTTAAAGGAATTTTGGATGACGAGCAAGATGGGAAATACCCAGGCGATGGAAAGCGCGCTAAAGAGGATGGTGTATAGCCATCTGTATTTGATTTTTTTTGTGTTCATAAAAATGCGATCCTTTCGTTTGTTATGGCAGGCTGCTAATATTGCAGGGCGCCTGGCAATATGGAATCTACATTATTTTTCGGAAATTGCGTGGGCTGCCATTTGCGGCAGGCAAGCTTTTGGGCATCTGCCGCTGGGATCCTGCCGCTTTCAAAAGATTGCGGAAGGCACCTGTAATGGTCTATATTTCCGGAAATAGCAGCATACATTTGTTTTTCTTGCAGCCATCTTTTCTGTTCTCTGGTTGCCATGGCTCTTTGCTGCAAAAGCTTTTCTGTTTTTTCATCTTCTCCCTTAGCCACGGCATCTCTGCCAACTGCAGTTTTTCTTCTTACAGAATCGCCTGCTTCCCCTATGCCTGCGGCAGCTTTCCCTATTTCAGGCTTGCCTGCCTCCCCTATGCCTGCGGCAGCTTTCCCTACTGCAGGCTTATTTATCGCAGCCTTCTTCTGCAGCTGCGCCAGTAAGTTCCCTTTTGACAACGCCAATGCCCAATCAGGATTAGGGCTTATTGCCCGCCAATCCCATTTCTGTTCCATGCCGGCATTCCTTACCCCTATTTTCCCCTCTAATTGCCCAGGATATTTTTCTATATAACGCGCCACCTCCGCCCCTACTGCCGCTGCAACAATTTTATCCTCCAGACAGCCCAGGCTATCCCTTTCGCGATCATTGTTTTCCTCCAGATAACCGCCTTTCTCCAGACCATCGTTTTTCTCCAGATAATTGCCCTTTCCCACTTCTATACCTCCTAATGCAATAGAATTATTCGCGGCCAACGCTAACTGGTTTGGGCACGCCATCCCCCTATTGCTGCACCTCTTTCCCTCTTGTCAGCCAGTTCTGCACCAGCGCAATCAGCGCCACCAGCACAAAAAACACCACTGCCTTGGCCTGCCCCACACCCTCATAGCCGGCTCTTCCATAAAAAGTATTGAAAATATTCAGCGCCAGCAATTCCGACATGCCAGAAGGCTCCCCGTTCGTCAGCGCCAGGTTCTGGTCAAACAGCTTAAACCCGTTGGTCAGCGTCAGGAAGGTGCAGATGGTGATGGACGGCATTACCATAGGAATCGTCACATGCCACAGAATCTGCCCTCCGTGCGCCCCGTCCATCTTCGCGGCCTCTACCAGTTCTCCCGGTATGTTCTGGATCCCGGCAATGTAAATAATCATCATATACCCAATCTGCTGCCAGCACACCAGAATCACCAGCCCCCAGAAACCAAAACGGGAACTGTAAGTCAGGGTTTTTTGATAATGCGCCAATACGCCGTTCAGCAAAAGCTGCCAGATATACCCCAGCACAATCCCGCCAATCAGGTTTGGCATAAAGAACACCGTCCGGAACCCGTTTGTCCCTGGTATGCCCTTCGTCAGGAGCATTGCCACAGCGAACGCCAGCACATTGATAAAAATTACAGACACAATCGTAAACGCCGCCGTATACCAGAGGGCATGTAAAAATGTACTGTCGCCTAATACCTTAAAATAATTGCCAATCCCCACAAACTCTGCATCTGTAACCGTAGTAAACTTACAAAACGAAAGATAAATCCCCATCAAAAACGGAAGAATAAATCCCAATGTAAATGCTGCCAGCGTAGGAAGCGCAAAGATAGGGAAATACTTCCTAAGTGATTTCTGCATACTAGACCTCCTAAGTTTTCGCAACTCTGTGCTTCCTATGGATCCCATCGCGGCGGAAGGGGGAGAGGCCGCATAAAGAGGCTCTCCCACAAATGTGTTTCCTATTCATTCACCGCCTGGTACTCCGTAGCCCATCCCTCCACAAAGGCATTCTCCACATCTTCCCACGCCCCGGTTCCCTGGGCATACTCCAACAAGGCGCTCCCCACGTTATTTTTCCAATTCTCAGAAGGAATCGTACTGAATGACCATGGAATCGGCTCCTTGCCTGCGTCCAGGTAGGCATTTGCAGCCGCCACCAGTGGATTCAGCGGCTGGTACTCTTCCGTAAAAGTAGTAAACGGAGCCACAAACCCCATATCATCCCGGAAAGAAATACGCCCCCTGTCAGAAGTAATCACCCATTCCAAAAAATCCATTGTCGCCTCAATATCCTCCTGCGGAGCCTTCTTGTTGACGCACCAGTAATTCTCAGACCCTGTGCAGAGCCCTTGGTTTTCCTCATCCCCTGCGCCGATATAAATCGGCAGCATGCCCAGATCCCCATCTGCGACTTCATTACCAGTAATGTCCTGATACGCCCAGGTTCCATTTTGGTAGAACACGGCCTCGCCCATGGCAAATTCTGCCGCCGCGTCATCCCCCGACATGCCAGACAGCATTGTCGGCTCCACGGTAGAGTCTGTAATATACAGATCCCAGATATCCTTATAGGCGTCCAGGTACGTTCCTTTTATTGCCTTTGTGCTGTCGATATCCTCATCCTGGTACTCCAGGCTGATTGGCAGGTTTGCCAGATGGGTCTTAAACCTCCAGTCTGAGGAAGAGTCCATCCCCGCCGAGGCAAATACGCCATTAATTCCCAGCTCATCCTTCCTTGCCTGCATGTCATCTGCTGTCTCCTTGAGTTTGGCGAAGCTATTGATTTCCGAGACATCCTTGATTTTGGCCCCTTCCAGCCCGCAGTATTCCTTAATGATTGCATTATTATAGATCAGCCCATACGTCTCCAGGGCATAGGCCACGCCCAGCACCTCGCCATTGTCCCCTTTTAATGCAAACTCATCACTTTTAAGGTTTTGGTAAACGGCGCTGTCCTTTAAGTCGTAACAGTAGTTCTTCCAGGAGGCCAGCCCCACCGGCCCATTTACCTGGAAAAGCGTAGGCGCTTCCTCCTTGGCCATCTCTGACTTCAGCGTGGACTCATAAGTCCCGGAAGCCGCCGTCTCAATCGTAACTGGGACGCCTGTCTCATTGGAATACTCATTTGCCAAATCCTTCCATGCCTCTGCCTGCTCTGGCTTAAAATTCAGGTAATAGACAGAGCCGTCCCCGGCAGCCATCCCACTCCCAGCGTCATTGCCGCCTGCGCTGCTTCCATCCGCAGAGCCATTCCCATCCGCAGAGCCATCCTCGCCTGCTTCCTCATTTCCATTTTCCGCTGCCGCCCCATTCTCACCAGCATTTCCTTCCGAGCGGTTTTTGCTGCCGCATCCGGCTGCCGTCGCCAGCAGGCTCATTGCTAGCAGCAGAGAGATCCATCTTTTCCTCATCTTGTGCCCTCCTGCATATTTGGAAGGACTGCCTGGGTTCGCATTAATCAGCAAACATTCCAGGCAGCCCTGTACTTTATTTTTGGCCTTTCTATGGCACTTAGTATGCAGTTTTTTTTGAAAAATATACAGACTGAAATCTCTGGCCTTCGCGGCGGATGCATCCGTTATTCCCATACCGTTAAAATTATTTTTATTTTTATCAGAGCCCCAAATTCGTATACCCCATCAAGCTCTCATCCACCGCCCGGGCAGCCTCCCTGCCTTCACGGATGGCCCAAACCACCAGGGACTGCCCCCTGTGCATATCCCCTGCCGTGAACACGCGCTTGACATTTGTCTCATACTGCCCCTGCTCTGTCTTGACATTCGTCCTGCCATCCAATGCAATGCCAAAGGCATCCGCCACATACTTCTCTGTGCCTAAAAACCCTGCCGCAATCAACGCCAAATCGGCATCCATCTTCTGCTCCGAGCCGGCCACTTCGGCCATCACCATACGCCCTGTCTTCTCGTCTTTCTGGCTCTCCAGCTTCACGGTCACAAGCCCACAGAGCTTCCCGCTCTTGTCTTTGAGGAACTCCTTGACCGTTGTCTGGTATACCCGCGGATCCTTGCCAAACACGGCAATCGCCTCTTCCTGGCCATAATCGGTCTTGCATACCTTTGGCCACTGCGGCCAGGGATTGTCCTCTGCCCGCTGCTCCGGCGCTTTGGGCATCATTTCCAGCTGTGTCACCGAAAGCGCCCCCTGGCGGATGGAAGTCCCCACGCAGTCATTCCCTGTGTCGCCGCCGCCAATAATCACTACCTTCTTGCCCTTGGCAGAAATATATTTCTTATCCTCCAGCCCGGAATCCAGGAGGCTCTTGGTGGTAGCCGCCAGGAAATCCACAGCGAAGTAAATCCCCTTGGCGTCCCTGCCCGGCGCCTTGATATCCCTGGGGTTCTTTGCCCCGCAGGCAAGGACGATCCGATCGTAGTCCTTCAGCAGCTTGGCAGCCTTCACATCCTTGCCCACGTTGGCGCTGGTGACAAACTCCACGCCCTCTTCCTTCATGATGCCGATTTTGCGTTCAATCACATGCTTTTCCAGCTTCATATTTGGGATCCCGTACATCAGGAGGCCGCCAATACGGTCATCCCGCTCATAGACCGTGACCTGGTGCCCCCGCTTGTTGAGCTGGTCTGCCGCCGCCAGCCCCGCAGGGCCTGAGCCAATCACAGCCACGGTCTTGCCGGTGCGCACCCTGGGCGGCCTGGCCTTGGCATAGCCTTTGGCATATGCATTTTCAATAATCCCGTACTCATTTTCCTTCACAGCCACCGCATCCCCGTAATGCCCGCAGGTGCAGGCCGCCTCGCAGAGAGCGGGGCATACCCGTGAGGTAAATTCGGGGAAATTATTGGTCTTCGCCAGGCGGTTATAGGCCTGCTCCCAATTCCCCGTATAGACCAGGTCGTTCCACTCCGGCACCAGGTTGTGCAGGGGACACCCGGAAACCATCCCCATAAGCTCCATGCCAGACTGGCAGAAAGGCACGCCGCAGGCCATGCAGCGGGCGCCCTGGGCCCGCTGCTCTTCCTGGCTTAAGGGGGTGTGGAATTCATTGAAATTCCCAATCCGCTCTTTGGGGGACGCCGCCTCTGCCGTCTGCCTTTCATACTCCATAAATCCTGTTGGTTTTCCCATTTCTGCTGCCCTCCTTAACATTTTGTGTATCGTTGCTAATTTTCCGCATTGGCGTAAAAGGCTTCAATCTGCGCCTGCTCCGAGCTTAAGCCTTTCTCTTCCATCTGCACGATGGCCATCATCATGCGGTGGTAGTCATAAGGCACAATCTTCTTGAACTTCGGCAAATACGCGCTGAAATGGTCTAAAATCTCCTTCCCCTTCTGGGAATTGGTCAGCGCCACATGCTCTTTGATCATTTCCTTCAGCTCCATGACGTCATATTTTGATGAAATCTCCTCTGAGAATACCATTTCTTTGTTAATCCTGGTGTAGAGGTCGTTATCCTCATCCAGGACATAGGCAATGCCGCCGCTCATGCCTGCCGCAAAATTCTTCCCCGTCTTGCCCAGGACAGCCACGCGGCCGCCGGTCATATATTCGCACCCATGGTCGCCCACGCCTTCCACCACAGCGCTGGCGCCGGAATTGCGGACGCAGAAACGCTCCCCGGCCACGCCGTTGATAAAGGCCTTCCCGCTGGTCGCCCCATAGAGCGCCACATTGCCGATAATAATGTTCTCATCCTGCCGGTATGGAACCCCTGCGGGCGGGTAGACCACTAATTTTCCCCCAGAAAGCCCCTTGCCGAAATAGTCGTTGCTGTCGCCCACCAGCTCCAGCGTCAGCCCCTTGGGGATAAACGCGCCAAAGCTCTGGCCGCCGGCTCCGGTGCATTTCACGCGGAAGGTGTCTTCTTCCAGGGAATCGTCAAACCGCCGGGTAATCTCTGAGCCGAAAATCGTGCCGAAGGAACGGTCCGTGTTGCTGACCTCCAAGTCAATGCTCCGCTTCTGCTTATTTTCCAGCGCATATTTCAGCTGGCGCAGCAGCACCTTCTCATCCTTGGTCTTCTCCAGCTCAAAGTCATAGACCTGCTTGGGGTCAAAAATCACCTTGGCCTTCGGCCCTGCAAACGGATTGTTGAGGATTTTGGACAGATCCAGCTCCTTTTCCCGCTCCGTGAGATCCCCGCGCACCTTCAGCAGATCGCTGCGCCCCACCAGCTCGTCGATGGTACGGACGCCCAGCTTGGCCATGTATTCCCGCAGCTCTTCGGCAATGAAGCGCATAAAGTTCATCACATACTCTGGCTTGCCTGCAAAACGCTTCCGCAGCTCTGGGTTCTGGGTGGCAATTCCTGCCGGGCAGGTGTCCAGGTTGCAGACGCGCATCATCACGCAGCCCATGGTCACCAGCGGCGCCGTAGCAAAGCCAAATTCCTCTGCCCCCAGCATTGCCGCAATCGCCACGTCACGCCCCGTCATCAGCTTGCCGTCCGTCTCAATCCGCACCTTGTTGCGCAGCCCGTTTAAAATCAGGGTCTGGTGTGTCTCTGAGAGCCCCAGCTCCCAAGGCAGGCCTGCATTGTGGATGGAGCTGCTGGGCGCCGCGCCCGTGCCGCCGTCATAGCCAGACACCAGCACCACCTGCGCCCCTGCCTTGGCCACGCCGGCCGCAACCGTCCCCACGCCGGCCTCCGATACTAACTTTACCGTAATACGTGCGTTTTTATTGGCATTCTTCAAATCATAAATCAGCTGCTCCAAGTCCTCAATGGAATAAATGTCATGGTGCGGCGGCGGGGAAATCAGCGACACGCCCGGCGTGGACATGCGCGTCCTGGCAATCCAGGGATAGACCTTCTTGCCCGGCAGATGCCCGCCTTCTCCAGGCTTCGCCCCCTGCGCCATCTTAATCTGGATTTCCTTGGCGCTGACCAGGTAACGGCTGGTTACGCCAAACCTCCCAGAGGCCACCTGCTTGATGGCCGAGCAGCGGTTCTTCCCATCCGCGCCCACCACCAGGCGTTCCGGGCTCTCCCCGCCCTCGCCGCTGTTGGATTTCCCATGGAGGCGGTTCATGGCAACTGCCAGCGTCTCATGGGCTTCCTGGGAAATTGAGCCATATGACATCGCCCCTGTCTTAAACCGCGTCACAATGGAGTCTACGCTCTCCACTTCCTCCAGCGGCACGGCCTTCTTCGCGAAGCGGAAATCCATCATCCCGCGGATGTTGGCGTCCCGCTCCTGAGCGTCCGCTGCAGCCGTATACTGCTTGAACAGTTGGTAGTCCCCGCGCTTGGTGGATTCCTGCAGCAGATGGATGGTCAGCGGGTTGTACAGGTGGCTGTCCGCGCCGCTGCGCATCTTGTGCCTTCCCCGGCTCTCCAGGGTCAGGTCCGTCTCCAGCCCCAGAGGGTCATAGGCGCTCGAATGGAGCGCATCCACGTCCTCTTCAATATCCTTGAGCGTAATGCCGCCAATGCGGCTCACCGTATTCGTAAAATAGCGGTCAATTACCTCCGAGCTGATGCCGATGGCTTCAAAAATCTTCGCCCCTTGGTATGACTGGATGGTAGAAATCCCCATCTTGGCGGCAATCTTCACAATCCCATGGATAATCGCCCGATTGTAATCCGCCACCGCCGCATAATAATCCTTGTCCAGCATATGCTCGTCAATCAGCTGCTTGACCGTTTCCTGCGCCAGGTAAGGGTTGATGGCACAGGCGCCATAGCCCAGCAGCGTGGCAAAATGATGCACCTCCCGAGGCTCCCCGGATTCCAGGATCACCGCCAGCGCCGTCCGCTTCTTGGTCTTAATCAAATGCTGCTGTAAGGCGGAGACGGCCAGCAGCGAAGGGATCGGCACATGGTTCTCATCCACCCCGCGGTCAGAAAGGATTAAAATATTCGCCCCATCGCGGTACGCCCGGTCTGCTTCCACAAACAGGCGGTCAATGGCCTTCTCCAGGCTGGTGTTCTTATAATAAATAATCGGAATCTCCACGACCTTGTAGCCTTCCACCTTCATCGACTTAATCTTCATAATATCCGTATTGGTGAGGATGGGGTTGTTCACCTTCAGCACCTGGCAGTTCATGGGCTTTTCTTCCAGCAGGTTTCCGTCCTCCCCAATGTACACCGTAGTACTCGTCACCACTTCTTCACGGATAGAGTCAATCGGCGGGTTCGTCACCTGCGCGAACTTCTGCTTGAAATAATTAAACAGCGGCTGGTGATCCCCGGCCAATGCCGCTAGGGGCGTGTCAATCCCCATCGCCGCCGTGGCCTCCTTGCCGCTTCGTGCCATCGGCAAAATGGCCTCCTTCAAGGACTCATACGTATAGCCAAACGTTTTCTGCATCCTCTGCCGCTCTTCCTTGGAGTATTCTGGCACACGCTGGTTCGGGATTTTAAGATCCGCCAGGTTAATCAGGTTACGGTCCAGCCATTCTCCATAAGGCTGCCGACCGGCATATTTCTCCTTCAGCTCGTCATCGTCAATCACCCTGCCCTGCACAGTGTCCACCAGCAGCATCTTCCCTGGCCGCAGCCGTTCCTTGGCCACAATCTTCTGCGGCTCAATCTCCAGCACACCAACCTCCGAAGAGAGGATCAGGTTGTCCTCATCCGTAATATAGTACCGGGAAGGGCGCAGCCCGTTCCGATCAAGCACTGCCCCTAAGAGGTCGCCGTCGCTGAACACAATCGAAGCCGGGCCGTCCCATGGCTCCATCATCGTTGCATAATACTGGTAGAAATCCTTCTTCTTCTGGCTCATCAGGCTATTGTTCGCCCATGGCTCCGGAATGGTAATCATCACGGCCAGCGGCAGCTCCATCCCGCTCATCACCAAAAACTCCAACGTGTTGTCCAGCATGGCCGAGTCGGAGCCTTCCGCATTGACAACGGGCAGTACTTTCTGCAGCTCTCCCTTTAGGTGTTCAGATTCCATCGTTTCCTCCCTGGCAAGCATCTTATCCGCATTTCCGAGGATGGTGTTGATTTCCCCGTTATGCACGATCAAACGGTTCGGGTGCGCCCGCTCCCAGCTGGGGTTGGTGTTGGTGGAAAAACGGGAATGCACGGTGGCGATGGCGGATTCATAGTCCTTATCCTGCAGGTCGGAAAAAAACAGCCGCAGCTGCTCCACAAGGAACATCCCCTTGTAGACGATTGTCCTGCTGGAGAGGGAGACGACGTAGGTGTTGTCGTTGGACTGCTCGAACACGCGCCTGGCCACGTAGAGCCTGCGGTCGAAGTCCAGGCCTTTGGAGACGGCCTTGGGGCGTTTGACAAAGCCCTGCAGGATATAGGGCATACAGTCTACGGCTTTCTGGCCAAGCTTTGACGGGTCAATGGGGACTTCGCGCCATCCAAGGAACTCCATGCCTTCCTTGCTGACAATGACTTCGAACATCTTCTTGGCCTGGTTGCGCTTCAGTTCATCCTGGGGGAAGAAGAACATGCCAACGCCGTAATCACGTTCTCCTCCCAAGGTGATGCCCGCCTCCTTGGCAGCCTTCTGGAAAAATTTATGGGAAACTTGGAGCAGGATGCCCACGCCATCGCCAGTCTTTCCTTCGGCGTCTTTGCCGGCGCGGTGTTTTAGGTTTTCTACGATTTTTAATGCGTCTTCTACGGTCTGGTGGGAAGCCTTGCCCTTGATATTCACAACGGCGCCGATGCCGCAGTTGTCATGCTCAAAGCGGGGGTCGTACATTCCCATGGGGGTTCTCTTCGATTCCTGCATGTTTTCATCCTCCTTGCGAATTGGTGGCTTTGCTGTGGGAGATTTCTTTGGCGGAGATATCTATCAATATCCTTGCAAACAAAATCTTCCTTGCGAACAAGATTATCCTTGCATACAAGGTTATCTTTGAAAATAAGATTATCTATCTGCCTAAAATACTTTATGTATTCAAAGTATTTTATCACAGTTCAAAATACTCTATCACAGTAAAGCGTTGCACTAGAATTACTATACACCTTTTTTTATTGGTTGTAAATAGTTTTTTTCTTCTAATAGTCTGAAAATACGAAATTATTGTGTTTAACATTATATTTATCTGAAAATTTAAGTAATTAATTAAAAGAATATGGTTCTATCGAAACAACTTAAGGGTGAATTTCGAGAAATTAAATGAAAATATTTGGAAAATTTTTCTGATTTAAAGTGTATAATTTTGAATTGTGTTTGAATTGTGTGTTAGAATGCACATGGGTTTTTGTGGTAAAATGGGTATCGTTTTAAGGGGAAGTGGCTATATGGATCTTTTAAGGGGAAGTGGGCCATACGGATCTTTTAAGGGGAAGTGGCTATACGGATCGCGGAGGAAGAGGGGAGGCCGCAACAGAAACGCGCTCTCGCTCCGATCGGAACCTAGCAGTACTAAGCTCGAAAACACCTCGCTAAGTACTGAGGTTCCTTTAGGGTTTCTTTATGCGGCCTCCCCTCTTCCTCCGCTAGAATATGAGAAACGCAGCTTTCCCTACTCTTTTCCCTCTACAGAATGGGAATCGTAACTTCTCCCTGCTCTTCTTGCTACAGAATCGGAATGGCAACTTCCCCATTAACTGCCGCATCCAATATCAGCTGATTTGGGCAAGCCATCCCCGCATAGCATTCAGATATTTTCTATTATTATCTCTGAATGGAATGCTTCATTAGCTGAAAGATATTAGCAGCTATAATGCATTCTTCTTCCTGAAAACCAATATATTTGTCATATAATATGCTGCCAGGGCTATCTTATTATTTCAGAAAGTTTTTGGCGGCTCTATTTTTACTTTTACCAGGTTGTTGGCCTCTTGAATCAGGCTGTCGCGGTAAGACATATTTTTATAGCGCTTAATCTGGATATCGGTGACGCCCATCTGCCTGGCCACCTGCTCTGGCGTGGCATGGTAGGAGAACATGGTAAATGCACAGGTATTGCGTAGGGCTTCGGCGCTGTAACTCGGTATGCCGGCCAGTTCCGTGTATTTTTTCATTAGGCGGCTGATGTACATGGTGTTCAGCTGGTTTCCGCGGCTGTTGCTGAAGAGGTATTCATGTTCCCGGCGTTTGGAGATATACTGCTCCAGGATGGCAAATACGTCCTCTGGGATAAAGCATGGCTCCCGGCGTCCGGGGACGGATGCGAACACGCCGTTGTCATAGGCGGTGAAATCCTCCAGCTTCAGTTCTGTGATTTCAGTGGAGGACAGGCCTACCCGCTGCAGGAGGGCAAAGATGCAATAGGCCATCAGGTTTTTCTGTGCCGCCTGGAAGAGCCTGTCAATCTCTTCGATGGGAATGGAGCGGGCATACTGTGCAACCTTGGCCACGCTTTTCAGGTAAGGGGCAAAATAGTCCTGGAAAGTATCTGGGATGGGGTACTGCTCCTGCTTGCTTTCAATAAATTCTGCCAGGGAATGCAGCTCACGGAACTTTTTGGCCATTGTGCTGGGCTTTAGGCTTCCGTCTTTAACTTTTCTCTGCATTTGCAGGAAATAATCTTCTGCCATTGCGCTGTCCAGCTGGAGAAAATCTGTCTGGTACATGCGCATAAATTCCAGGAGGTCTGCCTGGTAAGAGGCGCTGCTGGCGGTGTTCTGAAAATGGGCAGCGAAATCTGGCCAGATGCGGGAAGTAAGCAGTTCGGATGCGTAGGGTGAATGCATGGGGAGAAATCCTTTCTTGGGTGTGAGTCCGCGGAGCGGGGTTGGTTTGTTAGTTATATTATTCATACTATAACATAAAATAACAGAAAATGCAATTGTTTTTATAATATTTGCAGATAGCTGGACGGTGATGATGGAATAAATTCTTGACTCTTTTTCAATCTCTCTATATAATATAGGACGAACATAGATAGTGTAACTTTACCTGGGTAATTTTTAAAAATAAATAGTTCAGAACATTTGTTTTTATGATATACATTTCTTCAAGGGTGTAGGGCAAACAACGCAGGCATAGCGGGTTATGCCGAGGCTTTTCGGCCTGCTTCCTGTCAACCCTCTGTACTGCTACGTCCTGGTTACACTATCACGAACATATCAACCCATATAACTGCGCACTTAGGAAGGAAACGATTATGAAGCGAAAAAAACGCATTCTATGTATCCTGGCCATAAGCATGCTGTACCAGGAATTGGTACCTCATTGCCCCCTACAGGTTCAGGCCTTTACACAATCCCTGCCAGAAGCTGCCCTTGCCGCTGATGGCGATACAGATGCATACCCAGAAACGGACACACTTACCACGAACGCTGATAATGATGCATATCCAGACGCAAATGCACCTGCTACTGACAATGATGAAACTGCATCTCCAAAAATAAACGCACCTGCCACTGACGGCAATGATATTATGTACCCGGAAACAAATGCACCTGCCAATGACGGCAATGATATTACGTACCCGGAAACAAACGCACCTGCCAATGACGGCAATGATATTACGTACCCGGAAACAAATGCACCTGCTGCTGACAACAATACAGACACATATCTGGAAGCAAAAAATGCCTTTACCAAGCTGGCTGCAGACCACGATGTCTATGCCCTGCTGTACCAGTGCGGCTCCTATGATATCCGGGAAGCACCCGCATCTGATTCTGCATCTGTCGCCCAAATCCAAAGTGGGCATTCGGTACGCCTGACAGGCGTGGAATTTATAGACGGGGAACCCTGGTATCAAGTTGAGGCCATGGTAAACGGCATTTTCTACTGCGGATATATCCAGGATGCCTACCTGATTTCTGCCGATGAAGGTTTCCGAAAATGGAGCGATGCCTGGAACGCCGCTGACGAAGGATTCCAGGAATGGAAGGACGACCGGGATGCCGCTGGCTCTCAGAAGGGCGCTGCCATACCCTATGCAGGAAGCACCGATTTAAACGCCTTTCCCGCAAGCTACCAACCCTACCTGCAATCTCTGATCGCAGCACATCCCAACTGGAGCTTCGTGCCGATGGACACAGGGCTGGACTGGAGCACGGTGGTCAGGAATGAAATGGCCCCTGCCAGGAACCTGGTTCCCCTGGGCTGCATGGAGAGCTGGAAAATGTCCAACCAGGTTTTAAGCGCCCCCGACTGGGTACAGGCTAGTGAGGCCATCGTCTGCCATTATCTGGATCCCAGGAATTTTCTGAATGAAGATACGGTCTTCTCTTTTGAGCTGCTTACTTTCAATTCCGCCTGCCACACGGAATCCGGGGTAAGGGCCATCTTGAAAGATACTTTTATGGAAAAGGGGACTCTGGAAAACGGGCTGGACTACGCCCAGACATTCCTGCAGATTGGACAGGAACTGAATATCAGCCCCTATCATCTGGCCGGACGCGTCCGGCAGGAACAGGGCGTCAAAGGGGATTCCCCTTTGATTTCTGGCACTTTCCCTGGTTATGAGGGATACTACAATTACTATAATATCCAGGCCTCCGGGGCAACGTACGACGAAATCATCCACAACGGCCTGGAAGAAGCCAAAGCCGGAGGCTGGACAACCCGCTATGCCGCCCTGTACGGCGGGTCGCGAAAGGTATGCAATAACTATATCAAAGCAGGCCAGAATACCTTGTACCTGCAGAAATTTGACGTGGACAATTCGGACGGCAGCCTGTACTGGCATCAATATATGCAGAACCTTCTGGTTACAAGCACAGAGAGCAGGAGCGTCAGGAAAGGCTACCAGGAGATGGGTGTCTTAGACAATTCCTTCGTGTTCCGCGTGCCTGTCTACCACAATATGCCTGCCACTGCCTGCGGCTTGCCCAAAGACAGCCTGGCTGCCCCTGCCCTGCGCATTTCCATATCCAATTATGAGAAAGTTGTCCTCAAATGGAGGGACACTGCCGAAATGCATGGATATTGGATCTACCGCTCCACCAGGCCGGATTCCGGCTTTAAAAAGGTTGCCACCATCAACTCCGGCCAGACTTCCTCCTGGACAGACAAAACAGGCATCAATAAAACCTACTACTATAAAATCAGGGGATGGCGCAATTTCACCCTCGCCAGCATAAACTCGCCTTATTCCTCTGTGGAAAAGGGCAGCACGAAACTGCCTGCCCCGCAGGCTGCATCCCTGACCCTATCCTCCTATGATAAGATAACGGTAAAATGGGAAAAGCTAAAGAGCGTGTCCGGTTACCGGATTTACCGAAAAGCCAACGGCTCCAGTTCTTACAAGCTGTTAAAAAAGGTAACAGGAGCAGCCGCCACAAGTTATACGGACAAAGACATCCTGCCAAACAGCGCCTACTCTTACAAGATAAAGGCCTATAAAACTGTCAAAGGAAAAACATATTATTCTCCCTATAGCAATGCCATCCTCGCCAATACAAACCTGGCCAGGCCCACCCTTCGGTCGGCAAACGCCATTTCCCCAACCAAGGTAAAGCTCTCCTGGCCAAAAGTGGCAGGCGTAAAAGGATACCAGATTTACCGGTCGGGCTCCTATAAAGGCAAATATACCCGGATTGCCACTATTGATAAAAACAGCACACTGAGCTATACCGATAGCGGGCTTACGCCTAACAAGGCATACTTTTACAAAATACGCGCTTATGGCACGGCAGGCAAAACCACCCAGTATTCCAAATTTTCTTCCATTGCCGGCATTACGCCAAGGCTGGAAGCGCCAGCAATCAAATCCGTTTCCGGGATATCGGCAGACAAAGCAAAGCTGTCATGGAAGGAAGTAACTGGTGCGCAGGGATACCGGATCTACCGTTCTTCCTCCCTAAAAGGCCCGTACAAACTGGCAGGGACTGCTTCCAAAAACACCTTTACGGATACCGGGCTTTCCCGTAAAAAAACTTATTACTATAAAGTCCGTGCCTATGTGAAGGCCTCCGGCACTTACCATTATTCTGGGTTTTCCGATATCTGGTCTGTCCAGGCAGGGAAATAATAGTTACAAATTATAGTATCATAATTGTAACACCTGCCTTATTTTACCTACATCACAATATCCAACGCCACTTTGGGGTGAGAGGCATGGAGTGTGAAGTAGGTAAATGTGGCAGATATGGATATACGTTATAAGAAAGTCTTTTCGATTGCGGATATTCAGGAAGATAGCATGAAAAAATAGGACAGCGTTCTTCCGTTTTATCAGAATCTTCGGAAGGAGGGGATTGCTTCATGGAAGGCAGCTTAAGATTGTGAAGCAGAGGATGATGGGTTATAATAGGAAAAAGCGTCAGATGGAGGTAGCAGTGATGAAAAAGGCGTTACCCGTTGGTGTTGAAAATTTTGAAGATATGATAAAATCTGAATATTACTATGTAGATAAAACGATGTTCATAAAAGAACTGCTGGATTTAAAGGGTAAGGTAAATTTATTTACGCGTCCGAGAAGATTTGGGAAGACATTGAATTTGAGTATGCTCCGCTATTTTTTTGAGGATACAGGGGATCCTTGGAAGAATGAGTGCAGGAAAGAGCTCTTTCAGGATTTGAAAATCATAAATGCCGGAGAGAGGTATACCAGCCATATGGGGATGTATCCCGTTCTGAACCTGACATTAAAATCCGCAAAACAGGAAAATTTTGAAAAAGCTTATTACACGATGCAAATGGGAATTGGCATCGAATTTGAAAGGCATAGAAGCGTCATTGAAACAGGGAAGGAACTGCTTTCCCCCAAAGATTATGAACGTTATGTCAGAATTGCTGAGGAGAAGGCAGATGAAAAGGAAGTCCGAAGTTCCTTGCAGTTGTTCTGTCGCTGTATGCATAGAATTACAGGCAAGAATACGGTTATTCTGATTGATGAATATGATGTTCCATTAGAAAATGCATACTTCCGGGGATTTTATGAGGAGATGGTAGATTTTACCCGCTCTTTATTTGAATCTGCGCTGAAAACAAATGATTATCTGCAGTTTGCTGTGATTACCGGGTGTCTGAGGATTTCAAAGGAAAGTATATTTACTGGGCTGAATCATTTGAAAATTATATCTATACTTGACCAAAGGTACAGTGAACATTTTGGTTTCACAGAAGCGGAAGTGCGGCAGATAATGGCTTACTATGGCGTAGAGAGCCGTTTCCCGGTTATGAAAGAATGGTATGACGGATATACATTTGGTGACACGGCGGTTTATAACCCGTGGAGCGTCATTAATTTTATGTATGATTTATATGCGAATCTCAATTCTTTTCCACGTCCATATTGGGTTAATACCAGTTCTAATGATATTATCAAGGATTTGATTGCCAGGGCAGACCGGGAAACTAAGGGTCAGATTGAAACACTTTTAAGCGGTGGGACTTTAGACGTTCAGGTTCATGAAGAAGTTACTTATGGGGACATGCACGGGAATGGGGAAAACTTATGGAATTTCCTATATTTTACGGGATATCTGACGAAAGAAAGTGAGTATTTTAAGGAAGCGTCTATCTTTTTACGGGCGCGCATACCGAATGTAGAAGTGAAAACAATTTATCAGAGTACGATTCTGAACTGGATGAAAGCCGCTATAAAAAAAGAGGATTTCCATGATTTGTACCGTGCAATGGAAGAAGGGGACGCCCGGAGGATGACGGATATAATAAACGGTCAGCTTTTCCAGACCATCAGTTTCTATGACAGTGCGGAAAACTTTTATCATGGTTTCCTGACAGGGATATTGAGCCAGAGTGAGGATTATCTGGTGAAATCTAACCGTGAATCAGGAAACGGACGTTCCGATATTATAGTAAAAAGTCCGTCTCTTCGGGGCAGGTCATTTATTTTGGAATTGAAGGCGTCGGATTCGATTGATGATTTAGAGAGGGATGCAAAAAAAGCATTACAGCAGATCTATGATAAGAAATACATGGGGGAGCTACGCACAGAAGGGTATCGGAAGATTGATTGTTATGGAATATCGTTTTTCCGAAAGGATTGTGAAATCAGATTCGGGAAAGGGCAATAGGGAGCATATATTAATGGATCGATTCATATGGAGAAGCAAATAAAAGAGAAGCCTCTCTTAAGACATGATTGAGTGTTAGAGGGCTTCTCCTTACGCTGATATGACCAGCATGGGAAACAGTGAATTTGTAATGTGGTATAACCCTGTTCTGTGCAGGTGGGTTCGGTTACTTTGGGCTGGTAGCTATGGCTTAGACCCCTATTTTACTTTCACCGTGCGCAGTTCCCCTTTTTTCCCCACTTTATAGAAGGTAGTCTTCCCTGATTTCTTTGCATACCATACAACGCTTCCCTTAACGGCAATCGGCTGGCAGTCGGAAAGGTAGCCGCTTTTGTTGTAAATTTTGCTGGTCTTTTTGCCTTTCCCATCCAGAAAGACGTAGCTGATTTTCCCTACCTTCTTCTGGTAAATCCGCTCCCAGAGCAGGAGGAAGGAATCTGCGGACAGCCGGACAAGCTGTGGCGTAGAGGCAGAAACCTTGCCGCCTTCCTTATAGGAGGTAATCCATTTTACTTTGGTGGAGGCGGTAGACGGCTGTTTGCGCGGCGTTACCGAGATATAGATATTCCTTGTGCTGTTCTTCTCAAATTTCTTATTATGGGCAACAGAGTTGCCTGCCGTCAGGTAATGCGTTTTGGAGTAACTCAATCCCCCGATGGATGCGCCTGTATTGTTGTAATGGCGGTTTTTATAGTCGGGGTATTCCAGCGTATGGATCTGCTCAGAGGAAAAATACAGATCCTCATATCCTCCGGCCGCCAATTCCCTGGCGTTGTACTCCTTCAGCACGGCTGAACGCGGGTTTGCATCCCCATGATCCAAGGTAACCAGGTGCCCTGCGTCATCTGCCAGGATAAACTGGTTGAAAGAATGGCTGACATCAAAATCATACCAGATCATCTCCTTGAGGTCGGACAAGTTCGCCGCCACCGTCAGCGTCCCCTGGTGGTGTATTCCGTCGCCCCTGTCATACATGCTATGGCAGGTGCGGATAATCAGGCGGCCGCCATACTCCGTCATGCGCAGGCTTCCGCTCAGAAAAATACTGCAGGTATCCGCCCCCCTTAGGGATGCCGCACAGAGGCGTTTCCACTTCTTGCTGTATTTTACAATGCGCAAGACCTCCACATCCTCATTCTCCTTGGGGTTGTCCTGGCCGAATACCAGGTAATAACCGTCCTTTGCGGCATAAAAGCCGCCATATTTACTCAATTCCATCGGTATTTTCTTCTTTTTAATCCGCCGGAAGGATTTATTGTAATATTCCACCAGGATCCCTTGATAGCGGTTTTTCGAATAGAAGGCTTTTTTTCGCTCATAGCTATAGCTCTGCTTCATGGCCGTGACGCTCATATAGCCAGAAGATGTGGCTGTCAAGCCGGAAAGGGCAGTCTCTGTTACGGTTAGGTAATTCTGGCGGCTGGCCGTGTCGATAACATTGTAAAATTTACGGTTCTTGCCGATAACCGTCACTTCGCAGGCTGCAAGCTTCCCATTTCCTGTCCGCGCCATTACGGTCACAATCCCGTCTGATTTTGCCTTGACCTTGCCTTTGGCGGAAACGGAGGCCACGGATGGATCGCTGGAAATCCAAGTGACTTTCTGAGCCGCGCCTGACGGCGATACCTTGGCTTTCAGCGTCACGGATTTACCTTCTTTCAGACTTAGCTTTTTCTTGCTGATGGTGACTTTTTTGGCCGCCTTGCTGCCAATCACCACAAAAATACGCTTGTATTTCTTGGCATAGCGCTCCGCCGTGGAGCCTTTGCGCCCATAAATCTCGGTCTTATCATGGACAAAATCATCGACGTCCTGAATCTGGCAGTTTTTATTGTAGATGGAAATGCGTTCCAGGCTCCTGCAGAAACGGAAGACGGAAAGCCCGGTGCTGGCAACGGATGCTGGGAGAACTACCTTGCGCAGGCACAGGCATTTTTGGAAGGCATAATCTCCGATGGACGTTACGCCTTCCGGGATCACAATGTCTGCCAGGTTCCTGCAGTCAGAAAACGCATACTCTCTGATTTCCTCCAAGGCAGAGGACAGCGTTACCTTTTTCAGGGCGGTACACTCACGGAACGCAGAACTGCCAATAGACGTAACAGAAGCTGGGAGGACAGCCTCTTTCAGGCTTCCACACTGGCAAAATGTCTCATCTTCTATCGTGCCCAGCCCTTCGGGCAGCGTTACCGTCTCCAGGTTCTGGCACCTTCGGAAGGCCTGGGCAGCAATTTTTCTGACCTGCCTGGGAACGGTATAGGATTTGGCCAAAGAAGCGGGCGGGTAGGCAATCAGCTCCTCCATCCCCGCGCCAAACAGCACCCCTTCCTTCGCCGTATAATAGCGGCTTCCCTCCTCTGCCGAAAACCTCTCCATCCCAGTGCATCCTTCAAATGCCTGGTATCCAATATTCCGAAGGGATGCCGGAATACAGATTTCTTTCAGGCTGCTGCACCCGGAAAACGCATGGTTCCAGATGGAAATCAACGCCGGGGAAAGGGAAATGCTTTGCAGGCTAGTGCAATTCCAGAAGGCACGCATCTGGATGCTGGAAACCGTTGCCGACATACTTACCGTCACCAGCTCTGTGCAGCCCGCAAATGCGTATGTACCAATATTGGTAACGCCTTCCTGCAGCTCTGCCCTGGTGATGGCTGCCTGATACTTCTTCCATGGCGCAAAACCTTCCCTATAATCTTCCATTGCCCCCTTGCCGCTAATAGTAAGAACCCCCTCTGACAGGCTCCATTCCAAAGATCTGCCGCATCTGCCGCTTGCTGTCACATTCCCGGCGGCCTTTCGGCCGGGATAGGATTCCTGATCCTTGGAAGGCGTTTCCTGCTTAGACGTCTCAGAATCCCAGAAACCTTCCACCGCTGCTTTCGGCTGTCCCAGGCTGGCTGCTTCTGCGTCTGCCCGTTCCTCTTGATTGGCTTCCCCATCTTTTGGAGCCCCGCTTTTTTCCGAGCCTGCTTCCAGCTGCTTCCCACCTGTTTCCGGATTTCCTTCCTGCCCCTGCTGTTCCCTTCCCGTTTCCGGATTTCCTTCCTGCCCCTGCTGTCCATTTCCCGTTTCCGGATTTCCTTCCTGCTCCTGCTGTTCCCTTCCCGTTTCCGGATTTCCTTCCTGTCCCTGCTGTTCCCTTCCCGTTTCCGGATCAGATGGCGCAAAACCCTGGAATCCTTCTGCCATTTCTTCCCTATCCTGCCCTGCCTCCTGCTGTCCAGCCAAGGCAGGCTCCCAGAATGCCCAGGTACATAACAGCGCCATAATAAGCCAGACACTACAAATCCTCTTCCCTGCCATACCATTCTCCTTTCCCTTCTGTCCTTCTCCAAACCACACCACGTAATTTTTCCACACTCTATCCCAAATAGAGTTACCTTTGTCTAAGCTGCGATTTCTTTTTCTTTTTTCTATATTAAACACTTCCATTTACATTTTACATTTGCATCAGAACAGCAGCCCCCCTGCCAGGCTCACCAAAAACGCGCAGGCCCATGCTACCAGGCACTGCTCCGCGACTACGCCCAATGCCCATTTCCACCCCAGCTCCTGCCGTATGGATGCAACTGCAGCCACGCATGGGGTGTACAGCAGGCAGAATACCAGGATGGAGGCTGCAGCCACTGGGGAAATGGCGGCCAGCAGCGCCTCCTGGCCGCCGAACAGCACATTTAAAGTGGAGACCACGCTCTCTTTGGCCATAAAGCCTGTCATCAGCGCAGTGGAAATCCGCCAATCGCCAAAGCCAAGGGGCGCAAATACCGGCGCAACCGCCCCTGCCGCCATGGCCAGCATGCTGTCCTGGGAATCCTCTACGATATTCAGCCCAAAGTCGAAGGTCTGTAAAAACCATACCACAATCGTAGCAATGAAAATCACGGTAAACGCCCGCTGCAGGAAATCTTTGGCCTTATCCCACATCAGCCGCAGGACATTCTTCGCCCCCGGCATGCGGTAATTCGGAAGCTCCATCACAAAAGGCACCGCCTCCCCCCGGAAGGCAAAATGCTTCGACACCAGCGCTACCAGCACCGATACGGCAATCCCTGTAAAATACAAGGCTACCATCACAAGCCCGCCGTATTTCGGGAAAAATGCCGCCGTAAAGAACCCATAAATCGGCAGCTTGGCCGTGCAGCTCATAAAAGGCGTCAGGAGGATGGTCATCTTCCGATCCCGTTCCGAAGGCAGCGTACGGCTTGCCATCACGCCAGGAACCGTGCAGCCAAAGCCGACCAGCATCGGCACAATGCTGCGGCCGGAAAGGCCAATCTTGCGCAGCAGCTTGTCCATTACAAAGGCCACCCGCGCCATATAGCCGCTGTCCTCCAGGATGGAGAGGAAGAAGAACATCACCGCAATGACCGGCACAAAACTCAGCACGCTCCCCACGCCGTTGAATATCCCGTCAACCACCAGGGAATGCAGCGCCTCATTGACGCCCCCTGCCGCCAGCGCACGGTCCACATAGCCGGTCAGCATGCCAATCCCGGCCTCCAGCGCCTCCTGCATCCATGCGCCAATCACGCTGAAGGTCAGCCAGAACACCAGCGCCATAATGCCCACAAAGGCTGGGATTGCCGTATATTTCCCCACCAGGAAACGGTCCAGCCTGCGGCTGCGCTCATGCTCCCTGCTTTCCCTGGGCTTGACAACCGTCTCTTCACACAGCTTCTGGATAAAAGAATAGCGCATGTCCGCAATGGCCGCCGCCCGGTCCATTCCGCGCTCTTCCTCCATCTGTGTGATGATGTGTTCCAGCATTTCCTCTTCATTCTGGGAAAGCCGAAGCGCCTCCAGCACCCGGCCATCCCCTTCCACCAGCTTGCTGGCCGCAAAGCGCACCGGGATCCCTGCCTCCCTGGCATGGTCTTCTACCAGGTGCATAATCCCATGCAGGCAGCGATGTACGGCTCCGCCATGCGCGTCCTTGTCGCAGAAATCCGTGCGCCCTGGGCGCTCCTGATATTTGGCCACATGGAGCGCATGGCTGACCAGCTCGCCGATGCCTTCATTTTTGGCCGCTGAAATAGGGACTACTGGGATGCCCAGCAGCTCCTCCATCTCATTGATGTGGACTGCCCCGCCGTTGCCCCGCATCTCATCCATCATATTCAGCGCCAGCACCATCGGAATTCCCAGCTCCATCAGCTGCATCGTCAGGTAGAGGTTGCGCTCAATGTTTGTGGCATCCACAATATTGATAATCCCCGTCGGCTTCTCATGGATAATGAACTGCCTGGAGACGATTTCCTCGCTGCTGTAAGGCGACAGCGAGTAAATGCCCGGCAGGTCTGTCACCTCCGTCTCTGGATGCCCCTTGATGGCCCCGCTTTTCCTGTCCACGGTCACCCCCGGGAAATTCCCCACATGCTGGTTGGCTCCGGTCAGCTGGTTAAACAGCGTCGTCTTGCCGCAGTTCTGGTTGCCCGCAAGGGCAAAGGACAGCACGCTCCCTTCCTGCAGCGGGCGCTCGTCCGCCTTTACATGGTACTTCCCCCCTTCCCCCAATCCAGGGTGCTGCCGCTCTGCGCGGCGCTTCTTCCCTCCGCGCCCTTTCTTTGCCCCCTCTTCCTTTTTCTGACGCCCTTTCTCTTCCTCCCTGCCCGCCGCAGCCTGCACCTCAATCTGCTGCGCGTCCGCAAGCCGCAGCGTCAGCTCATACCCATGGATGCGCAGCTCCATCGGATCCCCCATCGGAGCATACTTCACCAGCGTCACCTCCGCGCCTGGGATGACCCCCATATCCAGAAAATGCTGCCGCAGCGCACCCTCTCCCCCTACTGAGACAATGACTGCTGATTCCCCAATTGCCAATTCCTTTAATGTCATCTTAGCTTACCCTCCGCTTTTGTCTATTCTCTCAATCAACTCTTCTATAGTTAGTCTGCCCTATCTTTCCCACCTTGTCAAGGTTTTCTTCTTTTTTTAAAATCCCTCTTGCCAAAATGGTATTGTTATGATATCATAATCATATCAAAAAGAAAGGATGTGTTCATTATGAAGGAAAAGACATTGACAATGGGAAAACATGGGATGGCAGTCCTGCTGCTCTCACTCCTTATCTACGCCGCGGCAATCGCAGGCACCGTATGGGGCGCAACCCAGGAAATCTATGCCCTGATGGCGCCCTGCATCTTCCTGCTGGCCACTACCTGGCTCCTCTGGCCCGGCTTAAAGGTGCTGCGCCCCCAAGAAGCCCTGGTGCTTACCCTGTTCGGGAAGTACATCGGCACGATTAAGGAGCCTGGGTTCTATTTTGTGAACCCCTTCTGCTCCGCCGTAAACCCAGCCGCCAAGACCAAGCTGAACCAGAGCGGGGATGTGAAGAACGGCTCTGCGGCACAGAATACCGCAGCGGATCTCGCATCCCTCTCCAACAAGATTTCCCTGAAAATCATGACCCTTAACAACAGCCGCCAGAAAATCAACGACTGCCTGGGCAATCCCATTGAAATCGGCATCGCCGTCACCTGGCGCATCCAGGACACGGCAAAGGCGGTCTTCAACGTGGACAATTACAAGGAATTCCTCTCCCTCCAATGTGACAGCGCCCTGCGCAATATTGTGCGGATCTACCCTTATGACGTTGCCCCCAACGTGGACACCACGGGAGACGGCGTTGCCGATGAAGGCAGCCTGCGCGGCTCCAGCGAGATTGTCGCCGCACGCATCCGCGAGGAGATCCAGGCACGTGTCAATGAGGCTGGCATTGAGGTGGTAGAAGCGCGCATCACGCATCTGGCCTACGCGCCTGAGATTGCCGCCGTCATGCTCCAGCGCCAGCAGGCCTCCGCCATTATTGACGCCCGCAAGATGATTGTCGACGGCGCTGTCGGCATGGTGGAGATGGCCCTCGCGCACTTAAATGAACATAAGATTGTCGAATTGGACGAGGAGCGGAAGGCTGCGATGGTGTCAAATCTGCTGGTGGTACTCTGCGGGAACCATGACGCACAGCCAGTGGTAAATTCCGGGAGCCTCTATTAATCGCCTATGGCAGACAATCCAAAAAAACAGATCCCGCTGCGGCTTTCCAAGAAGCTGTATGATGCAATCGCAGCCTGGGCAGAGGATGATTTCCGCTCTGTAAACGGCCAGATTGAGTACCTCCTGTCCGAATGCGTCAGGCAGCGCAAGAAGAACGGCAAATACGTCTCCGATGAGATTGACGTGCCGCCAGACTTGGACATCCGCTAAAAAATAACTTGAATTTCTGTCAGGTGTATTGTATCATAGGTTTGGCTTTGGATCCAAAAAAGCTTACACCTGACAGAAGGAGGAATTCTTATGGGGAAGGCAAAGCAAATCGCTTTTTCTGGCATGGCAATCGCATTATCTGTCGTGATTGTTGCCTTCATTAAATTGCCCAGCCTGCCAAATGGCGGCTGCATTACCTTGGGCAGCATGCTGGTCATCAGCATGGTGGGGTACTGCTATGGATGGAAGGCGGGGATAGCCGCCGGCGTGGCATCCGGCCTGCTGCAGTTTATCTTTGAGCCATTTTTCATACACCCTGCCCAGTTTTTCCTGGACTATCCGCTGGCATTTGGCGCACTGGGGCTTTCGGGCTTTTTCTGCCACAGGAAGCATGGACTAATCTTAGGGTACTTGGCAGGCGTCTTCGGCAGGCTTTTCTTCCATGAGGTTTCGGGGCTTATTTTCTTTACCTCTTATGTAGGCAGCCTCAAGGGGAATACCATCGCCGTATGGGGGACGCTCCTCTACAACGCAAGCTATGTGCTGACAGAAGCCGCCCTTACCCTCCTGCTGCTGTCCCTCCCCGGCGTGCGCAGGCAGTTCGAGCAGATTAAGAACTCCGTGTAGGCGAAGGGATAACAGGATGACGGCTGATAAAGGAATTACCGCATAAAGGAGAATTGTATGATAACAACCTATGAGGAATATCTGTATACAGAATGCAGCCTTACGCTGGAAAAGATGCAGGATATCCACAACAAAATGATTTCAGACATCGGGACAGATGCAGATGCAATCGAAATTTATGGGGAATTGGTGGATACTGCGACGAAATACGCGGCTATACGGACAGAATGGCTGCTGCTTAACCGTGAAGAAAAAGCGGAACGTGATTCCAAAAGGACATCCTGCCATGATTCCATAATCATAAAATTCAATATGCTTGCAAGATATGTCAGGATGCAGGGCAAGGACGCAACATGGCGCGATTGCTTGGGCTATGAAGAAGACAACCCCTACAACAGGAAACGGATGGGGGATTTCGCCTGCTACCTGGCCTTTGTAAACGGCTTAAACGCAAGATGACAGCCAACGGAAGGCTAAGTAAAAAGAGCCATAACCCATTGATTTTACTAAAAATCCTTGGCTTATGGCTCTTTCTCCTGAAAATAATAAATGGAGCATATGGGACTCGAACCCACGGCCTCCACACTGCCAGTGTGGCGCGCTCCCAACTGCGCTAATGCCCCATGGCTATCAGTATACCATAAATATCACAAAATGCAAGGCCAAATTAAATTTTTTTCAAAAATTTTTCCTTCTCCCCTTATTTTTCACGTCCTGGAAGCGTTTCCGCCCTGCAAGGGAAACTCCCCAATCCTATAAGAAATCTCCCATCAAAATCCCCTGGCAAAGTTACCCTACCCTTTTTAAAAAAACCACTAGACTATTTCGACAAAATATGGTTAAATATGGTTAGGTATGTTAAATACAAACCCTTGTTTTAACATGAAAAAAATGTACATAATGAAAGGAGTCTTAAAATGATTTACACGAAGGAAGTTGAAAACATGTGTCCTGTAGCCAAGGGCGCAAAGCATGAGCCAGCTCCAATCCCGGAAGAGGGAAAATGGGTTCATTCCAAGAAAATTGAAGATATTTCCGGTTTTACGCACGGCATCGGCTGGTGTGCTCCCCAGCAGGGCGCATGTAAGCTTTCGCTGAATGTAAAGAACGGCGTGATTGAGGAAGCCCTGGTAGAGACCATCGGATGTTCCGGAATGACCCACTCCGCAGCAATGGCAGCAGAGATTCTGCAGGGCAAGACAATCCTGGAGGCGCTGAACACGGACCTTGTCTGTGACGCCATCAACACGGCCATGAGGGAACTGTTCTTACAGATTGTCTATGGGCGTACTCAGAGCGCGTTCTCTGACGATGGACTGGCCGTAGGCGCTGGCTTAGAGGATCTGGGCAAGGGGCTCCGCTCCCAGGTCGGCACCATGTATGCCACCAAGGAAAAGGGTGTCCGCTATCTGGAAATGGCAGAGGGCTATGTAACAGGCATCGCCTTAGACGCTGACGACGAGGTCATCGGCTACCAGTTCGTAAGCCTTGGCAAGATGACTGACTTCATCAAGAAGGGCGACGACCCCAATACTGCTTGGGAAAAGGCAAAAGGCCAGTATGGCCGTGTGGCAGACGCCGCTAAGATTATTGACCCACGTGTAGAATAGTCAAAAAGATAGGAGGACATTTCAAATGGCTTTATTTGAATCATATGAAAGAAGGATTGACCAGATCAATTCTGTTTTAAATAATTATGGAATCAGCTCCCTCGAAGAGGCTGAGAAAATCACCAAGGACGCTGGGCTTGACGTATATGAGCAGGTTAAGAAGATCCAGCCCATCTGCTTTGAGAACGCCTGCTGGGCATACACCGTAGGCGCAGCCATCGCCATCAAAAAAGGCGCAAAGAGGGCTGCCGATGCAGCCGCAGCCATTGGGGAAGGCCTGCAGGCTTTCTGCATCCCAGGCTCCGTTGCAGACCACAGGAAGGTAGGCCTCGGCCATGGCAACCTGGGCAAGATGCTGCTGGAAGAAGAGACAGAATGCTTCTGCTTCCTGGCAGGGCATGAGTCCTTCGCCGCCGCAGAAGGCGCTATCGGCATCGCTGAGAAGGCTAACAAAGTACGCCAGAAGCCGCTGCGCGTGATCTTAAACGGCCTTGGCAAAGACGCCGCACAGATTATTTCCCGTATCAACGGCTTTACCTTTGTAGAGACACAGTATGACTACAAAGAGGCCAAATTAAACGTTGTTTATGAGAAGGCATATTCTGACGGCCTGCGCGCTACCGTAAAATGCTACGGCGCAGACGATGTGCAGGAAGGCGTTGCCATTATGCATCATGAGAACGTTGGCGTATCCATCACTGGCAATTCCACCAACCCCACACGTTTCCAGCATCCTGTGGCAGGCACTTACAAGAAAGAATGCGTTGAGCAGGGCAAGAAGTACTTCTCCGTTGCTTCCGGCGGCGGCACAGGCCGTACGCTCCATCCGGACAACATGGCGGCAGGCCCGGCTTCCTATGGCATGACAGACACCATGGGACGCATGCACTCTGACGCACAGTTCGCAGGCTCTTCCTCTGTCCCGGCACATGTGGAAATGATGGGCTTAATCGGCATGGGCAATAACCCAATGGTAGGCGCTACCGTAGCTGTCGCCGTATCCATCGAGGAAGCGGCGAAGGCTGGGAAGTTCTAGGAAATAGCATATTTATAAAGGTTTGCGTTGATGTTGCTTGTCAGCGTAGATCCTAATATAAGCAAAGGCAGGGAGTTGATTCCCTGCCTTTTGTGTTATTAATAAAGTGCCAATTTGTATAATGCTAACTGATTAAGGCTTACGCCCTCTTTTTCTGCTTCCATTGCTTCATTAGAAATCATTTCCTAATGGGATGAAGTCCCCCCTTCCGTGAAAAGCAACGACACTTCCAGGCAATCTTACAAGTTTTGCAGAACATATTTCTATGATATTTTACAAAATTAGATTTATATCTAATTTAAAGATTGACATTTGTCAAATATTTGATTATAATCTTTTTATATTAGATATACATTTAACTACTACAGTTTGATAACTATGATATATTATAAAGCAAGCAATGATGTATCAAGTTTATGGTTCTGCAGGGCAGATGGGAAGTTTGAAAAGACGATGCTAAAAATAAGCAAAATTACAGCATACAGGACGGAGGAAAGTATGAACAAGACGATGAAAGAAAAAACAGACGTAAAAACTAGCACAGACGCAAAAATCAGCACAGAAACGATTGGCTATCGGGATGTCTTCCATCAGAGAGAATACTTAAAAATTATCATTGCAAGCCTGATTAACCGCTTTGGCGACTCGGTGGACGCCATTGCCTTTACCTGGCTGGTCTATGCAATCACGGGGAGCGCCGCCTGGTCGGCGATTGTGGCTGCCGTCAACCAGCTCCCATCGGTATTTCTGCAGCCGTTTGCTGGGGCGCTGGTGGAAGGGATGAAAAAGAAACGGCTGATGGTCATTACAGATGTCATCCGCGGGAGCCTGACGGCAGGCATTGCGCTTTTGTATGTGACGGACAGCTTAAGCCCCTGGCTGCTCCTTGGATTTACCCTCATCAATTCCAGCGTAGAGGCCTTCCGCCTGCCTGCGGGGATGGCTGTCACGCCCCTGGCGCTGGAGGAAAAATATTATGAATACGGGACTTCCCTGCACTCTACCCTCAGCTCTGCCGTGGAGCTTATCGGGTTAGGCGCGGCAGGCATCATTATCGGGCTCTTCGGCATTGGGGCTGCGATTGCCATTGACGGCATTTCCTTTTTTGGCTCCGCCTGTATTTTAAGCCTCCTGCGGATAGAGGAAGGCAACAGCCTGCCAAAAGGCTCAGGGCAGGCAAGGGCGTATTTTGAGACACTGCGCGGCGGCCTACTGTACCTGAAGGGGCAGCCTGTCATCCGCAATTTCTGCCTGCTGGCTGCCTTTATCAACCTGGCTTTCACGCCCCTCAACTCCCTGCAGATGCCCTTAATCCAGGATGTCCTGGGGCAGGGGAGCGGGCTCTTAAGCGCCTTTTCCATTGTCTTTACCCTTGGGATGGGGGCTGGCGCCTTTGCCTTTCCTTTCCTTGGCACACGCCTGCATGTCCGCACACAGGTGGTAAGCTTCGGCCTGCTGACAGGAGCCAGTATTTACTGCATTGCCTTGCCTGGGGAGTTGGGGCTTCCGGTGGCTGCCATCTATGGGATGACCATTGCAAATGCCTTCCTAATCGGCTTCTCCACCGGCTTCCTGTCCGCAACGCTGCGCGTCCAGTTTATGAAGGCCGTCCGGCAGGAATACCTGGCGCGGGTCAGTGCCATCTTCAATGCAGGCGCAAGCGCGGCGACGCCGATTGGGGCATTCCTCGTCAGCGGGCTTACGGCCGTCTGTCCCGTTGCGGATATCATCCGCCTGTCAGGGGCATTCTGCTGCATGGTCTATCTGGGGCTTGCGCTGCTGAAAGCCAAGCTGGAGTATTGAGCTGTCTGGCGCCCTTACCCGAATAGCCCTTATCCTCCTTAGTTTTTCGGCAATATACCAACTCTGCGAACTGCCCGTATTGCCGGACGGATTCCAAATGGAAGCGGTGCAAGGTTTCTTTCTGTGTAAACAGGGGGATTCCTGCGCCCAACAGCACAGGAGCCACCTGAACGATAAGGCAGTCCACCATATTCTGATCCAATAGCGGGGCAAGAATGGTATTTCCGCCCACCACCCAGATGTTGCGGTTATTTCCCAGCTCTTTTACAAATTCCACAGGATTGCCATTGACTCCTGTAAAGCCGGGACAGGCAAGCTCCCTGTGGGTGAACACATATTTCCTCGAAGGTTTGGCGTCCCATCAGCACAACATCCATGTGACTGTAAAATTCATCACAGCTTGTTTCCTCCGGGCTTCCGGTATCATACAGCCAGTTCAGCCCATGCTCCTTTGTGGCTAAATATCCGTCCAATGCGATACAGCCGTAAAAAAATACTGCCATGGCTACCTCCTATATGTTTTATTTTTTCAACTCTGCCTCGATCAGAGCGTTGGCAATTTCAAAGGCTTCCATTCTCCTATTTGCCAATGTGATCTGCGACTTGTACCGCTGAACATTTTCCTTTGCTTCAAAGGTTTTGACGGTTTCCCTTAATTTGTGCAGCGTGGAATCAATCTGCCTTTTTGCTTCTCTCAGCTCACTCTCTGTAAATTCATGGAATGCCCCCATAATCTTTTACCTATTTCATAGCATAAATATTGGTTTCCCAACTGTAATCCGTTTCGTTGATATAACCGCTGAACAGGGAGAGATTGACGGAAGCGCCAAAATTTGCTCCTCTGCTGAAGGTGGTCAGCCCCAGAACAAGCAGCAGCCAGCCGGACAAAAGAATCAGGGAAATCCATTGCCCGATCTGTAATTATTTTGTTCCGTGAAACACCTTTTTATAAATCAGAAAACCTGCTGCATACAGCGGAACGAGCGCTGCAATGCCACCCAACGCCAGCAGCGAATATCTGAAAATTGTTGACAAAATCGTGTATATATCCATAAAAACTCCTTTGAAATTCCTGTTATATGGCGAAAGCCTAACAAACAAAAACTGCAACATTTCTTAGAAAAATGTTGCAGTTTTTTTATTTGTTTATTTACAGATTGTATATCGGAGCATACTGGAAAAACTTTAGTTATAAAATCCACTTTTTTATAATTCTCTGGAAATAAAAGCAGAAATCCTACATTCTTATCCATTTTTTTCCAAAAAAACAGGCAAAAACCCTCCCTAGGCTGCACCATAAGCCAATCTACCCCTTATTTCCCCATAAAAACCGCCCTAAAACTGCAACATTTTTCTAAGAATTGTTGCAGTTAAGAACTATCAAGAAATAACTTTTAATTTCTTGACCGTTCCTTAACCCTTTTCATTGGCCAATGGCTTGGCAGAAGCCAGGAAGCTTTTACCACGGGAATCCCGGAAGAGAACAGGAGGTTTTATTATGCTGAAACTATCCGTGAAGGCAGGGGAATATGTGCTGATTGGGGACGACATCAAGCTGGTGTTCACAGGGGGCAGCTCCAACAATATGCGTGTCCTGATTGACGCGCCCAAGGCCTACAACATTGTCCGCAGCGAGGCGCTGGAACGTTACGGAATGGCCGCAGACCCTGGGAACGAGGTGAAGCACCACAGGGACCGAAAAATTTCCCCAGAAGCACAGGAAAAAATCAAATCCATCCTTATGGCGGAACGCAAACGGATCCGCCGGGAGGAACGGGCAGCCGGGCAGAGGTACTAATGCGGCAGCACACAAACAGAAAACGGTAATAACGCACAGCCTCAGTAAAAGTTCTAAGCACTGCTGGCTCTGCTTATTATAAATACCCTTTTTGAGGGAATGCAACTTAACACTGATGTGCGCAAACGGATTTGCGGCATCCGGCTCCGCCTGGAAACCAGGCGCCAGCCCAGGCCTGCCCCCTAACCCAAGGCAAAACACACCCGGGCGCAGGCAACCCACACCATAGAAATCAAGGAGGAAAAAATTATGGTAGTACAACACAACATGCAGGCAATGAACGCAAACAGGATGCTCGGCGTTATCACCGGCTCACAGTCCAAGACAACAGAAAAGTTAGCTTCTGGCTACAAGATTAACCGCGCAGCAGACGATGCAGCAGGACTGTCCATTTCCGAGAAAATGAGGAAACAGATCCGTGGCTTAGACCGCGCTTCCACCAACGCCCAGGACGGCGTCTCCGCCGTACAGACCGCAGAAGGCGCACTGACCGAAGTGCATTCCATGCTGCAGCGTATGAATGAGCTGGCTACGCAGGCTGCAAACGGGACAAATTCCGAAGCTGACCGCGATGCCATCAATGCAGAAATCGAGCAGCTGACAACAGAAATTGACCGCGTTGCCGAGACAACCAAATTTAATGAAATCTACCTGCTCAAAGGCGACAAGGGCGGCGCCACCAGAACCCAGACCATCGCAGCCCATGACGCCGGAATCAAAGGCAAGCTTACCGATAAAGGCGGTGGAATTACTAGCTTTGAAGTAGATAAGCCCCTGAAAAACGGCGATAAGATTACAATTGCCGGGGAAGAGTATACCATTGGGACTTCTGCGAACCATATTGAGGCTGGGGAGTTGAATACTTCTACGGATGGGTATAAAATATCCACAGATGCCGTTTTCAAAACAGCTGCAATGACCGCAGGAGACAGTGTAACATTTAATGGTAATACCTATACATTAACAGACAAAATAGCCGCTGCTGACATCAACTGGGCAACTGGTGATACCGTATCTATCGGAGCAAAAACTTATACAGTTGCAGCTACGACAAATGCTGCTACAGATCAATACACAGTAGTTGATTTGCAGAAAATAATTGATACAGCCTTAGCAGATGGAAAGCAAGTTACCAGTAGTAAATTCCATACCAATGTAACAGACAAAACTAGTGCTACTGCTGCTGATACAGCCGTGGTCACTTCCACAATAATTGTCGCTTCCCTCTCAAAGGGAGAGATAAGTTCAGCCCAACTCAAGAATTTAGATGCAGAAACCCTTGCCAAAGCCGGAGCAAACACGGGCGGAACGACAGGCGCAGTACTTTCAACAGGCGACAGCGTCACAATTAATGGCGAGACCACAAAAGCAACAGAAGCAGCTCCATCAGCTGCTAAAGATGTATATGACGCAATAGATGCTTTAGCTGTTGGCGGCACTGTTACCATTGGAAGCGGCGTAGAGCAAAAGGTATATACCATTGTTGATGAAGCAGATGTAGATGAAGAGGCATTCAAACTCACAAAAGATGCTATCTTATCAAAAATCCATGACGGGGATAGGGTCAGCACAGATGGGACAAATTTCAATACTGTCATCGGCGACATCGCCCTCCCAGAGAGCAATGAAAAGGTAATCAGCGCTAAGAAAGCTTATGACATGATTGCAGACGAGCTGCAGAAAGCTTCCAGCATCGGCACCGATGTAGCAGCTACTGTATCCAACGATGGAAATGGCAAATACACCATTACCCAGGGTACGGTAGAGGCAAAAGAAGCTTTGTCCTTCAACCTCCATGTAGGCTCCGACGCAGATATGACCAACAAGATTACCATCGACATTGAGGCCATGGACGCCGCAGGCCTTGGCGTAAAAGGCTTAAGCATTTCTGATGACAGCGGCAATGCCGCAACCTACGCCATCGATGCCATCGCAGACGCTATCTCTAAGGTATCCGCCCAGCGTTCTGCCCTCGGTGCAGTCCAGAACCGCCTGGAGCATACCATCGCAAACCTGGATAATATTGTAGAGAACACCACCGCTGCCGAGTCCCGCATCCGCGATACCGATATGGCAGAAATGATGGTAGAATACAGCAAGAACAACATCCTTGCACAGGCTGGCCAGTCTATGCTTGCACAGGCAAACCAGGCAACACAGGGCGTTCTGTCGCTGCTCCAGTAATCACTTTTATATTTTTAGGGAAAGGATGCCACTACTCCTGGCATCCTTTTTCCATATAATAACACTAATCCTGCAAGGGAATTTCACGTTTTCAAGCTGTTGCGGCCTTCCCACTTCCGCAGCGGCTCGTGCTGCCACTCCCCCTCATGAAAAGTAACTTTTTCCATCCCCTCCCATATCACCTCGCAGAATATCCCTTGCATCCCAGCCACTACTATGCTATGCTTAATGCGTACAAGGACAATATGCCCCGCACCCTTTACGCCAACGCATGGCAGCCGCCATGCACGTCCCTGATGCAGCCACACAAATGCAGCCGCCATGCTGCCACCCAAAAACACATAACATCACCCCTGCCAGGAAGGCAGGCACCGAAGCAGGAGGCTTCTGAATCCATGAAAAACATACATCTGACAAGAACAGGGGGGTCACTATGAGTACAACACAGCCAATCCGCAAAACGGAAGACATTGAAGCGCTGAAACGCTATTTCCTATACGAAAAGCCAAGCTTACGCAACTATGCCCTGCTATGCCTGGGCATTAACTCTGCCCTCCGGATTGGCGACTTACTGTCCCTGACATGGGCAGACATCTACGATTTCACCCACAACCGCTTCCTGAAACACATCCCCATCATAGAGCAAAAAACCAAGAAACCCTCACGCGCCGCCCTCAACCCTGGTGCGATCAGCGCCCTGGCGCTCTACAAAAACAGCCTCGCCAATGTAAAGGGGACGGATGCCCTCTTCCCTGGGCAAGGCAGGAAAAGCCCCCTAAGCCGCTCCCAGGCTTTCCGCATCCTGAACGCCGCTGGGCAGGCGCTGCACCTGGAGACAGAGATTGGCTGCCATACCCTGCGTAAGACCTTTGGCTACCATGCATGGAAAATGGGCATACAGCCTGCCCTCCTGATGGATATTTTCAACCACTCTTCCTTCCAGGTGACCCGGCAATACCTGGGCATTGACCAGGATGACATTGATCAGGTATTCTTCCAAGTCATCCTTTAAATAGATAGAAATTGTGCTATAATGTCATTATTGGCCATGAAGATGCCGAACCAAACACCAACGGAAGCAAAAGGAGCAAAAGAGTGAAAAATAGAGTAAATTTGGGACGCACTTAAATAAGGGGTCGTAATCCC
>CAJTNT010000025.1 GCA_910577785.1 uncultured Lachnospiraceae bacterium | reverse complement strand
GAACTTTCAAACAATGTTGAAGATACACTTCAGTGGCTACAAACAGAGGCAGATTATGTTACATTACCTGATTGGGGTAAATATCTTTCAAAAATACAGTGGAATGGAATCATTACAACTTCTGTAGACTATTTCGTTGAAAAAATGTTGCGGCTTGAAATGAGAGAGATACAACCAATTTATCAGTATGGAAAAGGCTTGCCATACAATTTTAAAAGCAAACAGATTCTTCACATTTCATATTTGTATGGCTGCTTAAATCAAAGTATGGATGAAATAAAACCGCCATGCTCTATTTTTGATTTTTCAACATATACAGCAAATGCGTCACTTCTTGGCTATGACTATGATAAGGATTGGATGAAGGATGATGTTCTGTTTGCTGCGTGTAAAAAACTTGCAAAAGAACAGGTTTTCTATTTTGGACTTAAAGATGAATATCTACAGAGCAAATACATCGAAAAATTAGTCAAAGATGGAATTATTGTACCAATAAAAGATTCATTAATATCTATTTTAGAAGAAGCAGAAACAGCCGGATTGCTAGAAAACTATGTGGAAAATATAAACACGAATGATTTAATTATTTCGATTGCAGGAGAACGAAGGGTATTTCCTAGAAAGAAATTGAAAAATATTTCAAGAACTTGTAAAGTATTAGATGATTTTCGGTTTGAATTTGATGCTATTTCATCGTCGGAAGAAAAAGAACTATTTAGGGATTTTTTATATAGATCATCAATGGAACCGGTATGGGAAGCGTTTTATTATGGGATGAATATAGTTAGAGAATATGAGAATATTGCGTTTAATGATATTATAGGTATTTTAAATAGTGACTCATTATTTAAGAAGCCGATTATTCTCTATGGACAAACGGGAACTGGAAAATCGGTAGCATTAGCGAGTCTGGCTTATAGGATTAAAGTGCAAAAAAAATATCCTGTATTATTTATAGACGGGAAAACCACAGAGCCACATCGTGAAGATATAGAACAATTTTGTTCGTGGTGTGATGATGTGAATGTTGCTATTTTTTGGGATGCATCCACGCATGGAAATGATATAAGCAAATACTTTGATTTGAATAATTATTTGGCATCAAAAGGAAAGAAAGCAGTTATAATTGGAACATCATATAATTTGGATGAAGATATAAGAAACTCATATAATGCATTATATGTGGAAGCACCCATTGACATTGTTTCGAGGGCAGAAATTAATAATTTTAAACAAAATTATGAAAAGTTTGCGGGGAAAAACCTAGATGATATGTGGACATCGAAATATGATAACAATTTTTTGGTGGCATTATATCGTATGCTTCCGGGAACAAACTATAGTATTAGAAAAGGACTTTTAAGAGAAATAGATGTGGATACTATTGAATTGAGTGAGTTAGTGACACTTGAGGATAAGAATACGCCTATGATGGCGTTATTACAAAAGTGTGGTATACCAATTTCTTCGGATGAGGAACAAAAAATTTCTAATAAAGTTAGCATAGGAAAGATAATAAAAATAGTTTCAATGATTGGGCAATATGGAATTGCTATTCCGTTTGATGTTATTTTTAGAATGCTGAGTGGAGATGTGTCATATTTTGTTGGTAGCTTGTTAGAGAAAATAGACTTCCTTCATGTTGAGACAGATATGAATGGTAATATAAATGTATTTCCAAGAAGTAGTTTAGAAGCACAGATTGTTGCAAATTCTTCGCTAGTTCAGATTAGTGAACAGGTGGAGATAATCAAAGAGGTTGTAGAAAACATAACAGAGAAAGAATTAAATTTTTTAGTAACCCTTTTGAAAGCGATAGGACCTAATGGAACTGTAGGAGATGGAGAATTTAAAAGTTACTATAAAGACATAGCTGAAACAGTTGGGGAATTACGTAATAATTGTGGGATATACAATGCAAGTACTATTTTACAAGAAGCATCATATATACGAGAATATTTTAAAAATAGTGATGAAAAAGAGTGTGATATACAAGTTCTTATAGAAACTCAAGAGTTGTTACTTAGAGAGCTTAATAATATAGAGGGAAAGAAAGATGATTTTACTCTCAGAAATTCGTATGGACAATTGTTGATTGAACTATCATCAAATATAGGAGCAGAATTGACATTTTATTGCGAAATAGGAAGTAACCTGAATAGAATATTAGGAGTGTATCACAAATTAGAATGCTATTTGGAAGAAGCATTGATTTATTCTCCAGACCCATACTATCCAGTAGATATCTGGGCATGGTCCGCAAGTAATGTTCTCCGAACTGATATTGCAAATGATGAAAAGACTAATATAGTGGGGAAATTGGTATCATTATTTGAAAATGTCGTTGCAGAGAATCCGGAAATCAAATATAGAGAAGATTATAATAAACGTATTCTTATGGTAGATTCATTTGAGAGTGACGAAAAAATTACAGATGAGGCATTTGAACGTTTGCTTGCGATTAAATCGGATTCCGGTATATATCTTAGAGCAAGGAACAAGTTACGAGGGATAGATATTACTCAAAAGATAGCTAATGCAGATATAGGTAGAGTGAAAGAAACAATAAAGTATTTAGAAACAGAAAAATTCCAATCAGTTGTGACTGAAAGTACAAAATGTTTGTCCTTGCTGCTAAAGCTTTACTGGCTTGTGATGGCGAAAGAACCATTATTTTTTGTAGAGAAAAAGGTTTTGCCTTTTGATAGAGAAACATGGGAAAAATTGTATTTTTTACTAGAGCGTATTGAGGAATTGGTTGAAGAAGTATCACCACAGAATAAATATTTGAAAGGAGTATGTGAATTTCATTTAGGAAAAGTAAATGATTGTTTCAATCATTTTGAGGAGATAAGAAACAATTATTATTTTGGAGCAAGGAGGCCAATTCTGTATTATATTGCTTCTAAGGTTGATGAAGGTGGTAAGGTAAGGGGGTTCTCAGGGCAGTTAAAAAAAGTTGAAAAAGAAAAAGGACGTGCAAAATTCTATATACCTACAATAAGAAAGACCTTGTTCTATTATAATTATGATTTTGTGTCTAGAGATTTAGAAGAGAATATAGAATATGGTGGTATACACATTGGCTTCAGTTTTATGGGAATTAGAATTTCGGATATTGAGTAAAGGGGAATTGACAAATGGATAATAGAAATAAATTGCTGATAATATCCGAAATGATAAAACAGATAAATGATATGACTAAAAAAATGGAAAGCAATATTCTATTCTTTTCCGAGACACATCAAAAATTGCGTTCGGATATTGAGAATGAAGCAGCATATTATGTTAATATTGATTATTTTTATGGCTTGTTTTTTGAACGATGTGATATTTATAGAGAATTTATTATGCAGAAGATATTGTTATTTAATTTAGAGTATGAAAAGGTGAAATCTTCATTAACACTTATACATGATCTCAGAACATATAAGAGTCATACGCTAGATAAAGCAAAAGTGCATGATAACAATGTGATTGAACGAGTTGAAAAATGGCATTTTAGATTGATAGGGAGCAAAAGGATTGGCGATGGAGATTATCTGGTTTGTTCGAATGAATTGATTGATTTGGCGAAAAATATTCTTGATGCGATGTTATATTGTATAGAACAAATAGGGAGGGATAGCAGAAAAGAACAAATGATTCATGAAATGCTTATGGCAAAGGATAGTTATTGCCCTGATTTCTATATTGAAAGTCAATTTAAAGAGATAATGACAACGCTGGAGGTAAAAGCAGATGCACATGTGCTTACAAAAACATATGGAAAGAATATACGCAATAAAATGAAATTGTTTAGCTCGCTTTCGCCAGAAGAGCATAAAGAAAAAATAGGATTATTGATAGAACAGATTCTTTTTTCTAAAGATATTAATATCTGTCCATTGGGTGGGAAACGGATAATGGAAGAATTTGGATTGATTCCAGGAAAAGAATTAGGAAACCTGAAAAGGAAAGCTATAGAATTATCACAGGAAGATCCATACCGCTCAGAAGAGCAATTGCTTATATTATTGAAAGACTGGAAAGAGAGTGTGGACTAATTAGTAAAAAATGACGTCATCATACCAAAAATATTCCGATATAATACTTTATATTTTCCTTAATACAAACTTTGTTCAACGAGATGTGTGTGGTTACCTAATGTCTTTGGCTACAAAATGGCTACAAAAATCCTGAAAACACAGAGAAAATCAATATTTTCAGAAAATCTAACGACAGAAAACCCCTAAAACACGCCATCTGTCACCAGATATCTGTAAAAAAAAGGGATTGCATATTCAGGAATAATACATATACAAGATTGTTATGGGCTGAGAAGCTGTGCTTGCTTATGTGAACAGCGCCCGCGGTTAAAATAAATTCAATATAGAAACAATTTATATTTGCATGGTTGATATAGTTCGTTTAAGCGGCTATAATAGATACAGTACAAATTTGGAGGTTTGGTATGTTTGAATATATGACAGCACAGGAAGCCGCTGAAAAATGGCATGTATCACTTCGGTGGGTACAGCGGCTTTGCAAAGAAAATCGGATTGAGGGTGTGTTGAATATTAATCGGGTGTGGCTTATTCCTAATACGGCAGAAAAACCAGCCGATGCAAGAAGAAAGGAAATAAAAAACAGCATAATTTAAAACTTTCATTGATGCCATCTAAGAAGATATGAAGCGAGAAGAAGAAAATATATGCGACAAAATATGTGATATAAATTTATGAAAGGTGATGTTATGAAAAAATTACTCATTGTTGAAGATGATAATGATTTACGGGAAGGGCTTGCATTTACATTCCGTTCTGAAAAATATGAAGTGATTAGTGCAAATACAATAAAAAAAGCAAAAGAATGTTTACAGCAAATGGATTTTCAGGGAATTATATTGGATTGCAATCTCCCAGATGGGAATGGATTTGAACTCTGTAAAAAACTTCGTGAAGAATCAGAAATTCCTATTATTATGCTGACAGCGAGAGATACGGAATTAGATGAGATTAAAGCATTGGAATTAGGGGCGGATGATTATATGTCGAAACCTTTTTCTGTTGCTGTTTTAAAGGCAAGGGTGAAAAAAATATTAAAAAATACAGAGCATTCTATCTTAAAATCAGGTAATATCCGTGTGGATTTATCAAATGGTAAAGTGACAAAAAATGAGGAAGAAATTGAGCTGAGTTCGACGGAGTTAAAATTGCTGGTTTATTTTATAAAGAATACAGGACTGATTTTATCAAAGGAACAGATTCTTATGAAAATATGGGAAAATGACGGGGCGTTTGTTGACGATAATATTGTATCGGTGAATATCCGACGGTTACGAATAAAAATTGAAAGTGATGCCAAAAATCCACAACATATAAAAACAGTACATGGAATGGGCTATATATGGAAAGAGGTTTTGTAATGATTTTCGTTTCTGTTTGGGCAGTTACAGTGACAATTTTATTATTATTATTTGTACTAAGGAATAGGATAATTTACCGCAAAATCAATCGGATTTTAGAACAACTGATTGAGGGGAGGAAAATAGACGATATACCGTTTAATGAAAGTGAGTTGTCATTATTTTATCATCAGATAAAAATGATATCACATAAATTAGATTTTGAAATAGGAAGGGCAGATTTAGAAAAGGAGCAGATAAAGCAGCTTATTTCTAATATATCACATCAGCTTAAGACGCCTTTAGCAAATGTAATGATGTATGAAGAATTGCTCGGCAGCAATGATTTGACAAAGGAGCAGCAATCGAACTTTTTACATAAATTAAAAACGCAGACAGAAAAAATAGACTGGCTATTGGAGTCACTCTTTAAAATGTCAAAGCTTGAACAAAATGTAATAGAATTTGATGTAAAAAAGGAAGGAATCAAAAAAACCTTACGGAATGCGGTAAGTGCGGTTTTTGAAAAAGCAGAAGAAAAGAATATTGATATCCATGTTATGGAATTTGAGGATGTTGTACTTTTACACAATCCAAAATGGACTTTGGAAGTATTTGTGAATCTATTGGAAAATGCAATTAAATATACGTCTTTTGGATTGATAGAAATTTCATTCGAACAGTTGGAAACATATAGTATTGTCCATATAAAAGATAATGGGATAGGAATCTCAAAAGAAGATATTCCTCATATTTTCGAGCGTTTTTACCGTAGCAAAAATGCAGAACAAACGGAAGGTTCTGGAATCGGGTTATATTTATCTAAAATGATATTGGAAAAGGAAAAGGGATATCTGACAGTCAAATCGGAACTTGGAAAGGGAAGTGTTTTTTCGGTTTTCTTACAAAATTGTTAGATTTATTTGAGTGTCTGTAGGGTTTCTGTAAGAAGCACATTTTATAATAAGATTTCAGAAGCCCTCAAGACTGCCAAATTAGATACCCACACAGCAAGCTACGGGTATCTAACCCTCGCGGCATTCGTCAAATTAGAACGGCATCTTTTGGGCAAACAAAGGAGGCAGCGATATGGCGCTTGTGAATATAAGAAATCTGAGTAAAAATTATGGAAAAGGTGAAAATGAAGTAAAAGCATTAAAGCACGTGAATCTTGAAATCAATCAAGGAGAGTTTGTTGCTTTATTAGGCACTTCTGGGTCTGGAAAAAGTACATTGCTTCATATGATTGGCGGTTTGGATGTTGTTACTGAGGGCGAGGTTGTGATTGACGGGCATAATATTGCAAAATTGAGCCGTAAAGAACTTGCAATTTTCCGCCGACGGAAAATAGGTTTCGTTTTTCAAAATTATAGTTTAATGCCTGTACTGAACGTATATGATAATGTAGCGTTGCCTGTTTCTTTTGATAAGAACAGGCATATTGACCATGCATATATGGAACGACTGCTAAAAGATTTGAAGATTTGGGATAAAAGGATGAAATATCCGAGTGAACTATCTGGCGGCCAACAGCAAAGAGCCGCAATAGCGAGGGCTTTAGCGAACAAGCCTGCACTTATTCTTGCAGATGAGCCGACGGGAAATTTGGATTCAAAGACGGCAAATGATGTGATTGGACTGCTAAAAGCAAGTGGAAAGCAATATAACCAGACCATTTTAATGGTAACGCATAATGAAGTGATAGCGCAAAATTGCGATAGAATCATTTGTATTGAAGACGGTATTCTTTATGAAAAGGGGAAAGGCGGTGGACTTCATGCATAATAATATGAGATTAGCAATTTCTTATATAAAATATTATAGAAAACAAGCCGCTATTTTGTTTTTGGGAATTTGCATGTCAGTTTTGTTGATGAATGGAATTGCATCATTAGTATACAGCAATCAAAATGCAAGTTATGAAAATGCAAAAGAGGAATATGGCAGTTGGAATTATGCGATTCCGAAAAATTTGACAGATGAAAATAAAATTATCCGTTCAGACAGTGAATACAAATTGAACCGTATGGGGGTCTACTATTCTGCACCATGCGAAGCAGTAGGCAAAGATATCACTTTTTGTTATGGGGATAGCCAGTATCTTGAAATGAACCATAGAACATTATTGGAAGGGACATATCCTGAACATAAGAATGAAATTGCACTTGACTATTATGCACTCCATAACTTGGGGATGGATTATGCTCTGGGAAGTACATTAGAGTTGAGAGGGGAAAAATTCACTTTAACAGGAATTGTTTCAGAGGGCGCAAAAACGGCGGACAATTCCATTTTAATTTTTACAGATAAAGAAACTGTTTTGGATATGGATGAAGCATCGTTTCTTTATTTGGAATTTTCAGATGCGAAACGTGCTTATGAACAGTTTTCTGCTTTCTTACAAAAGAATCGAATCAGTTGCCCAGACCCTGAAATGAATGACGGCATTTCAATTTATATAGGCGCAGAGCCAAAAGAAACGATTATGGATATTATTCTTACTGCATTACATTTAGATGAATGTAATGCAGTTGGAAAGCTGATTTACCTATTAGGCAGATTGGATAACAATAATAATCTTTTACAAAAAATGATTTTTGCGGTAATTTTTTTGTTTGGGGTTTTTATTATCAACAGTATTTTTCGGGTAATTGTCCAAAAAAGGAAAAGCCAGTATGGATTGCTGGAAGTTTTAGGGATAGATGAAAAAAATATGTTTGCGGCAATGTTGATGGAATTGGTTATTTTGTTTATCCCCGCATATTTCATTGGCGGTATTCTGGGAATTGTTGTGGCAAGATTTCTTTTTCAGGGCACATTTAAAGCAGCAATGGATATTTTTGCTTGGGGTTTTCTGTTATTCCTTTTATTTTTGTTGCTTTGTTCGGCAGGAACTATTCGGAATATGCGTAAATATACACAGACAGAAAAGATGAAAGATTTTTCGTGCACAAAGAGCCGTAAGATTATCAGCCTAAAAAAGCATCATATAATGGGAACTCTCAGCAGACGTTTTATATTAACGAAAAAGACTGCTTTTGCAGGAATTATCATTTCCCTGTCATTGGGCGGCGTTTTATTTGTTTCTTCAACATATGTTGCAGATAATGCGAAACAGAACAATGAGCATGCCATGCTGACCGATGAATCCCTTTATACGGATATACGGATATCTATTGAAGATGATGATTTGGGCAATGTAATTCCATGGAATATTAAGAGCGAAATAGAGAAAGAAAATATAAGTGGAGTAAAAGAAATCTTTCCAGTATCTTATACTTTAGGCGAAATTCCTTTGGATAACGGAATTTTGAAATGGACAGGGTTTTATCCAGAAATAGATGAACATTCTGACGAAAAGCAAGATGAAAATATAATGGAGAAATATAATGGAATTGCAACAAAACAAAGTGAATCGGATTATAAATTAAAAGTAAATGTATATGGGTATGGGAAAGCACAATTATCCGCTCTTTCCGAATACCTGCTTGAAGGCGAGGTTTCTTACGATAAAATGATTGAAAATAATCAGGTGATATTAAAGACACTGATGGATGGCGCAGGATATTACGATGGAATAGATATACATGTGGGCGACCATATTACATTAAAAGTACCTAAGAATACTTTAGCAGATCATGCGGAATTATTGAAATTTCAAGCATCAGACGAAAACTATATTGAAAAGGATTTTGCAGTTTCTGCCATTGTAAGCCGCTGTACGGGAGAAACAGATGAATTTATTGGCTCTGGTACAGATGTGGTAAGTGTAATTATGCCGCAGCAGATGATGGAATCTAATTTTGATATTGCAGATTATAACAGTTTAAATATAAACCTTGAAGAAGATGCAAAAAGCGATGAGGTTAGTAATAAACTTAAAAATTACATTGTCGGGCTTAACAAATGTGTGATACATGACAATACGACCGAAATAGAGAAAAAGAATGACAGCATCATGCAAAAAGTATATTTCTTTTATGGAATTGCCCTTATTCTGTTTTTCATCAGTTTATTGCATACAACAAACAGTATGAATCATCAGATTCAATCCAGACGGTATGAGTTGGCAATACTTCGGGCAATGGGAATTACAGAACGGGGCTTTTGTAAGATATTGATAAGCGAAGGACTTTTTTATGGTGTATTTACTAGTGTTTGTATGCTTGTGCTTATTTTCATAAGTAAATTTATTTTGGCAAACATCATGCAGCATATACTGCGTTTTATTATTGTGAATAATAATATTCCACTTCTTCCTTGTATTGGAATGACTTTGTTAAACATAATTGTATGCGTAGTTGTAATAGTCGTGTCGGGCAGAGAATTGTTGAAGAAAAATATTATAGACGAAATACGAGGATAAAATATTGAGAGAAACGCAATGGTTACTATCTCCTGTTTGTAGAAATAAAACACGGATTAAGTTACTGAAATATACGGAATTCAAAAAATTTCCTTTGTCCTGTCCGAGATGAACTTGTGAAATAAAATCACAGTTTGTTGGCTCCGTTTTATTTCATAAGGTTTTAAGGCGAACGCCAGCCTGGGATATTAAGGGCGGCTTATTATAAATGGCTGCATAGGATTGTCCCGGGAACAGAGTGCGGAAATATCAGGCTTGCAGAACATACCAAAGAGTACAACGGACGTTCCCGCCATATCCTGGGCTGCCGGGGAATGGCATCATGGATCAATCATTTTAACTATACTGCCGCCCGTAATCAGAAATGGGCCACTGATGTGGCGGGGCTTAAAGCGCCTGGCAAGGCAGCCGCAGCATCGCCTGACGCCAAACCAGTATTCGTTTCTGATGTGCCGACAGAATATCCTATTCCTGAAAACAAACGGATAGACAAATATAAAGAAAAATGGCGCACATAGAAAAATGCCTACATTTCAAATCGAAATGCAGGCATTACCAACACTAAATTTTAAATATTTTTAGGCTTTAGCCTGTTTTTCATTGTGGAGTTTCTCAACAGAGAAACGAAACTTTGGGAAACGAATAAAGTACCTGCTATGCAAGTGAGTCAGCGGAAATAAATTACCTGTAGGGTAGTGAAGCAGATTTCGCAAAAGTGGAATCTTTATCAGCAAGCCTTTAGGCTTTGCCAGTAATCAAACAGCTGCTCTGATAGAGTTAGTTATTGCATCTCTTGGATTAAGTTCACCATTTCGATGGCTGTGCAGGCGGCGTCATATCCTTTGTTGCCGGCTTTTGTGCCAGCGCGTTCAATGGCCTGCTCAATGTTGTCTGTGGTGACTATGCCGAAGATGACAGGGATCTCTGTCTTGAGGCCAACGGCGGCAATCCCCTTGCTGACCTCTGCGCATACATAGTCATAATGGCTGGTGGCTCCCCGGATGACAGCGCCCAGGCAGATAACTGCATCATAGTGGCCCGTTTCAGCCATTTTCTGTGCTGTCAGCGGAATTTCAAAGGCGCCGGGCACCCAGGCGAGGGTGATGTCGTTGTCAGCTACGCCATGGCGGATGAGGGCGTCCTGGGCGCCGCCTATTAGCTTTGATACAATAAACTCATTGAACCGGGATGCTACAATCCCGATCTTTGTCCCTTGGGCTACAACTTTTCCTTCTAAGATTTTCATGGTATGCTCCTCTTTTCTTTTTTTGATATGATTCGTTTTGTTCTTTGTATTATAGGGTTTCGTTTCTATAATGGTGGGTTTTCTTTTCTGTATAGTTATTTTTTATAGGGTAAGTTTCTCTTTTTCTATTTTTAGTAATGAGTTTAATGCTGCATTTTGTGCTACTTGGTCTTTCATTAGTAATTAGATATGCTGCATTTTGTGCTGGTTGTTTTTTAGTAATTAGTCATATGCTGCATTTTGGCCTGTTTGGTCTTCAAATAGAAGACATCCGTTTTCTTGGCGGGCATCTGGATGGGGATGCGTTCCTCAATCGAGATGCCGTAGCCGGAGAGGCCGGTGATCTTTTTGGGGTTGTTGGTCAGCAGGAGAAGCTTTTCTGCGCCCAGGTCATGAAGGATTTGGGCGCCGATGCCATAATCGCGCAGGTCTGGCGCAAAGCCCAGCTGTACGTTGGCTTCTACGGTATCCAGTCCCTGTTCCTGTAATTCATAAGCTTTCAGTTTGTTGATGAGGCCGATGCCCCGGCCTTCCTGGCGCATATACAGGAGGATGCCCCGCCCGGCCTCGGCGATGGCGCGCATAGCGGCGTCCAACTGCTCGCCGCAGTCGCAGCGCCCAGAGCCAAATACATCGCCGGTCAGGCATTCGGAGTGGACACGGCATAGTACGGGCTCGCCATCTGCTACATTGCCCATTGTCAGCGCCACATGATGTTCGCCATTTAGCTTGTTGACATAGCCATAGATTTCAAATTCGCCGTATTTAGTGGGCAGTTTGGTATGAGCCTCCTGGCGTACCAGGCTATCCCTGTCCATGCGGTAACGTACTAGATCGGCTACAGTGATGACGGTCATCTGGAATTTCTCGGCTAACTGCAGCAGTTCGGTGGTGCGCATCATCGTGCCGTCTTCGCGCATAATTTCGCAGCACAGGCCGCAGGGCTTTAATCCGGCCAGGATAGTAAGGTCTACGGTTGCCTCAGTGTGGCCGGTGCGCTTGAGGACGCCTCCTACCCGGGATTCTAAGGGAAACATATGGCCAGGCCTGCGGAAATCCTCTGGCCGTGCGCCGTCGCGGACAGCGGCCAGGGCTGTTTCGGAGCGCTCAAAGGCAGAAATACCGGTATCTGTGTGAACGCCGTCAATGGAAATGGTGAAGGCTGTCTGGTGGTTATCCGTGTTCTGCTCGACCATCTGCTGGAGGCCAAGCTGCTGGCAGAGGGATTTGTCCATCGGCATGCAGATCAGGCCTTTGCCGTGGGTGGCCATAAAATTGATGTTTTCGGGCGTGGCAAATTCTGCGGCGCAGATAAAGTCGCCCTCGTTTTCGCGGTCAGGGTCATCAATAACCATAATGATTTTGCCCTGGCGGATGTCTTCGATTGCCTGTTCTATGGTGTTGGTTGTCTTGCTCATGTCTATTGTTCCTTTCTGTTTCAGAATTTAATGCCAAAAGCCGTGTTCCATCAGAAAGCTTTCCGTCAGGCGGGACGGAGGAACGTCTGTGGCCTGGGGGGAGAGGAATTTCTCAATGTATTTGCCCACGATATCGCATTCAATGTTCAGGAGGCTGCCGGTTTTTTTGCTGGAAAGGGAGGTTTCCTGGCGGGTGTGGGGAATGACGGAAACTTGGAAATCCTTGGGGCTTACAGCGGCTACGGTGAGGCTGATGCCGTCTAGGGTGATGGAGCCCTTTTCCACAATGTAGCGCAGGATGCCTGGGGCAGCAGAAATAGTGTACCAGACAGCAATTTCCTCCTGGCGGATATCGGTGATAGTGCCAGTGCCGTCAATGTGGCCGGAAACTATGTGGCCGCCGAAACGTCCGTCGGCGGGCATGGCGCGTTCCAGGTTGACAGGCGAGGAAACGGAGGCCTGGGAGAGGCTGCTGCGGCGCAGGGTCTCAGCCATTACGTCAGCTGTGAATGCCTGTGGGGAGAGTGAGGTTACGGTGAGGCAGATGCCATTGACGGCAATGCTGTCGCCAATCTTGGTGTGGGAGAGAACCTTCTGGCATTGGATGGTAACCCTGGCGGCGAGGAGGGATTTTTCTATTTTTTGGATCTGGCCGGTTTCTTCAATGATTCCTGTAAACATTAGTGGGATGCCTCCTTTTTTATGGTATGGTCTGGCAATATCAGGCACAAAGAGACGCCGAGAGCCTATTGGTGAGTGTTAGTTATCGCAAAGCCTGCCGGAAATGCAGAAATCCTTGCCAAATACGCTGGTTTCTATCTGGCCTAATTTCAAGGCATCGGACATTTTGGGGATGCCGGCGCCTTCTATGGGGGATTTGGCGGCAGAGCCGGCGATTAGCTTGGGGGCGATAAAGGCATATACGCGCTGCACAAGATGGGAGGTCAGGGCAGAGGCGTTGAGGATGCCGCCGCCTTCTAAGAGGATGCTGTCAATGTGCCGCTCCGCCAGGGCTTGCAGCAAAAAGCGCAGATCTAATTGCGCGGAATCCCCCTGCCGCTGCAGAGGAACCTCCAGCAGGGTAATGCCTTGCGCTGCCAATGCTTTTTGGGCAGCGTGGAAGGAGGCCAGGGAAGCTTTTTCCGTGGAACATTGGCTCTCGCTGGCAAGGGCTGTATCTGTCAGGGAGGCGTCTGGGCTGGCGGTTGGATTGCTCTGCCTGCGCCAGTCCAGCGCTTCCTGGCGGTGGTAGGCCAGGATGGTTTCCTGATAGGGGGCGGTTTTTACGATTTGGCTGTCCAGGGGGATGCGCAGCCTGGAATCGCAGATAATCCGTACAGGATTGCGGCCGCCTTCCATGCGGCAGCTGAGCAGGGGGTCATCGGCCAGGACAGTTCCGATGCCAGCCATAATGCCGCGGTAGCGGTTCCTGAGGCGCTGGACGTAAGCCCGGGATTCTTCTCCGGTCACCCATTTGGAGTCGCCGGTTTCAGAGGCAATTTTGCCGTCCAGGGTCATGGCGTATTTCATTGCCAGGAAGGGCATTCTGTGTTCCATAAAATGGAAGAAGACTTCATTGAGTGTACGGCATTCTTCTTCCAGAATGCCGGTTTCTACGGAGATGCCGTGGCTCCGTAGGATTTGGATGCCTTTTCCGGCTACTTTGGGGTTGGAATCCAGGCAGCCGACATAGACCCTGCGGATTTTTTTCTCAATGATGATGTCTGTGCAGGGCGGGGTCTTTCCTTGATGGCAGCAGGGCTCCAGGTTGACATAGAGGTCGGCGCCGGCAGGGTCTGCCGGGCAGCGGAGCAGTGCGTTGCGCTCAGCGTGGAAGCCGCCGTAAAATTCGTGATAGCCGGTGGAGATGACTTTGCCGTCTTTTACGACCACGCAGCCGACCATGGGGTTGGGTGAGGTGCGTCCTTCGCCTTTTCTCGCCAGCTGTAATGCCAGCCGCATATAATCTTGGGGGGTCATGTGATTCTGTGCTGTCTGTTGTATATGTGATTCTGCAGCTGTGTGCGCCTGTGGCAATTGCTGGATAAGGTTTTCTGTGTTTGTGTGCGTTTGCGGCAATTGCTGGATATGGTTCTCTGTGTTTGTGTGTGTTTGCGGCAATTGCTGGATATGGTTCTCTGTGGTCATGGGAAATACTTCCTTTCGTGGGGGTTACTGCCTTACGGGGTCATATTTACGGTATGCGCCCTTAAGGAAAGGGGACAGGGGCTTGTAAATGGCCATGGTAATGGTGAGGCAGAAAAGGCCTTTTACAAAAGTGAAAGGCGCATTAAAAATAATGAGGCATTCCAGCATGCTTTCCATCTGTGGAAGGATCAGCTGGTATGCGGCGAGGATGGTTTCCTCTGGCATAATATGGTAGAAAAACGGGTATACGATATAGTAATTGGAGGCTATGCTGACGATGCCCATCAGCAGCGCCCCGGCAAAGGCTCCGAAAAAGGCGCTTTTCTTGTTCTTCCATTTGTGGTAAACGAGGCCGGCAGGGAAGACAAAGCAGGCGCCCAGGAGGAAGTTGGAGAGTTCGCCAACGCCCCCGGTGGAGGTGATAAACAGGTGCAGCAGGTTCTTGACAAGGCAGACGGCGGCGCCGCTGACAGGACCCATGGCGAAGGCTCCCAGCAACGCTGGGAGATCCGACAGATCCATTTTGACAAAAGATGGGATGATCGGCAGGGAAAATTCAAAAAACATCAGGATAAAGGAAAGAATGGAGAGCATCGCTGTCATAGTAAGCTTCCAGACATCGGTCTGCTTTTCCTGCCTTGCAGGGGCTTTGCGGGTTGTGGTGTTTGCTGAAATCATGGTAATACGCTCCTTTGCTTATGATATTGAGAAAAATAAAATTGGTATATTTGTCATGCTCATGGCCGATGAAATCTGCCATGAGTATCGCAACAGAAACGGAAGGGGCGGAGACAGGAGAAGAAGCAGATAGGCAATATAGAAAAAAGCCCTGAATCCATAGATTCAAGGCATATCTGTTACATCTTCACAATATGTGCGAAAACGGTTCGTCTTCTCCCATCCAGACTGTACTGTCGGTTTTGGATTCTCACCAAATCATGCCCTGCGGCTCACGGACTTGCCCTCTGTGGGGTATCACCGTCGGTCGGGAATTCTTATAAAAAGTCACCCTGCCCTGAAGAACAATATTTACTTATGGCCATATTCTACTACTGGATATCAGGAATGTCAAGAGGAAAATCCATAAAAACTCTGGAACCAGTAGCGCCCTTCTGCCCCTGGTACTTTCCGCAATAGGGGTGCAGCGCGTCCTCGCCCATGCGGGCAAATACGAGCTGGCCAAGCCGGTGCCCGGCCTGCAGTTCAATGGCATAGCGGTTGGCATTGAACAGTTCAAGGGTAATTTCACCTTCAAAGCCAGGGTCTACCCAACCGGCATTTTGGATAAATAGCCCCAGCCTGCCCAGAGAGCTGCGCCCTTCCACAAAGGCAGTCAAGTTATTTGGCAGGGCAATGTATTCCATGGTAGTGGCGAGCACAAACTGCCCAGGGAGCAGTAAATAGGTGTCTGTGTGTATCGTCTTGTAATGCCGTTCTTCACTCAGCCGGATAATCCCGTTAGGGGAATCTTCCAGCACGGAAAAAGTATTTCCCAGGCGGATGTCGACACTTGCAGGCTGGATTTGGGATAATTCCATCGGGCGGATCTGTAAGCAGCCCTGTTTGATTAATTTTTGTATTTCACCGTCAGATAAAATCATAGAGCCTCCTGTTATGCGCTTGTTTCGATGGGTATTTGATGTTTGGGTTTTATTATAACTTCTGCACAGGGAGTTTGCAAGGGAAAATGCCTATTTTGTTTTTGGGAAATACATTATGGGTTATGGGTTGAGAATATTTTATTTGCTTCTTTCATACTTATATACAAAAGCAAGTAAGGTGCGCTATATGAGAAAGAGAATGGAAGTGGCCATGGCAGTGCTCCTGCTCCTGGGGGCATGTTTTTTTGCCAAGGAAGGCGTCGGCGTGATAGGCAGCATGAGCCATCAGGACGGGGGGATATGCGTGGTCATTGATGCGGGCCATGGGGGGGACGATCCCGGGAAAATCGGCATCAATAAAGTAAAAGAAAAGGAAATCAACCTCAAAATTGCTACCAAGCTCAAGACCTTGCTGGAAGGGGACAACATTAAGGTCGTCATGACCCGTACGGATGACGGGGGCCTGTATCAGCAGTCCTCGAAAAACCAGAAGGTTGAGGATATGCGCAAGCGATGTGAAATTGTAAGCCAGGCAAAGCCTGTATTTACAGTAAGCATCCACCAAAACAGCTATCCGGACGAAAGGGTGACGGGTGCGCAGGTCTTTTATTACGGGCAGTCCAAAGAGGGCAAACGGCTTGCAGAAATTCTCCAAAAATGCCTGGTACAGCAATTAGACCAAAACAACCACCGGGAAGCCAAAGCGAATGAGAGCTATTATCTGTTAAAAAAGACAGAATCTCCAACGGTAATTGTGGAATGCGGCTTCCTGAGCAACTATGAAGAGGCGGAACGGTTGGCTACGGACGATTACCAGGATAAGGTGGCAAGTGCAGTGGAGCAGGGGATTTTGCAATGCCTTGGGCTGGAAAAAGAGAAATAGTGAGAGCGGAAGTACGATTCTGTGAGGGTACGGTTCGTGAAAACATGATTCAGGAGTGAGGGGCGATTTTTGCGTAGCAAAACTCTAAATATCGACCTGAATCGTTACTATGAGCGGCTTCCAGGCCGTGAATAGTAACTGGGCAGAGGAAGAATTTAGGATAAAATTTAAGACAGTGTTTGTTTTTCATGGAAAATGTGTTATAATAAAAAAAATGTTGCCGCTTGCTAGTTTCATATAAATGACAATTATGATTCCAGCAGGCAAGGAAAATGCCATGCGGTAAGGCATAGGCTGCAGAGTAGAGCGCTCTGAGGGATATTACCATGAAAACAACCGTTGCAATGCTTACATATGACGGACAGAAAAATAAAGAGACCATCCAGATGGCTGCCAGATTGATTCGAGAAGGCAGCCTTGTGGCGTTTCCGACAGAAACAGTCTATGGCCTTGGGGCAGATGCTCTGAACCCGCAGGCTTCCCAGAAGATCTATGCAGCGAAGGGGCGTCCTTCCGACAACCCGCTGATTGTGCATATTTCTGATATGGAAGACCTGAAGAAAATTGCCCTGCACATCCCGCCCAAGGCAGAAAAGCTGGCTGAAAGGTTCTGGCCGGGCCCGCTGACGATGATTTTTGAGAAGGGCGCTGCCGTCCCCTTAGAGACCACAGGCGGCCTGCAGACGGTGGCTGTGCGTATGCCCAGCCATCCGATTGCCTTGGCTCTTATCCGGGAGGCCGGAGGCTTTATCGCTGCGCCCAGCGCCAATACGTCCGGGAGGCCCAGCCCCACGTTGGCAGAACACGTGGCGGAAGATTTGGAAGGGCGGATTCCAATGATTCTGGATGGCGGCCCGGTGGGGATTGGGATTGAATCAACGATTGTAGATTTTACAGAAGCCATTCCCACGGTACTGCGCCCAGGCTATATAACCCAGGAAATGCTGCGGGAGGCGATCGGGGAGGTAAGGATGGATCCCGGGCTGGCTCAGGAGCAGGCAGAGGCTGGAAGAAACGCAGCCGCAGGGGGCGTCCAGGGACAGGCTTTCGGACAGGCAGGAAAGATCAGAAATGCTGGAAATGGCAGACTGCGGCCGAAAGCCCCTGGCATGAAGTACAGACATTATGCGCCCAAAGCGGAGCTGATTTTGGTAGAAGGCGTTCAGGAGCAGGTGCAGGCACGGATTAATGCCCTTGCCCAAGAAGGCGCTGCGGATGGGAAACGCATAGGGATTATCGCCACAGATGAGACGGAGGGCTTTTATGCGGCGGGAATTGTCAAGAGTATCGGCGCCAGGGCATCAGAGGATTCGATTGCCAGGCATTTATATGGGATTTTGCGGGAGTTTGACCAGTTGGGAGTAGATAGGATTTATTCAGAAAGCTTCCCTTCTACAGGGCTTGGACAGGCTGTGATGAACCGGCTGCTGAAGGCTGCGGGGCATCAGGTAATAGAAGCCTGAACGGATTCGCTTGGGTACATCCGGCGGGAAGGAAATAGAAAAGGGATAAAATATGAAAAAATGTAATAAAATTATATTTGTATGTGATAGCGGCACGGCCAGGGCGCCAATGGCGGAGGCAATTCTGAAAGAATACACCTTGCCCTATCCCATAGAGGTAGAGAGCCGCGGCCTGGTGGTGCTCTTTTCGGAGCCGTTAAACCAGAAGGCGGAGGCAGTCCTGATTAGCAATGGGATAAATATGGAACAGCATATGTCGAGGCAGCTTATGCCAGAGGATTTGGCGGAAGGGAATCTGATTATTACAATGGGGGCGCTTCAGAGGCAGAAGATCCTGGAAACGTATGAGGAGGCAGCAGGGGCAGAGATTTATGTCCTGACAGAGCTGGTAGGCGATGAATTGGAGATTATTGACCCTTATGGAGGCTCCCTCCAGTTATACGGGCTCTGCTATGAGACGCTGAATAAATCAATCCAGAAATTAGTCAGGCTTCTGGAGGAAGGGCTTCCAGGTTAGGAGCAGAAAGGAGGGATGGAGTATGGAGAAGAAGGCAGGCCGCCTGTTTGCCGCATGGTCGCTGGCAGCAGCCCTGTGCCTGTTGGGAGGGGTTCCTGCGCAGGCTTCAGAGTTTCAGCGCATAGACATACAAGAAGGGGCGGGCATAACATCGGATGCCAATTCTATGCCAGAAGATGCCAGGGAGGCTGATAAGGAGAAGGAGCTGTCTCTTAACGTAAAGAGGCTGACGGTAAAGGTTGGGGGCAGCAAGAAGCTGACAGCAGAGGGCTCCCTGGCTGGCGCAGCGGATAAAAAGGTATCTTGGTACAGCAGCGACAAGAAGGTGGCAAAGGTGAAAAACGGGAAGGTTACAGGAATTTCTGTGGGGAATGCTACTATAACCGCCAAAGCAGGAGGGAAGAAGGCGTCCTGCAGGGTGAAGGTTACCCTGAGCAGGAAGGCCAAAAGGGCTATCCAGGCATACCGCAGATATTTAAGGCAGGATTGGATTGAATGGTCAGATAACCCATATAAGGGCAAATACCAGTAGGACGAATTCCGATTCGTAATCGCGGACGTCAATGCGGACGGAGTGCCGGAGCTGGTACTCTCTAATATTGGCCAGCCCTCCCATTATGAGGGATATGAAGCGGTGTATTGCTATCGTGACAAGGAGATCCGGGAGCTTACCAGGAATGATAAGATAAAATGCTATTATCCGAAAACGGGCTATGTCGTGACGCAGTATTTTGGCATGGGCTACCATTCCTTCTATTACAAAATTTCTGAAGATGGGACAGTAAGCCAGATGGGCTCGGAAGACATACAGGTAACTGACGCCCCAAAGGATGCATATTGGTATTGGGATAAGCAGGAAGTGACGGAAAGCCAATTTTATCAGCTGGTGGAAAAGTCTGCCGGCAAGGATCCGGTAGAGATTGAGGAAAGCGATTTTTCTGCCAACACAGAGGCTAACCGCAAGAATATGGCAAAACTGATAAAGTTCTAATACGGTTTCCTATGGCTGATTCATAGGTTAGGAAAATATTTTTAAAAATAAAGCGGAACTAATAGACATTTTGCTCAAAAGTAGATATAATAGGCAGGATAGGGTTTGTGAGAAGTTGACAGATCATGAGGGAAGTGAGGTCTTCAAGTGAAATACGATAAAAGCGTGTACCGCTCCCTGGTATTGATTACACAGTTTGGGATCAATATGATAGTCCCAATCTGCTTATGTACTGCTGCGGGGGTTTATATCGGCAGGAAATTTTCCATGGACTGGATTACAATCCCGTTTTTTCTCGCCGGGGCGCTGGCAGGCTTCCGTAACATTTTCATGATGGCAAAACGGATTTATTCCGATAAGGAGGATAATGTTAAGAAGGATTAATCAGGCTCTTCCAGGATTACTATTGGGGATTGTGTTCTATGGGCTGGCGCTCTGGCTCGTAGGGATATGGTTTGTAGGGGACCGCATACAATATACAGTGGGTCTGTGGATTGGCGTGGCTTTGGCGGCCGGCATGGCCGTCAATATGGCGATTGTTATCCTGGATACCGTAGAAGCCATGGAAGAAAATCGTTCTTCCAGGAAGCCCCTGCTCTATGCCGTAGTGCGCTATGTCGTGCTGGTAGCGGCATTCCTGGCGGTGTGGTATTTGAAAATCGGCAATGTAATTGCCATGTTTGCAGGCGTGATGGGGCTGAAGATAGCTGCTTATTTGCAGCCCTTTACACATAAATTTATTGTGGCGCTTCAGGGCAGGTCCCTCCATGGCCGCAGAATAAAAAATAAGAAAATTTAGAAGGAGGTGAGAGAGTGTTGGGTTCAATTTTACTGTCTTCCGGGTCGGATATTGACATTATGGTGCATGGACTGTTTTCTTATGAGCTGTTTGGCCATACCTTCTGGATCACTACAACCCATGTGAGTATCCTAATTGTCATGATTATCCTGATTGGCTTTTCCGTTGCGGCAAACCGCGCCATGAAGCACGCGTCCGAGGTTCCGGGCGGGTTCCAGAACGTGGTGGAGCTGATTGTGGAGATGCTGGAAAAGATGGTGTGCGGCACGATGGGGAAGTGCGGCGGGAAGTTTGTGAATTACGTAGGGACGATTTTTATCTTTATCCTGATATCAAACCTTTCCGGCCTGTTTGGCTTAAGGCCACCCACGGCGGATTACGGCGTAACGCTGCCATTGGCATTGCTGAGTTTTATCCTGATCCATTTCAATCAGTTTAAATACCAGACGCCGAAGCAGATTTGGACAGATATGTGTTCGCCATTGCCGCCATGGCTGCCGATTTGGTTTCCGATTAACCTGATCAGTGAAATCGCAGTGCCGATTTCCCTGTCTTTGCGTCTGTTTGCAAACGTATTGTCTGGAACCATTATCATGGCATTGATTTACGCATTGCTGTCAAAAGTAGCATACTTCTGGCCAGGAGCACTGCATGCATATTTTGACGTGTTCTCAGGGTGTATCCAGACCTATGTGTTCTGTATGCTGACTATGACTTATATCAGCAATGCGATAGGGGAGGAAGAGTAGGCGTAACAATGGAAAGCTGTTACGCGAAAATGACCTGGGATGGGTAAGCTGTCCTGGGATGGGAGGAATGGAAGCTGTACCGACAGGCACAGGCGAGGCAGAGGAGAGAACGGCCGAGCCGTGGAAGCCAGGGTTTTGCAGTATCAGCCAATCCCAAAAAGAGTGAGAGATCCCCCTGCAACGTGCAGGTGGCTATATTTTATGAAATCCAAGGAGGAAAAATTTTATGGACAACATTACAGGTGCAGAATTAATCAGAGCTTGTTCAGCAATCGGCGCAGGTCTTGCAGTTATCGCAGGTATCGGCCCTGGTATCGGGCAGGGTATTGCAGCCGGCCACGCAGCATCAGCCGTAGGAAGGAATCCCGGCGCCAAATCCGACATTACTTCTACCATGCTTTTGGGCCAGGCCGTAGCCGAGACAACCGGTCTGTATGGCTTGCTGGTAGCAATCCTTTTGATGTTCGTACAGCCATTGGTATAGGGTATCCCTTTATGCACAAAAAGATGTGCAAAAATTAGGAAACACCCTAACGGGTATCCCTATATGCACAAAAAGATGTGCAAATATTAGGAAACACCCTACGGGTATCCCTTTATGCACAAAAAGATGTGCAAAAATTAGGAAAGGAGGCGCAAGCCTTGGAACAGTTATTTGGCTTAAACCCCCAGCTGCTGCATGACACAGTGCTTTCGATTCTGGCTATCCTGTTCCTGTTCGCTCTGATGTCTTATCTGCTGTTTAATCCGGCAAAGAAGATGCTCAAGGACAGGCAGGATCGTATCAAGAATGATATAGACACCGCCCGCAAGGAGCGGGAAGAGGCGTCTGCCATCAAGAAAGAATATGACGCAAAGATCAAAGGGATTGAGAAGGAAGCTGAGGGAATCTTAAGTGAGGCCCGCCAGAAAGCTTTGAAGAATGAAGCGAAGATTGTGGATGAGGCGAAGGAAGAGGCTGCCCGCATCATCAAGCGCGCGAACGAAGAGGCAATGTTAGAGAAGAAGCGTGTGATGGATGAGGCCAAGCAGGAAATGGTAGTCATTGCTTCCCTGATGGCAGGTAAGGTAGTTGCTGCCCAGATCAACACGTCCATCCAGGATAAGCTGGTGGAAGAGACATTGAAGGAAATAGGTGAGAGTACATGGCAAAGCTAGTATCCAAAACATATGGGGATGCACTGTTTGAGCTTGCTGTGGAATCTGGTCAGGTGGATGAAATGTTGGAAGAAGCAAGAGGCATACGGCAGATTCTTCGAGATGACAACGAGCTTTCCAAACTGATGAATCACCCGAAAATCGTAAAAGAAGAGAAGATAGAGATTCTGGAACAAATTTTTAAAGGCAGGGTCCGGGACGAGGTCACTGGGCTTATGCGCATGCTTGTTTCCAAAGGTCATTACGGTGAAATGGAATCTGTGTTCACATATTTCATTGACCAGGTAAAAGAATATAAGAACATCGGCACCGCCTATGTGACTGCGCCCATGCCGCTTACGGACAGTCAGAAAGGGCAGGTGCGGGAAAAATTGCTGGAATCTACGAAATATGTGGAATTTGAGATGCATTATCGTGTGGATGAAAGCCTGATCGGCGGCATGGTAATTCGCATTGGGGACAGGGTTGTGGACAGCAGCGTCAAGAGCAGGCTGCAGAGCCTGACCAGGGAATTATCGAAAATACAGTTGAAAGTAGGTGAATGCGCTCCATGAATTTAAAGCCAGAGGAAATAAGTTCCGTTATCAAAGAACAAGTGAAGCGTTATGCAGCCCAGTTGCAAGTGTCTGACGTGGGCACGGTCATCCAAGTGGCGGACGGCATTGCGCGTATCCACGGCCTGGAAAACGCCATGCAGGGCGAATTGCTGGAATTTCCTGGGGAAGTCTATGGAATGGTGTTGAACCTGGAAGAGGACAACGTGGGCGCCGTATTATTGGGCGACCACAAGAATATCAACGAGGGCGACACAGTAAAGACCACCGGGAGGGTGGTGGAAGTCCCAGTGGGGGACGCCATGACCGGGCGTGTGGTCAATGCCCTTGGACAGCCCATTGACGGCAAAGGGCCAATTGAAACGAATAAATATCGGCAGATTGAAAGGGTTGCATCCGGCGTTATCTCCAGGAAGTCCGTGGACACGCCGCTGCAGACCGGCATTAAGGCCATCGACTCCATGGTGCCGATTGGAAGGGGTCAGCGTGAGCTGATTATCGGCGACCGCCAGACAGGGAAGACGGCGATTGCTGTGGACACGATTATTAACCAGAAGGGGCAGGGCGTAAAATGTATTTACGTGGCCATCGGCCAGAAGGCTTCTACCGTTGCCACGATTGTGAAGACCTTTGAAGAGTTTGGCGCTATGGATTACACTACCGTTGTGGCCTCTACGGCCAGCGAGCTTGCCCCCTTGCAGTACATTGCGCCTTATGCAGGATGCGCCATCGGCGAGGAATGGATGGAAAAGGGAGAGGACGTGCTGGTGATCTATGACGACCTGAGCAAGCATGCTACGGCATACCGTACGCTTTCCTTGCTGCTGCGCCGTCCGCCAGGACGTGAGGCATACCCAGGCGATGTATTCTACCTGCATTCCAGGCTGTTAGAGCGTGCAGCAAGGCTGAATGAAAGCTTAGGCGGCGGATCCCTGACGGCGTTGCCGATTATTGAGACACAGGCCGGGGACGTGTCCGCATACATCCCCACCAACGTAATTTCGATTACAGACGGCCAGATTTACTTGGAGACAGAAATGTTTAACGCGGGCTTCCGCCCGGCTATCAATGCAGGCCTTTCGGTATCCCGTGTGGGCGGCTCTGCCCAGATTAAGGCTATGAAGAAGATTGCAGCCCCCATCCGTGTGGAGCTGGCGCAGTTCCGCGAGCTAGCGGCATTTGCCCAGTTCGGCTCTGAGTTAGATGCCGATACGACGGAGAAGCTGGCACAGGGCGAGAGGATCCGCGAGATGCTCAAGCAGCCGCAGTACAAGCCGATGCCGGTTGAGTACCAGGTTATGATTATCTATGCGGCCACCAAGAAATACCTGCTGGATGTTGCGGTGGACGATATCCTGCGTTTCGAGCAGGAGCTGTTTGAGTTCGTAGATACCAAGTATCCGGAAATCCCAGAGGCTATCCGCAAGGACAAAGAGATGAAAGAAGGCACAGAGAGCAAGCTGATCAAAGCGATTGAGGAGTGCAAAGCGCAGTTTAAGTAGGAATAAAGTATAAGTAGATTTGCATAATTTAGCCGGGCAGGAAGCAGAAGCCAGGCAGGAAGCGGGACAGAAGCAGAAGCCAGGCGAGTGTGCAGATTAGTTAGGTGGTGAATTATTATGGCGTCCATGAGGGACATCAAGAGAAGAAAAGGCAGCATACAGAGTACGCAGCAAATCACAAAAGCCATGAAGCTTGTTTCTACTGTAAAATTGCAGAAAGCCAGGAACCGCGCGGAGCAGTCCAATCCATACTTTAATTATATGTACCAGACGGTGACGTCCATGCTGGCAAGGTCCGGGAATATGAACCATCCCTACCTCAAGCCAGGCGCTTCCCAGAAGAAAGCCATTATTACGATTGCTTCTAACCGGGGGCTGGCAGGCGGATACAATTCCAACATTGTGAAGTTAGTCACGAGCAGCGGGATTGCCCGGGAAGACGCCCAGATATATGTAATTGGGCGTAAGGCCAAGGAAACACTGGCCAGGAGGGGCTATGAGCTGAAGGCGGATTATTCCGATGTGATTGAAGCCCCTACCTATGAGGATGCTGCCAGGATCTGCAAGGATGTGCTGGAGGCCTTTGCCCAAGGGGAAATCGGCGAGATTTATCTGGCCTATACCCATTTCAAGAATACGGTGAGCCATGTGCCTACCCTGATGAAGCTTTTGCCCGTGGAGTTTGACGAGGCGGAGATCAAAGAGGCGGAGAGCAACGTGCTGATGAACTATGAGCCCAACGAAGAAGAGGCGCTGGATCTGATTATCCCCAAATACATGACTAGCCTTTTCTACGGCGCATTGGTTGAGGCCGTTGCCAGTGAGAATGGCGCCAGGATGCAGGCGATGGATTCCGCAACCAGCAATGCAGAGGAAATGATCAGTGATTTGACATTGAAATATAACAGGGCGCGGCAAGGCTCCATCACGCAGGAGCTGACAGAGATTATTGCGGGCGCTGAAGCGATTAGCTAAGTTAGAACAAGATTACAAGGAGTGAAATTATGGCAGAAAAGAATATAGGTAAAATCACTCAGATTATCGGCGCCGTTTTGGACATTAAGTTTTCCGAAGGCGTCCTGCCGGAAATCAATGAGGCAATCAATATCCCGCTCAAAGACGGGAAGCGCTTGGTTGTGGAGGTTTCCCAGCATCTGGGTGATGATACGGTCAGATGTATTGCCATGGGCTCTACGGACGGCTTGGTCAGGGGGATGGATGTGGAGGCTACCGGCGCTCCGATTACGATCCCTGTGGGCGAGCAGACACTAGGGCGTATGTTCAATGTATTAGGCGAGCCGATTGATGAGAAGGCGCCGCCGAAGAAGGTGGAGCACATGCCAATCCACCGCAAAGCTCCGACCTTTGAGGAACAGGCGACTTCCACAGAGATGCTGGAGACGGGCATCAAGGTGGTTGACCTGCTCTGCCCATATCAGAAGGGCGGCAAGATTGGGCTTTTCGGCGGCGCTGGCGTGGGCAAGACGGTGCTGATCCAGGAATTGATCCACAACATTGCCACAGAGCATTCCGGATATTCCGTATTCACCGGCGTAGGCGAGCGTACCCGTGAAGGGAACGACCTTTACTATGAAATGAAGGAATCCGGGGTTATTGACAAGACTTGCATGGTGTTCGGCCAGATGAACGAGCCGCCAGGAGCGCGTATGCGCGTAGGCCTGACCGGACTTACGATGGCGGAATATTTCCGTGACAAGGGCGGCAAGGACGTGCTGCTGTTTATTGACAATATTTTCCGTTTCACACAGGCAGGGTCTGAGGTGTCCGCGCTGTTAGGGCGTATGCCCTCCGCCGTAGGCTACCAGCCCACGCTGCAGACGGAAATGGGCGCTCTGCAGGAGCGTATCACTTCAACGAAGAACGGCTCTATCACGTCCGTGCAGGCCGTTTATGTGCCGGCTGACGACTTGACTGACCCGGCTCCGGCTACCACATTTGCCCACTTGGATGCAACGACGACACTGTCCCGTTCCATCGCGGAGTTGGGTATTTACCCGGCCGTGGATCCGCTGGATTCTACGTCCCGTATCCTCGATCCCCGTATCGTAGGGCAGGAGCATTTTGAAGTGGCCCGCGGCGTGCAGGAGATCCTGCAGAGGTATAAAGAGTTACAGGATATTATTGCAATCCTGGGTATGGACGAACTGTCCGAAGACGACAAGCTGGTCGTAAACCGTGCCCGTAAGGTACAGAGGTTCCTCTCCCAGCCGTTCTTCGTGGCAACTCAGTTCACCGGGATGGATGGAAAATATGTGCCGATTGCAGAAACCCTCAGGGGATTCAAGGAAATCCTGGAAGGCAAGCATGACGACGTCCCGGAAAGCCACTTCCTGAATGCAGGATCCATTGATGAAGTTCGCGCCCGCATGAAGTAGGGGGTGAGCAGATGGCAGATGAGAGCAGGAATTTCCGGTTAGAGATTATCACGCCAGACCGCGTATTTTACGAAGGGGACGCCTCCATGGTGGAATTTAATACCGTGGAGGGCGAGATGGGCGTCTACAAGCACCATATCCCCCTGACCACCGTGCTGGCTCCTGGTGTTGTGAAGATCACGCAGGACGGAGGCAAGAAGAATGCGGCAGTCCATGCGGGCTTTGTGCAGATTTTGGGCGACAAGGTGACCTTCCTGGCAGAGGTCGCAGAGTGGCCAGACGAGATTGACATGCCGCGTGCAGAGGCCGCCAAGACGCGTGCAGAAGAAAGGCTCCGCAACCATAGCGCGGATGTAGATCTGGCGCGTGCGGAACTGGCGCTGAAGCGGGCGTTGGTGCGGATTAATGTGAAGCAGTAACGAGGAAGCGCCCGAACGGGTATCCCTTGATGCGCAGAGAACCGCGCATTAATGAAGGAAAAGGCTTTATCATGTGAGAGTGATAAAGCCTTTTTTGTGGGGGATTTCTATCATAAAAAAACGGAGCGGAAACACGATGAATAAAATACTAATCATTGAGGACGATGAAATCTTAAATGCCGGCCTGTGCTATAACATCCAGAAAATACAGCTCTCCCCTGTCCCGGCATACTGCCTTCAAGACGCAAGACAGAAGCTGAGGGAAGATGCCTTTGATTTAATCATACTGGATGTAAATTTGCCCGATGGAAGCGGGTTTGATTTTGCAAAAGAAACAATGCCCAAATACAGTACGCCTTATATTTTTTTAACCGCCCACAATTTGGAGGAGGAAATCATCAAAGGGCTGCGGCTTGGGGCGGATGATTATATTGTAAAGCCTTTTAGCCTTCCAGTCGCCATGGAAAAAATACAGGTGGTGTTAAGGCGGCGCTGCGGCGGACATAAGCCAGAAGCCTATGTTTGCGGCAATTTGCAGATTGACTTCAAGAGCCGCACCATTATGCGCAAAGGAGAAGCATTGGCCTTAACGCCTACAGAATTTGAAATTTTGGAGGCGCTTGTGGAAAACAGGGGGCAGGTTCTGACCAAGGATTTGCTGCTGGAAAAGATATGGGACAGCAAAGGCAATTTTGTGAATGGGCATACGGTATCTTTGAATGTCAGCAGGCTGCGGAATAAAATAGCGGATGGGGAATTTGATTATATCAAAACCATATATGGGCTGGGTTATAAATGGAGTGAGGGATAAATGAAATCATGCAGAAAACAATAAAAAAAATAGGGAAATATCTGTTGCTTCTCTTATATGTGCTGCTGCTTCTCACAGGCATGCGTCTAGCGCTGGCAGAAAATAGGCTGGCAAACTATATGCTTTTCTTTCTGATCTTGTCTTTGGGGCTTATCAATCTGGGAAGTTATTGCTATTTCCGCAGGAGGTTTATCCGTTTTTCCGATGAGGTATGTCAATCTACAGAGAAAATACTACAGGGGCATTCCATCCTGCAGCAGCAGAATAAGGAAACGCTTACCTCTAAAATGATAATGGAATTGGAAAAAGCAGAGGATATTTTTTCTTACCAGCTTGCGGAGAGCAGGCGTGAAAAAAGCGAGCTGCAGAAAATGATTTCTGAGCTTACGCACCAAATCAAGAACCCTGCCGCGAATATCCAGATGTATTGTGAGATGTTTGCGGATCCAGATATTTCTCCTGAAGAAGAGAGGCAGTTTGCAGCGGTAATCCAACAGCAGTTAGCAAAGTTGGGGTTTCTGCTGGATGCTCTGGTGAAATCCTCACGGCTGGAAAAGGACATGATTAATCTCCAGATGGAAAATAGCAGGATTGTGGAGACATTAGCGCTTGCCGTCAACAATGTCATACAGAAAGCAGAGCAGAAAAAGATAGAAATTGCCGTTTCGTGCAGGCCGGCCATCCAAGTCTATCACGATATGAAATGGACGGCGGAAGCGATTGAGAATATTTTGGACAATGCCGTCAAATATACCCCGGAAAATGGGAAGGTAGGGATTTCCGTAGAGGCCGGGGAAATGTATACGGTTATAAAAATTACGGATACTGGGAAGGGGATTGAGGCGGCACATAGCAACGACATTTTCAAGCGGTTTTACAGGGAGAAATCCTCATCAAAGGAGGAGGGGTTAGGTCTGGGGTTATATCTGGCGAGAAATATCATTACATTGCAGGGGGGCTATCTTTCGGTTCATTCTTCGCTGGGGAAAGGCAGCAGTTTTTCCGTATGCCTGCCCAACCGTATGTTCCAACAAAGTATTTCATAGCGAATCCGCATTTTTATAGATATATTTTTGTGAGGATTCAGAGCTTTTGTTTCTATATTGATACTTTTTCGTTGGAAATTGAAACAGGATTGATAGAATTTCTTTTTATGATAAAAATAGAAGGAAAATTTCACTGCTGAGTAATGGAAAGGAATCAAAATAGGATGAGTATTCTAAGCACAAATAATCTGACGAAATACTATGGCGCAGAGCCGTTATTGGTGAAGGCAATTGACGGAATCTCCCTAGAGATTGAACAGGGGAGTTTCACGGCCATCGTTGGCACTTCTGGTTCAGGCAAAAGCACGTTGCTTCATATGCTTGGCGGATTGGATACCCCCACAAGCGGAAGCGTATGCGTGGATGGGCAGGAATTAAGCGGCATGGGTAAAAATGAGCTTGCCATTTTCCGAAGAAGGAAGATAGGCTTTATTTTTCAGAACTATAACTTGATGCCAAACCTTACGGTATATGAGAATATTGTCCTTCCGGTGGAGCTGGATGGAAGAAGTGTCGATCAGGAATATTTGGCCACAATCGCAGGGACATTGGGCCTGGAGGACAAGTTAAGCCGGAAGCCGAACAAGCTGTCTGGCGGACAGCAGCAAAGGGTGGCTATTGCAAGGGCTTTGGCGGCAAAACCGGCGATTATACTGGCGGATGAGCCGACCGGGAACCTGGACAGCCATACAAGCCAGGAAGTCATCGGCTTATTGAAGGCCACCAGCGCAAGGTTCCACCAGACAATTGTTATGATTACCCACAATGAGGAAATTGCACAGTCGGCTGACCGCACGATCCGTATCGAAGATGGGAAAATTGTGGAAAGCGGGTGGCAGGCATGAGTTTAGAGAAAAACAACAATGGGATGACCATTTTCCGCATTGCCAAAAACAATTTAATGTCCAGGAAAATGTCAAGTTTCTTTTGTATGCTGTCCATTCTGTTGGCAAGCGCTTTGGTATCCGCCCTTTCGCTTTCTGTCATCGGAACCCAGACGGCGGAAAAGAATATTCTGGGACGGATGCAGCATGTCATGTATATGGGCGTCACAGAGGAACAGTTCCAGCGTATGGCTGCTGATGATCGGATCGAACGGTGCGATCCCTATAAAGAGCTGGAAAAAGAATTTCGGGCTCAGGGTGTAAAGTACCGTTTTTTTTACCATGGGGCTTATGCTGAAAGCCTCCAAGGCGGTATTGCGCTAGAGGGCAGAGAGCCGCGGCGTTATGAGGAAATCCTTGTGGATAAGGCTTTTCTGCGCGCGCTTGGCAGGGAGGCCGCCCTTGGGGAAAAGATTGCTCTCAAGACGGGCGGGGAAACAGAGGAATTTACTGTCTGCGGCTATACCGAAGGCAGCGGTTCGGCGGCGGTGCATGCTGTCCATGTATCGAAAGCGTTTGCAGACCGAAATCCATATATGAAAGACGCGCCTTATACGGCTCTTGTACGTCTGAATGAGGTTACGGACGTCCCAGTGTCCACATTTACGACCATAGCCTATCAAATTGCAATGGATTACAGGGTAGAACGGCCAAATGTGAATCTGAATGGCAAATTTGAGGAATCCCTGCAGAAGGGAAATACGGGGATGTACGCCGTCCTGTCTGTTTCTGTGCTGCTGTTTGTGGCTAGCAGCATCGTGATATACAGCATTTTTTATCTTTCTGTTACTGCCCGCGTGCAGCAGATTGGGCAATTACAGACCATTGGCATGACGGAGAAACAGGTAAAGCAGATGATACGCAGGGAGGGGCTGCTGTTAAGCGTATTGGGCATTCCGATAGGGCTGCTGATTGGCGCTGCCGTTGCCTATCTCTTCATCCCAGACGGGTGGGCGTTTAACAATTTTGCGAGGGTTGCTTTGGCTGTCAGTGTCTTAGGGATTCTGGTTGTGCAGATCTCTGTAAGGAAGCCCGCTTCCATTGCATCCAGATTCTCGCCCATTGAAGCGTCAAGAAACGCTGGCTCTGCCAGTGCAGCTTCAAAGGACCGGCCCCATGGCAGAAATAATGGGAAACATAAAAGACTGGCTCCCTATAGATTAGCCCTCATGGAAAGCCAAAATAACTGCAAAAGATGGTGGTTTACAACGCTTTCCCTTGCGTTTGGCGGGATTATTTTTATGGTTGCCACTACTTGGGTGGCATCGTGGGATGAGGAGCAGTATGCAAGGGAAGGAATCTTTGCTGACAACGAGTATTATATTTCTTACCTTTATTCCCATAGCACGCCAAAGCCTTACGGAATCACCGATTTTCAGCTGGACGGCCATCTGGGGGGCGAGCTGGAGAAACGCATACGGGAAATACCGAATGTAACAGACGTCTATTTTGAAAACGAGGTGTTTGGAAATATAGAATACAAAGGGGCTACCTTCCTGCAAGGGTTTTATCCTGTCGGGGCGGAGGATTCGGAGTATTATCAGCTGCCAGCGGAAGGGAACAACAGTTATGGATATATGGTGCAGCACGACGCTATTTTGATTACGGATTGTGCATTAAGCGAAACAATCAATGGGATAACCTTTGAAGCGGGAGATCGCATCCAGTTCCGCTATTTTGATGGGGAAGAACATACGGTAGAACTGGAAATCGGAGCCGTATCCCAGGAAGGCGTGGCTGGGTATGGGAACAGGCCGAATTTCTGTATGGCGGACAAGACGGTGGAAAAATTATGGAGGGCGATGAATACAGCAAGCGCATGCTTCGTATCCGTTGAGGATTACGGGAAACATGGGGATCGGGTGGAAGCGGCATTGCGGGCATTGCTGGAGGATTATGCGGAACTGTCGCTTTCTACCTTGCGTGAAAGAAAAATCGAGGTGTCCGGGCAGATGGAGCAGACACAGATGCAGATCTATGGGATTTCTATATTTATGATAGTGTTTGGCATCTTTAACTTGATAAATACGGTAATCAGCAGCATTGTGAGCCGCAAGAAAGAATTGTCTATGTTAGAATCCATCGGCATGGAAGGGCGGCAGGTCCGCAATATGCTCTTCTGGGAAAGCATTTTCCTTGCGCTGCCGAATATCCTGCTGACCTTGACGTTTGGAACGGCCGCAGGGTTTGCTTTTCTCTCCTGGATGCAGAAATCGGCAAGTTATCTGGAGTACCATTTTCCGGTTATGGCAGCTGTTTTTTATATGGCTGGCATGATAGGGATTCCGATGCTGGTTTCCTGGGGCTGCCTGAAAAGGCAGAACAATGTCTCTTTGGTGGAGAGGATAAAGAATGAGGATTAGGGAATATTTTAATATTGAAAGGTAACGGACAGGGACAAACGCCCTGTCTTTCGCCGTTATTTATCATGGGAGAAGGCATTGCTCAGGGTGATAAACTGTTCCAGGGAAAGCGCTTCCCCACGGATGTTGGGGTTTAAGCCCAGGCTTTCCAGGGTGCGGATGGCAAGTTCTTTGCTTATGGAAAGATCGGGAGCATTCTGTAGGCCATTGGCCAGTGTTTTGCGCCGCTGCTGGAAGGAGGCGCGGATCATGGAGAATAATAGCTTTTCGTCCTCTACTGGCAGGGGCGGGGTGGGGCGTTTGGCCAGGCGGATGACGCAGCTGCCGACTTTGGGGCGGGGGATAAAGGAGTGTGGGGGTACATTTGCCACAATTTCCGGCAGGGAATAATACTGCACGGCCAGGGACAGCGCCCCGTAGTCTTTGGAACCAGGAGCCGCCTGCATGCGCTCCGCCACTTCCTTCTGCACCATCACGGTGACGCTCTCGACCGGCATATGGCTTTCAAACAGCCCCATGATAATCGGTGTCGTAATATAATAAGGAAGGTTTGCAACAACCTTGATCGGGGAGCCGCTATTTTTTTCTTCGGCCAGCCGCGCCAGATCCATTTTCAGGATATCCTGGCAGATAATTTCGGCATTGTGGTATCTTCCTAATGTTTCCTCTAGGATGGGAATCAGGTTTCGGTCAATTTCTACGGCAGTGACGGCGCGGGCATGTTCGCAGAGGTACTGTGTCATCGTGCCAATCCCGGGGCCGATTTCCAACACAAAATCTTCAGGGGTGATGTCCGCCGCCCGGATAATTTTGTCCAGCACACGGGAGTCGATCAGGAAATTCTGCCCGAATTTCTTCTGGAAGCGAAAGTTATATTTTTGTAAGATTGCAATTGTATTCTGGGGGGAGCCTAGGTTTGCCATGAAAATTCCTTTCTAGTTACGTTTCAAGGGGTAGGGATTTTCCGTTAACATAGTTACATCCGGAATAGTCTCCGGGCGTTTGCGGCAGTCGCCTCAATGACTTCTTCCGCTGTTATATTCCGCAGCCGTGCGATTTCCTCTGCAACATAAGGGAGGTTCAGGGAGGAGTTGCGCTTCCCACGTTTTGGCTCGGGCGCCAGGTACGGCGCGTCTGTCTCGAGCAGGATGCGTTCTAAGGGAATCTGGGCGGCGATTTCCTTGAGTTTTTTGGCATTGCGGAAGGTCACAACGCCGCCAATCCCAATATAATAGCCCATATTTAGGTAAATTTCTGCCATTTCCAGGGAGTAAGAGAAGCAGTGGATGACGCCGGGAATCTGCTCGCTGTGGATGCCCTGCATCAGCTTGAGGGTATCTTTTGCCGCTTCCCGGGAGTGGATAATCACTGGCAGCCCAGTATCCCGTGCCAGTTCCATCTGGCGGCAGAACCAGTAGCGCTGCTGCCGCTGTGAGGCTTCGTCTTTTTCCCAGTAGTAGTCAAGGCCGATTTCGCCGATGGCCACAATCTTGGGCAGCTGGCTCTTCTGCAAAATCCACTGGTAGGATTCTTCCGTCAGGTCGGAAATGTCGCTGGGATGGATGCCGAGCGCTCCATATACAAAATCATACTGTTCTGTAAGGGCAGCCGTTTTCTGGCAGCCCTCAAGGGAAGAGCCGACGTTGATCACCGGCCCAATCCCATGTTCTGCGAGGGAGGGAAGCAGCTGCTCCCTGTCCCCGTCAAATTTGCTGTCGTCATAATGTGCATGGCTATCAAAAATCATTGCCTTCCTCCTATTTAACAAATCTCTGCTCCCGATGGCATGGCCTTCTCTGGTACGACCAGGGAAAGCGTCCCATTTTCATCCTCTGCGCACAGCAGCATTCCTTCCGAAAGGACGCCTGCCAGTTTCGCGGGCTTTAAGTTCACCAGCACCATTACCTTTTTGCCGACCATCTCTTCCGGGGTGTAGTGCTTCTGGATACCAGATACAATCTGCTTTACCTGGCTGCCGATGCGCACCTGGGAACAAAGCAGCTTCTTGGACTTGGAAACTTTTTCGCAGGCAATGATTTCCCCTACCTGGAACTGCATTTTCATGAAATCCTCATAGGAGATTTCTGCCTTTGGCTCAATGTCGATAACGGGCTGTGCATCCTGTGCGTTATCTTCTCCTGCTCCCTGCGTATTTTTTTCCTCTGCGGCAGGATGCATTTCCTCCACTTTGGCGATTACATCTTCGATTTTCATGCGCTCAAAGAGGATTTCCGGCTGGTCTGTGACCTTTGTCCCGCTGATATAATGGCCGAACTGATCCAGCTTATCATATGGCACTTCAGCGGCATTGAGCTGTGCGAGGATTTTGCGGGAAGTCTCTGGCATAAAGCTCTTTAAGAGGGTCGCGCCGATGGAAATGCTTTCCACCAGGTTGTAGAGTACGGTGGCCAGGCGGGGTTTATCCTCATCGCTCTTGGCGAGGATCCAGGGCGTGGTCTCGTCAATGTATTTGTTGCAGCGCTTGAAGAGGTTGATAATCTCTGTCAGTGCATCGGCCACACGCAGTTCATCCATTTTGGCGGTAACGGCAGTTACGGCGCTGGTGACGGTCTTCTTAAGATCTTCGTCCATCCCGCCCTCGGTATGGGTGTTGGTAACTTCCCCGCCAAAGTATTTGTTGCTCATGGAAATGGTGCGGTTTACCAGGTTGCCGAGGGTATTGGCGAGGTCGGAGTTGCGCCTTTCGGTCACCAGTTCCCAGGAAATCAGGCCGTCGTTGTCAAACGGCATTTCATGGAGCAGGAAATAGCGTACGGCGTCCACGCCAAATACTTCTACCAGTTCATCCGCATAGAGTACATTTCCCCTGGATTTGCTCATCTTGCCCTCTCCCTGCAGCAGCCAGGGATGACCGAAAATCTGCTTGGGCAGGGGCAGGTCCAGCGCCATCAGGAAAATCGGCCAGTAAATGGTATGGAAGCGGATAATGTCCTTGCCGATTAGATGCAGCTCTGCCGGCCAGTTCTTCTGGAACAGCTCGCTGGAGTTCCCATCTGCGTCATAGCCAATCTTGGTAATATAGTTGCTCAGCGCATCCAGCCAGACATAAATCACATGTTTGGGGTCGAAATCTACTGGGATTCCCCAAGAAAAAGAAGTCCTGGAAACGCACAGATCCTGCAGCCCAGGCAGCAGGAAATTGTTCATCATCTCATTTTTGCGGGACACCGGCTGGATAAATTCCGGGTGGGCGTTGATATGTGCAATCAGGCGGTCTGCATATTTGCTCATCTTGAAGAAATAGGCTTCCTCCTGGGCAGGCTGGACCTCGCGGCCGCAGTCTGGGCATTTCCCGTCCACAAGCTGGGATTCTGTCCAGAAAGACTCGCAGGGGGTGCAGTAGAGGCCCTCATAAGCGCCCTTGTAAATATCGCCCTGTTCATATAGCTTTTTGAAGATTTTGGCCACCTGCTGCTCATGATCCTGGTCGGTGGTGCGCACAAAGCTGTCATGGGAGGAACCCATCATATCCCAGATATCCTTCACCATCCCCGCCACATTGTCCACATATTCCTTGGGCGTAATACCGGTTTCCTCAGCCTTGAGCTGAATTTTCTGCCCATGCTCATCCGTCCCGGTCTGGAAATAGACGTCATAGCCTTCCTGCCGCTTAAAGCGGGCAATGCTGTCTGCCAGTACGATTTCATACGTATTCCCGATATGGGGCTTGCCGGAAGTATAGGCAATCGCAGTCGTCATATAATACTTTCCTTTTTTACATTCTGTACACATTCGCTTTCCTCCTGAAAATAAGATTTCATTTTTAAACCGTTCCTTATGAAGAAGTGAGGGGTTCGCGGGGCGCAATACGCATGGCAGGATTTTATCAGCCATAAGAACAAAGTGGGCAATCCCACTTCAACTCCCCTGTCCCCTCAAACTTGAAGGGATTGCACACTTTGAAGCGCCGACCTATAAGATAAAAAAGCCGCCTCCTATTATAATAGAAGGCGGACGGAACCGCGGTACCACTTCTCTTTACCTGCCCCCTCGCGGAGCAGGCCTCGCCAGTATCCCGCTGCCGTAACGCAAAATCCTGCGCGGCGGCAATGACGATACCATCGCTGTAACAGGCGAATCCTGTCATTGCCTATCTGCCGGGCAGTTCGGCAATGCCACTCCAAAGCCATCTTCTGCATAATATCCTGGATCCCTTCTCAGCAAGCCGGGATTCTCTGTGCCGTTCCTTTATGCGTACTCTCTTTTTCACAGTGTTTGCATTGATTTGTATTAATAAGAAGGGTATCATAGAAATGTGGAAAAAGTCAAGGGAAAAATTTTTATTTTTCTTGTAAGGGATGTATAAAAATGGCAAAAGCGCCAATACTATCATTGTCCGGAGGAACAAAGCCCCCATTTGTTCCACCGGATCCAAAAGACTAACCAAAGATAAGGTTAAATACTTATCCTCCCCTTTTTATAAATCCCCTGTATAGCGGTGGCGCCATACAGGGGATTTGTTGTAATAAAATAAATCAATTTTGTGGAAATTGTTCTAATTTATGGAGGAATTAGAATTGACTTCTATACAAAATGATGGTATTATTTTCTTGAATTTGGTATATAGTTTAGACTTAACAGGAGGTTGTTATGGCACGTTTTACATTACCCAGGGATTTATATCATGGAAAGGGATCTTTGGAAGAATTGAAGCATCTATCCGGAAAGAAAGCGATAATTGTAGTGGGCGGCGGCTCCATGAAGCGCTTTGGTTTCCTGGACAAGGCAGTGGGCTACTTGAAAGAAGCAGGCATGGAAGTGGAACTGTTTGAGAATGTGGAGCCGGATCCCAGCGTGGAGACGGTGATGAAGGGCGCAGAGAAAATGCGTGAGTTTGAGCCGGACTGGATTGTGTCTATGGGCGGCGGTTCCCCGATTGACGCAGCGAAGGCTATGTGGGCATTTTATGAGTACCCGGATACCACGTTTGAGGATTTGATTACCCCCTTTAGTTTCCCCACCCTGCGGACGAAGGCAAAGTTCTGTGCAATTCCTTCTACTTCCGGCACGGCGACAGAGGTGACAGCATTTTCTGTAATTACAGACTATGCGAAGGGCATTAAATATCCGTTGGCAGACTTTAATATCACGCCGGATGTGGCGATTGTAGATCCTGCCCTGGCAGAGACCATGCCCAAGAAGCTTACAGCCCACACTGGGATGGACGCAATGACCCATGCAATTGAGGCGTATGTTTCTACCTTGCATTGTGATTATACAGACCCGCTGGCGCTGCATGCCATTAAGATGATCCACCGTGACTTGAAGGCTTCTTTTGACGGGGATATGGAAGCCAGGGGCCGTATGCACAATGCGCAGTGTCTGGCCGGGATGGCATTTTCCAATGCCCTGTTGGGGATTGTCCACTCAATGGCTCATAAGACCGGGGCGGCATATAGCGGCGGGCATATCGTGCATGGGTGCGCGAATGCGATGTATCTGCCGAAGGTAATTAAGTACAATGCGCAGAATGAAGAGGCGGCTGGGCGCTATGCAGAGATTGCCTCCTTTATTGGGCTTAAGGGTAATAATACAGAGGAATTAGTAGATGCCCTGATTGCAGAATTGAAGTCAATGAACCAGGCCTTGGAGATTCCCTCCTGTATCAAGGATTATGAAGGCGGGATAATTGATGAGAAGGAATTTATGGAGAAATTGCCAGAGGTGGCAAAGCTGGCAATTTCGGATGCCTGTACAGGATCTAACCCGAGGATTCCTACGCCGGAAGAGATGGAGAAGCTGCTCAAGGCCTGCTTCTATGATGAGGAGATTGATTTTTAGGGTTTTTGCTGAAAGCCGTAATGGTCTGCCTGGCTGTTGGACGCCATGCGGGTTACATAGTTCGGTGATGATATACTCATAGCCGATGAAATCTGCCATGAGTATCGCGCCAGCTGCAGCCGCAAAGCGGCATATTTCCTTATACGGCTGTGTGCATCCTGTTATACTGGGCGGCAGATTTATCTGGCGTTCAGTATAGGTTTGCATCATGGCAAGGCCGTGTGGAAGAGCAAGGATAAGGCTATCGCTTCCGTGGATAAGAATGGGATTGTCAGGACAAGAAAGAGCGGTAAGACAAAAATCAGCGTAAAGTACCGCAAGAGAGCATATCGGTCGGCAATGCCAGCCGGGAGAATACCGTATTAGCCAGGGCAGCGAGGTATGTGCAGAATTTCAGTTTTTAGAGGAGGAAGGCCAGGTTTCAGAGCCGGCCAGTGACCTGACAGTGCAAATCGAAGAAGGTATGCATGTGCTCGTAGACCTTGCCGCCACCAACCAGACATATCCCTGTTTTGGATTGTAAAGTGAGATTTCTGTAGTTGAATGTGCAGCAGGGATTATAGTTGGCGGATCCAATAACAAAAAAATCAAGGCTCCCACGGTAAGCAGTGGGAGCCTTGTGCCTTGTATGCCCTGCAGGCGCTTATTTCTTAAACCCTGCCCTCTTGCGCAAGGTCGGATCCAATATCCGCTTCCGTATCCGCAGGCTCTTTGGCGTTACTTCCAACAATTCATCCGTTTCAATAAATTCCAGCGCCTGCTCCAGGCTGAGGATTTTCGGCGGCGTCAGTGTCAGCGCCTCGTCCGCGCTGGAGGATCGTGTATTGGTCAGGTGCTTTTTCTTGCAGACATTAATTTCAATGTCTTCCGGCTTCGCGCTCTGCCCAATTACCATCCCCGCATACACCTTTTCGCCAGGCCCGATAAACAGCGTTCCCCGATCCTGCGCCCCAAACAGCCCATAGGTGACGGATTCCCCTGTCTCAAACGCAATCAGGGAACCTTGCTTGCGATAGGAGATATCTCCTTTGTAAGGCTCATAGCCATTGAAAATGGTATTGATGATTCCATTGCCCTTGGTATCGGTCAGAAATTCGCTGCGGTAGCCAATCAGTCCCCGGGAAGGGATGTTAAACTCCAGCCGCGTATATCCGCCGCTGATCGGCCCCATATTCCGCAGCTCCCCTTTGCGCTGGCTCAGCTTCTCGATGACGGAGCCCGTAAATTCATCCGGCACATCCACATAGGCCAGTTCCATCGGCTCCAGCTTCTTCCCATGTTCCTCTGTGTGGTATAAAACTTCCGCCTTGCTGACGGCAAATTCATACCCCTCCCGGCGCATGTTCTCAATCAGCACCGACAGGTGCAGCTCCCCACGCCCGGACACTTTGAGGCTGTCAGGGCTGTCCGTTTCCTCCACCCGCAGCGAGACATCGGTGTTCAGCTCGCGGAACAGCCGGTCGCGGATATGCCTGGAGGTGACAAATTTCCCTTCCTGCCCGGCCAATGGGCTGTCATTGACAATAAAGTTCATAGAAATGGTAGGCTCAGAGATCTTTTGGAAATCAATGGCTTCCGGGGCTTCCGGCGCACAGATGGTATCCCCGATATGGATGTCTGCAATCCCGGAAATGGCCACAATGGAGCCGATTTTGGCTTCTGATACGTCTACCTTATTCAGCCCGTCAAATTCATACATCTTGCTGATGCGTACCTTCTTCAGCTTGTCCGGCTCATGGTGGTTTACGACCACGGCTTCCTGGTTGATTTTGAGGCAGCCATTGTCCACCTTGCCCACGCCGATGCGCCCGACATATTCGTTGTAGTCGATCGTGCTGATCAGCACCTGTGTATTGGCGTCTGGGTCGCCTTCGGGGGCAGGGATGTATTCCAGGATCGTCTCAAAGAGGGCGGTCATGTCTTTTTTCTCGTCATTTAAGTCCTTCACCGCGTAGCCGTCCCTTGCAGAAGCATAAATAAAAGGGCAGTCCAGCTGTTCATCTGAGGCGTCCAAATCCATGAATAGCTCCAGCACTTCGTCGATTACCTCATCCGGGCGGGCTTCTGGGCGGTCAATTTTGTTGATGCAGACGATGACGGGGAGGCTTAAGGCCAGAGCCTTCATCAGCACGAACTTCGTCTGCGGCATGGCGCCCTCAAAGGCGTCCACCACCAGCACGACGCCATTCACCATTTTCAGCACACGTTCCACTTCGCCGCCAAAATCGGCATGGCCAGGGGTGTCGACAATGTTAATCTTGGTATCCTTATAAAAAACCGCCGTGTTTTTGGATAGGATGGTAATCCCGCGTTCCCGCTCAATATCGTTAGAATCCATGACCCGTTCCTGCACTTCCTGGTTGGCGCGGAATACGCCGCTTTGTTTCAGCAGCTCATCCACCAGCGTGGTCTTGCCATGGTCAACATGGGCGATAATTGCAATATTTCGGATATCTTCTCGTTTCATCTTCATAAGGGTAATCCTTCTTTCTAATCTTCCATAAGGGGTATCAAATATATCCTTCGGTTATGGTAATGATTAATATCTATGGTTTCGTTTTTTCATTTTACCACATAATTTCCATTTGGCAAGGTTTTTGTAAAAGAATGAACTATAAGTTATTTTCACACCTTTCATCGTTTTCCCAGTCATTTATGGTAATGCAGGTTATTTCATGGAAGTGCCTTAGCTGTTTGTCATTTGTCAGAAAAATATCGCAGCCTGCCGTGCAGGCGGCTGCAAGCTGTAGGGAGTCCATACCTTTAAAATGTGGATATTCTGCCCGGATCTGAGCAGCTTTTTCGGCCGTGTTCTGATTGATATTGTATAGTGAAATATGGCAATCTCTAATAAACTCATAAAAGACTGCAATTTTTTCTAGGTTATCTGTTCGAAATGAAAATACTAAATATTCTTCGCAAGTGATTACGGATGTTGCCATAGGGATATTTTTCCGGAGTATTTCAGCAAAAATAGATTTTACTTTTGGGGCGTAATTTGTATCATTATCTAAAAAATAAATAAATGGCGCTGTGTCCAGAAAAATTTTCTTATAATCTGTCATTCTTTCTTAATTCCTTTATATAGTCTTGTGCATCTGTAGAAAACATTTTTTTGCCCCTGCCCATATAGTTATTCAGATTAATATTGTTTTTGGGAGGGACGGCATCAAGGATGGTTACGATTACCTTCTGCCCTTCGGATAAGGGCACATCCTCTTCCAGAATAATGTTGCTTCCATTATAGTATCCATTTACTGCCATCAGCATAGGAATTCGCCTCCAAACGTCATTGTAATGATTAATATCTATGGTTTCGTTTTTTCATTTTACCACATAATTTCCATTTGGCAAGGTTTTTGTAAAAGAATGTGGCGTTTCTAGCGAAATTGGGGTATAATGGTAAAGGCAGTAAAAAGAGGAACCATAGAATTTTTGGCATAAGGAGGTTATCATGGGATTTTTAACAAATAAGACAGCGATTATTACAGGGGCAGGCAAGGCAGTGTTAAGCGATGGCAGCTGCGGATCCATTGGATACGGCATTGCAACTGCTTACGCCAAGGAAGGGGCAAACCTGGTGATTACCGGGCGGAATATGCAGAAATTAGAGGATGCGAAGGCAGACCTGGAAAGAGATTATGGCATTAAGGTACTGATTGTGCAGGCAGATGTAAGCGATACGTCAGACAATGAGGCAGTGGTGCAGAAAGTTGTGGACCAGACGATGGATACGTTTGGCGATATCCATGTATTGATTAACAATGCCCAGGCATCCGCCTCAGGCGTTACGCTGGCTGACCACACGACCGAGCAGTTTAACCTCGCCATTTATTCCGGCTTATATGCCACATTTTATTATATGAAGGCATGCTATCCGCATCTGGCCAAGACGAAGGGATCTGTCATCAACTTTGCATCAGGCGCAGGGCTGTTCGGTAATTTTGGGCAGTGTGCCTACGCGGCGGCCAAAGAGGGCATCCGTGGACTGACCCGCGTGGCGGCTACCGAGTGGGGCAAGGATGGCATCAATGTGAATATTATCTGTCCCCTGGCATGGACAGCCCAGCTGGAGAAGTTCCAGCAGGCTTATCCGGAAGCCTTTGAGCAGAATGTGAAAATGCCGCCTCTTGGCCATTACGGTGATGTGGAAACAGAAATCGGCAGGGTATGCGTACAGCTGGCATCCCCGGATTTCAAGTTTATGACAGGTGAGACGATTACATTGGAAGGCGGCCTTGGCCAGAGGCCATAAGCGCATGGAAAAGAAAGCAGGAGGTTTTTCACATGGGAGACGAAAATAATTTATATGGAAATTCAGGACAGTCAGAGAACGTATCTGGTAATGCTTCCTCTCAGGACTACGGCAGGCAAGCTGGCTATAATGGCGCACCAGACTACAATACAGCATCCGGCTACAATGGCTCGCCGGACTACAATGCAACATCCGGCTACAATGGCTCGCCGGACTACAATGCAACATCTGGCTACAATAGCGCATCAGACTTTAATACAACGTCAGGGTATAACACAGCGCCAGACTACAATACATCATCAGGATATAACCCGCCTCCAGGAGGCTCTGCGAATGGGTATTATGGGCAGCCGCCCAGCCAGGGGTTTGGGATTGCTTCCATGGTATGTGGAATCCTTGCATTGGTGACATGCTGCATCTGGTGCCTGAGCGTGCCGCTGGGGATTGTGTCTATTGTGCTGGGGATTCTGCAGATACAGAAAAAGACAGCAAAAGGGATGGCGATTGCAGGAATCGTATGTTCTGCCATTGGAATACTTTTAACAGCTCTTATTTCTATTTATGCAGGCTTTATCCAAAGGCAGTATATGGATAGCCCTATGTATAATGAAATTTTGCAGGAAATTATGGATGAAATGTATGACTATTAGAAAGGTCTTGCTGCAATGGTTCGAATCCGCCTCTCCGGTTCACGGATGTTTGAAAAGAATTTATGGCAGCGGAGCATTAATGATCGCCATAAAATACATTTCATGCCTTGACAACAGAAAAATCACGCTTTATAATATCGGCAGATAGAAAAAGACTGTGATGGAGACAGTAAGGCAGCATTCCGATGCAGCAGCGAGCCGGGAGGGTGAAAGCCGGCGCAGCAGGGGCAGCCTGAATATCACTCCTGAGTCGCCCATTGAAATCTTAATTTTTATAAGATTAAGACAGTAGACTGGGACGGGCTATTCCCCCGTTATAGGAATCTTGTATGCTGCCATTGGCGAACCCCAATGCCAAAGTACAATGTAACAGGTGGTTAACGATGCGTGTTTATGGCTTCGTCCTTTTACAGGGCGGAGCCTTTTTCTTGTTAAGCATCTTCGAAACGATGCAAAGATATTTAGCCGCCGGAGTAATATCATAAGCTTGCGCTGCCAAGCCAGCCTTCCCATCACACCAAACCAAGCGAAAGGAGAACCCAAATATCATGTACCAAAAAGTAGAGACAACCCTAAATTTCGTAGACCGCGAAAAACAGACCCTTCAGTTCTGGAAAGAAAACAACATTTTCCAGAAAAGTATGGAAAACCGCAAGGAGGCGGAAACCTATACCTTCTACGACGGCCCGCCAACCGCCAATGGCAAGCCTCATATCGGCCACGTCCTGACCCGCGTCATCAAGGACATGATCCCGCGTTACCAGACCATGAAAGGCAAGATGGTTCCCCGCAAAGCCGGCTGGGATACCCACGGCCTGCCGGTAGAGCTGGAAGTGGAGCGCCTGCTGGGCTTAGACGGCAAGGAGCAGATTGAAGAATACGGTCTGGAGCCATTCATCGACAAATGCAAGGAAAGTGTTTGGAAATACAAGGGCATGTGGGAGGACTTCTCCGGCACGGTAGGCTTCTGGGCGGATATGGATAACCCATATGTCACCTACCACAACGACTTCATCGAATCCGAATGGTGGGCCTTAAAGGAAATCTGGAACCGCAAATTACTGTACAAAGGCTTTAAAATCGTACCCTATTGCCCGCGCTGCGGCACCCCCCTTTCTGCCCAGGAGGTTGCCCAGGGCTATAAGGCGGTAAAAGAACGTTCTGCGGTTGTGCGTTTCAAGGCTAAGGGAGAAGACGCCTATTTCCTGGCATGGACGACCACGCCCTGGACGCTGCCTTCTAACCTTGCCCTCTGCGTAAACCCTGAGGAAACCTACTGCAAGGTGAAGGCTGCCGATGGATATACTTATTACCTGGCGGAAGCCTTACTGGACAAAGTAATGTCCTCTCTGTTGTCCAAAGAGCAGCAGGAGTCTGGGGAGAAAGCCTATGAAATCTTGGAAACTTACAAAGGCACAGACCTTGAATACCGTGAATACGAGCCGCTGTTTGCCTTTACTGGGGACTATGTGGCCAAACAGGGCAAGAAGGCTCACTTCGTCACCTGCGACTCCTATGTTACAATGACCGACGGCACGGGGATTGTCCACATTGCCCCCGCCTTTGGCGAGGATGACGCTAAGGTAGGCAGGAACTATAACCTGCCCTTTGTACAGTTCGTCAACGGCAAAGGCGAGCTGACGGAAGAGACGGATTATGCGGGAATTTTCTGCAAGAAAGCAGACCCTATGATCCTGCAGGATTTGGAGGATCGCAAGCAGCTGTTTGACGCCCCCAAATTCGAGCATGATTACCCCCACTGCTGGCGCTGCGACACGCCGCTGATTTACTATGCAAGGGAGTCCTGGTTTATCAAGATGACGGAGGTCAAGGATGACCTGATCCGCAACAACAATACCATCCATTGGATCCCGGAGAGCATTGGCAAAGGCCGTTTCGGTGACTGGCTGGAGAACGTGCAGGACTGGGGCATTTCCCGCAACCGCTACTGGGGGACTCCGCTGAACATCTGGGAGTGCGAGTGCGGCCATATGCATTCCATCGGCAGCATCGCCGAGCTGAAGGAAATGTCGGGGAACTGCCCGGAGGATATTGAGCTGCACCGCCCGTATATTGACGCGGTTACCATCCAATGCCCAGAGTGCGGCAAAGAGATGCATCGTGTGCCGGAAGTGATTGATTGCTGGTTTGATTCGGGGGCAATGCCTTTCGCCCAGCACCACTATCCGTTTGAAAACAAAGAAGTATTTGAGCAGCAGTTCCCCGCGCAGTTTATTTCTGAGGCGGTGGATCAGACCAGGGGCTGGTTCTATTCCCTGCTGGCAGAATCTACCCTGCTGTTCAATAAGGCTCCGTATGAAAATGTCATTGTCCTTGGCCATGTGCAGGATGAGAATGGCCAGAAGATGAGCAAGTCCAAGGGAAATGCCGTAGACCCCTTCGAGGCGTTAGAGAAATATGGTGCAGACGCCATCCGCTGGTACTTCTATGTGAATTCCGCGCCCTGGCTGCCCAACCGCTTCCATGGCAAGGCTGTCCAGGAAGGGCAGCGCAAGTTTATGGGTACGCTGTGGAACACGTATGCCTTTTTCGTCCTTTATGCCAACATTGACAATTTTGACGCCACGAAATATGCGTTAGAGCCGGAAAAATTGTCCGTGATGGACAAATGGCTGCTCTCCAAGCTGAATACCCTGGTGGCAGAAGTGGACGGCGACCTTGGCAATTACAGGATTCCCGAAGCTGCAAGGGCGCTGCAGGAATTTGTCGATGACATGAGCAACTGGTATGTCCGCCGGAGCCGGGAGCGTTTCTGGGCAAAGGGGATGGAGCAGGATAAAATCAATGCCTACATGACGCTTTATACCGCCCTGGTGACCGTCAGCAAAGTGGCTGCCCCAATGATTCCCTTTATGGCTGAGGATATTTACCGCAACCTGGTCTGCAGCATTGATGCTGCCGCTCCCGAAAGCGTGCATCTGTGCGACTTCCCGGTGGCAGACAGCGCAATGGCTGACCAGGAACTGGAGGCGAACATGGACGCCGTCCTTAAAATCGTAGTCATGGGCAGGGCGTGCCGCAACACGGCCAATATCAAGAACCGCCAGCCGATCGGAGAAATGTTTGTAAAAGCGCCTTACGGGCTGCCAGAACTGTTCCAGGCAATCATTGAGGATGAGCTGAACGTGAAAAAGGTTACCTTTACGGATGACGTCAGCAGCTTTACGGATTATATCTTCAAGCCCCAGCTGCGCACCGTGGGCCCCAAATACGGCAAGTTCCTGGGGCAGATCCAGCAGGCGCTGGCAGGACTCAATGGCAGCCAGGCTATGGCAGAACTGAAAGCAAAAGGCAGCCTTACCCTTGACAGTGTAAATGCAGACGTTGTATTATATGAGGAGGATCTTCTTATCACCATGACACAGCAGGAAGGCTATGTGACAGAAGGCGATAACGAAGTGACCGTGGTGCTGAATACCAACCTGACCCCGGAATTGATGGAGGAAGGGTTTGTCCGGGAGTTAATCAGCAAGATCCAGACCATGCGCAAAGAGGCAGGGTTTGAGGTGATGGATAACATCCATATTTCTTATCGGGCAGAAGAGACAATTGACAGAATTTTCCAGAGCTACGGCGCGCAGATCCAGTCTGAGGTGCTGGCCGTCAGCATCCGCAGCGACGCCGTCAAGGGATATGAGAAAGAGTGGAATATCAATGGCGAGAAAGTGACGCTGGGTGTAGAAAAAGTAGAAGAAGGAGAAAAAGATGAACAGCAAAATGTTTGATAAAGAAAAGTTTATCCAAGAAATTAAAGACAATGTAAAGAATTTATACCGCAAGACCCTGGAAGAGGCTTCCCAGCAGGAAGTGTACCAGGCCGTTTCTCAAGCTGTGAAGGAAGTCATTATCGATCAGTGGCTTGCCACGCAGAAAACCTTTGAGAAAAAGGATCCCAAGATTGTGTATTATATGTCAATGGAATTCCTGGTAGGCCGCGCGTTAGGCAACAACCTGATTAACCTGACCGCTTACCAGCAGGTAAAAGAGGCTTTGGAGGAGATCGGCTTTGACTTAAACGTCATTGAAGACCAGGAGCCGGATCCCGCCCTGGGGAATGGCGGCCTGGGCAGGCTTGCCGCCTGCTTTTTGGAATCCCTCTCTACCCTGGGATACGCTGCTTACGGCTGCGGCATCCGTTACCACTACGGCCTTTTCCGCCAGCAAATCAAGAATGGCTTCCAGACGGAGGAGCCAGACAACTGGCTCAAGGACGGCTATCCCTTTGAGCTGCGCCGCCCGGAACATACCTTCCCGGTAAAATTCGGCGGCTATGTCCGCTCCGAAGTCGATAGTAGCGGCAAGGTAAGGTTTATCCAGGAAGGCTACCAGACGATCCGCGCCGTGCCTTATGACATGCCGGTGGTAGGCTATAACAACAATATGGTAAACGTGCTGATTGCCTGGGATGCGGAGCCAGAGAAGTATTTTGAGCTGGACGCATTTGACAAGGGCGACTACAACAAGGCCGTGGAGCAGGTAAACCTGGCCAGGAACCTAGTCAACGTCCTCTACCCCAACGACAACCAGATCCAGGGCAAGGAGCTGCGCTTAAAACAGCAGTATTTCTTCGTATCGGCCAGTGTGCAGCGCGCTGTCGCCCGTTACAAGAAATACCATCAGGATCTGCACAAGCTGCCGGACAAAGTGGCCATCCAGCTCAATGATACCCATCCAACCGTTGCCGTGGCAGAGCTGATGCGCATCCTCTTGGATGAGGAAGGCATGAACTGGGATGAGGCATGGGAAATCACGACCCACACCTGCGCCTATACCAACCATACGATTATGTCCGAGGCATTGGAGAAATGGCCGATTGAGATTTTCTCCCGCCTGCTGCCAAGGATTTACCAGATTGTGGAGGAGATTAACCGCCGCTTTATCCAGGATATTGAGCGCAAGTTCCCTGGGGACTTTAACAAGGTAAAGAAAATGGCCATTATTTATGACGGACAGGTGAAGATGGCGCATCTTGCCATTGCGGCAGGCTGCTCAGTCAACGGCGTGGCCAGGCTGCATACCGAGATCCTCAAGAACCAGGAGCTGCATGATTTCTATCTGATGTTCCCGGAGAAGTTCAACAACAAGACCAACGGCATTACCCAGAGAAGGTTCCTCTACCATGGCAACCCACTGCTGTCCGAGTGGATTAACAAATACATCGGGGACGACTGGGTAACCAACCTGCCGCATTTAGAGAAGCTGGCGGTCTATGCGCAGGATGAGAAGGCACAGCAGGAGTTCATGAACATCAAATATCAGAATAAGCTGCGCCTGGCAGAGTATATCCGTAAGCACAACGGCATTGAAGTAGACCCGCGCTCCATTTTTGACGTGCAGGTGAAGCGATTGCATGAGTACAAGCGCCAGCTGCTGAACATCCTCCATGTGATGTACCTGTATAACAAGCTCAAGGCGCATCCGGATATGGAGTTCTACCCAAGGACATTTATTTTTGGCGCCAAGGCTGCCGCAGGCTATAAGATTGCCAAGCTGACCATTAAGCTGATTAACAGTGTGGCGGACGTTGTCAACAACGATCCTTCGATTGACGGCAAGATTAAGGTTGTGTTTATTGAGGATTACAAGGTATCCATTGCGGAGCATATTTTTGCGGCCTCCGATGTATCCGAGCAGATTTCCACGGCCAGCAAGGAAGCTTCCGGGACGGGCAATATGAAGTTTATGCTCAACGGCGCAGTGACCCTGGGTACCATGGATGGCGCCAATGTGGAAATCGTGGAGGAGGTAGGGGAAGAGAACGCCTTTATCTTCGGCATGAGCTCAGAGGAAGTGATTGAGCATGAGAAGAAGCGCGATTATGACCCGATGCAGATTTTCAACCAGGATCAGGAGATCCGCCAGGTATTGATGCAGCTGATTAATGGCATGTATTCAAGGCACGATTCCGAATTGTTCCGGCCGCTGTATAATTCACTGTTAAATAAGAAGGAAACGCAGTATGCGGACACCTACTTTATCCTGAAGGATTTCCGTTCCTATGCTGAGGCGCAGGAGAAGGTGGAGAAGGCTTACCGCGATGAGAAGGGCTGGGCAAAGATGGCCATCCTCAACGTGGCGCATGCCGGCAAGTTTACTTCGGACAGGACGATTCAGGAATATGTGGATGACATTTGGCATCTGGATAAGGTGAAGGTAGAAATGCCGGAAGCTTAAGTTACATTATGAAAAGATAGCGGGCTTGCCGGAATAGGGAGAATAAGCAGGGCAAAAGGCTTGGGGTAGGGCCTTTTGCCCTAAAATATATTATAGATAGTTGGCGCCCATACAGGCTGCCGCGGAAGGGTAGAACAGATAGGAGCGTATGGAATGAATAAAATACAGATGAGGCAGTCCTTGTTGCTGCTGCTGACAGCCACGATATGGGGCGTGGCATTTGTGGCGCAGAGCGTGGGGATGGAGTATGTGGGGCCGCTGACTTTCAGTTGTGTCAGATCCTTGCTGGGGGGAATTGTGCTGATTCCCTGTATTTGGTTTTTGGGCAGGCATGAAAGGGCTAGCCATCCAGGCAGGGAAATAAGCCAATATGAGGCAGGTAAAAGCCAGGGGGAAAGGGCAGTACAGAAGGAAAAGGGGAAGCGGGATAAAGGAGCGGACAGAGAGCTGCTGGCAGGGGGGATGATCTGCGGCCTGCTGCTGTGTCTGGCAAGCAATTTCCAGCAGTTTGGGATTGCCCATACATCCGTTGGCAAGGCAGGGTTTATTACCGCCCTGTATATCGTGATTGTGCCGATTTTGGGGCTTCTGTTCCATAAGAAATGCAGGCCGTTGATTTGGCTGGGGGTATGCCTGGCAGTGGCGGGGCTGTATTTCCTGTGTATGGCAGGCGGCGATGCACAGGCGGCGGCAGGGCAGATATTTCCAGGGATTCCCATTGGGAAGGGAGATTTTCTGGTATTTATCTGTGCGCTTCTGTTTTCTGGGCATATATTGGCGATTGACTATTTTACAGAGCGGGTAGACGGGGTGAAGATGTCCTGCATCCAGTTCTGGGTCTGCGGGATTGTATCCGGGATTGGCATGTTTCTGGCGGAAGAGCCGCATTTCCCAGCAATTCTGATGGCCTGGAAGGAACTGCTGTATGCAGGCGTTATGTCCTGCGGCGTGGCTTATACGCTGCAGATTGTAGGCCAAAAAGGCATGGATCCCACAGTGGCCTCACTCATCCTCAGCCTGGAATCCGTGATCTCTGCGCTTGCAGGTTTGTTTATCCTGGGGCAGAAGCTCTCAGGGGCAGAAATCCTTGGATGCATCCTGATGTTTGCCGCCATTGTGCTGGCACAGCTGGCAGGGGCGGAGAAGAAGGCCGTTCCTAGCCCAACTACCAAATGAATTATTTTTCAGAAAGGATTCTATTTATGCGTAATAAAAAAGAGAATAGATTTTCCTGCAAATTTGCCAGAAGAGCCCCCGCCCTTGCCATAGCCTTTACCGCCATGGCCATGGTGTGTATGGCGGGATGCCAGGATGAAAAAGTCCTGGAGAACCAGCAGGCATTTCGCCAGCTGGGCATCAACAAGCTAAATGAGGGCAGTTACCAGGAAGCCGTAGACGCTTTCCAGAAAGCCCTTGACCAATCCCAGGCCAAAGTAGGGGATATGGAAATTGATATCTGTTATTATAAAGCGACAGCACAGTATGGCAGCGGCGATGCCCAAGGGGCAATTGCTACCTGCACCGCCCTGATTGACTATGATGAAAAAGACGCCAAGGCATATTTCATCAGGGGCAGCATTTACCTGAAGGAAGGCGAGGGCAAAAAAGGCCTGGAGGACTATAGCAAAGCATTCCAATATTGTAAAGATGACCTGGAACTGTATGTCACGGCGTATGAGAACCTGACAGGGGCTGGCTTTGAGCATGAAGCGCAGGGGATTTTGGAGGAAGCCACCAACATCAAGGGCGATAAGCCAGAGCAGTGCAGGGAACGGGGTTATATTTATTATCTGCAGGGTTATTATGAGAATGCCAGGAGGGAGCTGGACAGCGCAATCAACCAGGGCGACGAAAAGGCGCTGCTGTACCTGGCGCAGGTCTATATGGCGCAGGATGACGTGAAGCAGGCGCAGCCCCTGTATGAGAGCTATATAGAGAAGAACAGCGCCGACGTCCTGGCGCTGAACCGCTTAGGGGAGATACAGATGGAAGCTGGGGAATATGAGCAGGCGCTGACGTTTTTTCAGAATGCCTTAAAGGCAGATCCGGAAGGGCACCAGCAGCAGCTTAGGCGGAATGAAATCATTGCCTATGAGAAAATGCTGGATTTTGCGACAGCCAAAGAGAAGATGGAAGCCTACCTGCAGGATTACCCAGAGGATGAAGAGGCGCAGCGGGAATACGTCTTCCTGCAGACCCGTTAGGAGGCGGCATAGCCATCATGATACTTATGATAAAATGCTAGAAAAGATTTTTATTTTTTTTAAAAAATATAAAACCAAAGGGAAACTGGCTGGTACTTATAAATAGGAGCAAAGAAAAATACAAAATGAAAGCGAGGAAAACACAATGAGAAAACGCAGTTTCAACCAAAAGTTTATGGCGGCCGTCCTGGCGGCAGCATTAGCCTTTACTTCAATAGAGGCCATGCCTGCCTACGCCCAAAGTACGGAAGATGCAGAATCTATAATGGAAGTTTCCGAATTGACGGAGGCGACATCCGAGCAGAACGCAGATATTCCAGCATTGGCAGAGGCCGATGATGTCCCAGATACGCCAGACCAGGCGGAAGAGCTGCCCATGGGGCAGGAGATCCGCAGGGGCATCCAGCCTGGGGCTACCAGGGACGTTGATTACTTTAAGTTCACGACGTCAGACAACCCGGAGATTTATTATTTCCTCACCGTTTCCAACCGCGGCAACAACGACTTCGCCCTAGACGTGAGCCGCGACCCGGATTTTGTAAATGCAGATATACTCCCGGGCGCCAAAGGTCTCCGGGTGGGGAAAAAGGATACGAAGGTATGCCGCCTGCAGAAACTTGAGGCGAACCACACATACTATGTCCGTGTACAGAAGACTAGGGATTACGATGAGGAAGTCCCTTATACCCTCCTCCTGGCCCAGCAAGAGGATGATGTGAAGGATAGTGTTGCGGACGCAGCCGTCCATCCCCTTGACCAGGCTAAGACTTGGGCGTTCCAGGACGCAGACGACGTAGATGTTTTCCAGTTTACTACCTTGTCAGATCCGGATGTTTTCTATAAAATCACCTGGTCTTATGCAGGAGTAGCTTCCTCCTGGGCAAATATCAGCATGTACGAAGATGCAGATTACTTTAAGAGTGTGTTCGAGAACCAGGGGGCGGACAGCGGAAAGACTGCCACATGGAACCTGCGCAAGCTCCAGCCAAACCATACATATTACCTCAATGTCAACCTTTCTAAGGGGCTTTGGTATGAAGAGGACTATCAGCCAAAGAGTTATAGCATCCATATTGAAACCTGTAAGGACGACGTAAAGGACGATGGCGCGAACGCTGCCAATATTGAAGTTGGTAAAAAAGTCTCGAAGGCTCTGCAGAACCAGTACGACCAGGATGTATTCAAATTTACGACTCCAGACACAGATTCTTTCTATTGGCTGGATGCAACCAGCCTCTATGAGGGCGGGAGCCTGTTGTTCAGCCTCTTTGACAACCAGGATCTGACTGGGGAGCCCCTTCTTAGAATGACAGTTGACTCCAAGAAGACAAACAGCCAGAGGCTTGTGAAACTGAAGAGGAAGAAAGAGTATTACGTGCGGGCAGAGCTTTACAGTGACGGTTGGGGTTATGACTCTTATACAGGCTTTGCGCCGTATCATTTTACGGTTACCAGCCGCCTGGATGACGTGAATAACAAGATCAATGACGGCGATGACAAGATGAAGAACGCTACCGCGCTGAAGCTGTCCCAGAAGGTCACCAAAGCGCTGCAGGACAACGATGACGTGGATTACTTCACATTCACCACTACCAAAGACGAAAATTTCTACAAGATGAGCTTCGACAATGTGGGGAACTGCAGCATGTCTTGTGAAATATGGGACAATAATAACTTTGTCGGGCAGGCCGTAGACTCCCAGACGGTCGAATCCAAGAAAAGCACAGTCTTTAATTTTGCCAAATTAAAGAAAAAGCATACCTATTACGTGATTGTAAAGGTAAGTTGGAGCGACCAGCAGATTCGCTCTGAGAAATATATGATGAAGCTGACCGCATCCAAGGATGACGTCAAGGACACCGTATCCTCGGCAAAAACCCTGACCCTGAACAAGACTGCCAAGTTCGGCCTGCAGAACAAGGCAGATGTGGACTGGTTCAAATTCAAGACTACGGGCTACACCACCTACACCGTGGACTTTAGCAACATCAAGAGTTCCGAGGCAATACAGATTATCGTTTACAGCGGCAAAGAAACGCTGTACAACCAGATCCTGCTCGATGAATACTGCTCAGAGAAGCGTTCCGTAGACCCCGGACGCGCCGTCCTCAAGCTGAAGCCAGGCCGCACCTACTATGTGAAAGTGGCGTTTCTCAATTCCTACTGGGCGCCTGACAGCGGCAAATACCAGCTGGGCATTCATGCCCAGGGGCCGGCCTCCGCAAAAACCCAGAAGGCAGTCAAGAAAAAGAAGCCAAGGGTAACCCTGAGCTGGACAAAGGTAAATAAGGCGGACGGCTATTATATCTACCGCGCCCAGAAGAAAGGAAAGACCATATCCTATAAGCTATATAAGACTATTAAGAAAGGCAGCATCGTCAAGTTCGTGGACACAAAGGTGAAGAAGAAACAGACCTACTATTACAAGATCCAGGCCTATAAGAACAAAAAAGGAGGCAAGGACAAGAGCGCATTCTCCCCAGCGAGGAAGGTAAAAATCTAATGCCCCTGCAGTTTCAGGCATTTTGATATCGTATCACCCATAGAGACAAAGAATCCTTCAAAGAGAAAGACCCACCCAGAGAGAGAATCCCCCAAAGGCAGGCGTAAGGCTGGCCTTTGGGGGATTTTATGTCTTCTATGTTTCTGCTGCTTGCAGCGTCCTAAAAAAGGAAACAGGAAGTGGAACCTTCGTTGTTCCGTTGCTGGAGGGTTCCGTTCATGCGGCTTATCCTAATAATAATATTCCTGTGTTTCTATGATATCCGCATATGTTTGGATATCAGGGTATATTTCCGATCTCCGTTCGCCGCTGATCATCAAATCTTTCGCTACTCTATGGGAATCTAAGATGTAAATTACTTTTAAGCAATCACTGATATAGTCCTGCTGCTCCATAAAGCGGACATCTATGCCTCTGTTTTTATTGAGCTCTTTTGCTTTTCCCATAGCCATATAATTAGGGAACATTGTAAATGCCCCTCTCTGGGTTCGGATACGGTTACTATGGTATGGATGGAGCAGTGCAATTGGCGGAAGGATCGTCATCTTTGGGTTTTCAATTATAAACGGCAACGCATCCGCATAAATCTTTAACGCTAAATAGTAAAATGGGTTAAATTCAAATCTTTTTACGGCTTCTTCCAAGTGTACTCCCAATGCTTTTCTATAATCTTCAATGGCGCAGAGGCTAAGAATCCCGCTAATTTCTTTGTCTTCATCCGCTTTCCCATCGAAATAAATTGTTTCATTGGAAGCTAATTCTGCACACAAGTCGTCCCATTCCCGAAATATACTATAGTACCCGCTGGGATCATTCATAATCCGCGGAAATGCCTCTGCCATATATTTATAAACTTTTCTATTCAGTTGGAGGGGGTCTAGAACCCATATGCAAGGCGTTATATGATTTCTTTTGTATTTTAAATCTTCGTTATTACGTGTGTCAATATATGGCTCTAAGGCAAATAATAATGCTGTTTTCGCCGATTCTGTCCAATCCATCAGCCTCGTACGCCCAAAATGATGCTGGTATATTTCCTGCCATTCGCTTCGGTATACCGGATTTGAGTCCACATTGTGAAATGCCCTCGCTTTCATGTGCTGATATCGGTAATCCTCTTTCAAGTTCATTTGCGTATAGGTATTTTTTGTGTTTTTTTCGCAAAATTGGTTTCGGAATAACGTAGGCACTAAATTATAATCATTCTTTGAATGGCCACGGAACCACATTCGGGTAATATTTTTCTTCGTGCCAGAATTATTGCGCGAATTCTTTAGAAAAGATTCGTCTATATTTTTTAATACATCATAAAATTCTGCTAAAGATGCAATATAATAAGAATCAATCATTTGCTGTACCCTCCTTGCTTGCTAAATCATGTTCAAAAAGGCAATCCAAAATGTTAGTTTCTGGTTTTCCCTTAGTTGTTAGCTTCTTTTGGTTGTCTAATCTGATTTTTACGTTTTGGATACAGCCGAACATTTTGGCATAATACTCAAATACAAACTTATTCTGGCAGTCCAGGCAAATGCCCTTCCGATTATTCTCTAGCACATTTGTGTATGAATAGCTGTTGTAATATGCTCCAATTTCTTTCAGAATCCTATTGTTGCGGCATCCCTGGATCCATATTTCATTTTTTAATTTTTCCATGACATTTTCAATGCAGTTTTTTAAATTATTTATCAGAAGATCGTCTTTTCTTTCCAGGTTTGTCCGTTCGCTTTCCAATTCCAGATCTTCATAAAAAATAATCATCCATCTTAGTATTTCTAACTGATTTAAGAACTCTTTCTGCCTAGTATCCTTTATGCTGTCTATCATATCTATAATTACTTTTTTCTTTTGTATAAGGCATTTAAAATCTGTAATAAGATTGAGCGCTTCTATTATCTTTGGATCCAATTGTAATTGATTCTTGTTTGTTAAGTCATTTACATGTTTTTTGAAATCATTCCAATAATTTTTCAGATCGCCTACGAGTGAGGCTTGTTTAGTATTATTTTCTTCTAACGTATCTTTATATTTGCTTAGTAATAGTATTCGGACACGGTCTGCATTTAGATTTTTTAGTTTGCCAACTGGTATGTCTCTTTCTTTCATGAATATATTGATACAATACATAAAGTACCCAAATGCGCTAAATTGGAAAGCTTCACACATTCCCAAATCAGCAAAAAGTTCTTCATAGACCCTCAGATGATCGCGGATCATTCTCCCTAGTTGAATTTCTGATGTTCCCCAAAATGTCTGCCTATAAATTTCTACAAATTGCGAGGGGCTGTTATTTGTCACTCCCAGTGAAACTAAAAGTTTTTGGTTAGCATTAAATTTTATCCATGCGTTTTGAGCCTCCGTTCTTTTCTCTAATGCATCCTGATAGTTGGCATGTAATTTTTCATATAGTTTTTTGGCAAATTCTGAAGTCGTTCCTTCCATAGGGAGGATGCCTTTGTAGAGCCTGGAATAGTTAATAATATTTGCATAACATTGACAAAAGTCATGAAATTTTTCCAGGTATTTTATTTCTTGCTTGCCCTTAGAAGAAGAGACATAATCCTTAATTGCTTCCCATGCAGTCCTAATTTTGCGTTCTTTTAAAGCGTTCATATAGCTTTGAATATTGTCATTTTGTTCTATTAACTTCTGGAGTTCAGGATCATTCTCCATCCATATATTGGTGAGGTCTTTCAGGCTGTTTAAAATATATTGTATGATGACAGAATTATTAATCTCATAGTTATTTAATAATGTCAATATCTTGCAAAATTTTGAAGAAATAGAAGGCATGTTTCCCGTTTGCTGTTCATAGTTTTTATATGACTTGTCTATCTTTTCCTTCCATTGTTCATATTTCTCATTGGACTGTAATAAATCGAGCAGGATATTAAAAAGTATAGCGTCTGCATTTTTCTCGTTGTTTTGAATAAAATCTTCTGTAATATCATCAGGGGTAAAATATGGAATCCTTGCTATCTGATAAAGTTTCAGCATGGTTTTATGCAGTCCATCATGTAAATTTATTTTCTGAGTGTCTATTGTGCTTAATCCTATTACAGTTAAAAGCCTGTTTAGGAAATAATTGCCCAAATCTTTTAGTTTTACATTTTTCAGATTTTTATCATCTAGAGGAACTATAGCGTTGATGGTATCTTCAATGCAATTTTGGAAGAACTTCTCTTTCTCCCTATAATAGCTGCATGCGGTGCCGGGTTCTATCCTGTTAATCAGCTGTTCCATCATATATTTTGATACATGCTGGATCAAGAGGCTGACCATAGTTTTATTTCTCTCATCCCTATCCAGATAGCGGAGGTTATGTGAAATCTCATGGGTGATCATTGGCAGGACTTGATAAACATTGGCAAACCACTGATAGTTTGGGCATCTCACAGCCACAAGAGATGTCCAGTGATTAGAAGTCTTATTATAGTCTTCTGCTGCCTTATTTCCTTCTTCTTCCGAAACAGTGATACTGTCAGATAATGTGTCTCCGTCTGTCTTATTTTCTTCTTTTCCCAGGACAGAGATGCTGTCAAATAATGTATGTGCTTCTACCCGCGTGGCATTAAAATCCAACACAAAAAAAGGCAAGATCCGTTTACCAATGTCATTTAGATAAGGACGATGCAAAGAACAGTGTATGTAGAAATATGCACCCTGTTCTTTTTTTGTATAATTTCATAAATCACTTGACAGGATAAACCAAATGTGCGGCCGCTCTGACTATCTAAAAAAGAAAGATAGTCAGAGC
>CAJTNT010000024.1 GCA_910577785.1 uncultured Lachnospiraceae bacterium | reverse complement strand
TTTTCAAAGAACAATTATCGTTCAAAAAGGACGTACCTTTTGACACCTAAATCATATAATCTGTACAGGATGTAAAATTTATCGTATAATAAAGCTGGCGCAAGGTTTGCGCTGTCTATTTGACGATAGGATTTTCTATAATTAAGTGGTTTCTGCTAGTATAGAAGAATTCAACACAGGAAGTGCAAGAATATAGAAAGTATCAATATAGAGAGCATAAGAAAAAATATTTCGATTGGAAGGAAAAATATGGGACAGAAAAAGAAAAGGTCACTGAAGGGTATTCGCATTAAAAATGCCAATTTTGCAATGATAGTAATTTCTTGTATTTTGTATGTTTTACTTATAACAGCTACAATCCGCGCTTCCAATAGATATAAGGATGTGCAGGAGGCAATGGATACCTACATTGCTTGTGAAGAGTGCAATTTACTGCTGACGTTAGGATCTTCTTACCTGACAGAGCAGGTACGCCTTTATACAGTGACAACAGACACTGGGTATATGGAGAACTATTTTACGGAAGTCCATGTTACAAAGAACAGGGAAAATGCCGTAAAGAAGCTGGAAGTACACTATCATAATGATAAGATTTACGGTATCTTGTCGGATGCCCTGGAAAGTTCTAATGCTTTAATGGTGGATGAGATTTACGCCATGAGGCTGGTTGCCCAGGCGCAGGGGGAGGATGCGGACAGCTTGCCAGAGGAAGTGAGGAATGTCCAGCTTAGCGAAGAAGATTTGGCTCTGTCCAAGGAGGATATGCTGGAGAAGGCACGTGATTTGGTCTTTGGCAGTAAATATCAGGATTCCAAAGAAGAGATTTCCAGCCATGTGGAATATTTTATGGACAGTATCCAGAATGATACAAACCAGAGGATGATTAATAGCGCCAATAATTTAAGCAGCACCATGGCGCAGCAGAGGGTTTTGGTCAGCATTTTATTTGTAGAGAGCATTATTACTTTTATTATGATTATCCTGTTAATCGTAAAGCCGCTGCAGGTTTATGTGAACTGCATCAGGGAAGATAAGATGATGGAGATTACGGGTTCTTATGAGTTTAAATATCTGGCGCTAACTTACAATGATATTTATGAGGTGAATGCAACCAATGAAGCCATGCTGCGCTATCAGGCAGAACACGACCCACTGACGGGGCTGATTAACAGAGGCGCCTTTGACCAGCTAAAGAGTATTTTCCGCGCAAAGAACAAGCCTTTGGGTCTTTTGATTATTGATGTGGATAAATTTAAACTGGTAAATGATGGATATGGACATGAAATGGGGGATCAGGTGCTGAAATGGGTGGCAAAGCTGTTAGAGGAGAGTTTCCGTGCCACAGATTACCCGGCCAGGATTGGCGGGGATGAGTTTGCCGTGATTATGGCAAATGTATATGAAGACCAGAGATTTATAATTGAAGCTAAGATTGCCAATATCAATGAGACTTTGCAGAACCCATCGAAAGGGATGCCCAAGGTTTCACTCAGTGTAGGAGGCGCGTTTTCCAAGGATGGGTTTACAGATGATTTATACCACAAGGCAGATTTGGCGCTGTATGACGTGAAAGAACATGGGCGGTGTGGATGCAGGTTTTATGATGAGAACCAGGAATATTCAGAAATTAAAAAATCGTAACATCGTATTGATTAAGCTGTTGGATTATTTTATGGAATTAGGATTAGAATGGCATAGAAATTACAGGCATAAAAAGCCGCATGGAGTATCAGGCAGGATATCCCATGCGGCTTTTGTGTGCAGATCAGGAAAACAGAGGGGTGGAAAAATAACGTTCTGCTGTATCCGGTAGGATGGTGACAACGGTCTTTCCCTTTCCCAGTTTTTTGGCCAGCTTCAATGCGGCGGCTACGTTTGTGCCGCTGGAAATGCCGCATAGGATGCCTTCTTCAGTGGCGAGCCTCTTGGAGGTGGATAGCGCCTCATCATCTGTAATAATGCAGACGCTATTGTAAATCTGCTGGTTGAGGATCGCTGGTATCAGGCCATCGCCGATGCCCATCTGCAGATGCGTGCCGATGGATCCGCCGGAGAGGATGGCGGCATGTTCTGGCTCTACGGCCCAGATTTCCATGTCGGGATTTTGGGCTTTGAGGGTTTCCCCAACGCCTGTGATGGTACCGCCGGTGCCGATGCCGGAGCAGAAGCCATGGATAGGGCAATCTGCCTGGGCAAGGATTTCCAAGCCCGTCTGGGAACGGTGGACCGCCGGGTTGGCAGGATTCTCAAATTGCTGGGGAACAAAGACGCGGGGGTCTTCCCTGGCCATGCGCAGGGCGGTCTGCAGGCATTCTTCAATGCAGGCGCCGATATTCCCGGCGTCATGGATAAGGATTACCTCGGCGCCATATTGGTTGACAAGCTTGCGGCGCTCTTCGCTCACGGAATCTGGCATAATAATTTTGGTCTGGTAGCCGCGGACAGCCCCTACCAGCGCCAGGCCAATGCCCTGGTTGCCGCTGGTGGGCTCAACGATAATCGTGTCCTGGCGGATGAGACCCTGCTCTTCCGCCGCCTGGATCATATTGTAAGCTGTGCGCGTCTTGATGGAGCCTCCTACATTGAGGCCTTCAAATTTTACCAGTACCTGGGCGCTGTCGGGGTCTGCTATGCGGTTTAGGCGGATGAGGGGCGTATTTCCCATTGCTGCTAATATATTTTCATAGATCATGGTTATTGTCCTTTCGCAAATCGTAGGTTGAGGGCGTGTCTGAAAAAAGCATTGCTGCAAGGATTCCAAAGGCCTTGCAGCAATGCTTTTGATTGCGGGGACAGGATTTGAACCTGCGACCTCCGGGTTATGAGCCCGACGAGCTTCCAAACTGCTCTACCCCGCGATAACCTTGCCTGGTTCATATATGCAGCATGCTGCTCTTTCCAGGCACTTTGTAACTATATTATTATATGCTACAATGTTCAGGATGTCAAACAATTTTTTATTTTTGTGCATCCTCATAGGCTGCCCGGCAGGCCTTGGCCAATTGATCTCCGCAGGAAGTGGGCCGGCCGTTGCACGAAATGCCGCCAATCTTCTCTTCTACTTGCTCAATGGTCAATCCTTCGACTAATTTGGGGATTGCCTGGAGGTTGCCGTTGCAGCCGCCGGTAAATTTAACATATTTTACAATATTGCCGTCCAATTCCACTTCTATTAATTTGGAACAGGTGCCTTTTGTATGGTATAAATAGCTCATAAGAATCCATCCTTTCTAAAAATAATATTAAATAGTAATGCCGATCTATACAAAATAGTCCAGCCTGATTGAAAACCACCAAAACCAGTATATCATAACAAAGGTTATGGGAAAATATAGAAAAGCAGATTTCATAAAAAATTCATAATTCGTTCATGGCCTAAAGTATTGTGCAGAAAAACATAAAGTGATACAATGTAAGAAGTTTTGTAACTGTAAGAGTATGATTTTGTATTGCGGCAGTGAAGGCACAGAACAGTTACGCAGTTAAAAAATTGTCTGTATAGACAGAAAATAGGAGCAAAAGAATGAGTATTGTAGATAAGATATTTGGGACGCATAGTGAACGGGAGTTAAAAAGGGTAAAACCGATTGTGGACAAGATTGAATCTTACCGTCCGTCTATGATGGAGCTGTCTGATGATGAGCTAAAGGGCAAGACAAAGGAGTTTAAGAAACGCCTGGAGGAAGGGGCGACCTTGGACCAGATTCTCCCAGAGGCATATGCGGCCGTGCGGGAGGCTGCCAGGAGGGCGCTTGGCATGGAGCATTACCGGGTACAGCTGATTGGCGGCGTTATCCTGCATCAGGGGCGTATCGCTGAAATGAAGACAGGGGAAGGTAAGACGTTGGTATCTACCCTGCCTGCTTACCTCAATGCATTGGAGGGCAAGGGCGTCCATATTGTAACGGTCAATGATTATCTGGCAAACCGTGATGCGGAATGGATGGGGAAGGTTCATGAGTTTTTGGGCCTGACGGTAGGCGTTGTGCTTAATTCCATGGACAATGACGAGCGCCGTGCGGCATATGCCTGTGATATCACGTATGTGACGAACAATGAGCTGGGTTTTGATTACCTTCGTGATAATATGGTAATTTATAAGGAGCAGCTTGTACAGCGGGATCTGCATTATGCCATTATTGATGAGGTGGACTCGGTATTGATTGACGAAGCCAGGACGCCCTTGATTATTTCTGGGCAGAGCGGCAAGTCTACCAGCCTCTATGAAGCATGCGACATCCTGGCAAGGCAGATGGTGCGAGGCGAGGATATGCCGGAGTTTTCCAAAATGGATGCGATTATGGGCGTTGTTCAGGAAGAGACAGGTGATTTCATTGTCAATGAGAAGGATAAGGTTGTCAACCTGACGGCAGATGGCGTGAAGAAGGTAGAGAAGTTCTTCCATATTGAGAACCTGGCAGACGCAGATAACCTGGAAATTCAGCATAATATTATCCTCGCGCTGCGGGCGCATAATCTAATGTTCCGTGACCAGGATTATGTGGTGCAGGATGAGAAGGTGTTGATTGTAGATGAATTTACGGGGCGTATTATGCCGGGGCGCCGTTATTCCGATGGCCTGCACCAGGCAATTGAGGCCAAGGAGCATGTGAAGGTGAAACGTGAGAGCAAGACGCTGGCTACGATTACCTTCCAGAATTTCTTCAATAAATATACCAAAAAAGCCGGCATGACCGGTACGGCTCTGACAGAGGAAAAGGAATTCCGCGATATTTATGGTATGGACGTGATTGAGATTCCGACCAACAAGCCAGTGATCCGTGAGGATCTGCAGGATGCCGTATATAAGACGAAGAAGGAAAAGTTCCGGGCAGTGGTCGAGGAAATTAAGAAAGCCAATGAAAAGGGACAGCCTGTGCTGGTGGGCACCATTACAATTGAGACTTCTGAGTTGCTCAGCGGGATGCTGAAACGCCAGGGGATCCAGCATAAGGTTCTGAATGCCAAGTTCCATGAGCTGGAGGCGGAAATTGTGGCAGAGGCCGGGCAGCATGGGGCAGTTACGATTGCCACGAATATGGCAGGGCGTGGTACGGATATTAAGCTCGATGAAGATGCTAAGGCTGCCGGAGGGCTGAAAATTATCGGTACGGAACGCCATGAATCAAGGCGTATTGACAACCAGCTCCGTGGGCGTTCCGGGCGCCAGGGCGACCCAGGTGAATCCCAGTTCTTTATTTCCTTAGAGGACGATTTGATGCGCCTGTTTGGATCTGAGAAGCTGATGGGGATGTTCAATGCCTTGGGCGTGCCGGAAAATGAGCAGATCCAGCATAAGATGCTGACAAATGCCATTGAAAAAGCACAGATGAAGATAGAGGCCAACAACTTTGGCATCCGTAAGAACCTGCTGGAATATGACCAGGTGATGAACGAGCAGAGGGAGATTATCTATGCAGAGCGCCGCCGTGTGCTGGATGGCGAGAGCATGCGGGACGTTATTTACAAGATGATTACCGACCGGGTAGAGAATACGGTAGATACTTGTATTTCTGCAGATCAGGAGAGCGAAGAGTGGGATCTGAACGAGTTAAACCAGCTGCTGCTGCCGATTATCCCCTTAGACCAGGTGGAACCGGACGATGTGAAAGATATCCGTGCCAATGAACTCAAACACCGCCTGAAGGAACAGGCTGTCAAGAAATATGAGATGAAAGAAGCAGAGTTCCCCGAGCCGGAAGCAGTGCGGGAATTGGAGCGGGTTGTCTTGCTTAAGACGATAGACAGAAAGTGGATGGACCACATCGACGATATGGATCAGCTCCGCCAGGGAATTGGGCTGCAGGCTTATGGCCAGCGGGATCCGCTGGTGGAATATAAGATGAGTGGCTACGACATGTTTGACAATATGATTGCCAATATCCAGGAGGACACCATCCGCCTGCTGTTCCATGTCAGGATTGAGCAGAAGGTGGAGAGGGAGCAGGTAGCCAAGGTTACTGGAACGAACCGTGACGAGTCTTTACAGAAAGGGCCGAAGAAACGGGAATCTGCAAAGGTCTATCCCAATGATCCTTGCCCTTGCGGCAGCGGGAAGAAATATAAGCAGTGCTGTGGGAGGAAATAAAACAGAATAAAAATGGGGTGAAAATATAGTCCTTCGCCGTAAGGCGAGGGGCTTTTTCCCTAATGAGGACAAGTGGTTGGCGTTCTCCACGTTCTCCACAGATATGGCAGCCTGATTGTATCAAAGCGTTTCAGCAGTGTATGTAGCTCCCGCCTTATCCAGCTGTAGGGTTGGCAAAAGGGACGCTGCTTCGTGCAAGCCATGCCCCACGCAGACGGGGCAACGCTCCGGGGAACTAATCGCTAAGGGAGGCGTGCAGTCGGTAGGGTTTAGGAAGTGATACTTTGTGCGCTCAGGAGAGCCTTCGCGCACAGCCTCCCTAAGCGCTGGATTTCCCCTCTGCTAAAACCGCCCCTGAATTGTCTGCTTAGGGGCATGGCTTGCCCAAATCAGCTGGCATTGTGCGCAGAAGTAGAAGTTTATGTTGTGAATAATTTTTTTTTTAGATGAAAATGTTAACGGAATATCTGGAAAATATTTTATAGAGAATTGCATATTTCTTTCCTCTTCCACGCATTTTCCATCATTTCAGCTAAAGTTTTCAAATCTATAATCAAAAGATCCAATTCCGCCTCATCCATACATTCTACAAGCTGGCAGGCAATACTTGACAGCATATAAAGGTTTGGGCATCCACAGGACAGCAAAGTATCATCACCTTTCTGAGGGTAATCATCCATAAGTAAATGAATGCTGTTTTCTTTAACATATGATGGATAGCGATAAGTTGTGAAGCCATTCTAAATCAAATTTTATATTGATAAATCTTTCATTGATTCCATAGTAACATTGTAACTTTTACAAGACAGGAAATATCCCCTTATGCAAGGAAATGCAGAGGCTCCTATTCTTATAGCCATGTGGCAGGGAATATCTTCTTATCCAAGGAAATGCGTTAGATTTCAGTTCTATAGATACAGGATGTGGAATATCTTCTTATCCAAGAGAAGGTAGTGTTCTTAATTTTGTGTCTATGCCTCCTTGCCATATTCCGAAGGCCAGGTGTGGGCTGAACTCACAAATCCTTGTAAATACTGGAGATTTTGGCAATATCCTATGCTGGAAATAATGGGAAAGCAGAATCTCAAAGAGACAAAATTAGTTACACCCTCCAAGGAAAGTGGTTTTTTTCTCATGTTTGGATATGCGGTCAGATTTAGTTTTGCTGGAGCTTTAAATTTTTTGCAAAACTGAAACACTGACAAAAACAAAATATCCAAAGCTAAGAAAGAACCGAAAAATGCGGTAGATTTCATTCCTATAGATACGGGGCGGGGAATAACCCCTTATCCAAGGAAATGTAGTGGTTTCTATTATATAGCGGAGGAAGAGGGAAGGCCGCATAAAGAAACCCTAAAGGAACGTCAGTACTTAGCGAGGTGTTTTCGAGCTTAGTACTGCTACGTTCCGATCGGAGCGGGAGCGCGTTTCTGTTGCGGCCTTCCCTCTTCCGCAGCGATCTGTATGGCCATTCCTCTCGTCACATAAAAAGTAATGTAATATTTGCCAGCCATCTAAAGTATTTTTCATTTATCAAGAGTATTTGCGATTTATCAAAAGTATATGCTATGGCATTTCCCCACTTTTAATAAGCTTTCCCCCAATAAATCAGCTTATGCGCAGGCTTCCCGCAGCAGACGCATACATCCGAAATTGCCTCCTGTTCTCCAAAAGGGATACAGCGGGAGGTTGCAGTCGTATCCTCTTTGATCTTATTCTCGCAGGCTACATCCCCACACCACATTGCACGGATAAATCCTGGCTTGTGTTCTACAGTGTCTTTCAATTCCTCATACGTGCTTACATCTGAAATATGTGCATCGCGGTGTGCTTTCGCACGTGCAAACATATCTTTCTGGATGGTCTCTAAGAGTTCTGTAATAACAGCAGGTGCTTCATTTAAGGCGCATTCTGTTTTTTCACGTGTGTCGCGGCGTACGAGGATGCATTTATTGGCTTCGATATCTTTTGGACCTAATTCTAGGCGGATGGGGATGCCACGCATCTCCTGTTCTGCAAATTTCCATCCAGGGCTTTTTTCGCTGTCATCCATTTTGACACGGACGCCGGCCTGCTTTAAGGTATCTCGGATTTCTGCAGCCTTGTCGAGGACGCCTTCCTTGTGCTGCTGGATGGGGATAACCATGACCTGTGTGGGTGCAATTTTAGGCGGCAGTACCAGCCCGGAATCATCTCCATGCACCATGATGATGCCTCCAATCAGGCGGGTGGACATGCCCCAGGACGTCTGGTGGATGTACTGCAGTTTGTTCTCCTTGTCAGTGTACTGGATGTTGAAGGCTTTGGCAAAGCCATCGCCAAAATTATGGCTGGTGCCGGACTGGAGGGCTTTTCCGTCATGCATCAGCGCCTCTATCGTATAAGTGGCTTCTGCCCCGGCAAATTTCTCCTTGTCTGTCTTCTGTCCGCGGATGACAGGGATGGCCAGGACTTCTTCACAGAAATCTGCATAGAGGTGCAGCATCTGCAGCGTCCGCTCCTGCGCATCCTCAGCGGTGGCATGGGCAGTATGGCCTTCCTGCCAGAGGAATTCCCTGGAACGGAGGAAGGGGCGCGTCTCCTTTTCCCAGCGTACGACAGAACACCACTGGTTATAGCATTTGGGCAGATCACGGTAGGACTGCACGTCGTTGGCATAAAAATCACAGAATAGGGTTTCCGAAGTAGGGCGGACGCACAGACGTTCCTGTAAAGGGTTCATGCCTCCATGGGTAACCCAGGCCACCTCTGGCGCAAACCCTTCCACATGGTCTTTTTCTTTCTGCAGGAGGCTTTCCGGGATGAACATGGGCATATATACATTTTCCACTCCTGTTTCCTTGAACCTCCTGTCCAGCTCATGCTGTATGTTTTCCCAGATGGCATACCCTGCCGGTTTGATTACCATACATCCTTTTACGCTGGAATAATCAATTAATTCGGCTTTTTTTACCACATCGGTGTACCATTGGGCGAAATCGGTTTCCATGGAGGTAATGGCCTCCACAAGCTTCTTATCTTTTCCCATTTAGATAATTCTCCTTTCCTGAGTCATGGCCGCAAAACGGCACGGTTCCTTGAGCAGCTGTGCGTATTCTGTAGTGTAGGGCAGAAATAAACCAAAAACGCCGGATATCCATCCCCATAGGGACCGGATATCCGGCGGTACCACCCTGATTAATGCAGTCATGCATTCTCTCAATTGCCTTAACGCAGCGATACGGCGTATTTTCATACGCGGCTCCAAGGTAGGTTCCAGACCTTTGGAACAGGAACCTCCCACCAATGGTTCCTTCTCTGTGCATCTTCCAATCTGTACTAATCCTTATCTATGCCTAATTGTCTTTTTATCGGAACTGTTACTATTCTAGGGCAAATATTTTAAGTTGTCAAGTAGATTTCTTTAATTAAAATATAGGATAGCGGTCCCAGGACGAATCCCCATAGCCCATAAATTTTAAGTCCCACATACATGCTTATGATCACGGTAAGCGGGGGCATCCCTAATTTGTTGCCCAAAAGTTTGGGCTCGAGGATTTCCCGTATTAGGGTGCAGATGGTATAAATGGCAGCGTAAATGGAGGCCAGCATATATTTTCCCTGGATTACTTCAAAGAGCGCCCATGGCACAAAAACTGTCCCTGTGCCCAAAAAGGGCATTGCGTCGCAGATTCCGATGCCGCATCCTGTAAGCAGGGCATATTTATTTCCGGAAAGATACAGGCCGGCGACACAGATTATGGTGATGATGACCAGGATAATGAGCTGGGACTTTAGGTAGGCTCCGCCTGCCGCATATGTCCTGCGGCAGACCTGCAGCGCTGCTTTCCCAATTGGATTTTTCTCAAGGCCGCTGCGGATCTTTTTATAATCCTTGAGGATTAAAACAGTGCTGATCACCACAATAAAGCAGATGCCGATGAGGATAAACATGCTTTTGGCATAGGAGATGGTTTCGTTCATCATCGCAGGGAAAAAATTGGAATGCAGGTGGTCTATGATTTTCGGGAGCTGTTTTTCTAAGCTGTCCTGGATGGTGCCAGGCGCTATGCCCGCGAAAGTTTCTACCTGGCAGCAGCAGTCCTGCCACAGCTTTTCTGCCTGCTGCCTGTAAAGATCCAGGTTTTCTGCGACATTTCCAATTTGGTCCACCAGTGTCTTCAGGAAAAATATAGTAACCAGCACGAGTGACGCCATCAGGATACTAACCAGGAGGGAGGACCAAAATGTCCGTTTGAGCCGGAACTTTTGTTCCATCTTTTCTACCATAGGGTTTATTAGCTTTGCCAGCAAAAATGCTGTCAGGAAAGGGAGGAACAGCGGAACCAGCCAGCGGATGCCTGCATAGACAGCCAGGGTGATCACTGCTATTTTTCCAATATTGCGTGTGTTTTCTTTTGCTTCGTTTTCCATAAAGGAAGTATGTGCGGCGATATATGTTTTATGCGTTGTTTGGTATGCCATTATTTGCTTGTGTTGGATCGACAGTTTTATCGTGCGTGTATTTTTAGCGGTAGTTTTTATTGAAATAAAATTCCTTTTGGCTTTACGGAAAAGTCCATCTGCCTGCCAGTACGGGGATGGAGAAATGAAATCTGCACAGAACAGAGCCCAATCGGCAGGTAGACAGGCGGGCAGTTTGGATTGTATTTCTTATCCCCTATCAAGGGATGCCCAGCATGGGCCATTTGCACACGTATTTGGTGGTGCCTTCCTGTTTCCAGCTGTATGCTTAGATAAGTCAGCGGGCCGGCGGAATGGCTCTTATGCCCGGAACCGTCTGGGCTGGCAGAATTATTTCTGTAATTGAAATAGTTTGGGCAAGCCTGATTCCAAAAAGCTATTAATGCTTCTTCCTCTGTTATGCTTTTTTTGACCGTATAAGAAAGCCTTGCCAATTTCGCTCCCTTTTGGCCAGAAGGGACGACCCTTGAAGTATTGCTCCTTCCGTCCCGCAGCAGATAATCTTCCAGAGTCCCAGAGTTTTCTGTAAAAATTCCTTCCACTAAGGCATAATAGCGTTTGCCGATGCTTTTGGCTTGTAATTGCTGGCTAAAAGAAGCGGCGGCTATTTTTGTCCGTGCAAATGCCAGAATCCCTTCTACGGGCTGATCCAGGCGGTGGATCACGTATATTTCGCTGCGCTCCCCTTTTTGGGCAAGGTAGTTCTGCAGCACACTCACCATGTCCTGTCTGCCTACTTGGGCGGTCTGCACTGGAATTCCCGGCATCTTATGGCATACAAGCAGATCTTCATCTTCATATAGTATGTCCATCGTAAAATCTATCATAAGCGTGTTATCCTTCCTAAATCAAATATCCTTTTGGAAAATCAAAAACCCCTTGCCGGAGAATATGCCTGAAAAAACATTTTCAAGATGCTGTATTCTCTCAGAAAGACAAGGGGTTTCGTTCTATAAAGCTTTAAATAAATCTTATATCCTAATTCATTTCTGTTACATTTTCTTCTGTACTGTTTTCTGTTTCACAGTCAGCGCCCTCGTTTGCACATGGTTCCTGGCTGGCGTCTTCCTCTGTAGGCTCTGCCTGGCTGGCATCCTCTTCTTGCATGCAGGCTTCAGCATCGCAGCTGGTTTCTTCTTCTGGCTCCTCTACAAAGATATCCTCATATTTTGCGCCGCATTTTCTGCAGAAGATAGAATCCTGTTCCAGCAGCGTGCCGCAGTTCTGGCATTTTTTCTGTCCCTTGATGGCGGCGATTTGCATTTCCAATTGCAGGATTTCCTGCTGCTTTTCCTTTATTACGCTGATTTCTTCAAAAAATGGCTCTTCGTCATCCTTGTGGATGCCAAAATACTGCTTACCGATTTCCAGATACTGTTTCTGTACAAAATCTTCCTTTTTCTTCACGCACATGTTTAATCTGGCAAGTTCTGTAAGATCTTTGGCTTTTTGGGATACGTCTTTGCTTGTCTCTGTAATGGTTTCTCCTAGCTTTGAAAAAAAGTCCATATCGTTACCTCCTTCGTCTTGCCGTGGGTACGGCCGGCCTGTTGTCTGTGCCATGCGAACATCCATACTATCCAACTCATCCCAAAATCATTATATCATGAAAGCTAGGTTCCTTCAAGGTCTTCTTGTTGTGCAAAATGCATAATGAATAATGAGTTTTTGAGGATAAATTATATATAATAGATAAAGTGAAAAAAGTTTGAAAAAAATTCAAAAAAAGTGTTGACATTTTAGAGATATGTTGGTAGAATATCCTTGTTGTTGAAACACGCATGACGAGCCCAGTTAGCTCAGTTGGTAGAGCAGAGGACTGAAAATCCTCGTGTCTCTGGTTCGATTCCGGAACTGGGCACTCCTCTTCGGAGGATGTTAGATGTATTTGAGGGTGCGTTGTGCGGGTGTAGTTCAATGGTAGAACACCAGCCTTCCAAGCTGGACACGTGGGTTCGATTCCCATCACCCGCTTTATGCGATAGTGGCGTAGTTGGTAACGCGCGACCTTGCCAAGGTCGAGACCGCGGGTTCGAGCCCCGTCTATCGCTCTTCTGAGAAGAACCGTAAGCTTGAGGATTTTAAAATCAATAGCTTACGGTTCTTTGCATTAATTGATTTTAGAATATAAGAGCCTGCTCATGTTCTGCCTGGGAGAGTAACGGTTCCTTAACAGGCGTTTTGGCCTGTAGGGAACCGTTGCTTGGCAATTATATAAAAGGGCAGGCGCTCTTACTCCTTCTCTTCCATCACGCTCATATAGGCCGGACGGATAATTTTATTCATGCCAATCAGCTCTTCCATCCGATGGGCGCTCCAGCCTACAATCCTTGCAATCGCGAAAATGGAGGTATACAGTTCCTGCGGAATTCCCAGCATATCATAGACAAACCCACTATAGAAATCCACATTTGGGCTGACTCCCTTGTAAATATGGCGTTTCTTGGCAATCAGCTTCGGCGCCAGCTCTTCAATGCTGTTGTACAGCAGCATATCGTCCTCACGCTGCTTGGCCACAGCCAGTTTCTCTACATATTTTTTGAATACCTGCTCCCTGGGATCTGACAGAGAATATACGGCATGTCCCATCCCGTAAATCAGGCCTTTGCGGTCAAAGGCTTCCCCTTCAAGGATTTTGGCCAGATAGGACTCAATCTCCTCTTTGTCGTGGACGTCATGAATATGTGTACGGATATTGTCCATCATTTCCATGACCTTAATATTGGCGCCGCCGTGCTTGGGCCCCTTCAGCGAGGACATGGCTGCGGCAATGGAAGAATAGGTATCGGAGCCAGAAGAGGTTACGACCCTGGTGGTAAAGGTTGAGTTATTCCCGCCGCCATGCTCCATATGCAGCACCAGCGCCACATCCAGCACCTTGGCTTCCAATGCGCTGTATTTTCGGTCCGGGCGCAGCATCATCAGTAGGTTCTGCGCTGTGGAGAGCTGGGGTTCCGGGCGGTGGATATACATGCTGTCATCATTTTCATAGTGGTTGTAAGCATGGTAGGCATAGACAGCCAGCATAGGGAAAATGCTGATCAATTCAATGCATTGGCGCAGGCTGTTGGATATTACGTCCGGGGAGCCCATATGGTTGTCGTAGGATGCCAGCGTTAGGATGCTCCTCGTCATGGAATTCATGATATCCTTGGTAGGCGCTTTCATAATTACATCCCTGGTAAAGTTGGTGGGCAGGCTCCGGCTCTGCGCCATAATCTTGCAAAATTCGGTCAGTTCATCTTCTGTAGGCATCTCGCCGAACAGCAGAAGGTATGCGGTCTTCTCAAACCCAAACCCATCTTCCCGCACCTGGCGCACCAGGTTCTGCACATTATAGCCCCGGTACCAGAGCTGCCCGTCACAGGGGGTCTTCACTCCGTCCACGTTCTGGAAGGAGACAATCTTGGAAATGGTGGTCAGTCCAGTCAGCACGCCCTTCCCGCTCTGGTCACGCAGCCCCCGGTTTACCCCATATTCTTCGAACAGGCTGTCAGAAATACTGTCGTTTTTCCGGCAGATGGATTCCTGTTTTATCGCATATTCTATTAATTCGTTTTCATTTCGCATGTTCTGCCTCCTTTCTTGCTTCTTAAAAATGTTTAATTTTAAACTATCTTACCATAAAAGCAGAGGGCTGCCAATAGATTTTAGAATAATTTAAGAATTGCCTCCGGATCTGACAGCGCATTGCGGATATTTTCATGGACTTTCCCGGAGACGGTGCGCAGCATTTCCCGTTCTTGCGGAGTCACGCCCTGGAGAATCACATCATACATATTCTGTCGGAGGAGAATAATACGCTCAATAATAGAAACCGCCTGGTCTGTCAGCACCAGATGGATGCACCTGCGGTCCTCTTGGTCCGGAATTGTCTGGATTAAGTTCTGCTTGGACAGCCGGTAGATGGATTGGGAAATATGGCCCTTGTTGAACAGGTTCAGGTTACTGATGTCCTTCGGGGTATTATGTTCTCCCGATTTGTGGAGAAAATATAAGATGTCAATGTCAATTTTGCACAAGTCGTAGGAATCCCGCAGGGTCTCAATTTTTCGGTTATAGAGCTTTTGGAACTGCGTTCCCTGCAGAAGGCTCTCAATCATCCAGTCCATTGGCGCCACCTCATAGTTTAAATTTAAACTAAGTATACTGCTTTTTGGGGGGGAATGCAAGAGGGAAAGTGAGTGTGAATAGGAATAGGATAGGATGGGAAAAATATAGTTATCAAGAATGGGAAAAATAGGGCTATCTTAGTTTTATCAGATGGTGAGAGAGGAATGGAGGGAAATCATGAAGACATTTCAGCAGTTGTATTGGGACATATTGAAGCAGGAGACGGGGCAGGGGAGGATATTGGCGGGGGAATATAAGCCGTACCATATGGACTGTTTGCTGCATCCAGAGCGGTTTGCCCCGGTGGTGTTTGCGGAGGACTGTGAGCAGTGCGCGTATGACCAGGCTTGCAGGAACAGCTGTATTTTTGATGCTTTTGAGGAGGATGAAGAGGGGAAGATACGGATTAATAAGGAGAAATGTATTGGGTGCGGGGCCTGTGTGGATGCCTGCAGGTTGGAGAAGCTGGCGGCAAATAAGGATGTGGTTCCGGTTCTGCGGGCAGTGCGAGGATCAGGAAGGGAGGTTTATGCGCTGGTGGCGCCGGCGTTTTTGGGACAGTTTGGGGAAGGGGTCACGACAGGGAAGCTCAGGGCGGCTTTTAAGGCGATGGGGTTCCAGGGGATGATTGAGGTAGCGGTGTTTGCGGATCTGCTGACGCTGAAGGAGGCGCTGGAGTTTGATGCTAATATTAAGGAAGAGCAAGATTTTCAGCTGACGAGCTGCTGCTGCCCGGTGTGGATTGCCATGATCCGCAATGTCTATGGGGAGCTGATGCCACATGTGCCGGGGGCGGTGTCGCCGATGATTGCCGCGGGCAGGGTGGTAAAAAAGCTGCATCCAGAGGCGGTAACAGTGTTTGTGGGGCCATGCATGGCCAAGAAAAAGGAGGCAAGGGAGGCGGATATTGCGGATGCCATTGACTATGTGCTGACGTTTCAGGAAGTGCAGGATATGTTTGAGGCAGCAGAAATCCATCCACAGCTTCTGGGGGAGGATGAGAAGGAGCATTCCTCCAGGGCAGGGCGTATCTATGCCCGTACCGGCGGGGTCAGCGAGGCAGTGAAGGAAACGGTACAGCAGCTGCATCCGAACCGTCCCATTGAAGTCCGCGCGGAGCAGGCGGATGGGGTTCCTGCTTGCCGTGCGATGATTGAGAAGCTGAAGCAGGGGGAGAGGACGGCGAATTTTTATGAGGGGATGGGCTGCAAGGGCGGCTGCGTCGGCGGGCCGAAGATTATTATTGATCAAGCAAAAGGGGAGGAAAATGTAAACCGCTATGCAAACGAGGCCGAGTACCGCACGCCCCTGGACAACCCCTTTGTCCTGGAGCTGCTGGAGCGGCTGGGGTTCCATACGATTGAGGATTTTTTGGAGAAGAGCGATCTTTTGGTGAGGGAGTTTGCTTGATTAGGAACTGGGTATGAGTTTGTGTACTTAAGTGCTTAAATTTGCGAAAAATCAAATTTATGCATTTGAGTGCATAAATTTATGCAGATTTTCCATTTTCTATACGAATGATGAAAAGTTGTTTTGTTTTTTGTATTGTGATAATTTTCGTGTTGTGAAAAGTAACGTTTGGAGAAAGATATAACATAATATGTTGATACATATAAAGGTTGTTTTTAACAGAAAGTTTTTATGGAAATGCGGCCATTTCGTTGATATAATGTATCTGGATGGATTTTGAGGCAGAAAAATAGTCTGAAGATGGCGGAAGGAGTGTGAAAAGAGATGGCGATGAGAAAAAAGAAACTTCCGATTGGGATTGAAAACTTTGAAGAGATTAGGAAAGAAGACTTTTACTATATCGATAAAACTGGGCTTATTGCGGAATTACTCTATAATTGGGGGGCGGTGAATTTGTTCACCCGTCCCAGAAGATTTGGTAAAACACTTAATATGAGTATGCTGGAACACTTCTTCTCGCTGAATGGGGATAAACGTATTTTTGACGGATTGGAAATATCAAAAGAGGTCGCCCTTATCAAAGAATATATGGGGAAATATCCGGTTATTTCGGTTTCTTTAAAGGGGATTGACGCCCGGAATTATGAATTGGCATTTCAAATGGCAGTCCAGATTTTGAAAAGGGTTCCAGCGAAAGTACAGTACCTTTTGGAGAGCGGCGCCTTAAGTGAGGAAGATAAAGCAGAATACAGGAAGCTTTTGGATGACAATATGTCAGAAGCCGTATTTTGTAATAGCCTGAGAGTATTATCAGAATTGTTGGAAAAGCACCATGGCAGAAAAGTGATTTTACTGGTGGATGAATATGACGTCCCACTGGCAAAAGCCCATGAGAACGGATATTATGATGAGATGGTCTCCTTGATCCGGCGCTTCCTTGGAGGGACATTGAAGACAAATAACAGCCTGAAATTAGCAGTGCTGACCGGATGCCTTCGGATTGCAAAGGAGAGTATCTTTACCGGGCTTAATAACCTGAAGGTGATGACGGTTGCGGATGAGCGTTTTGATGAATATTTTGGTTTTACAGACAAGGAAGTGAAAGGGCTTCTGGAGTATTATGATGTCATGGATCATTATGACGCCATAAAAAAATGGTATGACGGCTATCAGTTTGGGAATGTTGAAGTGTACTGCCCATGGGACGTGCTGAACCATTGTGACAGGATTCGGAGCGATCCCTATGTGCAGCCGGAAAACTACTGGATCAACACAAGCAGCAATGATGCGGTGAGACGGTTTATTGAAAAATCTGCGAATGCTGCGACCAAACGGGAGATTGAACGCCTGTTGGCAGGGGAATCCATTACAAAGGAAATCCGTCAGGAACTCACGTATGCGGAAGTTTACCAGACCATTGACAATATCTGGAGCCTTCTTTTTACCACAGGGTACCTGACCCAGCGAGGGAGGGCGGAAGGCAGGAAGATGAGGCTGGCGATTCCAAATCTGGAAATCAGGGATATTTTTGAGACGCAGATCATGGAATTCTTTCAGGAAAATGTCCGGGAGGACGGGGAGATGCTGAACCGTTTCTGCGACGCCCTGCAGAATGAAGATACAGAGAACGTAGAAAAAATTTTTATGGAATATTTAAGAAAGACAATCAGTATCCGGGATACGGCTGTGAGGACAGATATGAAAGAAAATTTTTACCATGGAATCCTGCTTGGAATTTTAGGTGTGAAAAACCGATGGAGCATCTCTTCCAACCGGGAAATGGGAGAAGGCTATGCAGATATCCTTGCAGAACCGGACAGTGGGGATATGGGGATTATCATAGAAGTAAAATATGCCCATGACGGGAATCTGGACAGGGCATGTAAAGAGGCATTGAAGCAGATCGAATATACAAAGTATGAGGATGACCTAGAAGACGATGGGGTGGAAAAGGTTCTGAAATATGGGATTGCCTGTTATAAAAAGCGGTGCAGGGTCATGTTGGCAGAAAACAGGTAAAGTAAATATATTTCAAGGCAAGAAATATACTTGACAGAAAATAATAAATCGTGTATTATAATAGTAAATGATTTTAAAAAATAAAATACATAACAGCAAAAGGAGGAAGGGGTTATGAAAAAGATGGCATTAATGGCGGTTTCCCTTATGGTATGCCTGTACCTGGCAGGCTGTGGCAGCCCCGACAGGAACCGGCAGGGCAGGGAACAGCTGACAGCACAGACACAGGCGGCAGATATGGCACTGGCAGCAGACATGAAGCAGGAAAACAGCTGGCAGAAGGATGGGACACAGCTGGCAGCAGAAGATACGGCCGCCTTACAGGAAGAAGCGCAGGATGCCCAGACAGAATGGGATGGGCAGGAAGAAGGTTCTCAGGAAACGGCGGGTCTTGTAACGATAGAGGATTGGAAGGCGTTGCCAGTAGGAGAATATCCTATTACTCCAGACTCCCCAGAATGGAAGACGATGTCATCTAGCGATGCATATGCTGCATGCAACATGCCGAAAGAATATGCAGAATCATTGTCGTCAGATGATTTAAGTAAATATGTGGGGAATTACCCATTTTTGGGAGACATTATGATGTTTAATTCTATTGAGGATGGAATAAATACTTTAAAAGAAAGATCTACTGTTATCAAAGAACTTTTTTCACGCCCAGATTGCAATGCGGCATTATTAAAAGAATATACAGATCTGTCATGTGATTATAAAATTCTGGAGGAACAAAATGATATGTCGTCTTCCAGATACATGGAGCAAATGTTTTTAGAAGCATACTTTGGGATACATTATAGTAATTTATCAGACGAGGAAATAGATACGTTTTTGGAGGAATACGAACAGAAGTATAAGGAACGGCCTGAGGATGTAAAAGATTTCAGTACAGCTACGATGTTTTATGATTGTATCAGGGACTCTATAGGATATGTTCCAGAAGATATTGTTATAGACGGCATGAAAGATAAGGTTATTTCAGAGTATATTGGCATAAGCACCCTTAGTATAGGATCCTGTACATATAATAGTAAGATGTATTAGTACAGAATGCTGTTGGATGATGGTGAAGGAGGCTGCCGATATTTAGTACTCATTAATAATGAAAATCTTACATATGACGATGTTTTCCAGGATATGATTAGCAGTAATATGATAGACATTGAGTCAGCTGGTTATGTAGTGCTTGATATACTTTAAGATTTATATGACAGTGTGCAGGCATATTAGCAAAATGTATTTTAAACAGTCGGTTGCTAAAGAATTTTAAAAAATATATAGAATAAAAATATAGTATTGACAAAAAAAGAACTAAATATGCATAATAAAAATAGGACATATAAAAAGGGTAATGATAATGAAAGGAGTGGTAAAACACAATAATAGGTACAAGACATGATAAGAGTGGTATTTGAAACTGAAAAGTTATTGGGGTTAAGAAACACAGTACTTAAGATGAAGGAAAGGATGGATTCAAATGAAAAAAATTTTGAAATTTAATGTTTTGTAGATGTTGCTATGTGGTATTATGTTTTTTGCAAAAAGTGATTCAGTGACTGTTTTTGCAAGTACGGAAGGAGTAGGTACAAAAGAAGTAAGTACAGAAGATAGATATGCAGATACCCAAGGTACGGAGAGAACCATAATCTTGGATATGGCATCTTTTCTAGATAATTTGCATGTGTTTTAAATATTAAATATAGAGGAACAGCAGTTTACAACTTTGAAGAAGGAAAATGTAAGTATGAAGAATACAGAAGCTGTAAACTGCTGGCTATAATATAGAAATTAGGATTGTTTTTATGCTGTAAGAGCATTTTTAATAAAATCAGTTGAAAAGATAACACTTAAATAATAATTTGGAAGGTTGTGGAAAAGGATTCGTAACAATAGGTTTTTATAAAAAGAAAGGAGAAGGCTATGAAAAAGATGGCATTAATGGCGGTTTCCCTTATAGTATGCCTATATCTGGCAGGCTGCGGCAGCCCCGACAGGAACCAGCAGGGCAGGGAACAGCTGACGACACAGACACAGGCTGCAGATATGGCACAGGCAGCAGGTATGGAGCAGGGAAGCAGCGGGCAGATAGATGAAGAACATCTGACAGTGAAGGATACATCTGTCTTACAGGATATCTCCAAAGAGCCGAAGAATAGGGAAGACTGGAAAGAAACTTCGGGTGGGAATTATAATCCTGATTATACCGTGAATGAAGACGGAACATATACGTTTGACGGTGAGACATTTCAATATAAAATGTTACTGAGTAATAGCAAAAGAGGTGGGGGTTATTTAATACTTACCAATAATGAGAATCTTACTTATGATGATGTGTTTGGTGATAGAATTAGTAGTTATTTTGTAGATTCAGATTTGGCTAACAGGACAAAATATGTAATGCTTGGATTGTTGGGAGAAGATGAAGAGGAAGATGATTATTACCAGAATAAGGAAAGAAGCAAGCCTTATCGTGTATGGGAATAATTCTGATTATGATTTATTATAGGAAACATGAAAAAATTATAAATATTACTGATCATTGGAAAATTAGGAAGAACGGCAGTTTACAGCTTTGAAGAAAGAAAATGCATGTATAGAAAATGTAAAAGCTGTAAACTGTTATTACAATATAGGATTATCTTTATTTTGGCAGAGGATTTTCCACAACAATTTATCAATAAACAGACTTATAAATAATAGTTTGCTAGCAGTATAAGAGGCTTTGTAACGATATAACTTTATTTTATAGAAAAAGAGCAGAAGGTTATGAAAAAGATGGTATTAATGGTAGTTTCTCTTATATCATGTCTGTATCTGACAGGTGCGGCAGCCCCGACAGGAATCAGCGGGATGGGGAACCGCTGACAGCACAGGCAGAAAGTATGGCACAGGAAAGCAACGAGTGGAAGAATGGAACACAGCTAAAGACAAAAGATACTTCTATCTTACAAGAAGAGTTGGATGCCCAGACAGAATGGGATGGGCAGGAAGAAGACACACAGGAAACGACAAATCTTGTATCTATAGAAGATTGGAAGGCGTTGCCAGTGGGAGAATATCCTATCAATACAGAATCTCCAGAATCGAAAACGATATCATTTTGTGATGCACTTGCTGCATGCGACATGCCGAAAGAATATGCAGAATCATTATCATCAGATGATTTGAGTAAATATGCGGGAAATTATCCGTTTTTGGGGCATATTTTGGCATATGATTCTATTGAGGATGGAATAAATAGCCTAAAAGAAAAATCTACAGTATTTGAAGAACTATTTTCACGTTCAGACTGTGATGAGGCATTATTAAAAGAATATAGGAATATGTCATGTGATTATAAAATTTTAGAGAAACAACATGACATGTCAGCCTCAGGATACCTTAAACAAATTTTTTTAGAAGCATATTTTGGGTTGCATTATGGAAATTTATCTGATGAGGAATCCGAGATGTTCTTGGAGGAATATGAACAGAAGTTTGATGAACGGCCTGAGGATAAGAAAGATTACAGTACAGCCACGATATAATTGCCATTCATATGCATGGTATACCACAAAAGAAACGAATCCTCTTTGGATTAATGATCCTACTGATATATATACGAATACGAAGTATTATAAAAAGCGGACATCCTCAATGGAACTTGCTTCTGGATATAAAATGTTATTTTTTTCGGGTTCTACTTTAAAGCATTCTGCTATTTTGATAAGTTCTAAAAAATGCAAATCAAAGTTAGGCCGTTGTGGTGTATATAAAACAACACTGAAAGAAATGAAGACATTCTATAAAGCGCCAGATATAAAAACATATATAAGAATTAATAAGTAAAGGAATAACTGCAGTTTACAACTTGAAAAAGAAAATGCAAATACGGAAAATATAATAGTGATAAACTGCTGTTACAATATGCAAATCAAAATTGACTCTAAAACTGGCAAAGGATTTTCTTCAACAGTTTATTAAAAAATAAACTCTTAAATAACATCTGGAAAGTGTTGCAAGAGATTTCATAATGACTTAACTTTATTTTTTGAAAGAGAGAAGAAGGTTATGAAAAAAATGGCATTAATGACAATGTCTTTTATTGTATGCCTATATCTGGCAGGCTGCGGTAGCCCTGATAGAAACCAGCAGGATAGGGAACAGACGACAGCACAAGCGCAGGCGGCAGGCATGGTTCAGGAAAATAGTGAGCAGAAGGATGGAGCACAGCTGGTATCGGAGAATACATTTGCTTTACAAGAAGAAGCGCAGGATGCCCAGACGGAATGGGATGGGCAAGAGGAAGACCAGGATCTACAGGATACTGTTGAAAGAACAGAAAGTAGAGAGGATTGGGAAGAAACTTTGGGCGAGAATTATAACCCAGGTTATACTGTAAATGAAGATGGAACATATACGTATAATGGTGAGACGTTTCAGTATAAAATTCTGTTGGATAAAAATAAAAGCGGTCGCCGTTATTTAGTGCTTACTAATAATGAGAATCTTACCTTTCATGATATTCTTCGTCATTGGACTAGCAGTAGATTGGAAGAAATAGATGGAAATGGTGAATATGTGATTCTAGGAACATTGCAAGAGGATGAAGAAGAAGGAGATTAGACTACTATATCGAATAATAAGTAACCAGCTATATGACCTGATAGAGTTTCCTTTGCTGTGTTATCGTCAATCAATGGTGTTATGAAATATGAAAAAGTTTATGGATATTACTGATCATTGGCAAAATTAAGAAGAACGGCAGTTTACAGCTTTGAAGAAAGAAAATGCAGGTATAGAAAATATAAAAGCTGTAAACCGCTGTTTTTCCGTAATAGAATGTGCAATTTTTAAAAAGATGAAAGAAGATAAAAAAGGTTTTTTGAAAAAAGTAGTTGACATTGTGATGCTGTCCATGTTTGTATTAGGCCTGTTTTTGATGTGTTTTTTATCCAATAAAGCCAGCCATGGCAACCCAAAAGAGTCAGCGGAGGCAGCAATAACGAAAGAACTCTCATACGATCCATTATACAGTAAGCAATGGTATTTGCAGGATAGTGTTAAAAATGTAGTGGTTCCATCTAACCCGACAGATGACCCGGATTTTATAATGGAAGATATTATCCTCAATTCTACTATAAATATAGGGGTGGATGATTTTTGGAAATGTTACCAGGAGGATAATGGGAAAGAGCTTGTCATTGCCATCTTAGATTCCTGTGTGGACATTCATCACGAAGATTTAGAATCCGCCATATGGAAGAATGAGGCTGAGATACCAGATAATGGCATAGATGACGACCACAATGGCTATATAGATGATTTTTATGGATGGAATTTTTTCTCGGATTCTCCTGCCGTGTACGATGATGGCGAAGAAGCTGCGCATGGCACGCATTGCGCGGGGATCCTTGCAGCTGCCCACAATGGCGTGGGGACAATGGGGATCTTAGGGAATACAAATGTGAAATTAATGGTTGTGCCAATCTATGGCGGCGAGGAATTAGAAGCAGACGACCTGGTTTCGGCAATCAGGTATGCGGACGATATGGGCGCTGATATCTGCAATATTTCCTGTGTGTTTCAGGATGGTGGGGATAAGATAAGCAAGGCGATGGATCAATCAGATATGTATTTTGTCGTTGCGTCCGGCAATTTCCAGAGCCAGTATATCAATGGCCTGAACCTAGAGGAATACAGAAGGTTTCCTGCCTGCTGTAAGAATAAACGCGTGATAACGGTGGGCAGTATCAATGAACGGAGTGAATGGTCCCACTTCTCCAACTATAGCCCGGCATTTGTTGATATTGCCGCGCCGGGCGAATATATCTACAGCACGCTGCCAGGGGATGGCTATGGATTTGAAAGCGGGACATCGGCATCTGCCCCCATTGTCACAGGGATTTTATCCGCATATTATTATTGTTATGCGGATACGGTAGAAGAAGCGGCTGAATTGTTACTCTCGAACGCACAGCCCAATATGGGGCTTATGGAGAAAGCTAGCCAAGGCCGGATTGTTCGGTTTTTACAAAAACATTAGGAGGTTTTTATCCCTCCAGCAGCCAGTCTATCATATGGGTGGATTTGATTCCTTCATAAGAAGAGTCCATACCCGGGTTCATGGAGAGGATTATCTTTTTGTAGTTGTCATTGATTTTCTGTAAGGGGGTTAATTCTCTTCTGTGGACAGCTTCGTCTGCCGTTTTTTATCAGCCCTTCGTTTACGAGAGTATTGCCTATGGATGAAATGAAAATATAAAAATTCACGGAAGGAAAGGGGAAGCATACGGATCTCTAAATAATTTAAGTTTTTGCAATAGAGTGCATAAATTTTTAGAATCTATAGATTTTTGCAATAGAGTGCATAAAGTTTTAAAATTTAAAGATTTTTGCATTTAAGTGTATAATTATTTGGAAAAATAGAAAGTATAAAATCTCCCCGAACCTATTTCCCCTAATTTCTCCAATTTTCCCACAATATGCCCAGAAATTCCCCCTCAAATCATCAAAAAGTTGTTAAATTTATTAAAAAAATCGCAGAAATCACTTGTATTTCTTTCCATAGAAGTTTAAAATAGATAGTAAATTGCGGGGATGTGCCTATAGAAGGGTAAGGCAGCGGTAAGGGCCAGCCCGGAAGCTGCAGGATATGTCCGTGGTTTTAGTAAAGTACTATAAAATCATATATCATAGGAGGTTTATTATGAAATTACAGAGAAATTACAAGTTTTGGTTCTGCACAGGCTCTCAGGATTTATACGGGGATGAGTGCTTGAGGAATGTGGCAGAGCATTCCAGGATCATTGTGGAGAAGCTGAATGCATCTGGCGTACTGCCCTTTGAGGTTGTGCTGAAACCCACATTGATTACCAATGAATTAATCCGTAAGACCTTCAATGAGGCAAATATTGATGAAGACTGCGCCGGCGTTATTGTATGGTGCCATACCTTCTCTCCGGCGAAGTCCTGGATCCTGGGGCTGCAGGAGTACAGGAAGCCGCTGCTTCACTTACATACCCAGTTTAATGAGGAAATTCCATACGATGCGATTGACATGGATTTCATGAATGAGAACCAGTCCGCCCATGGCGACCGTGAATGGGGCCATATGGTAACACGCATGGGCATCGAGCGTAAGGTAGTGGTTGGACACTGGACAAGCGCAGCCGTGCAGGAGAAGATTGCTTCCTGGATGCGTACGGCTATCGGTATTGTAGAGAGCAGCCATGTACGCGTGATGCGTGTGGCGGACAATATGCGTAACGTAGCTGTTACCGAAGGCGACAAGGTAGAGGCACAGCTGAAGTTTGGCTGGGAAGTGGACGCTTATCCGGTCAATGAGATTGCCGAAGCGGTAGGCGCTGTTTCTGAGTCTGATACCAATGCATTGGTGGATGAATATTATGATAAATATGAAATCTTGCTGGAAGGCCGCGATGCCGATGAGTTCAAGAGGCATGTGGCTGTCCAGGCACAGATTGAGATTGGTTTTGAGCGTTTCCTGGAAGAGAAGAATTATCAGGCCATCGTTACCCACTTTGGCGATCTGGGCGCATTGAAGCAGCTTCCGGGCCTTGCCATCCAGAGGCTGATGGAAAAAGGCTATGGTTTCGGCGCAGAAGGAGACTGGAAGGTAGCCGCTATGGTGCGTATCATGAAATTGATGTCCGCAGGCATGAAGGATGCAAAGGGAACTTCTATGTTAGAGGATTATACCTATAACCTAGTTCCTGGCAAGGAAGGCATCCTCCAGGCGCATATGCTGGAAATCTGCCCGTCCATTTCAGAGGGGTCAATCAGCATTAAGTGCCAGCCGCTTTCTATGGGCGACAGGGAAGACCCGGCACGTCTGGTATTTACTTCCAAGGAAGGCCCTGGTATTGCAACATCCTTGATTGATTTGGGCAATCGCTTCCGCTTGATTATTAACTCCGTAGACTGCAAGAAGGTGGAGAAGCCGATGCCGAAGCTTCCGGTTGCAACTGCATTCTGGACGCCGAAGCCTGACTTTGCGACTGGCTGTGAAGCATGGATCCTTGCAGGCGGCGCACACCATACTGCATTCTCTTATGATATTACAGCGGAGCAGATGGGCGACTGGGCAGCCGCTATGGGCATCGAGGCTGTATTTATTGATGAGAATACGAATATCCGCAGCTTCAAGAAAGATTTGATGTTAGGGAACGTTGTATTTGGAAAATAAAGCAGGGCTTGATCTAGAGCCGGATACCCTGCAGGCTTGCCTGGCAATCCTGCAGGGGATACTGCTTCATGGGATTGGATAGATCGGAAAGAGAGGAAAGGTTATGAAATTTTTTATTGATACAGCGAATGTAGAAGATATCCGTAAAGCAAATGATATGGGCGTTATTTGCGGCGTAACGACAAATCCTTCATTGATTGCAAAAGAGGGCAGGGATTTCAATGAGGTTATCAAGGAAATCACCACCATTGTGGATGGGCCAATCAGCGGCGAGGTGAAAGCGACCACCACAGATGCCGAGGGCATGATTCAGGAAGGCCGCGAAATTGCAGCTATCCATCCAAATATGATTGTGAAAATCCCCATGACAGTAGAAGGCTTAAAGGCTGTTAAGGTATTGGCAGCCGAAGGCATCAAGACAAATGTGACTCTGATTTTCACAGCCAACCAGGCATTGCTGGCGGCCAGGGCAGGGGCAACGTATGTATCCCCGTTCTTAGGGCGTCTGGATGACATTAATCAGATTGGCACTGCCCTAATTGAGGACATCGCGGATATTTTTGCAAATTATGACCTGAATACAGAGATTATCGCAGCCAGCGTACGCAATCCGGTGCATGTGACAGAATGTGCATTAGCTGGGGCGGATATCGCAACCGTACCTTATGGCGTGATTGAGCAGATGACTAAGCATCCGCTGACCGATATCGGCATTGAGAAATTTAAGAAGGACTACTTGGCAGTGTTTGGTGAGTAGTGTTATATTTAGGGCAGATTTATCGGGCGTTCCGTATATATAAGCATTAATAAATTTGCCATTGCTCCAATTGCAATGAGCAAACAATAAAGGAGACATTTCAATGGAAAACTTAGAGCTTCAGAAAACAGCCAATGAAATCCGCAAGGGCATTGTAACTGCTGTCCATGCGGCTAAGGCAGGGCATCCGGGCGGATCCCTTTCGGCAACAGAAGTATTTACCTATTTGTATTTTGAGGAAATGAATATCGATCCCAAGGATCCCAAGAAGGCAGACCGCGACCGTTTTGTGCTGTCCAAAGGCCATACGGCTCCTGGCTTGTACTCTACGCTTGCAAACCGCGGGTATTTCCCGGTGGAGGACTTGAAGACACTGCGCCAGATTGGCTCCCATCTGCAGGGGCATCCCTGTATCCAGCATACGCCAGGCATTGATATGTCAAGCGGTTCCCTGGGGCAAGGGATTTCTACGGCAGTCGGCATGGCATTGTCCGCCAAGCTGAGCAATGACAGCTACCGTGTCTATACCCTTCTGGGCGATGGCGAGATCCAGGAAGGCCAGGTATGGGAGGCTTCCATGTTCGCCGGCCATCGCAAGCTGGACAATCTTGTGGTCATTGTAGACAACAATGGCCTGCAGATTGACGGCAGGATTGAGGATGTATGCTCCCCTTATCCGATTGCGGACAAGTTCCGGGCATTTAATTTCCATGTCGTTGAAGTGGCGGACGGCAATGATTTTGACCAGCTGCGCGCAGCCTTCAAAGAGGCAAGGGAGACAAAAGGCATGCCAACGGCAATCGTGATGAAGACGGTAAAAGGCAAAGGGATTTCTTATATGGAGAACCAGGCCGGATGGCACGGGAAGGCTCCGAACGATGAGCAGTATGCACAGGCAATGGAAGAATTAGAGAAAGCAGGTGAAGCATTATGTCAGAAGTAAAGAAAATAGCAACCAGAGCCAGTTACGGCAACGCGCTGGTAGAACTTGGCAAGAAATATGACAATCTGGTAGTTCTGGATGCGGATCTTGCAGCAGCTACCCAAACCGGTGTATTTAAGAAAGAGTTCCCGGAAAGGCATATCGACTGCGGTATCGCAGAGTGCAATATGATGGGCATTGCAGCAGGCATTGCCACCACGGGGAAGGTGCCGTTTGTAAGCTCTTTTGCTATGTTTGCAGCAGGCAGGGCGTTTGAGCAGGTAAGGAATTCCGTGGGCTATCCCCATCTCAATGTAAAGATTGGCGCAACCCATGCCGGGATTTCCGTTGGCGAAGACGGCGCATCCCACCAGTGCAACGAAGATATCGCATTGATGCGCACGATTCCGGGCATGACGGTTATCAATCCTTCCGATGACGTAGAAGCCAAGGCAGCCGTAGAGGCAGCGTATCAGATGGACGGCCCTGTTTACCTGAGGTTCGGGCGTTTGGCTGTTCCAGTGATCAATGACAGGGAAGATTATAAATTTGAAGTGGGCAAAGGAGTCCTCTTAAAGGAAGGCACGGATGTAACAATCGTGGCAACCGGGCTGTGCGTAGGCGCATCTTTAGAGGCGGCAGAGAAGCTGGCGGCAGATGGGATCAGTGCAGAGGTGATCAATATCCACACCATCAAGCCGCTGGATGAGGAAATTATTCTCAATTCGGCAAAGAAAACAGGCAAAGTAGTGACCGCAGAAGAACATTCCATTATCGGCGGACTGGGAAGCGCAGTTTGTGACTGCCTGAGCGCTAAGGCGCCTACCCCAGTATGCAAAATCGGAGTAAATGACACTTACGGCGAGTCCGGCCCGGCAGTAAAGCTGCTGGAGAAATATGGGCTTGACGCACAGGGAATTTATGAGAAGGTAAAAGGATTTGTGGAAGCATAAGAGAAATTGGCATTTAGAAGAAGAAAAAATTGGGGTTATAGGGTAACAGCAAAAGTAATTTGGCTGTTATGTTAAAAATGTATTGGGAAATGCCGGGAAGCGTAAAGGGGTTTGCGCATTTCTGGCAATGACAGGAGGCGTGTCCAGGGGAGCTTGATTTCGTAGGCGCGCCTGCTGTTATTGGGAGACAGGTGATGATGCAGTGTTACGATTTACGGTATCTTTATCGTTGCCTGTCAATTAGGAAGGGTTACGAAGAAAGGAGCATACAACAGAATGGAAAAAAGCCGTATTATCGAAGATATTCAAAATGGGAAGACCGCTCTGGGCATTGAGTTTGGCTCAACTAGGATTAAGGCTGTCCTGGTGGGGAGCGACAATGCGCCCATTGCCTCAGGCGCCCATGATTGGGAGAACCAGTTGGAGAACCATATCTGGACTTACAGCCTGGATGCGATTTGGCATGGCCTGCAGGACTGCTACCAGAAGATGGCGGAGGATGTAAAGGCACAGTATGGGATAACGCTGTCCAAGGTGGGGGCGCTTGGCTTCAGCGCTATGATGCATGGCTATATGGCATTTAATAAGGACAATGAGCTGCTGGTGCCGTTCCGCACCTGGAGGAATACCATTACGGAGGAAGCTTCTAAGAAGCTGACAGAGGTGTTCCAGTATAATATCCCGCAGCGGTGGAGCATTGCCCATCTCTACCAGGCAATCCTCAAGAAAGAAGAGCATGTAAGCGACATCGCTTATTTCACAACCTTGGCAGGCTATGTACACTGGAAGCTGACCGGGCAGCAGGTGCTGGGCGTAGGCGAAGCTTCCGGTATGTTCCCGATTGATATGTCTACTGGCGACTATGATAAGAAGATGATGGGCCAGTTCAATGAATTGATTGCAGGTGAGAATTTCTCCTGGAAATTAGAAGACATTATTCCCAAGGTTCTGAATGCAGGGGAAAATGCAGGTACATTGACGGAAGAAGGCGCAAAGCTTTTGGATACGACAGGCAGCCTGGAAGCTGGGATTCCGGTATGCCCGCCGGAAGGCGATGCAGGCACCGGCATGGTAGCTACCAAGAGCGTGGCGCAGCGTACTGGCAACGTTTCCGCAGGCACTTCTGTTTTTGCGATGGCAGTGCTGGAGCATAACCTCAAGAAGGTCCATCCAGAAATTGACATGGTAACGACGCCGGATGGCAGTTTGGTAGCAATGGTACACTGCAACAACTGTACGTCCGATTTGAATGCATGGGTAAACCTCTTCAAGGAGTTTGCGGAGAGCTTTGGCGTGGAAGTAGATATGACCAAGCTCTTCTCCGTACTGTATAACAAGGCTTTGGAAGGCGACGATGATTGCGGCGGCCTTTTGGCATACAATTATTTCTCTGGGGAACATATTACAGGGTTTGAGGAAGGCCGTCCGTTATTTGTGCGTACGCCGGACAGCAAGTTTAACCTTGCCAACTTTATGCGTGTACATCTGTTTACTGCCCTTGGCGCCTTAAAGACAGGCCTTGATATCCTGCTGAAGGAAGAGGGCGTGCAGTTGGATGAGCTGATGGGCCATGGCGGGCTGTTTAAGACTAAGGGCGTTGGCCAAAAAGTGATGGCAGCAGCGGTTAACGTCCCAGTATCCGTAATGGAGACCGCCGGGGAAGGCGGCGCATGGGGCATTGCCCTCCTGGCTTCCTATATGGTAAATAAGGGCGAGGGAGAGAGCCTTTCCCAGTATCTGGAGGAGAAGGTATTCGCAGGGCAGGAAAGCGTTACCCTGCAGCCGGAAGCTAAGGATGTGGCTGGGTTTGACACCTTTATCAAGCGTTATAGCGAAGGGCTGCCGATTGAGAGGGCGGCTGTGGAAAATCTGAAATAGGTTGGATAGATCTAATAAGTATGATAGATTAACTTTATAGAGAGGGAAAATTATGCTAGAAGAACTGAAAAAAGCAGTCTATGAGGCAAATATGGATTTGCCGCGCTATGGGCTGGTAACTTTTACCTGGGGGAATGTCAGCGGCATTGACCGGGAAAAAGGGCTGTTTGTAATTAAGCCAAGCGGCGTAGATTATGAGAAATTAAAACCAGAAGATATGGTTGTCATTGATTTGGAAGGCAATAAGGTAGAGGGAAAGTATAACCCGTCTTCCGATACAGCTACCCATTTGGAGCTGTACAAGGCATTTCCGGAAATCGGCGGCGTTGTACACACGCATTCTTCCTATGCCACCAGCTGGGCGCAGGCTGGCAGGAGCATCCCCTGCTATGGCACGACCCATGCCGACTATATGTATGGAGAAATCCCCTGCGTACGCTGCCTGACTAAGGAAGAGATTGACGGCGCGTATGAGGAGAATACAGGGCACTTAATTGTAGATTCTTTCCAGGCAATGGGCAAGGATGTGATGGCAGTGCCAGCTGTATTGTGCAAAAACCATGGCCCGTTCGCATGGGGCAAGGATGCACATGAGGCTGTACATAATGCCGTGGTATTAGAGGAAGTAGCCAAGATGGCATACCGTGCGGAGACCATCAACCCGCGCATCCAGCCAGCGCCGCAGGAACTGCAGGATAAGCATTACTACAGGAAACATGGCGCCAATGCTTATTATGGGCAGAAGGAAGAGTAATATTCTGTTATGCAACAGCTTTTGCTTCCGCCCTTATTGCCCCGTGGATCAACCATACGGGCATAGTACATGAGCTTTGATACGAAAATAGCAAAGAAGAACCCTACCAAAATCAGGTATTGTAAAACTTGATTTTGGCAGGGTTCCTTTTGATTCTCATGGGAATAAAAATCCGTAGAAGTAAGCTCATCTGTAACCCATATTGGACGGCAGGGTCAGTGAAACAGTTTCTGGATATGTATGATACCAACCATTATTCCGCACAGGTTAAAGCGTAACATTATTTATTCTGCATGCTGCTGGCGGTGCATGGAAAATTCATATTGGCTGTATTCTGCCACGGTATCCGTAACCAGGCGGTCATCGGCTTTCTTAAGCTGTTTGATACGCTCTTTCTTAAAGGACATTTCGTCTACAATATTTCCAGGCCCAGCCACGCAGCCGCCTTCGCAGGACATGCCTTCGATAAAGTCTTCTGGGAGTTTGCCTACCTTCAGCAGCATCAGCGCCTTACGGCATTCAGCTGCGCCGTTGCATTGGCGTACATTGACGCCGGCATGTACGCCCTGTTCCATCAGCGCCTGTTTCACAGCCTTGGTTACGCCGCCGGAATTGGAGAAGTTCTTGGCATGGATGCTGCCGTTCTGATTTTCTTCAAAAGCACATGGCTCTAAGGTGATTTCTTTTGCACGGAGCATGGCGTCAAATTCCTCGAAGGTAAGAACCAGGTCGGCATTTTCTCCTGGGTGTTCCTGATCCTGTCCAGCTTCGCTCTTTTTGGCAATGCACGGCCCGATAAAGATGCAGACAGCGTCTTTGTCCATTGCTTTTACGAGCCTTGCGGTTGCTGCCATCGGGGAGACGGTCGTGGAAATGTGATCCACAAGTTCTGGGAAATGGCGGCGGATCAGGTGTACGAAGGCCGGGCAGCAGGAAGTTGTCATCTTCTTGCCTTCATTGTAAGCTTCTGCCCATTCTTTGGCTTCGGAATCCGATACAAAGTCTGCGCCGATTGCCACATCTACCATGTCTTTGAAGCCCATTTTCTTAACGGCGGTGCGGATGGATTCCATGGTAATGTCCACGCCGAACTGCCCCTCTGCTGCTGGGGCAACCAATGCATAGACAGGCTTGTCGCTCTTGAGGTAATCAATAACTTCTAACATACGGGAACTGTCAGAGATTGCCCCAAATGGACATGCGCTGATGCAGGAACCGCAGCGGATGCACTTTTCATCATCAATTTTTACCCGCCCGTCCTTTTTGGCCTGGATAGCGTCTACCGGGCATGCGCGGCGGCATGGCCGCATAATGTCCACGATGGCATTGTAGGGACATGCATTGTAGCACTGCCCGCATTCACGGCATTTATCCGGATCAATGTAGGCTTTGTCGCGGGTCATGGAAATTGCTCCGAAATGGCATGCCTGCATACATTTTTTGCTCATGCATTTCTGGCAGTTGTCTGTTACCGTAAAACGGGTAATGGGGCAGTTCTCGCAGGCCGCAGGAATAATCTTTACCGTATTATGGCAGGGCTCGCCGTCCGCGGGGTTGATGTTCTTGGCCAGCATAATCCTCTCGCGGACAATTTCACGTTCCTTGTGGACACAGCAGCGGAAACGGGATTTGTTCCCAGGGAGGATTTCATACGGAAGGGTAGCCTCAATCTTTTCCAGGTTCCCTTCAAAGGCTGCCTTGGCGACATGGTAAAGGACCTCGTTTTTTACCTCTTCGATGGTGTCGTTTTCATGTAACATAGTATCGTTCCTTTCTTCATGTAATGTATGGGTTTGGTTTCTTTCTTATAGTTATTATTTTAACATAGTTTTGGCGGATGCACAAGGTTGGAGTCGGTTATTTGATTGTGTGGCGTATAAATATTGAAAAAGAAAAATGCTTATGGTATGATAGGCAGAAGGATGGGATAGATTTTGAAATGTAACGAGGAAGGCTTGGATTTGCTGCAATGAATGAAAAGCGATAGGAAGATATGGAATGATTGCAATGGATAATAAGCGATATGTAGTTTAAGGAGAGACATATTATGAGAGTGATAGAGCCGCAGGTTGAGATTTTAGATGAAATAGATAGTGATGAGATTCTTCGGAAGATTGAAAGGGCAGGGAGAGTCTGCTATAAAAGCGAGGATAGGATTACGGCAGATTCTGCCAGGGTGTTTATCCGTAATATTCTGAAAAGCGGGCATGAGTCTGTGATTGAGCATGAGAAAATTAGTGTGAGGATTGTCTGCGACCGGGGAGTGACGCATGAGATTGTAAGGCACCGTATCGCAAGCTATAGCCAGGAAAGTACGCGGTACTGCAATTATTCCAAGGATAAGTTTGGAAATGAGCTGACATTTATTAAGCCTTGTTTTTGGGAAAAAGGGTCGTTGGAATACCAGAAATGGGAACAGGCCATGCAGATGATTGAGGATACCTATAATGAAATGATTGCCATGGGCGCCAAGCCGCAGGAGGCCAGGAGTATTCTGCCCAACAGTCTAAAGACGGAATTGATTGTAACGATGGATTTGCGCGAATGGAGGCATTTTTTCAGACTTCGGACAGCAGAACGGGCGCATCCACAGATGCGGGAAGTCGCCGGTATGCTGCTGGAGGAAATGAAAGGGAAGATAGATGTTTTGTTTGACGATTTATGATGGGTCGCAGGAAAGCCAAGATGCATGAGGGAGGTAATAAGTGGGCTGTAAATCATCCGTTCTATGTTTCATATTGATAGAAATCAACGGATTTTATGCAGTGAATTGGACTTGTAAATAATGCGAGGAACACAGCAGAGGAAATTGTGTTGAAAGAGTTGGTGTATGTATAAGAATTAGAAAAGTTTGTTTTAGGGAATACTTGATTTTCCTGACATATTGTTTTCGGATGGTGCAAGAAGGGGCATTTAAAAAAGTGCCCCTATGCTTCATCAGGATTGCCTTTGATGTGCTGGCAAATATCCTCAACTTCACAATCCAGTATTTCACAAAGGCGGTCAAGAGTAATCGTTTTTATCACCTTATTTTTCTCAGGCGGTGAAGCTGTGCTTCGTTTATATGGTAATTTTTAATAAGTGAATATTGTGAAATCCCCTTTTTCTTCATGGTTTCCCACAATCTGACATACACTATCATTTTTTCGCCCCTTTCTATTGATTTATTATCATTATTGCATTAAATAGGAAAGAGTGTGCCAATATGGTTTTTGTGTAACTGGATAAATGGACAGTGAGATTCATGATATTTATGAGACATATATGATAGGCAGAAATTTAATGGAATTTCGTTGTGCAATGATTTTAACATAGAATGGTTGTAGGGAAGATTAAATTTTGAAAGTTATCAGTAATTACAAGATTGAGAAGTAACGAACAAAAGTAAGACCTTTGCAGGGTAATTTAGTGATTTTTGAATATAATAAAAAGTACATAGTGCAGGTGAGAAAAAGACGATTGCTATAGAGATAGTCATAAATGATAAAAAGTGATTGCAATTTCTTGCAGTTCTGCTATACTATGAGTAAAGGTAAATGTTTGCCGTTGGCTATGCGACGGGGTAAAAGAAACATAGCAGGTAATTTTGCCACTTGCCGATGGTGTGGGGTATAAATGATTCGGTATGTAAATGCTTGCCACTTGCTATATAGGTGGGATATAAATATTATAGTTCGTTCATAAATCCCCGTCATTTTTGATGGGGATTTTTTCTAAGGAGAAACGATGGAAATAAAGCAAGGGTACTCTTATCATATCAAAGATGATTATTTTGATTTTGTTCAAGATAAATATTTGATGGGAAATAAAGAGAACGGAAATTACCGACCACATTTTTTAGCAATTCAAGATAACAAAAATGAAGAATTGTATTGGATGATTCCGATTAGTTCCCAGGTAGGCAAATATAAAATTATTATCGAAAAGAAAATAAAAAGATACGGAAAGTGCAATACAATCGTCATAGGAAAATTTGCAGGAAGGGACAATGCTTTTTTAATACAAAATGCCTTTCCAATTATAAAGAAGTTTTTTGACCACGTACATACGATCGAAAATAATCCTATTATGATACACAGTAAACTGAACAGGGAATTGACTGTTAATTTACGGGAAGTGATAGCGATGTATAGAAGAGGGATTCATCTGATTTTTCCAGATATTGATTATATACAAGGAAAAATGGAAGAACTGTTAAATGCAAGATAATGGTAGGGGTTAAAAATACGCTGCATCTATTTTGCTTCTAAAAAAATCGAAAACGAAAAATAGGATAGGAAAATTCGTGTAATATAAGTAAATAAAAGGATAAAAAAGATACAAAAGTTTCTTAATATTAGAAACTGGGAGACGAGGGGGAGTGATTTTATATGGGGGTGGCTTAAAAAGATCTAGGAACAAGTAAAAATTTGCTCGAGAGGCAAGTTAAGGTAGCTGATGGAAAATAAATAAATAATTTATGCAACATTTTCCGAAAACAGGGAATCTCTCTGTATAGAGACATCGTTCCATAAAAATACAGAAATGGTAGGGTGATTTCTGTCAAGCAGTGTTTCTGTGAAAGGAACAGAGAGGAGGATTCTTATGAATAGCTGGAAAAGAAGATGGAGGATAGCTGTGGCAGGGATTGGTGCGGCAATGGCATTCGCCGCTGCATGTGGAAGCCCTGACCGAGGAATGAAATCGCAGGAATCAGCGGCTAGCGGTGCAGTAAATGAAGAATCAGCAGATAAAAGTGTAGCATCTGATGCAGAGCCAAGGCCTGGACTATTGGAAAATGCTTCCCCGGACACCTCGGCGCTTACCCTATTTTATTACGATGGCGAGACAGTGACCCAGAGGATCCTGTTTGACTCTGAGAAGGAAAAGGAAATTTTGCAGAAGATCAATGAACTGCCGTATGAAGCCGCAGATATCAGCCAGCTGGAAAATTGGCAGGTACCCTGCTATGGGCTGGAAATTGGTGATGAAGGAGGCTGGGGTTATATTGTGGCATACGCAGGGGGATTATGGCTGACCAGGAATCGGGAAGTGTATACAGTGTCTGTGGATTTTGCATCTATCTGGGACGAGGTGGGGAACGAACATGAGGATGTCAGCCCGTTCTACGGTTTTTGCAATGGAAGTATCCTATCTAAATATGACCAAAGGTTCTGGGTGGAATCACAACTGGAGAAAGCCAGGGAAAGTGACGTTACCCTGACCGTAACAGATGTTACAGACGGGATTGCAACCGCTGTTCTTGACAATCAGAGCGGGGAGGAAAAGTTATATGGCGAAGATTATTATCTTGAAAAGAAGATAGACGGAAAGTGGTATGAACTTTATATAGAGGATACTACGGTTAATTATGGTGTTAATGCGATCGGTATTTGTTTTGCGGATTCCGAGCAGCATACCGTAGAGTGCGACCTGAATATTTACGGGGAACTTGAAGCAGGGGAATACCGTCTGATAAAAGATGGGGGCCCAGAGCATGGATGGTCAGATGAAAAGTGGGCAGGCGAGTTTTCTTTGGATGAAGAGGGGAAATTAAAATAAGAAAAAGCGTCTGGAATACAGTATCTATTAAATTAATGTAGCGGAGAAAATGGGAATTACTGTTATGCAAGGGAATGAGGTAGTTTGTAATTTGTAGGAAGAAAAGAGGGAGCGCGTTCTGGTTACGCGCTCCCTCTTTCGTAGCATTCCGCATGGCTGTTTATTTAACCTGCGATTTGCGATAAACCTGATACAGCGCTGGCAGTAAAACCAAACAGAGTGCCAGATATGCAGGAATAATAACCGTTGCAACGCTCATCACTTTTCCGCCTAATTCTACCAGGTTAAACTCCTTCACCGTTATATATACTTCTAGTAGCTGATCTGGAAAGAATGAGCATACCCCTGGCAATGTAATAATCCTGCTTAGAAATGGAAACGCGCATAAAATTAGAAATGGGACAATTACAGCCGTTGTCGTGGAACGAGAAGCTGCCGATACAATCATCGCAAGGATTGCCGCAAATAACGTCCCTACATACCCGCCGGCAACAATCAGAAGATATGCCTGCAAAAAGGTAATGTTATAAGCGCTTCTCCACAAATCCAGCTGGATGGGGCAGTTCGCGCCATCTGCTCCCAGCATCAGAAGCACAATCGCCGTATAGAAAAACACGAACACAGCATACGAAACAGTGGCAATCAAAAAACCAGCGCTCACTTTTGAAACAACAGCTTTGCTTCTCCCTAATTTTGAAGAGAAAAAAATGGAATCCGCCTTTATTTGGAATTCATCCGAAAAAATGCCGGATACCAGAAAGCCGATGACCAAAGCCAGCATCAAAAGAAAGGTCGATATATTTTGCAGCAGGGCGCTCCAGCCGCCGAAATATTCATAATAAAAAGGAGTTTTAAGATTTTCGTACCGTTCAATCAAAAATTTTTTCTGTGCATCCGGAAATGTTTCTTCCCCGGATTCTAAGTATCCTTTTAAAGAAGAAATCCTTTTTTGGTAAACTTGCTTTGCTTCTTTGGCAGAAAGATTGTCAATTATATAATAATTGTAATCCCTCCATTCGCTGAATGCATAATTCATCAAGTTGCTGATATCTGAGATTCCCTGTTTCCTGGCATAGATCTTATCCTGCTCCATGATATCTTCAGAAAATGCTTCTGGGGAACTGTTAATTTGCTTATTTTCCAAAATGACATCTGTAAACACATCTTCTGTAAGGTAACCTGTCCATTGGTTCTGTTCTGCACGGAGTTTCCTTGCCGCTGCCGCCCCGCTACTGCGCCCCCCATCTGTATCCACATATTCCACGCGGTTCATTGTTAGGATGCTTGTTACAATTAGTATGATGAGCAATAGAACCATTGCGATTTTATTTTTAAATTTAGAAAAAACCTTCTTAATTTCAAAAAACAGCATTATCATCACCCGCCTTTTCAGTCAAAAAGAATAAAATTATGTCGCATTTTTCAAATAGCAGCATCATCGTCACCCGCCTTTTCTCCAAAATAATATAAGAACACATCTTCTAGGGTTGCTTCCACACAGATTGCATCAATGGATGGTTTCTCTTTTGAAATAATCCGTAATATGACTCCCTGCGGCTCTGATTTCATATTGGAGATTTTATATTTTTTTATAAAATCGGATACCTGGTTTCTATCCACAAGGCATTCCCAGACAGATTCTGCCATAGAATCTATAATGGTATCTGCCGTCCCCTGATGCATGAGTTTTCCGTCTTTCATCAGCAGGATTTCATTTGCGATATATTCAATGTCAGATACAATATGGGTAGACAATAATACCAGGCGTTCTTCGGAAAGTTCACTGATTAGATTGCGGAAACGGATCCTTTCATTGGGGTCAAGCCCTGCGGTCGGCTCATCCAGGATTAAAATCTGCGGTTCATTTAACATTGCCTGTGCAATCCCAGCCCGCCGTTTCATGCCTCCGGACAGCTTTTTCATTTTTTTGCGGGCAGCTTTTGTTAGCCCCACCTGTGGAATTAATTCTTTTACTTTCCTCTTTGCCACCGAAGGGCGGAGGCCTTTTATGGTTGCAATATAATAGAGATAATCCTGCACGGTAAACTCAGGATAAAAACCAAAATCCTGCGGCAGGTACCCCAAGAGCTGTCGGTAGCTGCCATCCATGTGGAAGATATCTTTTCCGTTGCATGCAATGCTTCCGCATGTCGGTTTCAGCAAGGTACACAGCATTCTCATTAAAGTGGTCTTTCCTGCGCCGTTTACCCCCAGCAATCCATAAACACCGCTGTTCATTGTTAGGTTGATGTGGCTTACAGCTGTAAAATCGCCAAATTTTTTCGTTAAATTATTCAATTCTAATATCATTAAATCCTACCTCCCAATAATTATCACAGTTCTTTAAGATATGGTAAATGGCAATGCACAGGAACCCCAAAGAAAGGATAATGCAAGCCACCCATATTGGCATGGTGACTGCCTTGTATACATTTTCATTTAAGGTGATTGCCAGCCATAGGGCGCACCACAGGATGCATAGAATCATTGCTACGCTTTCGTCCGTAATATATTTGCTGCATAGCGTTCCCAGGCAAATGCATGCGGTTACAAGCATTGGCAGGAGGAACTGGACGAGCAGTTTTGTAAAAGGAATATGCTCTCCAAATGTCATTGTCCCGCAGAATACAGTGAGCAGGAAAACATCTACGGCGCCAAACAGCACCATACGGGCAGAATAGATCTGCCTCAGGGAATAGTAGCAGGATTCTTCTATTTCCATACTGTGGCATGATCTGTTTTTCCAAAGCTCAGGAATAATCAGGATGGCAAAGATAGAGGCCAGAACCCCCATGCCCCTGCTGAGGTATGCTTCCTCATATGCGGATATAATTGTTATCCCTAATAAGAGCAGAATTAATAATTGGAAGAACCACCATTTTTTTTGTATGAGCTTAAATTGTGACCATAAAAATTCACGGTAGGATAATGTTCTTTTCTGCTCCGAAGTAAAAAAAATTTCTTTTGATTTACGGATGGTTTCCTGTATTTTTTCCTCTGTTGGTTCTGGTTGTGCCTTTTGCTTATAGGCCAGAAGGCTTTTTTCCAGATTCATGAAATCCCTCCTTTTCTAGTTGTGTCTTTAATTGCGTCTTTGCCTGCTTTAGGCGGTATTTTACTAATGGGAGACGGATATGTAAGAGGGCAGCGATTTCTGTAAGTTTCAGTTCTTGAAAATAGTGTAAAATGACTACCTCGCTTAATTCCGTGGGTAACTGCTGAATTGCCCATGCTACCATGAGCTGATTTAAAACTTGTTCCATGGGGTGTTCGGCAGATGCTGTCTGTATGTTTGATGCGGGTTCTTCGACAGGTAGGTCTTTTCTTTTTTTGAAGTAATCTTTGCATAGGTTCCCGGCAATGGTGTAGAGATAGTTCTTGGTTTTTCCTTGGTAGCTGTAATCTGGCAGTTTTGCAAAGAAACGCAGGAAGGTTTCCTGTGTGATGTCCTCGGAATATGCTTTGTCGGGGCAGTGGTGATAGCAATAAGTTAAAATTTCTTGATAGTATTTGCGGACAAAGAAATCAAAGGCGGTTTCTTCGCCTTGCTTCATTTTTCGGATCAACAGGAAATCGGAATACACGTGAGCCTCCTTTCTAATATGTATAACGAACCAGAAAGGGAAAAAGATAGGGGAAAGTAATATTTTTTGCAGAGGAATTATTATCAAAAATGAATAGATTAAGTAATTATAGTTTCGTTTATGAATTTTTAACATAAAATTATATATTTTTCTACGATTTTTTATTGATTTTACCGAAATTTTTTTGTAAAATAATGTGAAAAAGGGAAGGAGAGTTGTACTGATGAAAGGAAAGAAATTAAAAAAAGTTGTAAGCGCCTTGCTGGCAGTTTTGCTAGTGGCAGGCCTTTGGCAGCCAATAGGAGCAGCGCAGGCGCAGGAAACAGAGCCGCAGGCAGCGGAAGAAGCACAACAGGCGGCACAGCCGCAAGCTGCGCAGGATGGGCTGCTGGCAGGCACGGAATTGCTGGCACATTATGAATTTCAGGATGGGGGGAAGGATTCTTCTGGGAATAATAATCATGCGGTCATTGGCTCTGGCGTAACGGTGAAGGATGGCGTGGCTTCCCTGCCGGGCGGGACTGCCAATGGCTCTGCTTTTATCACATTGCCGGAGGGGATGTTTGATAAGCAGGATACCTTAACGATTAGTATGTGGCTTAGGGATAATGATCCCAGGACGGCATGGCTGGGGGCGTTTTTCTTTGGCAGCAAGAAGAATGGCCATGGATATCCTACATACTATTACTATTTTGTGCCTTGTGAGAAAGACCACAACACGTTAAAATCCGTGATGACGGCGTCTACCAACGAATCCAGGCCAATGGATACGGAAAAGGGGCTGCGTAATAGTATCCGTACCGATGCTTATCATGGCGTATGGACCCACTATGCGATCGTGCTGCAGCCAGGCTCAATGACCTGCTACATTGACGGGGAATGGGTCGGCGAAGAGAAGAACCTGGCGATGAAGGTCAGTGACTTTGGCACAGGGCTTCAGTCCTACATCGGGAAATCAAATTATGACGATCCTCTCTACCAGGGGGATTTTAAGGATTTCCGTGTCTATAAAAATGCACTGACAGAGGCGCAGATTAATCAGATTGTAGGCAAGGAGGCAGGAACTTCCCAGTATTCGATGGCAATTGACGGCAATCAGGTTACCAAGAAGCTGAGCGACAGCCTCTATGGCTTATTCTACGAAGATATTAATAGCGCTGCCGACGGCGGGCTGTATCCGGAAATGGTGAAAAATTATTCCTTTGAAAATGCTTATGTGCAAAAGGGCGGGGATAATACGTATTTCCAGCAGAATGGCTATGAGACAAGGGGCAATTACAAACTGCACTGGGAGGCATCCCCAGCGGGGAATTTTGCGATTAACAGTGAAAATGCCCAAGGTACGGATGACAAATTAAATGAGAAAAATCCTCACTACGCCATCCTAACGGGCAACGTAACGCTGAAAAACGGCGGGTTTGCGCCGCAGAACAGCCCCAATAGCGCAGCAATGCCAGTAAAGCCGGTGAATACAGAAAAGGGAGCCGGCATTTATACGTTTTCTGTCTTTGCCAAGGCTGCCCAGGGCTATGGCGGGAAACTGAAGGTAAAGCTTGTAAATGACAATGGGGCGTCCCTGACCAATGAGCAGGAGGTTGCGCTGGGCGCTGACGGTTCCTGGAAAAAAGTCTCTGTTGACTTAACTTCTAATGTATCGTCCAATACAAAGGGAAAATTGATGCTTACGGTTGAAGGCGCTGGAGCAGGTGAAAAGCTTTCGCTGGACATGGTGTCTGTGGTGCCGCATGACAGCTATGGCTATGGCAACAAGAATTATGCTTACGGCGTGGGCATCCGCCAGGATCTGATTGACTTAATGATGGATTTGAATCCCAAATTCATGCGTTTCCCAGGAGGCTGTATTGTGGAAGGCTTTAACTGGGAAGGCCTCTACGACTGGCGGGACAGCGTAGGCTCCTTAGAGGAACGCAGGAGCAACACCAACCGTTGGGAGAACTGGAACAATCAGAACCGCACCTGGGGTTATATGCAGTCATATGGCTTTGGCTATCACGAGCTGCTGTCCTTGTGCGAGGACTTTGGCATGGAGCCGTTTCCGATTATGAGTGCAGGCGTGCTCTGCCAGTATGAGACGAATGGCGTCAATGCCAAGACCGGAAACGATCTGCAGTACTTTATTGATATGGCCACGAATCTGCTGGATTACTGCTGGGGCGACGCTTCCAGCAATGCGTGGGCGGCAAAGCGGGCGGAAAACGGCCATGCAGAGCCTTTTAACCTCAAGTATCTGGGGATTGGCAATGAGAATGCCAAAGAAAAATATTTTGACAATTTTGACAGCATTAAGGCGGCCGTAGAAAGCTATGCGGCAGTAAATTATCCAGGACATGAGCTCCACATTATTTCCAGCGCAGGTCCAAATGCCGGCGGTCCGGACGGCAGCAGCACTTTTAACTATGCACTCGAATATGCGTATGACCGCCTGGGGCAGACCATGCCTGGGCAGACCCTTGTGGATGAGCATTATTATCAGTCAGAAAGCTTTATGTATAACCAGTCTGACCGTTATGACTATTATCAGCGCGTCGGCCAGGGCGGCAGCAGCATTTTTGTTGGCGAATATGCCGTTCGGGGCAACAACCGCTACAATACGGCGCTGGCAGAAGCCTGCTATATCACAGGGCTGGAGCGCAATGCGGACGTGGTGACAAATATTTCCTACGCCCCCCTGCTGTTTAAGGTTGGGAGCGTAAGCTGGGATCACGATCTGATTTATTTTGATGAATTTCATACGGCGAAGTCGACCAATTACTATGTGCAGCAGATGTTTGCCAACAACTATGGCACAGATTTGATCCAGACAGAGCTGCAGTCTGCAGAAAAAGATTATTCTAACTATGGCAGCCCGATATTGGGCGGCAATTCAGCGGCAGGCTCGATCGATAAAGTGACTGTTTACGATAAGGATAATAAAGTTCTCTTGGAGGACGACTTTAACGATGCATCCAATCCCAACGGCTGGGCGCAGTTTGGCAGCGGCAGCGGGTTTACGATCAGCGGCGGCCGCCTGAATTTCACCGGCACAAGCGGAGTCAACGCGGTCTACCTGCCCAAGGCAGTGGAAGAGAAATGGAAGGAATTCCGTATCGAAGTGGAAGGCCTGACCAAGACATCTGGCAATGGCGGCTTTGTCATTGGCGCAGGCCACGGCCAGCAGTATTATTGGTTTAACCTTGGCAAAGACGGCGCAGGCTCTTCGATGGAAGTGACCAGGCCGGAGCGCAACGCCTCCAACCTGACGACCAAAACACTGGGCAACCATTACCCCAACAAATACTACAACACTGGAGCCGTTACCAGGATCCAGTCCAACGATCCGATGCATGTTTCCTTCAACTATGGCGTTGGCCACAAGCTGGAAGCAAAATACACCAGCACAAACATAAGCAGCACGGATACGGCAAAATATGACTTTTCCAGTGAGCTGAACCAGTACCAGACGGATATTTATCAGGTAGTTAATAAGGATGATTCCAATGTATATATCAAACTGGTGAACCCAGACAAATCCATGAAGACCATTGAGCTTGATTTCGCAAACCTGAACCTTCAGGGGCGGGCAGAAATCACAGCCCTTACAGGCAGCCTGAACACAGCGAATGCCATTGGCAATGAGCAGATTGCTCCGACAACGGCAACGCAGGAGATTACAGACGGCAAGTTGTCTTATGACCTGCCCAGATATTCTGTCAATGTTATCCGCGTTCCATTAAATGCAGCGCCAACCGTATCAAAAGAAAGCCTGAAGGCGTTGGTGCAGGAAGTATCCAGTCTCAAGCAGTCTGATTACACGGCAGCCTCCTGGACTCGATTTGCACAGGCATTGAAAAACGCCCAAGATATACTGGCCAAAGATTCAGCCACCCAGGCCGATGTAGACAGAGCTATAAGCCAGCTGAAGTCTGCCCGGTCATCCCTGGCCGCCAAGCCTGCCATCTCCAAGAAGGAGCTGCAGAAACTAATCCAAAGTGTGTCCAAGTTAAAATCTGCGGATTATACGGAAAGCACTTGGAAGGCATTTGCACAGCAATTGAAAAATGCCAAAAATGCCTTGAATAAGGCAACGGAAGATCAGGACTTAAGCAGCGCATACAATAAGCTGAACTCTGCCCGTAAAGCCTTGAAAAAGAAGCCTAATCCCACCAGCGTAAAGCTGAATGCTGGCAAGAGCCTAAAAATCGGCAAGGGCGAAAGCTATACGTTAAAGGCGACCGTGAAGCCGTCAAATGCTTCGCAGAAGGTCACCTGGACATCCAGCAAGAAATCTGTTGTCTCGGTAAAGAATGGGAAAATCAAAGGGCTAAAGGCTGGGAAGTCTGTGATTACAGCAAAGACGCCGAATAAGAAGACAGCAAAGTGTACCGTAACGGTCAAGAACGCGCCTAAGAGCCTGAAATTAAATGTGGCAGGCAATAAGAAAACCTTAAAGAGGGGCAAAAAGTTCCAGATTAAGGTAAGCTTCCCGGGCAATGCGTATAGTAATAAATTGACTTATACCTCGAATAATAAAAAGGTGGCGACGGTTTCTTCCAAAGGCCTGGTAAAGGCCACTAAGAAGAAAGGGACAGCAGTGATTACCGTTAAGGCTTTCAATGGCAAGCGGGTAAGGCTTACCGTGAAGGTGAAATAGTAAATAGTAAGGAGTTTTATGTTAAATGGGGAGGCTGCAGCAGAAACGCGCTTTTGCACTGAGCCCTTGCGGAACAAGCGCCGCTGGCTTTTAGCAATGTAACAGTACGAAAGGGTTCTTTATGCAGTCTCCCCACTTCCTTCGCTACGGAGTAATTGCTGTTACCAATACCAGCTGGTATGGCTTGACGAACATCTGTTATGCTGTGGATTATACCTTCAACCCCCGGTACCGGTTCAGGCAGGCAAAAATCTCCTGCCGACGGGGCATCGCTAGCCCGCTGGGCACATAGCTGCCCCCGCAGACCGCTGCCAGCCCTTTTTCCTGTAACAGCTGATCCAGCATGTCCACCGCTTCTGTCAGGGTCTTCTTCCCATCAAATACCTGTAATTGCGCATATTTCACCAGGCATCCCAGTGCATAGAGCTGTTCGGAATCTGCCAGCTGTTCCACATACCGAAGCTCAATCGTATCATGGTTCAGCATCACAGAATCCATGCCTAGGGTCTTCATTTTAATTCTGTCATTCGACTTAAACTTGTGGTCAATTTTTACAATTCTCTGGAAAGAAGGCTGTTCGCCAGGCGCAATGCTTTCTTCCGGGATGGGGAAGGCGGCTGCCTCTTCTTTGGCAAAGGCTGTGATATCTTTGGGCAGATACCGTTCCATCTGGATAATGCAGCCCGCCTTATGGAAATAAGAGCCGGAACTGCCGGCCACCAGGACGGTGGAGATTCCGTAATTGCTATAGAGTTCCTGCACCCGGTTGATAAAGGGCGTAATCGGCTCTGCCTTCGGATGGATGACACGCTGCATCAGTTCGTCACGGATCATAAAGTTGGTAGCGCTGGTATCTTCGTCAATTAGGAGCAGGCTGCTGCCAGCCTCCATTGCCTCGATCACATTGGTTGCCTGGGAGGTGCTCCCGCTGGCGTCCTCAGTGGAGAAGTGGGCGGTGGATTTTCCATTGGGAAGGTTATTGATAAACATGGAAATGTCCACGTTTTTGATGCTGCGCCCATCCTCTGCGCGGATTTTCATCGCCTTGCCGTCAGTGATGACGAATTCACGCCCATCGCCGGCGATATGGTTATAAACGCCCAGTTCCAGGGCCTTTAATAAGGTAGATTTTCCGTGGTAGCCGCCGCCTACAATTAAGGTGATGCCCTTTTGGATGCCCATACCCTTGAGGCTTCCGTGGTTGGGAAGCTGCAGCTCGATTTCCATGGAAGGCGGCGCCTGGAAGGGAATGGCTCCCCGCATGGGGCGGTCAGAGACGCCGGATTCTCTGGGCAGCACCGCGCCATTGGCGACAAAGGCCACCAGGCCAAGTTTGGGCAGCTGCTGGCGGATAAAATGCTGGTCTTCCGCCAGCTGCGCTGTTTTTTGGACGGCCTCTTTGTCCAGAAGGCGGTAAAATAGTGATTTTTTGACACATCCTGGCAGGAAGTCAAAAAGGATGCGGATTAATTCCCGGCTGTTAATCGTCCTTCCGTTGGCTGGAAAGCCAATTTCCATCCGCACGATGACTTTGCCGTCTTTTTCTATCTCACAGGCTGTCCGTTCTAGGATTTCTTGCCCGCAGCGGCTGACAGACATCAGCCCGCTCTTTCCAGAGCCTTTGGCTTTAAAGTTAAATGTTTCAATCTGTTTGGCAAACCCACGGATTAAAAAGTCCTGCAATGCAATCCTCTTATGCTTTTCCCCATATAAATCTGTTGGGAAATTAGCCATCCTGCCTGGGACATGTACGCTTACCCTGGAAGGCGCTGCAAAAGGATCTCCCTGTACATGGTCAATGGACAGCATATAGCCGTCAAACTGGTAAGTTCCCCGGGTATCCTTGTAAGCTGGATATCCCCTATGGTCAATGCGGTTCAATAATTCTCTTAAGTCTGTTGATGTCTTCATATTTCCTCCATTTCTTTGATGGATGCGTTAAGTGTGCATCCGTTGAAACCTGAGGCAGATCTATCTGCCTTGAAGTATAAAAATTGTAATACAGGTTTTATGTTAATAAAAATTATTTTACCATTTTACTAAAAATAACTCAAGAAAAATTACTTGCTTTTACAAGATTGATGGTACATAATAGGAATAGCAGAATTTATAGGAAAAACAAATCAATTTTGCAATCATCATCTTTATGCCCTGGAAAGGAATGATAGGAATGGACAATAATTGGGAAAAATATGGCAGGGAAATCCGCAGTATTGTAGACAATGCCATCCATACCCAGAATTTTCAGCAGCTGAACAAGAACATCACCGATTCTGTCAATGGCGCCGTCAATGATATCCAAAACGGGATCCGTGCCGCGGGGCAGGCGGTTACAGAAGCCACGGGCTGGCAGAAGCAGATGCGCACCAGGATGGGAACGTGGAAGGAAATGGGGGAAGAAAAAGCTTCCAAAGCCCAGGTAAGGATTGTAGATCAGAAGAATCAACTGGCCAGGCAGGAGCTTTTCCAGAAAAATAGATCCGTCAGCATAGGGGGCTGGTTCTTAGCCGCCTGCGGCTACACGTTCAGTGGCGTGACGGGCATTGCAGCCATGGTCTTGTTTATCATAGCGTTTTTCATGGGTTCCGTTCCGGTTGGCATTAAAATTGCGCTGGGCATCTTAATCCCCTTGTTTGCATGCAGCGGTTTCATGGCCTGGAAGGGCAGCAGCATGTTGTCGGCGCTGAAGCGTTACCGGAGTTATATTTCCGGGCTGCAGGGCAGGACCTATTGCAATATCAAGGAATTGTCAGACCAGAGCGGGAAATCTCCCAAATTTGTCTTAAAGGATCTCCGGAAAATGATTGCCAGGGGCTGGTTCCGCCAGGGGCATCTGGATCAGGATAATACTTGCCTGATTGTCAGCCATGATACCTACCGGGAGTACCAGGCCATCCAAAAGAGCCGCAAGGAGCAGGAAAGGCTGGAGCTTCGGCAGCAGGAGGAGCAGAAACGGCTGGAACTTCGTCAGCAAATGGAGCAGAAACAGATGCAGGCGCAGGGTGAGATAGGACAAGTTATTGAGGAAGGGAACGCCTATTTGAGGAAGATCAGGGAATGCAACGATGCCATTCCAGAGGTGGAGATTTCACAGAAGATTACCCGCATAGAAACGCTGGTGCAGAGGATTTTTGAACGGGTGAAGGAGAATCCAGATTCTCTGGAGGATATCCACAAATTAATGGAGTATTACCTGCCTACCACAGTCAAGCTGCTGGAGGCTTACCGCCAGCTGGATGGCCAGCCCATCCAGGGAGGGAACATCAAGTCCTCGAAGCGGGAAATAGAGAAAACGTTGGATACGTTGAATGTGGCTTTTGAAAAATTGCTGGACAGCCTCTTTGAGGACGTGGCATGGGACGTATCTACGGATATTTCTGTGCTACATACCATGTTGGCGCAGGAAGGATTGACAGAGGGAGATTTTCACTAGAAAAAAGATTGGAGAAGGAGCATGAGTGAAGAATTTAAAGAGTTTACAGAAACGCCTGTGCTGACATTGGATCCATTTCAGGATCAGGCGCAGCCGCCAGTGCAGGTGCAGCAGGAGAAGCCGGCAGAGCCAGGGTGGGATGATTCCATGCTGTCGGAAGAGGAACGCCGTATGGTGGATCAGTTTACCAAACAGATTGATCTGCACAATTCCAATATTATCCTCCAGTACGGCGCGGGTACGCAGAAGAAAATGGCGGATTTCTCAGAAAAAGCCCTGGAAAATGTCCAGACAAAGGATTTAGGAGAAATTGGCGACCTGCTAACGGGTGTGGTAACAGAACTGAAGGGTTTTGACGCGGAAGAGGAAAAAGGCTTTTTGGGAATTTTCAAAAAGCCAGTGAACAAGCTGAGCCTCCTAAAAATGAAGTACGACAAGGCGGAGACCAATGTAAACAAAATCTGCAAGGTATTGGAAGGGCACCAGAGGCAGCTGATGAAAGACGCTGCCATCCTCGACAAGATGTATGAGCAGAACAAGTTTTATTTTAAAGAGCTTTCCATGTATATCCTGGCAGGGAAGAAGAAATTGGACGAGGTGCGCCGGACAGAGCTGACAGAATTGATTACGAAGGCAGAGCGTTCCGGGCTGCCGGAAGACGCCCAGGATGCGAAGGATTTGGAAGCCTTGTGCAGCCGTTTTGAGAAAAAGATCCACGATTTGGAACTGACTCGGATGATTTCCATCCAGACGGCGCCCCAGATCCGCCTGGTGCAGAATAATGACACGATTATGGTGGAGAAGATCCAGTCTACGCTTGTGAATACGATTCCTCTGTGGAAAAGCCAGATGGTGCTTGCCCTGGGCGTGGAACATTCTGCCCAGGCTGCCCAGGCACAGCGGGAAGTAACCGACCTTACCAATGAATTGCTGAAGAAGAATGCCCAGCGGCTAAAGGTCGCCACGATTGAGACAGCGAAGGAGTCGGAGCGGGGAATAGTAGATATGGAAACCTTGCGCCTCACCAATGAATCGCTGATTTCCACCCTTGATGAAGTGATGCGTATCCAGCAGGAGGGAAGGCAGAAGCGCCGGGAGGCGGAGATAGAAATTAATCGGATGGAAGGAGAACTGAAGGCGAAGCTGCTTCAGATTCGGCGTTGATAAAGGAACTGGCTTGCACAAATTGTCCCCATGGCCAGGTGTAAATGTGCAGTCAGCCTATCCCTGTACAAAATAGCGCCTGTATGAGTAAGCAAGAAGAATTAGGAGAATTATTATGGGGAAGAAGAATCGTTATAAGAGTTTTTGTTATTTTAGAATGGGGAATGGCAGGAAGAACAAAGAAGCAGCATTAAAATTGACGTCATGGCTGCTATGCCTTGCGATGGCAGTGGGGATGCTGTCAGGGATATTTGCGCCACAGAGCGTAGAGGCAGCAGAAGATGTGCCTTCTATTCTTAAGGCACAGTTGGTCAGTGAACGTGACCTCGAAATCTACTGGGATCAGAAGGTGCTTGGCGCAGATGCCACCGCCAGCTTTACAATAACCATAGATGGGAAGGCAGTGGAGATTAGCAAGGAACCGTGGATATGGGACGAAGAGAGCTGGAGCTGGCTTCCAGGGGGGATTGTATGTTATAGCACCCGCAATAGCCATTATCCCAATAACCCGGATCAGTGGAAGACATCCATCAGCCTGCCAAAGGCAATTTCAGCGGTTTCCAATCTGCCCGTAGGAGATAAGAATGCAGTCCTTCCAGAGATTAAGGTTCAGATTACCCCCAATTGTATCCGCAGCGAAGCTGGGACTTATGTGCCAGGACAGACGATAACGGTTGATGCGTATGAGCCATTTTACCAACAGGAAGTAAAATTAGGCTGTGGCGTACGTGTGCTTGGCTCGAAAGCAGTACGTCCGCAAGCTATGACCAAGGCGGCTGAGATGTTGGAAGTCATCCTTGCCAATGAGACGCTTGCAAAGCGCATGGGCGATGCCGGCTGTATGCTGGGCATATATGGGGAGGGCGAGATTGCCTATGATATCCTGGAGCACCGTTACAGCTATGATGAAAACTACCTTTATGTGGAGGGGTTTGGCGGCACACAGCTTGCTTCTATCAAAGACGCCAACGTCCTGCGCTTGATTAGCGATGGTTCCGGAAATTATCATACAGGTTATCCCAATGAGTCTATCCTTGCCCATGAATTTGGCCATACCGTGCAGAATTACGGTCTGGATGACGCCCAGAAGGCAGAATTTGAAAATATTTACAATACATCCACAGGCAATGGAAAATGGGCAAATTCTTACGCTGGCTCCAATTCCAGTGAATATTTTGCAACCTTGACGGCCATCTGGTTTAACGCGATGGATGATACACAGGATGGAAAATGGGACGGCGTCCGTGGCCCCATCAATACCAGGGAAGAGCTGAAAGCCTATGACAAGGAGGCCTATGATTTTATGTCGAAAATCTATGTCTCTGACCAGTATCTCCCCGCTCCCTGGGAAAATGGTACGGTTCCAGATAATTACACTTACGTAGACCCTAACCAGCCCGAACAGCCAGATCCTGACAACCCAGATCAGCCTGAACCTGACAACCCGGAACAGCCCAAACCCGACAAACCCGAACCTGACAAACCGGATCCTGTAGTCAAAAATTACAAGGTAAAGTTTGTCTATAATAATGGAAAGAAAACCGTTGCAAAAACGGTAAAAAAGGGAAAAAAAGTCACTGCCCCCACATCTCCAAAGAGGGAAGGTTATTACTTCGAAGGCTGGTATCTGAATGGCAAAAAGTATTCTTTCCGTAAAAAGGTAACCAAGAACTTAACCTTAAGAGCGAAATGGAGCCAAATCAAAGCGCCCAAAATCTCCTCCGTGAAAGCGAAAAAAGGCCGCAAAGCCATGATAACCTTTAAACTGAACAATGGGACAAAAGTAAACGGCTGTAAAATTACATTTGCCAAAGATAAAAAGTTCAAAAAGTCAGTAAAGACCAAAATAATAAGCTCCAAGAAAGTCACAAAATGGACAACCGGTAAGTTAAGCAAAGGAACCTATTACTTTAAAATTCAAGCTTACCGATTAGACAGCAAGAAATCAAAGATTTTAGGAAAAGCAAGCACAACTAAAAAACTGATCATAAGGTGACATGTATACCATATTCCAACGAGTGTACGGGCACAATTATATTTAGATAAATGCTTTTCTCACAACAAGGACGTTTCGTATGGCCATCCCCCAATTGGAGCCGAATTTTCACCATTTTATTAGCACAAAAAGGCGGAACCACTATGCGAAAAACCAGGAATTATATAGGACAATGGTATAAAGACTTAAGCTTCCGGAAAAAATTCCTAAGCATCAGCTTGGGCGTCTGTATTTTGCCTGTTTTCCTGATGCAGATGTTCTTCCTGGAAGTAAGCATCCGTTCCATGGATCGTCAGATTGACGAATTGACAAGGAACAATCTCAAGCAGATTTCCAAGGAATTTTCCCTGAAGCTGGAGTCTTATACTGACATTGTCTACCAAATCTACCTGGATAAAGACCTTATCCAAAGCCTAACGCATTACCACAGAGCGGATAAGCGTGAACAGGCCTCACTATATTTCGTCATTAATGAACGCTTGAAGCAATATGCTGAGTCCAAGCGCGAAATCCGCAGCCTGAGCCTTATCTGTAAGACAGGCGAAAGCATTACCTATGACAGCCAGACCGGATCTGCATTGGACAGTATATGGAGGGATTACACAGATTTGCGTCAGACTGTGCCCTATAAATTGACCACAGGCAAAAATGAGGTAGTCCTTATTCCCACCCAGCGTTTCGTGTCCAATGAGAAAGAAGAGAGGATTTTTTTTATTGGGAAAGAACTGTACAATACAGATAATTTAGAAGAAGGCGCTGTGGCATCTTTTCTCATGGGGATTTACGAAGATGAATTAGAAAAAATCTGCAATGGGGAGGAATCCGGGGAGGGCAACAGCACGAATTTTATTACAGATGCGGAAGGGACAATTATTTCATTTCCAGACAGCGCTTATATCGGGCAGAGTCTGTCGAAGGAAGAGGGGAACCTTGGATTTATCCGCAAGATTGAAATGTTTGACGGCTGGGATCTGGGCAGCATCAGCTACCGGGATCCCACGACCGGCTGGGTTTTTCATAATGTATACGATGGCAATTATATTATGCGCGATGTAAGGGATATCCAAAATATTTATGCGGGCCTGCTTGTGCTGGATGTGCTGGTAGTTGTCCTGTTCCTTAATTCTATAAATCACTATTTTACCACATACCTTTCCAAGATTATGGATGCGATCCGGCAGATGGAGAAGGGCAATATGGATGTCCGTCTGGAGGTGGATCGCAAAGATGAATTTGGCCGTATCGGGGAGAATTTTAACCAGATGGCGACCAAGGTGAAAAACTTAATCCAAGAAGTGAAGGATATTTCAGAGAAGAAGAACCAGGCGGAAATCAAAGCCCTGGAGTCACAGATTAATCCGCATTTTCTGTATAATACCCTGGATGCTATTAATTGGATGGCAGTGAAAAGGGATGAATATGAAATCAGCAAGATGATCAGCGGCCTGGGCATTATCCTTCGTTACAGCACAAACCAGAGCAATCAGATGGCTGCCATAGCAGAGATGGAGGAATGGCTGAAATCCTATATTTCCCTATACCAGCTCCGTTATGGGGATTCTTTTGATTTTGAGATCTGTGTGGAGAACGAGGCCAGGGAGCTGCGCATGTACAAGCTTCTAATCCAGCCTATCCTTGAAAACGCTATCCTCCACGGAATCAAAGATATGGAAGGAGGGCTGCTGCGGGTGGATATCAGCATAGCGGAGCAGCCGGGCAAAATCCATATTGTGATAGAGGACAACGGCGTGGGAATGGAAGAAGAGAAGGTGCGGTATTATAATCAGAGAGATATGGAATGGAGCGGAGAGAAGGGAATTGGGCTGGTCAATGTGTTTGAGCGCATCCAGCTATACTATGGCAAGGAAGCGGCATGGCATATCAGCAGCGTGAAAGGAGTAGGCACCATTGTGGAACTTCTGATTCCAGCTGCGGCAAAATATCCAGAAGCATAGAAAAGGTGAGAGCATGAGAATTGTGATTGTGGAAGATGAAAAGCTAATTCGGGAAGGGCTGGCAGAGATGATTCGCAGGCATACGGATCATGTGCTGGTGGGAGAATGCAAAAATGGCCGTGAAGGCATTGGAGTTATTCAGGCAAGCCATCCGGATTTAGTGATTACAGATATACGCATGAATGATATGGATGGGCTGGAAATGCTGACTTTTCTCCACCAGAAAGGGGAAAAGGTATGCAGCATCATTATCAGCGGCTATTCTGAGTTTGAATATGCCAGGCAGGCAATGCGCTTGGGCGTAGAGGAATATTTGCTGAAACCAGTTTCCATTGATGTGCTGCAGGAGACCTTGGAGAGGATAGAAAAGAAACTGCTGGAGCAGAGGAAGCAGATTACAAAACAGCCGGAGAATTATGTCCGGGAATATTTTTTTGGCAGCGACAGGGAGAGGTGTGAGGCTGGGAGGATGCTTGCCGTCCTGTTTCCTGAGGAAGAGGGCAAAGTTTACGGCGTACTTTTGGGGTATTATGGGAATAAAAAAGCGGGTGATTTCAAAGAGAAGGAATTTCTGCTGCGCAATACGAAAAGCCAGTTCCCAGAAATTGACGTCCTGGAAGCCTGGAACCAGCAGATGCATTTTAAAGTGGCGGTTCTAAAGGGAAAAAAGACGGAGATTGAGGAGTTTGTCCGTGTTTTTGATGGAATGCTGGAGTATAACTGCCAGTTCAAGAAAAAAGAAATCCCTTGGGGAATTGATTTCTGCGAAAGGATTGAAGAGTGGAAGCAGGCGTTTCTAAACAGCCAGAAGGCGCTTTCTTCCTGCCTTACCCTGGGCTGCAGCAAGGTTGTGTGCGCCTGGGAGGATGCTTTGCGCAATGTAAAAGGGCTGGTATACCCGATCCATATTGACAAGAAAATTATGGGGGCGTTGGGAAAGGGGGACAATGACGGTACAAGGGAAGGGATAGAAGAATTTCTGGCTCATGTGGTGGACGTGGAATATGATGCGGAAGAAATTCGCCATAACCTGGTAAAGCTGATGTCAAATATGTCAGATACGGCGAAAGAGATTAACCAGAAAGCTTTCGCTTCGCTGCGGGAGAAGGATTATATCAAGGCCATGCTCCATGTGTATACCATTCAGGAGATGAAGGAAATTCTCCAGAAGGCAGGGCAGATCATCTGTGACCGCAAGGACAAGAACGGGATTGGCAACTATACGATTAACCGTACGCTGGAATACATCCGCAATCACTACAAGGAAGGCATCAGCCTAGAGAAGGCGGCAGAAGTGCTTAATATTACGCCAGAATATTTAAGTATGCTGTTTAAGCGGGAAATGGGGATGAATTTTTCTGTATTCCTGAAGAAATTCCGTATTAGCCATGCCAAGCGGCTGCTCAAAGAGACGGACATGAAAATATATGAGGTAGCGCAGGAATGCGGCTATAGCAATTCCAATTATTTTGCAAGGATATTTAAAGAAGTGACAGGGGTTTCCCCGGCAGAGTACCGCTGAATATAAGAACAGGAATCAGGAATTTTCGAAAAATTGTGAGCATAGCATAACAGAGCAGGTGGAAGCGTTATGAAAAAGAGATTTTTTGTAAACACAATTCTGATACTTTTTGTTTTGGGAATAACTGGCTGCGCCAAGGAGCCGCCAAAAGAGGAAAAAAAGCAGAAGCAGGAGCTGCTGCTCTGGTCCTACTATGAGACGGAAGCGCAGAAAGAGGGCCTGGACAGGCTGGTGAACGGTTTTAATAATTCCCAGAGAATCTATCGGATTTCCTGGGAGTATGTACCAATGGTGGATTTCGTCAAACGGCTTTCCATCGCCCTGTCATCTGACAGCCTGCCAGATTTAGTACTTTTGGATAATTCCGATATGGAGAGCCTGATCAAAAGCGAGATGTTGGAAGATATCACGGATCCGCTTCAAAGCAGGGTGTTTGTGGATAATTATTACAAAGAGGTGTGGGATTCCGTAGAATACAATGGCCGCTATTATGGCGTTCCCTTTGGCTGCAATAATACGGTAATCCTCTACAACAGGCAGATGTTCCGTCAAGCAGGCGTAAACGTCCCCGTTACTTGGGATGAGTTCCGCAAGGCAGCTAAGGCCTTGACCAAGACGGAAGGCGAGCCTCATTATGGCTTTGCCATGTCAGCCTTCAGCGGGGAGCAGGGCGCGTCTCAGTTCATGCCCTGGATTTTTGCTACCGGGGCTACGGCGGAAAATTTGGCGGATGAAAGGGCTGTCGCTGCCTTTGAATTACTGGAGGATCTGCTGGAAAGCGGCTGCATGCCGCATGACTGCATGAACTGGTCCCAAAATGACCTTACCCGGGTCTTTGTGGAGCGGAAAGTGGCGATGATTGAGAATATTTCCGGGGCATTGCCAGAAATCGAGGCTTCCGGTATTGATTACGGTATCTTTTCCTTTCCATCCTATGTCACGCAGGGAGTGGTGATCGGCGGCGAAAGCCTGGCCGTTATCCAAGGCAAGGATGTTGATGGCGCGATTGCCTTTATGGATTACTATAATCAGGAGGAAGTGATGGAGGAAATTTCTGAGATCATGTGGAATATCCCGCCCAAAAAGGAACTGGCCGAAGCTTATGCAGAGAAAAACGAGGATATGAGGGCCTTTGTCTCACAGATGGAAGAAGGCGTCAGCAAAGCTTCCATCCCACAGTGGCGCGAAGTCCGCAGCGCCCTTTCTGAGAGCTTGTACCAGAGTTTTGGCAGCAGCAATCCAGCAGAGGAAATTTGGGAAGAATATCTTGCGAAAATAGAGGAGTAGTATGGTTTGCCCAGGCCAGCGTCCTTTAAAATTTCAGGGATGTAATATATAATACTAATCGAATATCCTCATTAATAAGCATGTCAAAAATGTTTAACATTTTTGAATAAATCCCTTCTTTTAAAATCAGGGTTCCTTGCTGTCATCCTACAGGGGACCCTGGAATACAAAGGGGACAAGAAAAATTGACAAAAAAAGAAAAAAATTTCTATTTTGCATGACGTAGGGATATGCTATGATAGTACCGTGATAATCAATCACCAAAAATGCACAACATTTTTGAATAAATCCCTTCTTTTATAAAAGCAGAAGCCTTTGCCAGTAACCCATTTTTGGCAGAGGCTTCTGTTTTTCTGCGAGAACGCGTAATGGGAGTACTTTTCAGGGGGCGGGAAGGCGCGCAGTACAGAAAATATGATTCAGGAGCGGCAGGCGTATTTCTGTCATGGCTTTTCTTATTATTTTTTTGCAAAAACCTTCGCCATCTGCTATAATCATAAAAAAGCATTTACCGTTGTAAAATCACATCCCCTTATAGCCACCAGATACAAGCCCTTTAGGTTACGAGGTATTCCACTATGACAAATCGAAGAAAGCGCCTATTCCCCTTTGCCTGGATGCTGCCGATCGCACTGTTTTTTACATTCCTTATCCTCTGCCTTCATTTCCCCGTGCATGCAGAGCCGCAGGATAACTTAATCTTATATTACGATTTTAACCTCCAGAACGACAGCTCCACAATTATCAGCGATGTTTCCGGAAGCCAGAACTCTGGAGAACTGAAGAGCATAAATGGAAAATTAGAAGGCATGTACGCTATTGAGGACGCCAACCTCTATGGAAAAACCGTCAAAGCCCTGCATCTGACCGGAGGGCAGACCGGCGCCTACCTGCAGTTCCCCAACGGGATCCTGTACGGGAACAATGCCATAACCATCAGTGTATGGGTAAAACTCCCAACAAACAATGGCTACCAGAGAATCTGGGATTTCGGTACAGGCCAGGACAAGTATATGTATCTGCTCTCGGACGGGCGGAATGCCGGATTTCAAGGCTATGCTTCTGCCATTACGACGGCAGGATGGACCAATGAAAAGGGCGTCCAGAAAAGAGACAACATTGCCAAAGGACGCTGGGTATTGACCACTCTGGTCATGGATGGCTCCAAGATGTCACTGTATGAAAATGGAATACAGATAGGCAGTACGGTTGATACCGGCATTAGGCTCGCAGACTTGGGCGTTACCGGCAATAATTACCTCGGCTATGGGCAGTTTTCAGAGAATCCTACCACGGGCTGGTTTGCGGAATGCAAGATTTATAACCGGGCGTTATCCAAACAGGAAATTAAGGCCATGTATGACGTAGATGACACAGGCATTGTGTCTGCCGACAAGGATGAGCTGGATCTGGGAGACATTTCAGGAATTACTGAGGACATGGAGCTTCCCAGTGAAGGCATTAATGGCTCGGCAATTACCTGGAAATCAGAAAACAGCGCTATTTCCATCCAGGGAGGGATAGCAAAAGTGGAACGTCCTGCCCAGGGAAAAGAAAATGTCACAGGCAGACTGACGGCTACCATACGCAAGGGGTGCGCTTTTGAAAAGAAATCATTTTTGGTTACCGTGCTGTCCCAATATTCAGACGCCCAGGTGGTAGAGCACGATGTGCAGGCTTTGCGGGAGGCCATCGGAGATCTGTCTGCCGTAGCAGAAGACATCATCCTTCCGCTTCGGGGAGAATGGGGTTCCAGCATCCGCTGGGAGAGCAGCGCCAGCGCTGTTTCCATCCAGTCGGGCAAGGCGAAAGTCACAAGGCCGAAGGTAGGAGAGGAAAGCGCCAACGGAAGCCTGTACGCGGTATTGTCGTATGGGGAAGAACAGGAGGAAACAGAGATCAAAATGACGGTTCTCCCCTTGCGGAAATCTGTGACAGCCAAAGAGGTTGAGAAAATCCAGGTGGAGACGTATGTAGGGAACAGCCCTTCCCTTCCCGCTTATGTAAAGGCATCTTATCCCGATGGCAGCATTAAAAAGGTAAAGGCCATCTGGCCGGCCCAGCTCAATGCGGATAAGTATTCATCGCCTGGGACATTTACGGTTGAGGGTTCTGTAGTGGGAGAAAAAGTGAAGGCCATTGCAGAGGTTACGGTTGTAGAAGGAGAAAAAGCGCCAATTGAGAAAGCGGCGGAATCTTTCCCCTTGGGAAGTATTATGCTAGATAAGTCGGATACACCCGATTCTATCCTTATTCGGAATCAGGAAAGGGTTGTCAATTATCTGAAATTACTGGACAGTGAGCGTATGTTATATAACTTTTATCAGACATATGGGCAGGAAGAAAAATTGGAAGGCGTGGAGCCTTTAAGCGGCTGGGAGAATCCGCAGGGGCTGTTGCGTGGCCATTCCACAGGGAATTATCTGTCTGCCCTGACGCTTGCTTATCTTATCACAGGAGATGGGGAGATGAAAGAGAGGCTTGATGGGGCGGTCCATACGCTCCATGGACTCCAGCAGCTTTCCCAAGGGAATCCGCAGCGGTTTAAGACCCAAGGCGTGGATCAGACCCTGTGGAGCAGGGACTATACTACCTGGGGAGAAGGTTACCTGGGCGCGTACCCGCCGGATCCCTTTGCATTGCTGGAGCAGTATAAGCCATACGGTCAGATTTGGGCGCCTTATTATACCATGGGTAAATTGCTGGAAGGCCTGCTGGACGCGTATGCCTATACTGAAAATGAAGAAGCGCTCGAATGTGCCAAAGGCCTTGGCAGGTGGGCTTACCATCGGCTGAGCGGATGCGACAAGGAGCAGCTGTCTACAATGTGGGGCATTGACACATCCGGGGAATATGGGAACTGTAACGGCGCTATGGCACGGCTGTACTTATATACAGGGGAAAGAGAGTTTTTGGAGGGGGCGGGCCTTTTTGACAATACGAATTTTTTCCACTGGATGTCCAAAAATATAGACGATCTTGCCGGGCGGATGACGGCGCAGCATGTTTCGCAGGTGCTGGGCGCATTGGAGGTTTACCAGGCCTCCCTGGCCTCTGGGAACCCAGAAGTGGAGTATTACGATATTGCCAAAAATTTCTGGAATTTGGCGATATCCAGGTATATGTATTCTACAGGCGGCATGGGGACGAATGACAGTTTTGATGTATTTCCAGAAAGCTACCAGCTGGCAAAGGGCATTTCTGACCAGGCAAACTGTGAGATCTGCGTGGCCTGCAATATGCTGGAACTGACAAGGATGCTGAGCCAATATGAGCCAGAGAATGCAGCATACATGGATTATTATGAAAGGACGCTGTACAATCAGATCCTTCCATCACAGAATCCTGCCAGTACCGTGCATTACGGGATCTCCCGTTGGATACCGATTCATCCGGGCAGCCGCCGGGAATATGGGGGCGATTATAATTCCTTTACCTGCTGTCACAGCATGGGGATGAAAGCTCATCTAGGTTACCAACAAGCAGCTTACAGCAAGACAGGGGAGGCCTTGTATGTGAACCTCTACCTGCCGTCTTCCGTGTCCTGGCAGGAAAAAGGGATAAAGATCACGCAGGAGACAGAATTTCCTTCTGAGACTACAAAGCTGTCCATATCCGCCCTGCCAGAGATGGAAGCGCAAGGCATTCAGCTGAAGCTGCGGGTACCCTATTGGGCAACGGAAGGTTTTGCGGTAAAGGTCAATGGGAAGGACGTGGAAGAGCCTGCAGAAGCTGCCACCTATCTTACGTTGGAACACATACAGGCCGGGGATGTGATAGAAATAAAAATGCCCTGGACAGCCCACCTGGATAAGACGCCAGACTATATTGGCACTTCCACGGTGGCAAGCGTGATGTATGGTCCCTTTGTCATGGCTGTCAGGAATAATAGCCGGGACTGGCTCACATTGGTATTGCCAGAAGATTTAAAAGAAGCGTTCCAAATATCCAACAACCCGCTCCATGGCTATCCGCAGCTTGAAGATAAAACCGGCAATATCTTTGTGCCAATCTTTGCGCCTGAGTTTGCCACAAATGCCTACCATGCCTATTTTAAAATTATCACCACAATAGAACAGGCAGATCAAGAGGGAGTCTGGCATGAGGTAAGGCTCCAGAACCTGACGCCGGAGAGAGGGATGTTTACCCTGAGCGCCGGGATGGTCAGGGATGGCGAGGAAGTGAGTATTATTTCTGCCCCCAAAGAGGGCTACTGTCTAAAAAGTATCATTATTAATGAGAAAAAAATGCCGCTAAAGAGCGGCGGCACATACACAATAAAAAACGTAACGGAAGATATAGAAATCAGCGCCAGTTTCCGTCCGCTAAAAATTCCTGAACCTGATCCGGCGCATCTGGAGTACCGTGCAACGGCATTTTCAGATTATACGGCATCTTGGGAATACCTGGGCGGGATTAATACAAACTGGGAGCCGGAAAGCTCAAACGAAGGGCGTATTGGCCTGGGCTGGGGAAATTATTACCAGACGCCAGGCAGCGAACATTATGTCCAATATGAATGGGATACAAAAGTTTCGATGGATCAATTTGAAATCTATTGGTATGATGATAAAAGCGGCACCCGTGTGCCAGGAAGCCTTAAGGTCATGTATTTGGATGACAAGGGAGAATGGAAGGAAGCCCATCTGCTGACAGAATACGAAGACATGGTTGCAACCGACAGATATAATGTTATTCGTTTGGACGCCATTACGACAACATCTGTAAAGTTAGTCATGAATGTTCTGGACGGGGCAGGGGCAACCGGGATCTACCGCTGGAAGGTAAGTCTGGAGGATCCATCCTAGTGCATCAGGCCGTGAATACTAACTTAAATAACGGTTTATTAAAAAAAATTGAAAAAACATGTTGACAAACGAGATGTTTTCTAGTAAAATAGTTATTGCGTTACGGCGTAGATGACAATTTTATACAGAAAATGTCAGTTCGGAGAAGTACTCAAGAGGCCGAAGAGGCGCCCCTGCTAAGGGTGTAGGTCGGGTGACCGGCGCGAGGGTTCAAATCCCTCCTTCTCCGCTTCATTTTCAAAAATAAAATTGTTATTTTTTTGAAAAAAGGTATTGACAAACGCAATAATGTGTGATAGACTTAAGAAGTTGTCGCGATAAGAGACAGCAGACACAACCTTGATAACTGAACAGTGAAATAACCTTGAAAGATTCTAAGAGTTCCTGCTAGCGATAGCAGGGGCTGCCAACAGAGGTTGGCAGGACATTCAAGAACGGCATCGAAAGATGCACCTTAAAAACAGTAAGCCAGACGGATATCTGGACACCTTCCCCTGATTGGGGACGCAGGCAAGGGTAGAAGGAGGAAAGACTGGCAGGACAGCACTTTT
>CAJTNT010000023.1 GCA_910577785.1 uncultured Lachnospiraceae bacterium | reverse complement strand
GGAATTTTCCATTATGCTGCCTACAAAATAAAATTAAATAGGCGAGGTGTTTCTATTATGAATGAACGAGAAAAAATGAACTTAACCATGGAGATTGATGTGACAAATCAAGCGGATTGTAAAACAGGAGGGACACAAACTCGGCAGTACCAGGATTCTGATTGGCACAGTGCTGGGCGTATGCGATCGAGGAATTATCTATGGATAACGATAAAAGAAAATTAACAGAAAAAGAATTGAAACGTAAAAATGACGCCGTTCCCTGTCCGGCTGGCTGCTGGACGGGTCGGGCTTTCCTTAGGCAACTCTACCTTGCCGACAAAAGAGTAATAGATTTCGATTTCCTGTCTGCGGAAATTGCCCCGCGGATGCCTGGATACGCTTGCTCGGCTGCTGCTCTTTGATTATTACTCCGGTTTACCGTATATGAGCATCGATCCAGGCGTTCAATCAACTGTCCATATGCTTTGACCCCTTTAATTTTGGTATAAGTTTCATCAGCGGCAAGTTTATGGGGTTTGCCTTTCTGGGGTTTGGCTGGTTTGACAGCTTTGCCATAGCGGAGGAGGCAGTATCCGTTCCAGAACCGCCAGTCCTGTTTGATGAATGGTTTGATGACAGGAAGTTTATCCGTGAGGGACTTTTGGTATTTCGGGCTGTGGAGTTCATCGTAAATATAGTATAATGTTATCCATAACTCATAGCCCCCAAGAACCTATGCGGATATATTCTGCATGGGTTCTTGTTGTAATCCCCCTTACTGGGAAGAAAGAGGATGAGTGAAAATGAGAATTTCTTAGATCGCGAAACTATTTCTAATTGCTGTCATGTGAGATTCCATACATTTTACGGTATTCCTTGGGGCTCATGCCTACGAACTGCTGGAATACTTTTGCAAAATGACTTTGGGTGCAGAATCCCAGATAAAATGCGATGTCCTGGATACGGTAATCGGAGTATTTGAGCAGGTTTTCGCCTCTTTTTATTTTCTCCCTGCGGATATAATGCGAAACGGTTACCTTTTCCTGCCGATGGAACAGATGGGAAAGGTAATCGGGGTTCACCTGCAAGTGGCTGGCGATCTGGGCTACCTGGATGGAATCGTGCAGATGGGTAAAAATGTAATCCTTGGTGCGGGCAACCAAGGGATTCTGGAATGGCCTGGGTTCTTTTTCTTTTCCTTTTGCCCCTGCCTTCTTGGCTGCCTCCCGGGCGGCGGCCACCAGCCGGACATAGAGGTACTGCGCCTGCTGCTTAAATGCCGAGACGTCTGGAATATTGTCAATTTCCTCCAACTGCTGGATCAGGCTGTCCGCTACCGTAAAGGCTTCCTCCACGCTGAGCCCGCCCCGGATGGCCGCCCGTGAGGCCATCGTGATATTGCCAATCACCAGGTTTTTGTGGGAACGCAAGGGATCCTTGGCCAGTACGCCGAAGTCGCCTTCATATGTTTCTGAGATACTTTGGGCCAGAGTCTCTTCATCCCCCTGTTCAATGCTGTACAGTTCCCGCAGTTCCTGTTCATATGGGTTATGGATGGCCTCATTTTCCTGCCGCTGAAATACCTCTTCCATAATGCGTTTCTGTATCTGCTTGGATGGGGCGTGGGGCTTTTGGTTCATTTGGGCTCCTCCTTACTATATTTCCGCAAGGGCTATCATGATACTATTATCTTACCGGCCTGGCAATCAGTACGATATTGCTATCTGGGTAATAATAGCGCAGGGGATTCTCCAGGCGGTAGCCGTCCCCATAATACATGGACACATGGTAAATGTTCTTGTACCTCCCATTGGGGCTGGAAGCGCTGCCATAAAATATCAGATCCCCCGGCAGCAGCTGGGACGCGTCCAGGCCTTGCTGGGAAATGCCTTTCCCTGTCCGTTCCAAGTAATAGGCCATAGCCGCAGCCGAAGGCGCATAGGAAGGGATGCCGCCCAACAGGCCTGTATCCCTGCCATACGCCCGGAACACAAGGGAGCTGCAGTCATAAAAACCGTTCTCCATACGCCTTGCCTGGCTATAGGTAGAGCTGTACATAATCTGATGCCCGCTCTTACATGCGTCCAATGCCCGCTGGGGCGCGACGCTGACTTTATAGGCCAGAGTAATGCCGTCTGCCTTTACGCTAATTTCTGCGTTTCCATAAGACTTTGCCCGCACAAGCCCGTCCTTGCTAACGGTTGCCACCGCCTTGTTTTTAGACTTGTAGGTAACGTTTTTCTGGGAAGAAACACCCTTTACTCTAATCTGCGCCGTATTCCCCACGGCCATGGAGCGATAGGAAGACTTCAGCTGTGGGTTGGTGACGGTCAGCTTGTGCTTGATCTTCTTGCCGTCTACCGTTACAGTAATGGTGGCCTTTCCTGTGTTATAACCGGACACTACCGTCCCGTCCTGCCCGATAGAGGCCAGCGCAGCCTTGTTGATGCTCCATTTTACGTTGCTGAATGCATTCGTTCCTGTCAATTTCAGACGCTTTGATTTCCCAACCGTCATCACTGTGCCAGAGGATTTCAGCTTCGGGTTAGACACTTTGACGGAGGTATGGAATGCTTTTGCCGTCCCATCAGAATAAGTTACAGTTGCCGTAATCCTGGCTGCACCGGAAGCTTTTCCTTTTATCTTCCCATCCTGGCCTACGCTGGCTATTTTGGCATTGGAAGACTCCCAGGCCGTATGCGTGATGGAAAGGCCGCTTTTGCCTACGTTTTTCAGCTTCAGCTGCTTGGAAGTATGGACGGCAATGGATGTCTGCTGCTGGATAATCCCGCTGTCAATAATCCTGACTTTACATTCCGCCACCCCAGTGACTGTCTGCCCCTCCATAGAAGCGCTGTAAACGGCCTGCAGGATAACTGTCCCTGTCTCTTCCCCTGTCAGTTCACAAACATTACCATGATAGGAATAGCTGGCCAATGCCCCAGAACCCTCCTGGAAGCGAAAATAGACAGACTCATTGGCGGCAAGATGCAAAAGCTTTAGCGTTGTGCCCTTGCCCTTCATCACCGTCACGGCAGAACGGCTAAATTTATGCTTATCTTCCACCACCTTTACCTGGCAGGTGGCCTTTTTCCCTAACAGGCTGGCTGTCAGGGTTGCCGTTCCTGCCTTTTTGCCTACAATCTCCCCCTCTTGATTGACCGTGGCGACCTTGGCATTGGAGGATTTCCACTTCAGCTTGCTGGAAGGCTTGGCGGTAATATCCGGGCGGTATGTACTGCCTGCAAATAAAATGGCCGTCTTGCTCTTTAATTTCAGGGAAGGGTTTCTCACCGTAACCTTGCATTTTTTGGATACGCCGTTGCAGGTGGCGGTAATGGTCGTTATGCCCGTTTTCTTGGGCGTAACCTGGCCCTTGGCATTTACTTTAGCCACCTTGGGATTAGAGGATTTCCATTGGATGGCGCCAGAAGGCTTGGCAGTGGCTTTTAACGTTAACATGCTCTTTACATATGCCGTTGCTGCACTCTTTAAGCTTAAGGAAGGTTTGTTTACTTTGACACGGCAGGAGGCGGCAGCGCCGCTTTGGGTAGTAGCGGTAATCACTGCCGTGCCTGCCTTCTTGGCGGAAACTCTTCCCTGTGCATTGACGGTAACAACTTCTGGCTTGGAAGAAGCCCAGGCAACGGGCTCCTCCGCCATAAGGGAAGCGGCCAGCGTTTCCGTCTGGCCCGGATAAAGGCTAAGAGCGCTGTGGTTCAGCTGGATACGGTTTCCCACCGTAATTTCGCATATGGCTGTCCCTACAAAAGTACCTTCCTCCGTGACAGCCGTGGCTATAGCGGTAATCTGGGCTGTCCCGATGCCATTTGCGGTTACGGTTCCGTCCTCAGCCACCGATGCAATCCCTTCCTCACTGGAAGACCATGTGATTTCCGATGCGTATTCTGCCTCTGCCATCAGCTGAAAAACATCCCCAATGGCCATCTCATAGGCGTCCTGTTCCAAAAACACCCATTGGAAAAATTCCTCGGCATCCCTAACGGGAAGCTGGGGTTCGGATACGGGAGGCTCCTCTGTTTCTGCCTGTGCGGGCTGTTCCCCATCGACAGGGCTTGCTGCCTCTGGGGGCTGCTCCCCATCGACAGGGCTTGCTGCCTCTGGGGGCTGCTCTCCATCGACAGGGCTTGCTGCCTCTGGGGGCTGCTCCCCATCGACAGGGCTTGTTGCCTCTGGGGGCTGTTCTCCATCAACAGAGTTTCTTTGCTCTGGGAGCCGCTCCCCATCGACAGGGCTTGTTATAAGATTTACCAACTCCAATGGAGCAAAAGGTTCTTGGGAATCTATAGGATTTAACGTTTGGGGAACGCTATTTGCCGGAATAGTTATACCTGCAGAAGCAATAACGTTTGCCTGCGGAAGCAGCGGCGTTTGCCATAAGAGCAAGCTGCTTAACGCCACTGCAAGGAATTTTTGAAATTTCATTGTCAGAATGCCTCCTTATTCACTTTTTTTACTGCCTATCACATAGGATTTCAAGCCTGCCCCACTCCTTGCCTGCCTTATATTCCTATGCCTAAAAACAGTATACTTGATTTTTTATTGGAAGTAAAGCAGTAACTAAACTTAGAACGCACTCTCTGGATATTTCGTTACTATTCACGGCTCAGGAATACGCTGACATGCGCATTCCGTGAGAACATGTTTCAGGAGTGAGGGCGATTTTTGCGCAGCAAAACTCTAAATATCGCCCCGAATTGTTACTATTCGCGGACTCGCAGGCCGTGAATAGTAACACCTTCCTGGGTACACCAAAGGACAAAACTGGCACATTCTCACCATGCCGGTTTTGTCCTTTAAAATCTGCCCTACCTACGAAGCACCCTTTTTTCGCCTTCTGCCCAACCAGAATACTGCCAGTGTAATAACTATGCTTGCAACAAACGTTACAGTCCATAGCAAATCTGATTTTGGTTGCATAATCCAATAAAAAATACCCATTAGAAAAATAGGAACTCCCAGCAGAAGAAAATAAATAAATATCTTATCTGTCCCTTCTGTTTCTTCTGAACCCTTTTTCTTATAGCGATATAAGTCTATCAGCCCAAGACAGGTATAGAAAGCTGCTGTAAGTGTTACTTCCAAATGCTCCATCTAATCATCCCTTCCTTATCGTCCCCAACGCCTTGACCAGGAAATCCCTTTTGCATAAAGTGTCTTTTTCTTACTGCTATCATAAAAATTTCCTTTGTATTTATAAAATATTCTACCACAAGAACGGCTTACACACCTTTTTCCTGAAAAATAAATACTGTTTGGGATTTTTGACCTTCCCTGTGATAATAGAAAATTTACTACAGATGCAGCCACAGATATCGCTGTACCCAATCCCATCTTGCTAACAGCCACTAATATAGCACTTACAGAAAGAATTGCAAATTTTGCTCCCTTTAAAGAATATGTCTTAGAATAAGATTTCCAGTTGTATTTTTTCCCCATTTCTTCATACGAACTTTCTGTCGGCAATTCTTCTTCATTACACTCTTCAATTACAATCGTTGACTGCTCCTCTTCTGTAACAGTAATCGGAACATTATTCTCATTAACCCCTGTACTCGAAATACTTGAAACAATCGTTTTCCCCTTCAATTCTAACGATTCTGTAATATATTCTTTTTTGCCATCTACCACTATGAAATACCGTAAATATGCAGATGTATCTGTAATCCTTTTTTCTAAAAACTCAATCTCTAATTCATCCTGAAATTCTGTTCCTGTTTCATCTGATTCATCCAATTCTTCTGCTAAGGCTACCACTTGCCAACGATTCATAGCCACGGAACACATCATAGTAACTATTAATACAAAACTAATACCTCTTTTTAAAATACTTTTCATTTCATTTAACCTCCATATTTTTTAGAATAGCACAACTATAAAATTCACTTTCTTTCAATATTACTATTTTTAACTTCATTCTCCGTAATTTCAAGCCTTTGCAGGCATTCTTATGAAACTACACCTTTTTAACATCCTTCCACTATAATTATCACATAAAAACCACCTCTCATTTCTTTCTTACATCAGTTCTTTTATACTTACTTCTGTTAGTTATAACTTACTATTTTCTGAACATATTGTCAAGTATTTCCAAAAAATTTTATTAAGTTTTTTCGGCCATCTTTCCTTTGCTGAACATCGGAATTCCCTCCACAAACTAAAAAAGTGTAACAATTTCCGAAACAAAACATACAAAAAACGCCGTGCCATTGGTTTCTCTCCTGCACAGCGTTTTCCAGAACAGCTGCATTTCACAGCTTTGCCATTAATATTTTATATAAACTTCTGTAAGCAGCATCCATTAGTGTGCCAATCTGTACTTGGAACTAATGGAACACAATATAACGTTTGTATTCCTGAAAGAACGTCATGTCGACACAAATGAATATAAACATAGGACACAGAATCATATATTAAGAGTATCTTTCAGTGAGAGGATACAGATGCCTTAAGCATTGCTTTTTCAGAATCAAATTTCCTTAGTTACTTTTTAGGCTGCTTTTTACACCCATTATTTTCAAAGAAAAGGGAAATTTTTATGGCAATTATCGACATAATGTGATATAATCTTTTAATCAGTGTAAACAGTATGGGGATAGCCCCAGTTGCCCTTTTCGGAGACGGAAAGGGGGTTGCTATGAATACGTTAGAAGTATTGACGTTGATTTTGGTGGTTTTCGCCGCCCTTAGTTACATAGATAATCACAACAGCCGGAAATAGACAAAAATAGCTATCCTCTACCGCAAATAGGGGATAGCCTCTGTCATGTAACTTTTTAATTTGTTCTTGACAAGTTTCCGTCTGGGGTAATGGGGACATTCCAGTATCTCTGTTACCTTCTACGCTGATTATAAACTATTTTCTTATGATTTTCAAGAGAAAAATTTTGTTTTCCTACACAATAATGAAAAAAGGATTACACTTCACGGCCAATGTCAGTTAGTTAAGTATCAGGTTAGATTCCGCTATAGGGGTCTAACCTAAATTTTTGAAAAATATTTCCAAAAAGTGCTTGACAGAAACGATAAAATATGTGTTTCTTTTGATGGAAGGAGGCACACTATGACCAACCCTGAAAAAATCAAGCAGATTCTGCTGTCTGAAATTGAAAAGATGAACCAGCACCGTGAGGACTTCTGCAGGCGCCCCAGGATTGACTTTACCCGCGACAGGAAAATCCCTTTCGGCACAAGACCTGCCGCCATTTCCTGCGGCTGCGCCATGGGGAAAGGCCGCCAGATGTGGAAGGCCTGATCAGGAAGCATACGCTCCCTGTCAGGCCTTCCAGGACCTTTGCCCGCCAGCAAAGGTTCCAAGTACCAGTCAGTTTTACATACCGTTTTTGACTGACAGGGACATTATACCATATGGCAGGTATTTTTGCACCTGTTCTTTTGTCATACCATAAAATAGGAACATTACCTGGCAGATGGCATGATCTGCACCATCTGTCCCAAGATCCATCCCAGAATGATACTTTTTTCCTATATTCATACCATTTATTTGATTTTAAAAGTTCTTAACTAACTGACATTGGCCGTGAATTGCAACGATATTTCCGTTACTATTCACCGCTTGGGAGCCGCTCATAGTAACGGTTCGGGGCGATATTTAGAGTTTTGCTGCGCAAAAATCGCCCCTCACTCCTGAATCATGTTCTCACGGAATGCGCAGGAAAAACGCACAATACAGATGATATGATTCCGCATCTTCAAACCCTCCCGCAGAGATCAAAACGATTGTTTTTGTAATATAGGGCTGCGGTTGCCGCCAGGATCACAACGCTGAGCAAAGCCTTTAGGGAAACGGCATACCCTTTGGGAACGATCCCCATAGCCACGGCGCAGAGGATTGCCAGGAGAAAACCGCCCATGCTCCCCAGCATGGCGGACGCGCTCTGTTTGACGATGCGCACCTCACTCTCCCATTCCAACACAGGGAAGCGGAGGTTGATGGTAATGCCGAATACACAGGAAAACAGGATGATTGCCGCCGGAACCAGCAACAGCCACAGCAATTCCCCAGCTCCCGGCCTCAGCGCAAAGATAAGAAACAGTTCTGACAGCAGGTAAAAGGGCAGGATCAGCAGCAAGTTCATAAGGATCTTCGCGTCCAAAATATTTTTCGCAGACAGGGGCAGGCTTTTGGCAATCCACCAGCTTTTGCCTTCCAACGAGATAGAGGTCGCCGTGGTGGTCATCATACAGAACGCACCGGCTATCACAAACGGGGCAACCTGGCCTACCTCGAGCGGCAGGGGCAGCATCTTTTCCAGCTCCTCTGTTCCGGCTACAAGCATTGCCCCAGAAAGAATACAGCCCATAATCGGCCCAATGATGGTATTCGTCACATAGATGCTGGAAGAAAAATAGCGCCTGAACTCCCGTCTGCACAGGGAGGACAAAACAGGACTTGCCTTGAGCCTTCCCATCTGATAATTATGCTTGGCCGCGCTGCTGTATAATCCCTGGCAGATCTTGGGGAAACAGAGGGCAACGCCTGCCGCCACAGCCGCAAATACAGACAGAGACAGGACGGCGCACAGCAGGCCGCACAGAACGTCCCCACAGGTGATAGCGCGCCCCAGCCAGACCGCCGGCGGATACACCTTGCCTAACAGCGCCATCACAGACGCAGACAGGTTTTTTAACATCTTTGGATCGATGCTGCCCTCTACGGCCGACAGACGGGACGTCCCGTACATAATCCCCAAGACCGCGAAAACAGACAGCCCTGCCGCTACCAGGCTTTTATGGCGCATACGGGAAGATATGCCCGTAATCAGCACGCCAATGCAGATGGACGCCGCCATGGGGAGCAGGGGGATACTTCCTATCCCCAGCAGCCCCGTAAGATAAAAACCAACGCCTGGGCGGAGGTTCCATGCATATACCGCCATACCAGGCAGCAGCACCGCCAAGGCCAGCAGCAGCTCTTCCACATACATGGACAGCAGGCGGCTGATAGCGACTGCGCCCTTGGAAAGCGGCAACGCACATAGGATGTCATATCCTTCCTTTCGGAAGATGATACCCCCTGCTTTGAGCATACCAAAAACGAAAATCAACACGCTGGAAATAGTGATGAGGTAGGCGGGAACCACTGCTTCCAACCCCAAACAAATCAGCCCATAGGCCAGACCGCCCACATAAAAGACTAGGAGGGCAAGCAACAGAACCCAGATAGCCAGTAAACCAAGAGACTTTTTTCTGGCCTTTCTGTCCTTGGAAAAGCGGAAGACATTGCGTCCATAGAGGTTACAAAGCTCCAGCTTTGTCAGTATCTTAATCTGTGTCAGCATGTTCCACCACCTCCATAAAAATAGATTCCAACGACTGCCCCTGCTTCACAACGGTTTCCATATCGCCGCAAGCAACCAGCGCCCCATCCTTGATCATTGCCACTTTATTGCACAGCTTCTCCGCCACATCCAGCACATGGGTGGAAAAGAAAATGGCGCCGCCCCCTGCACAGATACTGTGCATAATGTCCTTGAGAACCACAGCCGCTTTCGGGTCAAGCCCCACGAAGGGCTCATCTAAAAGCAAGAGTTTGGGCTGATGCACAAAAGCGGATAGCAGCGCCAGCTTCTGCTTCATTCCGTGGGAATAGGTGGAGATAAGATCCCCCAAGGAGGCCGTGATTTCAAATGCCTCCCCATACGTTCTGATTCTTTCTTCCCTTTCCCTTGCGCCAACGCCGAATATATCAGCCGTAAAATTCAGATACTGAATGCCCGTTAAGTACTCATATAAATCCGGGTTGTCCGGGATGTAGGCAAACTGGCGCTTACAGGCAAGAGGATCCTTGCGTATATCCTTCCCGCCAATCTGTATCGTACCGGCATCAAAATCCTGAATGCCGGCCACACATTTTAAGGTGGTAGTCTTTCCTGCACCGTTGTGGCCGATAAAGGCGTAAATATCCCCTGGCGCAATGTGCAGGCTCAGGTCAGTAACTCCCTTGCCGCTTCCTTTATAATGCTTCGTTAAATGCTCAATCTTTAACATGACTAGCTCCTTCCGTTAATCTGTGGACAATCCTCTGGAATTCCATGTTTTCCTTCAAAGCGCTAAAGGCAGGATGCGCCATAGATACCCGCATGCTCTGCGGGATAAAACTTTTATCCCGCGGCGCCATACTTCCCAGGGGCAGACAGTCAATCCACGTATCCAGCCGATGGAAGTACTCATCTCCATGGAGCTGCGCATGCTCTGCCTCCAAAAGCCGATTCACACACTTTTCAAAACGATGAAGAGCCGCGAACGCTTCCTCTTCCCTGCCGTTGGCCGCATAAACAATGGCAGACTGGAAGTAAAACTGTGCGGCCGTATTCGGATGGAGCGTTTCCAGATGATACAGCTCCAGGATTCCCGTGATGCGCCGGATGGTTTCCTCACAATATCCGATATCATTTTCATTCAGGGAAAGGGAGAGTATCGCGTCGCCCACCAAATTCATCAGATCCACATAGTATTTCGCCTGCGCATAGCTCCTTGCCTTTTCCGTATCACCCGATAACTGATATGCCTGTACCAGCAAAACCCCGTCCTGTCCTGCAAGGCGGCTGGGATCCGCAGAAGGCTCCAGCGCTTCTATTGCCTCTGCCGCCTGTCCAAGCTGGAGATGAAGCCCTGCCCTTAGCACCACAGCATCGCTGCAGACACCCACATCACTGCAATTTTCCACAATTCGGTCGCACCACCCCACTGCTTCCTGCAGGAGCAATCTGCGTTCCTCCTCCGTCTCCGCCAGCATATAGTGGTTCCAGTACAGGACGCTAAGCTGGAGCAGGAACGGATAGCAGGCATAGTATTTATGGGCTAGCGCCCTGGCCTTCTCCAATGCATCCGCAAAGGGAAGGGCTGCGAAATCTTGCGACAGGTCTGCATATTGACGCCGGATCTGCTCGCCGGAAAGCTGGGCTTCATATCCAATCAGCTCGTCTACGGTTACGTCAAAATAGGTTGCCAGCTGGGGCAAAAGCATCAGATCCGGCATATGGATCCCTTTCTCCCACTTGGATACCGACGCCTTGGTCACCCCCATAAAGTCGGCCAATTCCTCCTGTGTCAGCTTCTTTTCATGCCGGAGGCGGATGATATTTTCCGATAAATTCAGTTTATCCATCATGATTTTCTCCTAACTTTCTCTCAGTGGCCACTTGTATGTCTACAATGTTATTATAACAAGACGGGCGGGCAGCATTCAATCGACCATCTCGATACTTTAAGAAATAAAATCAACTGTTAGGAAACTAAAACTTCATAGAAACGCAAGAAGCGCAGCTAATAGACCGAACACAAAATTATGTGTTATTTTATGTTCGATGTACTGGCTACGCCAAAGAAGATTGACACGATTATCACAAACGGCAAAAAAGGGCATCTCCTTTTTTCCCAAACAAAACCCTAACCACTGTCCCCTTGCCCATTTCGCTCTGGAGCGAAAGCTCTGCCTTGTGCAGCATCACCGCATGCTTGACAATCGAAAGCCCCAGCCCTGTCCCCCCAATTGCCTTTGAATGGCTCTTGTCCACGCGGTAAAAGCGTTCAAAAATGCGTTTCTGGTGTTCCTGGGGGATGCCGATGCCGCTGTCCGCCACAGAGAGCACGCAGCAGCCTTCCTCCTGCCGGACTTCCACAACGGCTGTGCCGCCCTTACGGTTATATTTGATGGCATTGTCGCAGAGATTGTAGAGAATGCTCTCCAGCAGCTGCCGGTTCCCATAGACGCAGGCTTCCTCCCCCCGCAGAGCCAGTTCCACTTCTGCCCTCCCCGCTTCCGCAGCAAGCAGCCGCAGCGTTTCTTCTGCCAGCAGATACAAATCTATCTCTTCCCATTTCATATCCCCAGCGCCCTCATCCAGATGGGAAAGCTTTATAATATCCTCCACCAGCCGGATCATCCGCCGGGATTCCTTGTAAATCTGCTGGGAAAAAGAGGCTGTATCCTCCGGCTTGACCAGCCCGCCCGCCAGCAGCTCGGCGCTGCCGGAAATGGTGTGGAGCGGCGTCTTCAGCTCATGGGAGACATTGGCCGTAAATTCCCGGCGCATCTGTTCCGCCTTGACCTTCTCTGTCACATCCAAAAGCAGCAGCACCAGCCCTGACACCGTGCTGCCTGCAAAAACAGGGCTGGCCTCCACCTGATATTTCCCAAAGCCAAACCCCATCACCGCCTCTGCATGGACGCCATCCTTTGCCTGACGCAGAAGGCCTGCAAGCTCTTGGTTCCCAGTTACCGCCAGAAGATCCTGGCCCACGCAGGCAGACCCAACCTCAAAAAGCTTCTCCGCCGCATGGTTGATGCTTAAGACTGTCCCTTCTGCATTTAAAAGGACAAGCCCCTCCGCCATGGATGCCGTCAGCACTTTAAACTCACTTTTCTGCCGTTTGATCTCTTTCTGCTGCGCACTGATGCGCAAAAGCAGGGGCGAAAGCTCATCATAGCCGCTGTTCTCCAGCGGATCGTCCAAATCCAGCCTGTTCAGGGGGCTTACAATATTCTTCGACAGGCGGGAAGCCAGAAGTGCAGACAGGGCGATGGCGGCCAAAAATACAATACCGATGGGCTGCAGCATGCCAAATGCCAGCACCGGAAGGGAATACTGCGCGGCCGAAAGCCGGATGACTGTCCCGTCTGGCAGCCGTTTTGCACTATATAGATAACGTTCCGTGAGGGTATCGGAATAACGCGAACTCTGCCCATAGCCTTCAGCAAGCGCCTCTCTCACCTCTTCCCGCTGGAAATGGTTTTCCATTTCCCCTACGTCAGAGGAGCTCTCGTATAAAATACTGCCATCTGTGCCAATCCATGTGATGCGGTAATCCTGGACGGTAAGCCCCTCTAAATATTTTATCCCCTCATCCTGTACGCCCTGAGCCGCAAGGTCAGCCTGGACACGCAGCTGTTCCTGCTGGACGCCGGAAAAATAATCATAGAGGACGGTCAGAAACAGCACCAGGGAAATAAGGAATACGCCCATTGCCACACGAAAAATGGTGTGGAAAATTCGCTTTGTCATGCCTTGCCCTCCATCCGATAGCCAACGCCGCGGACTGTCTTTATCAATTCCCCAGAACTGCCCAGCTTTGTGCGGAGCGTGCCGATATGGACGTCCACTGTCCTTGTCTCGCCAACGTACGCCGTATCCCAAATCTGCCCCAGAAGCTGGTCACGCGTAAAAGCCATTCCCGGATGAGCCATAAATAAATGCAATAATTCATATTCCTTCAGCGTAAGCTCAATCCGGCTCCCGCAGACAAATACCATATGCTCGGCCACGTCCATCTCCACCTGCCCCACACAAAGGCGCTTGCCTCCATCCCGCGGCGCCATCCTGCGCAGCACGGCTTTGACACGCGATACCATCTCCATCATCCCAAACGGTTTTGCCAGATAATCATCTGCGCCCAGGTCAAGGCCAAGCACCTTATCGTATTCTGTCCCTTTGGCAGTCGCCATAATTACAGGGATATCTGCCGTCTGCCTGTGGCTGCGGAGTTTTTTTAAAAGGGAAATGCCGTCCTCCCCTGGCAGCATAATATCCAAAAGCACCAGCTCTGGACGCTCACTCTTTAACGCCTCCAAAAACCCGCCGCCCTCCTCAAACCCTTTGGCCTCAAAGCCCGCGGAAGCCAAGGCATATATCATCAGGTTACGGATCCCCTCGTCATCTTCCACGCAAAATATCATCCGCGCCACCTCCCTTGTGCTGATAGCCTCCCATTATCCTCACAGGATGGCTTACCTCGTAATATCTATCCCCGCATCCCCTGCACTTTATGCTATCTAGGATGGCTTCTTGCTTCTATGATATACGATGTGCCTTTTACTGTCAACGAATCTAGAGGTGACGATTGTGTAACTCTCGAAGAAAAATCCTGCGCACGATTCACAAGTTATTTCTGGACAGCTCCTAAGGAGCTATAGAAAAATATCCTGCACAAGTTACATCCGTTATTTTCCTACAGCTCCTAACTACTATTTCTATTTCTCTTTCACCGCCACCCAAATCTCACAAGTATAATTGGGGTCGCTGACCTGGTCGGACGGATATACCTCCAGCTCAATCCCCTGCCCATACTCGTACCTGCCGTTCTGGGGAAAGAACTCCGATACAATCTTGTGGTACGTTTCGACAAAAGCCTCTGGCATTTTGCCCCGGCAGGTGAATACCGCATACGTGTTGGCAGGAATTTCTACAATTTCCAGGCCTTCCCGCCCGACCGGCCTGCCGTCATACTCTACGCCAATGCCATATGGAAACTCTGACGCCTTCATCTCTTCGGAAAAGCATATGCCCAGCAACCCCTTAAGCCTGGGTTCCTGTGGGAAATTACGGAGGATTTCCTGTGTCGAGCCGTCTGCCGCACACTCTGTCCAAAATGCGGAAATTTCCTCTGTTGCCCCTCCTCCTTCCATTTTTTTCACATTCCTGCGCCTGCAGAGAACCGAAAAAGCATCCAAACTCTCAATCCTGTAGTCCATAATGCTACCTCCTGTTAAAATAAGTTTTACAGAAAGCCGGGAAAAGGATTTTACATTGCCGCTCCGCCTGGCCTCGGTGGGCGTGATTCCATGGAAACGGGCAAACGCGCGGGTAAAGCCTTCCGGGGTCTCATAGCCGTATTTCAGCGCAACATCTATAACCCTGCTGCCTGTCTGGAGCAGCTCTGCGGCGGCCTGGGAAAGGCGCCGCATACGGATATAATCCCCCAGGGAAAAGCCGCACATAATGCCGAATACCCTCTGGAAGTGAAAGACAGACGAACAGGCCTCCTTCGCCACGGCCTCATAATCAATTTCCTCCGCCAGATGAGCTTCCACATAGTCAATCGCCCGCTGGATTCCCGTTACCCATTCCATTGCAATCCCTCCTGTCTTTTCTGTGTCCTTTATTCTATCCGAAAACAGGGGCGCATGCCTGATATTTTATGCGTTTTGGTGTTATATTCTAACCATCATTTCCTACTTCTTATGGATGCAATCCGCACTGCTGAGGCCATCCCGCCGTCGCCATAGGTCGGGCTTTGCAAAAAATCCTTGGAAGATCCGCTTAATTCCTGATGGTTCGTTACCGCATGCACCACCTCATTTTCCCACTGGCATAACCTTGCATCTGAAATTTCCTCGATTCCCAATAGCGCGTCCGCCATATGCTGATGGTAGCTGTCACTATGCTTTTCGATGATCCCCCGCATCAGCTCCAGCCGCTTCTCCATGCTTCTTACATTCGAGGAAGCAGGCACTGTACGGTACTGGATCAGTGGTTTCTCAACGATTCCAATCCATGATCCCGCAGAAGATTCCAGTATGCTTAAAAAGAAATCCCAATCTTCAAAACCAGAACGCATGGATTCGTCATAGCCCCCACATTGCTCAAATATCTCCCGGCGGAGCATATGGGTTGCCGGGCAGCAGTTACGGGATAAAAAGGCGCTTATCCCCCCTCCGGCCGGGCAGATAACGGAATCCAATACCCCAAAGGTATGCATCCAGGAAGAAGCGGCGGCCATCGATGGATTGTCGCGAAGCAGCTGGCTTACACACTGCATATATTCCGGCTCCAGCCGGTCGTCCCCATCCAATACCAGCACCAACGGCGCCTGCGCCATGTGGATGCCTGCATTTCTCGCCGCAGATACCCCGCCATTTTCCTGGTAATGTATCATGACTGGTACCGGAAAATCTGGCTTCTTTTCCATATCCTTTAATACATGCAGGGAACCTTCCTCCGTAGAGCCATCGTCCACAATGATAATTTTTTGCGGCAATAAAGTCTGGGCGCATATGGATTCCACGGCCTCTAAAATCATCGAACCCTGATTGAAGCTCGTGATCACCGCCTCAATGTCCGCTGCATAATCCTCTCTTTCCTTGTCCATGTTCTCCTCCCGTCCATTTTCATATTCCTAAACTCCACCGTTTTCTCAATGTCTCTCATGAAATAATTATAACAGATTTATTCACCAGATACAAGCTTGTAATTCCTACCCCAGCTCTGACGCTTAAATTTATACTTACACTCTCAGAGTACATTGGATTTTATTTTCTCATTTTGCTTTATCAACGCAATCTTATTTAAGCCATAAAATCCCTGTATTCTGCTTTTTTAACTTTTGTTGTTATCTGCTCCTTCACCACCTTTCCATATGGTCCTCTATATCAACCGTATTTGTATCTTTTTAGCGATCTCTTCCTTGTATTCTCTCAATGGAGTCTCTTTCATGGATTCCAGTATCCTCCTGTGCTTTTGCTCCCTACTCTGCTTTACCTTTTTCCATATTTTTTCCCAAGCCTCCATGATCTGGCTGATCATGTGCCCAATCTGGATCAGATAATAATGGTTTTTCAGTGCCTGATAATTCCTGCTGTACTGGTGTTCCAGATGGTATCCCTGCCTTTTCTGCGCGTTGAACCCATCATTCTCGATTCTCCATCTCATCCTTCCGCGCTCCACCAGTCCTGCCACATTTTTTCTGGTGATTGGCAGATCTGTGAGAAACCAGAATTCTTTCCGGATCGTTTCTGCTTTTCCCTTTTTCCTGCCCTTTTTGCAGATATGCTCCCCGCTTTCTCCATACTCTGCCAGATTTACCTGATGTCCTTTATAATCTATATCTGTCACGTAATCATACCATTCCTTCCCAGTCTGTGTTTCGCGCTCCTGGTAATTCTTCTCCATTTCTTTCAGTTCTCTGTATTCTTCCCCAATGCCCGGGATGCTCCCCTCCTTATACCGCAGGATATACCGCCAGTTTTTTCCTTTGCATCTCTCAAAGAAACCTTCACAGGCATACAGACTGTCCCCGCACAGGCAGATCGGCAGCCTTGGAAACGCTTTTTTCAGCTTTTCCATTAAACGCCAGCAGGCCTTCCTTTCACAGTCCTGTTTCTCCATTTCTTTTCCCTCTTCATTATCCACAAATTCCGTCTGAATACTGATCAGGATTTTCGGATGCAGTACCAGCTTTGCTTCCAGCACATAATAATAGTTCTCCTGATACTCTTTTTCCGTCCCCTTGTTATGGGTCCGGTGCAGGCTTTTCCCATCCAGTTCCCTCCGGCTGCTGCAAAGCTGCGTTCCATCTATGATCACCTGCCAGTACCTGCCCCTGATTCGCATATTTTCAAAAGCCCGGCTGCAAAGAAGCCTGCTGCAAAGGCGGTTTAAGATGTCCTGCAATTTTTCCGGATCTACTTTTTCCAGATACCGGTTGATGGTTTCCCAGTAGGGAAGCTCCTCCACGGTCTGTTCCTCCCCGGATAGATGCCAGATGTTTTTGATCATTTCACTGGAATTGAATTCTTCACTTGTTTTCCTCATACTGCTGATGTAAAATAGAGAAGAAAGGATACGGGTCATAAGAAGTAACACAGCAGGATAGGTAATATAGCTCTGGTTTCTGGGATCTGGAATCTGTTTTAACAGGGGTAAAAGATCTGGGAAAAAATGCCGGATTAGCTTGGCTAATTCACATGCAAGGTTCAACTGTTCCAGGTGTTCCCTAACCTCTTTTCTTCTGATTTTTATTCTTGCTTCATAGTAAAACCTCCTCTCTTTTATGGTGGTGCGAAAAAATAGTTGTTTGGTTACTTCTATTATCGCGCATCTTCCCATAAAATGGGAGGTTTTTTTATTAATTTTTTTTTTAAGCGTCAGAGCTGTACGCGCTTGCAAAAAGGCGTTAGATTATGGGTAATGGTTACTGTTCCAGGTACTCTATCTTGCTGACAGACACTTCATAAGCCACTCTATGCTCTACTTCTGTCTCTGAAAGCTTTTTCACATATTCCCTGCTCTGAATCCTGCCATTTACCTGCACATGCCCGCCAACCTCAAAGCCTGAGGCATATCTGGCATTCCTTCCCCAGCAAATGCATGGTATGTAATCGGATTTCCCATAAGATCGGTTCACGGCAATCAGCAAATCCGCAATCTCCCTTCCCAGAGGCGTCTTGCGGTATATCGGCTCTTTGCAGATATAGCCATCCAGGAAAATCTGATTGCTCTTATCCCCTTCGGGAACCTCATCTACAAATTCTAGCTCTCTTACAAATACAGAAAGCACCAGGCGGTTTCGCTTTTCTTCATGCCTGTTGTAGGAACGGAACTGCCCGTCTACCCGGATATAGCGGCCAATGTAGCTCTGCTGGGTATCAATCAGACGCTCTGAAACCATCATCGGGATCGTGTCCGCAAAATTACTGAGGCGGTTTACGGATACCTCTACCATATAAAACCCTTCCCCAAAAACTTCGTGGCTGTACTGAAATTCTGAAACGATTTCGCCTGTAATTGTAACCTGATTGTTTTCAAATATTTTATCTGCCATGAGTATTAGTCCCCTTTCGTATATCGACGGCACATCGATGAAGTGTAAATTTTTCTTAAAGGATACTACCAGATATTTGCAAATTTCCGCAAAATGTGTCGATAAGCATCCTTAGTTTTCCATGTTCCTTTAATCTTTGTATGCCTTTCTTCTCAATAATGTACGCGCTTCCTACCCTATCCAAAGACAGCCTCGCTGCCTCCTTCCATTATAAAGATTTTTTCATTATAGTCAATATCTCTTTACGAAATTTAGAATCTGCGTTACACTATAAGATGCAAAATTAATATGTATCCACACAGAAACGGAGGAAATTATGGCACAATCACTACATGCTCACACAGCAACGGAGGAAACTGCGGCAAAAAACCCAATCGTAACCATTGAAATGGAAAATGGCAGCGCCATAAAGGCGGAACTCTATCCCCACATTGCCCCCAATACCGTAAACAATTTTATCAGCCTGATTCAACAAGGATACTATGACGGGCTCTGCTTCCATCGGGTCATCCCAGGATTTATGATTCAAGGCGGCTGCCCGAACGGAACCGGGACTGGCGGGCCAGGCTACAGCATCCGCGGGGAATTTTCCCAAAACGGCGTGCAGAATGACTTAAAACACAGTGCAGGCGTACTCTCTATGGCACGTACTATGGAGCCAGATTCCGCAGGATCCCAGTTTTTTATCATGCACCAGGACGCCCCCCATCTGGACGGGGCATATGCTGCCTTTGGCAAGGTAACCGAAGGGATGGACGCTGTTGACACCATTGCCCAGATCCGTACAGACTACTCAGACTGTCCTATGGATCCGCAGGTTATGAAAAAAGTCACGGTAGAAACGTTCGGCAAAGACTATCCACAGCCGGAAACCCTATAAAAAGAGCGAGGAATCACTCTATTACCCCTGCCCGTTTCAAAATGAGACGGGCAGACCTTATCGTTTCCTGCTCGAAGCCTATATTTTTCCCCCTCATACCATGGTTAATATACTTTCGGATGCCAATGTCCATCATGCCGGCCTTGCTGGCGGCCTGCATCTGCGGGTTATAGGGAATAGCGCCCAGCATATCCGCTTCCATGCGGTAAAGGCGTTCCAGGTTTTCCCGGTTGTACAGCTCTTCCTGAAAATAATTCCCCACCAGGAAAAAGGTCTTTGCCCGAAAGGTAGGAGGCGTACGGTAGAAATCCCCAATCTGTTCTGAGGCCTGATCCATATTCAATACGCACAGCTCTGATTCCTGTAAGATCTCGCGGGTAAAATCATCCCTTCTGGCTCCACAGTCTATCAGCACCAGGTCGAAACTCTCCTCCATCAGCGCCACAATCCGCCGCATCTGCGCAAACAGGCGATCCTTGTACCACCATTTGTACTCCTGCCTGCGACTGCTAGGCAAGACAGAAAGCCTTCCCTCGATGATCTGCTGCATATTTTGCCGAAGCAGCTGTCCATCCAATTCTTCTTCCCTGCACAGCAGACAGTCCAGCCCGCCGTCCAGAAAATATTCTTCCTCTTCAGCTGCCACCAAGAGCCCTCCAGCCTCTTTTCCTGCCGCCACAGCCGCCATGGCCTGGCCTGCTGCCAGAGTTCCTCCGGCCTCCCATGGCCCGCCGCCATTCCAGCGCCTCCAGGCTCTCCTGCCATCCTGTGCTTTTCCTTGAAAGTTCTTCTCTAAATCCCTGTCACAATAATCACTGGAAATCATCCCTATGGATATCGGATACATCATCACTGCCGCACAAGCAATCGCTGCTGTGTTAAAAGTCGTACCCACCTTTTCCTGTCCACTCCAAAATGCTATTTTCATCTTATCTCTCCTTTGTGTTCGGAGAAATACATTTATCAGGTGTAAATGGAAAACGAATATACTATCTATATTTCGGGATCAAATGCACAGACCTTGTGCTGACAATATACTTAAGAAAGCTCTTCTATCCAGCTCTGACCCACTGCCTCCAAAAAAGGCACAACAAAGGATATGCATATCTTAGCTGATTTAACAGCAAATGTAAATAAAATTTTACTAATTTATAGAAATTTAAGATTTCTTAAGTATGATTCGCCCCACACGCTTGCAACCTATCCCCTGTATGGTACATCTCTCCTGCGCGGATGTGTTCTCACGGAACGCACAGTTTTGCGCGTTCCTGAGGCGTGAATATCACTTTTATATTCCTACTATAAATTTACCACCAGCGTATCATAGCCATCCTGGCGCAGCCTGGCCTGTAGTGCTGCGGCTTCTTCCAGTGTCGCTACCTCTCCCACCACAACGGCGTAGTACGGGTCTTGCCACAGGATTTCCACGGAATATCCCTGATCTTCCAACTGTTCTTCCATATAGTCCGCATTGGACTCGTACTGATACAGCCCTACCTGCACCCCATACCGCCTGGGCTGCCCCTCCAGCGGCAGCGCTCGCCGGATCCCTTCCACGATGGCGTCCACCATCTCGTCGAACTGCTGGTCAAACAGCTGATTGTCCCCTGTATTGTTGATAAATCCCAGCTCCATCAGCACCGCCGGCATCTCCGTCCTCCGCAAGACCACAAGCCCCGGGCGCTCCACCACATCCAGGTCTTTGAATCCAAATTCCACCAGCTCGTCATTGATGGATTTGCCCAGCCTTGCCGCCTCCGAATCCGCCTCATAGACCAGAGCCTGTGTGCCCTGGTACGTGTTGGGAGTCACACTGGAATTACGATGGAACGAGATAAAGTAATCCGCCCCGGAACGGTTGGCAATCTGTGCCTTCTCTATCGGAGAGTCGTACCTGTCCTCCGTCCTTGTGTAAAGCACATTGTATCCCTCCCGCTCTAGCTCATCCCCCACAGCCAGAGTTACCCGCAGGGTATCATCCTTTTCCTTCCTTCCCTGATAAGACGCGCCGTTGTCGTACCCTCCATGCCCGGCATCTAAGATAATTGTAATCGCCATGCTTCCTCCACCTTTTTGTTACTATCCATGGCATGAGAACGGATCCTATGCTCCGCTCACGCCCAATCCTGAGCCAGTCAATAGTAACACCTTTTTTCTTTTATACTATGCACAGAGAAACAGAAAAGTTCCCATTGACAAATTGCCTTTCTGCGTTTATATTAAATATATAATTATTTTGATTATCAAACCATTAGGGATACGCTAATAGAAATGTAGCAAACATCAAAGGATAGGATGATAAAATGAGAGCAAAAATTATTGGCACCGGAAGCTGCCTCCCGGATAAGATTGTAACAAATGATGCGCTGTCTGCCCTTGTGGATACCAGCGATGAATGGATCCAGAGCCGCACGGGAATCTGCGGGCGCCACCTGGTATCCGCAGAGCATGAAACTACCCTCTCCATGGCTGTCAAGGCAGGCCAGGCTGCCTTGACGGACGCAGGGATCCTCCCCCAGCAGCTGGATCTCATCCTGGTGGCCACTGTCTCCTCCGATTTCATGACGCCCAGCACGGCCTGCATGGTACAGAAGGAGCTGGGGGCCTCCCATGCGGCCGCCTTTGACATCAATGCGGCCTGCTCTGGGTTCCTCTTTGCATTAAATACGGTGGATGCGTATTTCCAGGCTGGCATTTACCAAACAGCGCTGATTATTGGCGTGGAAACCCTCTCCAAGCTGATTGACTGGTCAGACCGTTCTACCTGTGTCCTGTTTGGCGACGGGGCAGGGGCTGCCGTAGCTAAGGCCTCTGAGGAAGGGATGATTGCCTCCCTGCAGGGCTCGGATGGCAGCGGCGGCGATATCCTCGTCTGCCGGAACCGGTCGAACAACAATCCTTATATCCATACTGGCACGGAGTTAGACTATCTCTTTATGGACGGGCAGGAAGTATTTAAGTTTGCTGTCAAAAAAGAGCCGGAATGCATCCAGGCTCTTTTGCAGCAGGCCGGTATGCAGCCCGCCGACGTTGATTATTATCTGCTCCACCAGGCGAATTATCGGATTATTGCTTCCATTGCCCGCAAACTCAAGCTTCCTTTAGAGAAGTTTCCTTCTAATGTAAGCCATTGCGGCAATACTTCCGCGGCCAGCATCCCCATCCTTTTAGATGAGGTAAATAAAAAAGGAATGCTGCCCAAAGACAGCCTGATCCTGCTGTCAGGATTTGGCGCAGGGCTTACCTGGGGAGCAGCTTTGCTGAAATGGTAAGGGTATAAAAACCCAGGCATTATGTCCTTATATGGCTCTGATGCCTGGGCGATACTTCAAGCTTCCATTTTGATTTGCAGGTTATGATACAATTCCCTCGGCACAAAGGCCTTGACATAGATGCCGTCTTCTTGATATTCTTCTTCCAGCAGCTCCCCAAACTTGCGAACCAGCGAAACCTGCCCGCCTTCGCTGTAAGGGAACACGCCTTCCAGCAGCCTCTTATCTTCCCGTAAGGTTTCTTCTAAGATCCCTTTCAGCTCATCTATCCCATATCCGCTCTTCGCAGAAATCCATAAGGCTCTATCCGCCCGCGCATCATGGATCCGTTCTGGCTCTGAGAGCTTATCCTGCTTATTCCATAAGGTGATAACTTTTTTACCAGAAATTCCCAGGCTCTGCAATGTCTCATAGACAATGTGCATCTGCTTTTCCCGCTGGGGATTGGAGGCGTCTACCACATGGAGGATAAAATCTGCATACTTTGCCTCTTCCAGTGTGCTTTTGAAGGCCTCGATCAAGTGGTGCGGCAGCTTACGGATAAAACCAACCGTATCCGTGAGCAGAAGCTCCTGGCCGCTGTCCAGCTTCAAGATGCGGGTCGTGGGATCCAGGGTGGCAAACAGCTTATCTTCTTCCAGTACATCTGCATCTGTCAGGCAATTGAGCAGGGTGGACTTCCCGGCATTGGTATAGCCTACAATGGCCGCGCTCTTCGTATGGCTGCGGCTCCTTTGGCTCCTGGCCACTTCCCGGTGCTGCCGCACTTGCGCCAGTTCCTGTTTCAGATGGGAAATGCGGGACTTAATCAGGCGGCGGTCCATTTCCAGCTTCTTCTCGCCAGGCCCCCGGGTGCCAATGCCGCCGCCCAGGCGGGATAGCGCTTTGCCCAGGCCGGATAGGCGGCTCATCCTATACCGAAGCTGGGCAAGCTCCACCTGGATTTTGCCTTCGCTGGTGGAAGCCCTGGCGGCAAAAATATCCAGGATCAGCAAGGTACGATCCATAATCTTACATTCCAATTCATCTTCCATGTTCCGCAGCTGGGCAGGGGACAGCTCATCGTCACAGATAATCCCTGTGGCATCTGTTTCGGACAGCAGCTGGCGGATTTCCAGAAGTTTTCCAGTACCCACATAGGTACCCGGGTGAATGCTTTCCCTGGACTGGAGGACTGTGCCGACCACCTGGGCACCGGCAGTCTGTGCCAGTTCGGCCAGCTCATCCAAAGAATCCTTTGCATCATCCCCTTCTTGCTGGCTGACGCCTACCAAAACTACCCTTTCCTGGATTTCGTCTAATTGCAATATTTGTGCCATTTTTTCTCCTTTCTCACTGTGGCGCTGCATGGCGGTTCACGGCCAGGAAGCCACGCATGGTAACGTTAGAAACGGAAAAGGCATGGCCGCCAAGCCATGCCTTTTCTCAAACCCCTGCTTCTTCCCAGATCTGCCAGGAAAGCAATTGCCTTACAGGTAACGAAACGCATCGCAGGAATCAGGGGTGTGCCTTACTTTCCGGGTAAATTATTTTACCCTTACTTTAATCTTTGCCGTTTTCTTGTTATAGGTCTTAACCGTAATTACAGCCGTGCCCTTCTTTACGCCTTTGATAACGCCTGACTTGGATACCGTGGCAACGCTCTTCTTATTAGAGCTGTAGGTAACCTTGTTCATTGCGCCGCTTGGCTTTAAGGTATACTTAATCTTGTATGTTTTCTTCCTCTTGATGGTAACGCTTGGCTTCTTGACGGTAATCTTGGTCGGAGCCTTCTTGATGGTGATGGTGCAGGTTGCGGATTTGCCGTCTGCTTTGGCGGTAATCTTTACCTTGCCGGCCTTCTTGGCCTTGACTACGCCCCTGGAGGAAACCGTAGCAAGGCTCGTCTTGCTGCTCTTCCAGGTTACTTTCTTGTCATTTGCGTTACTTGGCGATACGGTTGCCGTCAAAGCAAGGGATCCCTTCTCGCCCATGGTAGCCGTCTTCTTGGACAGAGTTACCTTGGTGACATGTACCTTAACCGTTACCTTACAGGTGGCTGTCTTGCCATTGGCTGTCTTGGCAGTGATGGTTGCGGTTCCCTTTGCCACTGGGGTTACCTTGCCGTTGGCGTCTACTTTGGCTACTTTGACATTGCTGCTGTTCCATGTCACAGCCTTGTCTGTCGCATTGCTTGGGGATACGGTTGCCTTCAGGGTCACAGCTTTATCCTTTACATACATGGTAAGGGATGTCTTGCTTAACTTCACGCTGGCTACAGGTACCGTAGGTTCCCCAACTTTTACCTTTACCTTTACTGTCTTAAACTGATCCAGAAGCTCATTTTCATAGGTCATCTTCAGGATTGGCGTACCGTCTGCTGACCAGTGTACGCGCTTCAGGCGCGCATGGCGGCAGGGGTCGTTCAGCGGCTCGCTATTGTACTTGCCGCATTTCTGATAATTATGGGAAGTCGGCCTTGCATGGTATACAAAAATAGCATTTCCATCCTGGTCTACCGTAAAGGAGTTATGCCCTGGTCCTTCTTCTCCATTCACATCGCGGGAGGTCAGCAACGGATAGGGACTCTTCGTCCAATTATTGATATCCAGCAAATCTGCTCCGCCTTTGGCATTGCACATACCGATTGCATACTCAGATCCTGTCCCGGAAACGGAATAGCACATAAAAACATTTCCATCGTGCTGCAATATTGTCGCGCCCTCATTTACACAGAAACGCACACGCTCCCATCCATAATCAGACTTGGTGAGGCGGGTCGGCGCAGAAGTAATCTTCCATGGCTGGCTCTCGTCTACCGTCGCAATGAATAAATCCGTGCTGGTACCCTGATAAGCTACTGTTGGCTTCCCTGCCCAGATAACATAGGATGTGCCATTCACTTCATCTTTAAAATACGTCATATCCAGGCAAAATGCTAGATTGAACGGGTCATTTGCCTGTGTAGAGGTCATCTTGTAATCTTTCCATTGAGATACCTGGTTTGAAGCGGTTAACGCTGTCTCATATGGATCCTGGTCGCCTGGCAGCACTAATACATGGCAGAAAATATCGAACAGGCTGCTGTGGCTCTCGGTAAAGTAAACCACCCAGTTATCGCCTACACGGTGGATTTCCGGCGCCCAGATATAGCGGTAGCCGCGCTCTGCCTGTGTCCCGTTGGCATCTGTGTATCCCTGGTTCCCAACCTTCCAGATGGTTACCTGGTCTTTGCGGCTCTGAAGGCCTTCCAATGTCCTTGCGCGCCTCAATACCACACGGTCATACTGCTCCGTCTTGTCATTGGCATCAATTTCATCGCCGCTCTCCGGGAAATAAGAACCTGTCATGTAATAATATCCCGTCTGCTCATCCCAATAAATACAGGGATCGGCCATGCCTTCTACAAATTTTGTCTTGTCATAGTATACGGTCCCAGTTGCCGGATCGTAATTATCCGGGAAATTCACACCTACATTTGCCGGATCATCATCTGGGAGGCTGCTCCCATTTAATTCTTTTAATTTGTTAATATACTGTGTCTGGATTACATTTCCTGTCAGCTCATAGCTACCTGGTTTCGTCAAATCAACATTCTTAACCGCCTCGCTCCAGTCAATATTAAACTTCTGGACAGAGCCGTCAGTATAAGTTGCATTTACGGTCTTCTGCAGCTTGCCAAGAAGCCCGTCTGCATCTTTTACACCCGTAGCATCTACTTCAGCCAATTCTTCCAGCCCATTGTTCACTACGGTACCAAGCTTATTTACAATATATGTGTACTCTTCATCCGTAAGCTTCAGGGCATTGCCTAAAGTAATACTCTCATCAGTGTTAAGGATATTTTCGCCATGCAGCATCAGCTTGAAGTTGGATTTCTTCAGGTTAGCATCAGCAATGCCGCTCTCCTGGACAATCTCATCATCATAATAATTCACGCCATCTGCAGAAGTGAATTTATGGAATCCTTTGGATGTATCTGAATCTTTGGCAACAACCGTAAACTTGCCGTCTACTTTGGCAATCTTGGGTTCTGTCACCCGGAGCGTACCGCTTGTGTTTTTGGAGAAGATCACGCCGCCGCCATTGTTCAATACTTCAAATTCCTTGCCATCCTTGCTGACTGCCATATAGACGCTCCTGGTTTCCTGTTCCAGGTTGGCAGCATTGGCATAGAAGGCCTTTGTTGTGGAATATACTGTCAGGTATTTCCCTGCTTCCAATTCTTCGGTGAAGTTTAACTTATTTACCGTAATCTCATAAGGCTCGGAGGTGATGCCGGCAACGGTTGCCGTTACGCTTGCTTTTCCTCCCTTAAGGCCTGTCGCCTTGCCATTTGCATCAATTTTCAGGACGCTCTCATCACTGGATTTCCAAATGGTAGTTGTATCAACGGTAGCATCTGTAGGCGCCAGCGTCCTGGTCAGCTGGATGCTCTTTTCTTCATCCACTTCCTTCGGCCCAGAAACGGTAACGCCCTGCAGCTCTACTGGAACATACGTCTCATTATAAAGCGCTGACACTTCTCCATCGGACAGAGCCCTGTCATAGAAGGAAATATCGTCAATCCATGCGCCTGCACAATGCCAATAGGTTGCAAGGCTTGCGCCGATACGCACCTTGGTATCTTCCGCGTTCTCAACCAAGCCGCTGGTCCCTGCCATATCGCCAATCATCTGTACATAATCTGTGCTATGCTGTGATGTGATATTATGGGATATCTTCTGGTTATTGCGGTAGAAGGTAACCCCTTCCTTGGTAATCGCCATCGTCACCATCACCCAGCCATTTGCCGCGGCCAGATCCAGTTTGTCGGTCTGGAAATCCATAAAGTTCTCATTCTGATCTGTGGTATTCCAGTATACATAAGACTGGTTCACGGCAACTGTCCCTGCCCTCTTGCCTGCCGCAGCAGGAGCCACTTCAAAGTCAAGCAGACAGCGGTTGTTGGCCGGCGCCTTCTTAGACTTTGTCCAAAAACTCAGGGTAAAGCCATTATCCACTGATTTCCCAGCAAACGGATTGGATGGAAGGAGCGCATAGCCTCTCTTGTCATAATTTTGCTCTGTAAGGGACAGAACCTGCCCTCTCCGCTCATCCTGTGCCAATTCTGGCAGCTTACCGCCATTTACAGCTTCCAGCGCTAAGGTACTGGTTCCATCTGTAAGGGTATTTCCCTCGCCCGCCTGATACTTATCGAAATCATAAGATGCGATGGCGCTGTCAGAAACCTTGCCCATGGTCGTGATAGAAAGAGCAGGCGCAAGATCCCCTGCGTTCGCATCATATACATAAAAACCGCCCATTACTGTCTGCAGACGGAAAACTGCATTTGCATCCTTATTTGTAACCGCTTCCTTAATCCAATTCGTTACATCAAACGTAACCTTCTGATCCTGAGCCTCATACTTATGGAAGAAAATCCACCCATCCCCATAGACCGTCTTATCCTTCGTGTAGCCATCTAATGCCGGGAAGGTTGCCCCTGGCGCATTGGATGTGTTGTCGGACTGGAGCCCCTCATATTTCTCTGCGGCTACCCGGAACAAACCTGCCTTTGTCTCCATGCCGTTGTTGAGTACGTCATTACCGTCAAATATGGTGATTTCGACGGATGCATTGGCAATCGACTCCACATCCAGCCCCTGCGGCAATGCAAAGCCCAATCCTGCAACCCTGCAGCTGCCTACCTGATTCCTGCCTTTGCCTGTCTCATCCGCAACATATGCCGCGGCCTTCTCGTTTCCTGTTTCTGTAATCTCGCTCGTACCAATCAGGTATGATTTTGCCCCGTTGGTACCATCTTTGATGCCTTCTGACCCAGCTACCACAAACTTACTTGCCTTCACTGTCTGGGTCACGCCGACAGTTCCTCCCTCGCCTTCTGCACGTACCAGGGTTGAGGGAAGCATGGTGAATACCATGGCAAATGTTAAGATTAATGCCAGGTACCGCTTCATGCACTGCTTCATAATAAAAGCCCTCCTTTATAATATTTTGCGTAAAATAGCTGGATTAATTACTTGCTTTCTTGCTATTTTGCACGATTCTACTCAATAATTGTACTAGATCTTTCGTGAAAAATCAACAAAAAATGGAGAAACTATTTTAAAAATATACCCGAAGCAGCGTCCGTTGCTTTGCAAATCGTTTCTTTCGATCACAGATCGTACTCTCACAACAATCGCAAAGCAATCGCAAAGCAAAGGCCGCAGGGAACAAAAACATTCCCCGCGGCCTTATACACCGCTGCATAAGCCATCATCTAACGCTTATACCATGCTTCTTTTAAGCTTTTCTAAACTTTCTTCTTGGGTCAGCCTTTTTGGCCTGTTTATGCTTTGGCTTTCTTCTTACGCGCCATAACCACGCTCTGGATTACCAGGAACAGGCAGAGCATCAATGCCCTTGTAATTCCTGTCCACCATGCCTGGTCAAGTCCTGCCGTGGATACGATGTTCTGGATCGTGCCCAAGGAAAGCACACCGAAGAAGGTACCTGCAATATTACCAACACCGCCCGTCAGCATCGTACCGCCGATGATGGATGATGCAATCGCGTCCATTTCTGCGCCAGTCGCATGGGATGCAGAACCAGAGCCTACGTGCAGGAAGTAAACAAAGCCGCCAATGCCTGCCAGAAGCCCGCAGAACAGATGGGAAAGGAAACGTGTCCTTTTTACGTTGATACCGAGCATCAATGCACTCTGGCGGTTTCCGCCCACTGCATAGAAGTTACGGCCCAACTTCGTCCAGCGGAGCATGCAGAACATTACGATAACCACAAGGATGGCAACAATTACGCCAATCTCCACATAAGCGTCTACATAAATGCCGCGGCGGTTTGTAGTTCCAAGCCCAGGCACAACCACACGGGTATTCTTCAGCGCCTTAAACGCCTCATTCGCTACGTTAAACGGCTTCGTGTTAACGATGGTCGTCATACCACGGGCAAAGAACATACCCGCCAGGGTAATAATAAACGGCTGGATATCCAGGTAAGCTACCAGGAATCCCTGGAATGCGCCAAACAAAAGGCCGATTGCCAGGGCAATCAATACGGACACAAACACATTGCCGCCTTTAAAATCCAGATATACGGCACAGCACATACTAACCAACGCTGTCACGCCGCCGACAGAGATATCAATCCCGCCGGTAATCATTACCAGGCTCAGGCCGCAGGATAGGATAATCAGCGCCGCATTTGCATTCAGCAGGTTAAGGAAAGCCTGCGGGTTACGGAAGCCTTGCCCCTGGAAGATAATCGCGCCAATATACATCAGGAAAAATACAATAATCGTAATGGAAAGGAGTAGGTTCGTATCGGTAAGGTTTTTAATCTTATCTCCAAAACCACCGGATGTTTTCTTATTCATACTATGCCACCTCCTTAGTCTTAAATTTCTTCGTCACGCTTGAGAACCAATCCTTTACAGTCGGAGCGCTGATTACAACCAGCACGATAACGACAATCGCCTTGTATGCCGGAAGCGCATCAGACTGCACCTTGAATTTGTACAAGGTCTGGGTAAGGAACTGGATAACATAAGCGCCTAAGATGGAAGACGCCATGTTGAACTTACCGCCGCTCAGTGCGTTGCCGCCCAGAGCAACTGCCAGGATGGCGTCCATTTCAATATCCTTGGCAATAACGGAGTAGTTAATCGTAGATACGCGGCTGACCTTAATTAATCCAACCACTGCCACGCACAGGCCGAGGATCACGAAGGTAATAACCTTGATCATCTCTGGGTTCAGGCCGTTCAGCCTGGAGGAACTCTGGTTAATACCAACAGACTGGGTATATAACCTGAGGTTTGTAAATTTCAGCACTAATGTGATAATCACAAGGCAGATTACTGCGATAAAGAATGGCGTTGGGATCGGAACCCCTGGAATATAGCCGCCAAAATATGTAAGTGTCTCATCGCTTACAACCGGAAGCTCATTGTTGTTGATCCATGCAGCAATGGAACGCCCTGCCGTATACAGGATCAAAGTCGCAATCATCGGCTGTATCTTGAAGTAAGCCACCAGCACACCGTTAAATGCGCCAAACAGCGCCGCTACCACGCAGCTTATCAGGAAAGCGACAATAATCGGAGCCTGCAGCGTCTCCGGACGGGTATTGCTGCCGCAGAGCACACGGAGCAGCACGCTACCACTGATCGCAACGGCTGCGCCCACGCTGATATCCTGCCCGCCGGAAGCTGCCGTTACCAGCGTCATGCCGATTGCCAGGATGGCAAGCTCAGAGCCATAATCTAAGATGGTAATCAAATAGCCCGACAGAACCGGATTCCCTGCGCTGTTCTCTTTCAGCGTAATGGCGAAAAACCCGGGATCGGCAATCAAGTTGAAAAGCGCAAGAATGAACAGCGCAAGAAGGGGAATGAACATCTGGTTCCTCACCAGCTTCATCAAAGGATTGTCTTTTTTGTTCGCTTCAATCGTCATTATTTATCACCTCCGGCAATCGTACTCATAACCTTATTCTGATTCAGATCCTGGCCGGACAGCTCGCCTACCATTTTGCGGTCACGCATAACCACTAAGCGGGAGCAGGTACGCAGCATCTCATCCATTTCAGAAGAGATAAAGGTAACGCTCATACCTTCGGAAGCCAGCTTAAGCACTAATTTCTGAATATCAATCTTGGTACCAATGTCAATACCACGGGTCGGCTCATCCAAAATAAGGTACTCCGGATGGGTAAACAGCCAGCGCGCCAAGATAACCTTCTGCTGATTCCCGCCGGAAAGCGACTTAATCGGCGTATCTGCGGAAGCCGTCTTGATGCTCAGCAGCTTTATGTACTCGTCAGCAATCTTATAGCACTCAGCTTTCGAGAAGGGTTTGAAGAAGCCTTTCAAAACCTGCTGCGCAAGTATAATGTTGTCACGGACGGAAAGGTCTCCTACAATACCATCGACCTTACGGTCTTCTGGAAGGTATGCGATACCATTCTTCATAGCGTCCAGAGGCTTATTGATTTTCACAGGCTTGCCGTTCATCTTCACATGCCCGCCAGTCACACGGTCAGCGCCGAAAATTGCACGCACACACTCGCTTCGGCCAGAGCCAAGCAGCCCGGTAAATCCATTGACTTCTCCCTTGTCAATATGGAAGTCAAACGGCTTGATGCCAGCATCGCTCACAAGCCCTTCCGCCTCTAATACAGGCACTGCGCCTGCCTTCCTCTCATATTCCTTCTGATCACCCTTGATGTCGGCCATATCATCCAGCTCTTTGCCGAGCATCTTGGACACCAGCTTCACGCGCGGCAGATCCTTGATTGGGAACTCGCCCACCAGCTGGCCATCGCGCATAACGGTAATCCTGTCGCAGATCTCATATACCTGATCGAGGAAATGGGTAACGAATACGATACCAACGCCCCTGCTCCTCAGGTCACGCATCAGCTTAAACAACTTGGCAACTTCCTGCTCATCCAGGGATGATGTCGGCTCATCCAGCACCAGTACCTTACAGTCCATGTCCACGGCACGGGCAATGGCAATCATCTGCTGGACAGCAATCGAACAGCTCTCCAGCTGCTGGGTGGCGGTAGCCGGGATATCCAATGACTGAAGGATCTTCTCCGTATCCTTGTTCATCTTCTTCCAGTTCTGCCCCATCCCCTTCGTCCTTCCAATGAACATATTCTCAGCCACTGAAAGGTTTGGGCATAACGTGATTTCCTGATACACAGTACTTATCCCCACGTTCTGTGCATCCTGCGGCGAATGGATCGCAATCGGCCCCTGATGGCCGTCCAGGAAGATATCGCCTTCGTCCTTCCCATAAACCCCTGTCAAAACCTTGATCAAAGTCGATTTTCCCGCACCGTTCTCACCCATCAACGCATGGACTTCACCTTTGCGCAGTGTAAAATCTACCCCCTGCAAGGCCTTCACTCCAGGGAAGCTCTTGTGGATGTTCCTCATCTCTAATACAGCATTGTCTTTCACCCTTGAGTTCACCTCCTAAAATATTATTTCAAAAAACAAGGCGCGGTGCAGCCTCTAAGTTCTATGCTTCACCGCGCCGCGCTTTTTAAAATTCGCAAATCATACTTATATTTCAAAAACTGCTATCTAAAATTAGATTCCATTCTCGTCAATGTCAGCCTGTGTAATTGTCCCAGCCTCAAAGCCCTTCTCTTCCAGATAGATGGTCTTCTCTTCAACCGTTCCGCCACTTTCCAGTGTCTTAATAACTTCAGCGATGTATTTTGCCTGGTATGGGTTGCACTGTCCGTCATAGTTCCAGTTTCCTGCCAGAACTTCTTCCAGAGCCCATGTATTGCAGTCAAAACCCATAATAACTACATCGCCGTCAACGCCGTGGGAAATATTTGCTGCATCAAGAGCTGCAACTGCACCCTTAGCCATATCATCGTTCTCTGCATAGATTACATTGAACTTCTCACCGCTGTCGATTACGGACTGAACAATCTGCTGTGCCTTCTCTGCATTCCACTCAGCTGTCTGCTGTGCTACGATGTTCCAATTGTCTTCTGCTGCAACCTTCTCATCCAATGCGCCGGAACGTCCCTGCTGTGGTGAGGAACCCATAACGCCCTGGATATGGATGATGTTGTATTCGTCAAGATTCTGGCCTGCTAACCAGTCAACTGCCCTCTGTCCTTCTGCCGGCATATCGGAAATGATAGCTGCCTCATAAAGGTTCTCATCTGCATCAACAACACGGTCAAACAGAATTACCCTAATTCCCTGGTCATTCGCATCCTGAAGTACGGAATCCCAGCCAGCGGTATCAGCTGCGGAAAGAAGCAGGTAATCAACGCCGTTCTGGATCATTGTCTGAGCTGCTGTAATCTGCTCGTCATTCTTCAGGCTGTAAGCGAAGGATGCTTCGTATCCGTTTGCTTCTGTGAACATTTCCTTCATATCCCTGTCGTTGGCTGTACGGTATCCAGACTCGTTCGGGTCATTGTTGATAACGCCGACTTTGATGGTTCCGCCGCTTGGCGCTGCATCGCCACTCTCTTCTGGCGTATCAGGTGTCTCTTCCGGAGTCTCTTCTGGCGTATCAGGTGTCTCTTCCGGAGTCTCTTCTGGCGTATCAGGTGTCTCTTCCGGTGTTTCTGTATTTGCGTTACCATTGGTGGATGCCGGCTCATTTCCACCGCCACAACCTACTACTCCTACTGCTACTACTGCTACTGCAAGAAATGCTGCTAACTTCTTTCTTAACATTAAAATGTCCTCCCTTTCTAAATTACGGCACAATTGCCGTTTGTATCTCCTATTTTAGTTTTTTATTCCCTATTCGTCAATAAGAATTTCCCTTACATAATTATGTTTGTCGCAATATCCAATATAAGTTTTCTTATATTTGTCTTAAAAAAATACAAGTCTCATTATTTTTTATATTATTTTATTCTAAATTTATACTTTTTTACGATTTTAGTAAAAATCTCGAAAATATATCCTAAATTTTATCCTTCTATTTCCTATTTTTTTTGTCACTTTTTCTATCTTGCTAAACTTTTATATGTTTTATCCTTATACTTGTTCATTATTTTATGTAAATAAATTTAACATTATGATTCAAAAAACTACATGTCCCTTTATTTTTTGTAATTTTTTTACGATTATCTGGCTGACACCGTGACACTTGCACGGAAAAATGATATACTAGAGCATGTTAAGGGAACGATAAACGAAAAAATCATTTCAGACAAAGGAGGTTTCCAGATGCCGGTAAAATATATATGGCTTGCCAATATCCTCAAAGAACTGCTTCTGAAGAATACGGGAAATGGCGTTTACAAACTGCCCTCAGAAAGCATACTGTGTGAACGATATCATGTGAGCCGCCAGACGGTACGCACGGCCCTGCGGCTTCTGGAAGAGGAAGGGCTGATTGAGAAACGCCAAGGCAGCGGCTCTTTTTCCACCGGCCTAGGCGGCAGGCAGAACAGCGTGGCGCTTGTGGTGAATCACGCCGAGGAATATACCATGCCTGCCATCCTGGCAGACATTAAGTCTTTCCTGCGCAAAAAAGGCTATTCCACAAATACTTATTCCACTTATGCAAGGATTGCGCAGGAACGCCAGATCCTAGAGGAACTGAATGCCTCCCCCATCCGCGGGCTGATTGTGGAAGGGACAAAAAGCGCCCTGCCAAACCCCAACCTCGACCTTTATGAACAGCTGGCAGCCCAGGGCGTGTCTATTCTGTTTCTGGGCGGGAATTACCCTGCCTTAACATCCGCAATCTACATCAAGGATGATAATTATTACGGAGGCTACCTTCTGGCCAGGCATCTGGCACAGCAGGGGCACACCCACATTGCGGGGATCTTCCGCATTGACGATATCCGCGGGATCGACCGCTATGGCGGCTATGTGGCGGCCTTGCGGGATTTTGGCATCCCAGCCGCCGACGAATTGGTGTCCTGGTATACCTCTGCCATGCTGGAAGCGCTGGAAACCAGGTCTGATACGGGATTTTTGACGGATTTCCTACGCAGGAACAAGGATATGTATTCTGCCGTCATCTGCCAGGACGATGAGATTGCCTATTGGCTGATCAAAGAGCTGCACTACGCAGGCATACGGATCCCGGAAGATATCTCCGTGGTTTCCTTTGACAACAGCTACATGAGCGACCTTGATTCCATCCGCATCACTACCCTGTCCCACAAGAGCCATGAAATCGGGTTCATGGCAGCTTCCGCCCTCATCCGAATGATCCAGGGAGAAACCGTATTCTCTGAGGAGCTATCATGGCAGATTATCCAGAAAGGAAGCGATGCGCCTTATCCTGTGCTGCCCCGTTTGGAATAGACGGCAAACGCCTGGGCTTTGGGGCATCCACCGCATCCTCTGGCCTTGAAAACACGAACATTTACCAAGGATTTAGCCTTTCGGGCGGCTGCGGTATTCCTTGGGCGTGCATCCCTGGGTCTTCTTAAAGACGAAGCTAAAGTAATGGGGATCCTTAAACCCTACCTCCGCCGCTATATCGCCCGCATTGCGTTCTGTCTGGCGCAGGAGGCGCTTGGCTTTTTCCATACGCTTCTTGGTCACATATTCCGTGAAGGTCATGCCCATCTCCTGGCGGAAAGTGGCGCTGAAATAGTTGGGGCTGACTTCTGCCGCACGGGCGGCTTCATTAAGGGAAATACTGGCGCGGGCATAATTTTCTTCAATATAGCCCCTGGCCTTTTGGATCATCCGCTTGCTCCGATTATCCATGGCCTTACATCCCAGCTTAATGGCTCGGTACATCAGCTCCTGCATATAAGGCTTCATCTCTTCCAGGCTCAGGCTAAGGACCTGCATCTTCTCCGTATAAGTATTTTCCAACAGATCCTGCGCGCTGTAGCCCAGGTTTTCCACAAAGGCAATGGCCGTGAAGCGGATGCTCAGCACCAGGTAATCCCGGAAAATCCTCGAACGCAGAGCCTGTCCCTGGCTTTTCAGATAGGAATCTACAAAATCCTCTACCTCCCCTTCTTGCCCACGCAGGAGAAATTTGTGGATAATCTCCGGATTGGTCTGGGAAATCACCACGTCCCCAAGGGTAGCCACGCCCTCCCGCCTGGGCGCCAGGTTTTCTGACTCCATTGTCAAGATATGCTGTTCCGGCTTCAGGAATCGGTAGGACATCATATGGTTTACCCTATCGTAAACCTGGGGCAGAAGGCTCAGGCGGCTGACAGGCTCCCCCATGGCGCAGCACCATTCCAGCTCCCCGCCGGACGCGGAACAGATGCGGACAATGCCCTCCTGGCACTTGGCCTTCAATTCCTCCATCTGCCCTTCCTCCCCCTTAATCAGTATGCCGTATATATGGATGTTCCAGCGGAAAATCAGGTACTCCGGGTAACGCTGGAAATACCGCAGCAGTTCCTCGCGCTTGCCGGCCAGCAGCCTCGAATCCCAGACGCCCTTATTCTGCCCCTGCCTCTCCCGCAGGCTCACCATGGCCAGGTTGTAGCAGGGCGCATCGATCTCCAAGGCGTATCTTTGCGCCTCTTCGTAGATTTCCTGGACCGTCATCTGCCCTTCAAACATCTTTTCAAAAAAATTCCGTTTGGAGAACTGCTCATATTCCTGCATGTCTTCGCGCAATTTCTCCAGGCTGTCCTCTTTTGCCTGCTCATCTTCCAGTTTCCTGCGGATTTCCTGCAGTGATTTCTGCATGGACAGGCGGGTCACAGGCTTCAGCAGAAACTGGTCAACGCCAATCTGAATGGCCTGCCTGGCATGCTCAAAATCTCCATGGCCGCTGATAACGATAATTTTTACATGGGGGAATTCCTGCTTTACAATCCGCGAAAGCGCCAGCCCATCCATAAAGGGCATGGCAATGTCTGTCACCAGCAAGTCCGGCTCCAGCTTCCGTATCAGCGGCAGCGCCATTTCCCCGTCGGAGGCTTCCCCTACCAACTGGAACCCATACTGATGCCACATAATATTGTCACGCAGGCTTTCCCTGACGGTGCTTTCGTCGTCTACAAGAAATATCTTAAACATTCCTTTTCCTCCCTTATGTAACAGCAAGCTTATATTTAGATAAACCAACACGCCCATTTTTGTGCGGCTTTTTATGGGGGAATGCCCCGAGCCGTTACGGTTCGAAAGCCGATACATTTCCTTACGATATACGGAAAGCCCTTGCCTTGTGAAAAATATTTACCTAAATATAAACTTGCCCAATACCAAATTCCAGAACGATTATGTAACGCTAAGAATCGGCCGCTCAAATGGCCTCAATCCGTTTGCGCAGTTCCAGAACTTTGCTGTCAATCTGCTCAATGGCATTGGCATACTGCCTAAGCTCAATGCTGATGTTTTTCGCTTCCCGGTTTTCTTTTTTATACTGGAGCTGGTAATCCAGCCCTGCCCAATAATCCATGGCGCCTGTGCGCAGCTGCACCTCGGCTTTGATCCATTGGGTTTCCCCATGGAAAGAGATAGGAACCCGGAAAATCAGGTGCATACTCCGATAGCCGCTCTTTTTGGGGAATTTGATGTAATCTTTTTCTTTGATGAAGCGCAAATCCTTCTGGGCGCGGAGCATCTCTGCAATCTGGTACAGATCGTCCGTATAGGTGCAGACGGCACGGACGCCCACAACATCATTGAGGTTTTCCTCCATGGCCTTCACGGTTTCTGCCAGGCCTTTGCGCCTGAGCTTGGCCGCAATACTGTCATACGTCTTAATGCGGGCGGAAAAGCCGTGGATGACATTCCGCCCGCAGCGGCGGGTTAGCTCGGCGTTAATCTTTTGGAGCCTGGCTTCCAGGAGATGGATGGTATGATTACATTTTACTATAAAATCTTCTTGCTGCAAATATTTCTTTAAAATCATTTTTTCCTCCATAGAAAATAATGGTTACAATATTGAGAATGGGGAATGGCCATACGGAACGCGGAACAATATCTGTTATGATGTCTTTCCGCTACCTTTAGTATATCCAGAGAGCATGATTACATTTACTTTATATTTTGGTAAATATTTTCTCACCAGGCGGATGCTAATCCAGGCATTACTTTATGCGCGTATCCACATGATTAGGCAATCAACAAACGTTCTCACGATTCTCCCGTTCCATCATTTCAACTAGGCACAAATAAGAAGGATAGCATATTTTCTTTTAGAAAAATGTCGAAACCAAGGGATGGAATACCGCCACACTAAGATTGCCGCAGCCCTTTTTTTATGATAGACTATCCCATATACATCCATGACAACCAAAGCCCTAGAAAAATTGCGATTGGAGATTTCATCATGCTTACTTATTCTTTCTCTGACAGGGGCGGGGAGAGCCTGTACGGATATTTATACAGATGTATTAAGGAGGATATCCTAAATGGGATACTGGCGCCTGAAGACCGGCTTCCTTCGAAGCGCAGCCTGGCCAAGCATCTGGGCGTCAGCGCCATTACCATAGAAAATGCCTATGCGCAGCTTATGGCAGAAGGGTATATTTATTCCATGCCCAAAAAAGGGTATTATGTATCAAATATCTCAAAGGGAACCGTTACGGCTGCTTTTTCTTCCACAGGCAGCATCCCTGTGCCAAAAACGCCGGAAGCGCCTGCCTATTTTGCAGATTTTTCCAGCAGCCAGACGCACCCGGATACTTTCCCTTTTTCTATCTGGGCCAAGCTTGTGCGGGAAGTGATGGCCGGGGACAGCATGGCGCTGATGGAACGGCCGCCCAGCGGGGGCATCTTGCCGCTGCGGGAGGAGATTGCCAGATACCTAAAGCAATTCCGAGGAATGACGGTCGCGCCAGAGCAGATTGTGGTGGGGGCTGGGACGGAATACCTATATGGGCTGCTGATCCAGCTGCTGGGGCATGACAAGGTCTATGCCGTGGAAGATCCAGGCTACCAGAAGGTGGGGGCTATCTTCCAGAGCAACCATGCCGCCTGCCACCATATCCCGCTGGACGGGCAGGGGATCCGTACAGAATGCCTGAAGGAGTCGGGGGCGGAAATTGTGCATATATCGCCCTCCCACCACTTCCCGACAGGCATCATCATGCCCATTGGGCGGCGTTATCAGCTGCTGGGTTGGGCAGCGGAGAAGGATTCCCATTATATTATCGAGGACGATTATGACTGCGAATTCCGCTTTATGGGCAAGCCTATCCCCGCCTTGCAGAGCATTGATTCTATGGGGAAGGTGATTTATATGAACACGTTTTCCAAGACCCTGGCTTCTACCATCCGTATCAGCTATATGGTGCTGCCAGGGCATCTGATGGAACGTTTTTATCGGGAAATGGGATTTTACTCTTGTACGGTGTCTAATTTTGAGCAATATACACTGACGCGTTTCTTGCAGGATGGGCATTTCGAGAGGCATATCAATCGGATGCGGAATTATTACCATAACCAGCGGGATTTGCTGCTGCGGTACTTAAAGGACAGCTCCCTGGCGCCCCGGACGGTGATTATGGAGGAGAACGCCGGCCTGCACTTCCTGATGCAGGTGGACACCCCTGCTTCCAATGACGCGATTATGCAGCGTGCAAAGAAGCAAGGGATCCGGCTTTCCTCCCTGTCCCAGTACTATTATCATGGCTGCCCCGGGAAAGAGCATGTCTTCTTAATTAATTATTCCGCCATCCACCCGGGGCATATGCAGGAGGCTGTTGACAGGCTCTGCCAAGTATTTTAATCCAGTGCATGGATAAAAATCCCGCTCCGCAGCTTGGGCTCAAACCAAGTGGATTTGGGGGGCATCAGCATCCCGGCGTCTGCAACGGCAAAAAGCTCATGGATGGACGTTGGGTACATTGCAAATGCCACCGCGCAGTCCCTCCTGCACCTTTGCTCCAGCTCCCCTAAGCCCCGGATGCCGCCGATGAAATCAATGCGGCTGTCTGTTTTGGGGTCTTTGATCTGCAGCACGGGCGCCAGCAGCTTCTCCTGCAGAATGGATACATCCAGCCCTTTTACCGGGTCGCCAGACCTATCCTCCGGCTTAATCGCACAGCGGTACCATCTCCCCTGGAGACACATGGTAAAGACGCCCTTTTTGTCCGGTTTGATGGGACAAGCCTCTGCCTCCCCTACTTCGAAGATCTCAGCAACCTTTGAGAGGAACGCTTCTTCTGTCAGCCCGTTCAGATCCTTGACCGCACGGTTGTAATCCATGATCATCAGCTGCTCATCCGGAAACAGCACGGATAGGAAATAATTAAATTCTTCTTGCCCTGTATAGCCCGGATGGGCTTTCCTGCGCTCCTGCCCTACCCGCACGGCAGACGCCGCGCGATGATGCCCATCTGCAATATAGATTTCGCCAATCCCAGCAAAAGCCTCTTCCATGCCTGCAATCTGTTCCTGCCCGGAAATCATCCAAACCCTGTGGCGGATGCCGTCTTCTGACACAAAATCATAGAGGGGCGCCTGCTGTTTGGCGGCGTCCACAATGCTGTTGATGGCAGCATCTGCCCGGTAGGCAAGGAAAATCGGCCCTGTCTGGGCGTTGCAGGCATCCACATGGCGGATGCGGTCCGCTTCTTTCTCTGCCCTGGTGTTTTCGTGCTTCTTGATAATGCCCTGTTCATAATCGTCAATGGAGGCGCAGGCTGCGATCCCCGTCTGCACCCTGCCGTCCATCGTTAGCTCATAAATATAGTAACACGGCTTCTCTTCCTTGATAAATGAGCCGTCCCTCACCATTTCCCAGAGCACGTCATGGGCTTTTTGGTAAACTTCTGGGGCATACGTGTCAACGCCGTCTCCCAAAAGCGTCTCGGCACGGTCTATCTTGAGGAAACTCTGCGGGTTCTTCCTGACTGCCTCGCAGGCTTCCTGACGGTTATATACATCATAAGGAAGAGCCGCTATTTCTCCAGCCTTCTCCCGGCTTGGCCGAATGGCACAAAATGGCTTCACAATTGCCATGGTAACACCTCCATAAGAATAGCAGCCCCACGCCTGGGATGCACAGCATTTCAGAACGGCTTGTTCCTTCCAGAATCTAAACTGCTGCGGCCTCTCCCAGACATGGGGCTGCTCCTGCTATCACAATACGCAAAAATGCTTCTATAAGAAACCCAGAAAATTATTTCAGGGTTACCTTAGCGCCTTCGCCTTCCAGCTTAGCCTTGATATCTTCAGCCTCAGCCTTCTCTGCGCCCTCTTTTACAATCTTAGGCGCATTGTCAACCAGTTCTTTTGCTTCCTTCAGGCCTAATCCGGTCACTTCACGGACAACCTTGATTACCTTAACTTTGTTCGGGCCAATCTCTGTCAGCTCTACATCAAAGTCTGTCTTCTCTTCTTCAGCTGCGCCTGCATCTCCGCCTGCCGCCGCAACAACTACGCCTGCTGCTGCAGATACGCCAAACTCTTCCTCACATGCTTTTACTAAATCATTCAGTTCTAATACTGTTAACTCTTTAATTGCTTCGATAAATTCTTCCGTTGTCAATTTTGCCATTGTAATTTTCCTCCATAATAATATTTATAATGAAATTAAGGAATCTCTGCCATTGCCTGCGCATGGCCATTCCTGCAAAACGTAACAGTCCGCGGAAACGGGACTATGCTGCCTCCCGCAGGGCTATTCTTATGCCTCTGCCGGAGCTTCTTCTGCGGGAGCTTCCGCTGCCGGAGCGGCTTCTGCCGCTGCAGCCGGACCGCCTTTTTCTGCAATCTGATTCAGGACGCGAGCCAGGTTGGTAATCGGGGACTGGATGCTGCCCAGGAACTTGGAAAGCAATTCCTCCCTGGATGGGATGGAAGCCACTACCTTGATTCCATCTGCATCATAAAATGTACCTTCTACCACGCCTGCCTTCAGCTCCAATGCCGGGGCTGTCTTCGCAAACTTTGCGAGGATCCTTGCCGGTGCAGTTGCATCATCTTTGGAAACAGCAATTGCGCTTGGGCCTTTCAGAAAGGATGACATACTCTCAAAATCCGTCCCCTGGAACGCAAAGTTCATCAATGTATTTTTATAAACTTTGTAGACAACGCCAGCTTCCCTCAGCTGTTTGCGAAGCTGTGTATCCTCGTCCACAGTCAATCCGCGGTAATCCACCAATACGACGGACTGCGCGTCTTTGATCTGCTCTGAAATCTCCTGCACAATCGGCTGCTTTAACTCTACTTTTGCCACGAATCGTGCACCTCCTTATTATTTAAGATAAGATAAAAAGCCCCCCTGTCCAAGACAGAGGGGCCTGAAATCTTCTTCAGCTCTCTGCAGGCATGCGCAAATCATGCGTATCCTGCAAATTCCCTCGGCAGGCCCTGCGGTTATGCCTTTCGGCGCCTGCTGTCTTCGGCAATCTTCTTATGATACGATATACATGGTCCATATAGCGCGCCATGCGCATCGGTTGATACTTGGGGCAATTTTCTGCCCCTTAGTATAACATTCTCTATTCTGGATGTCAACACAAAATTAAACCAACTTTGCTGTATTGATCTTTACGCCTGGGCCCATGGTCGGAGCCAGGGTAACGCTCCTTAAGAACTGACCCTTTACAGCTGATGGCCTAGCCTTGATGATGGCATCGATCAGGGTCTGGAAGTTGTCCGCTAATTGCTCTTCTGTAAAGGATGCTTTTCCAATTGGCACATGGATAATATTAGTCTTATCCAACCGATACTCAATCTTACCAGCCTTGATATCTTTGACTGCCTTGGTAACGTCCATGGTCACGGTCCCAGCCTTGGGGTTTGGCATTAAGCCTTTTGGCCCGAGTACACGGCCCAGACGGCCTACCACGCCCATCATGTCCGGGGTAGCGACTACTACGTCGAAATCCAGCCATCCGTCATTCTGGATCCTGGGGATCAGCTCGTCGCCGCCCACATGGTCAGCGCCTGCTGCCAATGCCTCGTCTACTTTATCGCCCTTGGCAAACACCAAAACCTTCACTGCCTTACCAGTACCATGGGGCAGCACAACTGCGCCGCGGATCTGCTGTTCTGCATGGCGGCCGTCGCAGCCGGTTCTGATATGAGCTTCGATTGTCTCATCAAATTTGGCAATTGCCACCTTCTTCACAAGGCTGATTGCCTCTTCTTTGTCATACTGCGTCATCCTGTCGATGGATTTGGCAGCTTCTGCATATTTCTTTCCTCGTTTCATTCTGAATAACCTCCTAGTGGTAATATCGGGAGACGCCCCTCCCACGGTTGTCTGTTATTGCGCTTACCTGCCGTCAGCCTATGCCTCTTCTACCGTAACGCCCATGCTCCTGGCGGTGCCGGCAATCATGCTCATGGCTGCCTCTAAGGATGCTGCGTTTAAGTCTGGCATCTTCATCTCTGCGATTTCCTGGAGCTTTGCCCGGGAAAGGGTTGCCACCTTGGTCTTGTTGGGCACTGCGGAGCCGGACTTGATGTTGCAAGCCTTCTTAATCAATACCGGGGCAGGCGGCGTCTTAGTAATGAAACTAAAGCTCCTGTCTGCATATACGGTAATGACAACCGGAATAATCAAATCCCCCTTGTCTGCTGTCCTTGCGTTGAACTGTTTGGTAAATTCAACGATGTTGACGCCATGCTGGCCAAGGGCAGGGCCGACTGGCGGAGCCGGGGTAGCTTTCCCGGCAGGAATCTGCAATTTAATATATCCTTCTACTTTCTTTGCCATTTGGAATTTCCTCCTTACAAATATGAGTCTTACAACTATAAGCCTTGCATCTTATAGCCTTCTGATGTCTGTGAAACTTATTTCTGTCGGCGTTTCACGGCCGAACAGCTCTACGTTGATGGTGACCATCTGCTTGCCATGGTTTATGGACTGGATTACGCCAACGGTATCCCTCCAGACGCCATCCACCACACGGATAGAATCACCCTCTTCAAAGTCCACGACCACATTTTCAACCTGAATGCCCAATGGCCTCATCTCTTCCTCAGTGAGGGGCACGGGCTTGGATCCCGGACCAACAAATCCGGTGACGCCTCTGGTATTTCTGACTACATACCATATGTCATCATTCATGACCATATTAAGCAGAACATAGCCCGGAAACATCTTCTTCTCGACGGTCTTCTTGACCCCGTTCTTCATTTCCACAACGCTCTGCATGGGAACGCGCACCTCCAGGATCTGATCCTCCAGATGCCGGTTTTCAATCGTCTTCTCAATGTTCTCCTTGACCTTATTTTCATATCCTGAATAGGTATGGACTACATACCAGTTTGCCTCTGCCATAAACCGCCTATGCCTCCTATAAATTCACCAGAGCATCCACACCGTACTTAATAAATACATCTAACACGGCAATGATCAGGCCAAGGACAATGGAAACCGCCACGACTGCGGCGCTCTGCCTGCCCAGGGACTTTTTGTCCGGCCAGATAATCTTATTAAATTCTGCCTTTAAGCCGGTGAACCAACTTGTCTTGGGAGCCTTGTCCGTCTTTGGAGTTTTCTCTGTATTGGTCTCTGCCATCTCCTACCTCCATTACTTCGTTTCTTTGTGTGGCGTGTGTTTCCTGCAGAACCTGCAGTATTTCTTTGTCTCCATTCTGTCTGGATGGGCTTTCTTATCTTTTGTCATGTTGTAATTCCGTTGCTTACATTCTGTACATGCCAGAGTAATTCTTGTGCGCACAACTTCCACCTCCGTTAAATTCTAAATTTAGGCATAAAAAAAAGACCTACTTCCATCACTCGTTTACTATAACACAGGAATGGGGGCACGTCAAGGGGTAAGGAAATATTTGTTGGAAAATGTGGCATACGAAACGCTGCGGAAGCGGGAAAGCCGCAACAGAAACACGCTACCGCTTCCTCCGCTACAAGTAGAGAATCACTGCATTTCCTTATATGGCGAAAGATTCCCTCTCCCGTAAATGGGAATGGAATGATACTATAGAGCACTGTGAAAACAATATTTTTTCTATGCTTATATTTCCATGCGGTAGCCTACCCTAGGAACGGTAATAATGACATCGGAGAAATCCAGTTTTTTGCGGATATTGCCTACATGCACGTCTACGGTGCGGCTTTCTCCTTCGAAATCCACGCCCCAGAGGATATTCAGGATCTGCTCCCTTGTCATAACGCGGTTCCTGTATTTCCAAAAGGTCAGGAGGCAGTCAAATTCCATCGGCTGCATGGGAATTTCTACGCCGGCTTTGTGGACGGTGCGCTTTTTCTCGTTGATGGTAACGTCCTTGATCTGGATTTCTTCTGTTTCCTCGCAGTGGAAGCGTTTCAGGACGTTGTCAATGCGGACTAAAAGTTCCAGCATTTCAAAAGGCTTGACGATGTAGTCCTCAGCGCCGCTTCTTAAGCCTTTGATTTTGCTGGGGAGGTCGCCTTTGGCGGTCAGGTAGATGACGGGGATATTATGTCTTTTCAGTTCTTCCAAAAGCGCAAAGCCATCCTTGCCGGGGAGCATAATGTCCAGCAGCGCCAGGTGGTAGCCGTCCTCCTGCTGCAGGTGGCGGCTAAATTCCAGCCCATCAAAGAAGGGAACAGGCTGATAGCCTGCGATTTCCAGATTCAGGCAGATTAAGTCATTGATTGCAATTTCGTCTTCGATTACCAATATTTTTTTCATGAAGGAATTCCCTTCCTATTATTTTTTGTTGTTCCAAGAGATTGCCGGCATACCGTTCATCGTTCCGTGAATAACAGGTATATTGCGTAAAACTTATGATAACCGTGTCTATCTGCTTAATATTATAACGGACACATGCGAAAAAAGACACAGTGTTTTGTAAAGAAGCTGTAAATTGTGAATTGTCCAGCTACCTCCCCCAAGTCTGCCTGGTGGCACGCTGCCCCATGGAGCCTCCGTCCATACCAATATTGACGCCGGATTGACGCTCCTTGGGCTGGATCAGGACGCATGCCCTTTGATGGGCTGACCATTGGAACATATAGCTCTCGCCGGACGCCCCACGGGAACCCAGGAGGTTTTTCCAGGACATATCCAGTTCGAAACTGGGATCTGCGCCCGTCCAGCACACGACAGCATCTGGATCGGCTTCCAGGGTTCCGCCGTTCTGCTCGTTGCTCAGTACAATGGGGTTCCCTTCGACTAACACGGCTACATGGGCGTTCGGCCCCTGCCCGGTCAGCGTAGAGGTTGCCCAGCCTTTCTGGGAAATAATGCCCTGCGCCATAAAACGGATGCTGTATTTGCAGTCGTCCGTAAAAGCCAGCAGGTTTTCTGACTCTACGGAAAGCATCTCCCCCTGCCGCAATGGGATTATAACTACATGCTGCTCATCATTGGCGTAATATGTAGTGCTTGGGCCATTCATCATTACCTTCATCAGGGGCATGTTCTCCCCGGTAAACCGACGCCCAATCTGCCCGATCAGGGCGCGCATGGGATTTCCTTCCGGCCCTAATAGGCATTTCTCAAATTTGAAATTCTTGCCTCCCTGGCATTCTCCGCCAATAAAGGCGCCAGCCTTTGTAAAAAGGACATCCTGGCCCCTTCCGTCAGATGATACCATTAATGTCAGTTCGTTTACCACTTCTAACCGTAACATTACAACCTCCGCTTTCTATATTATGCCTATCTGTTAAATTTATGGATGATTCCCGTGAGCAATCTACCCACATGGGCTACGGGGCGCCTTCCAGGGGGGCTGTTGCCATTGCCGGGCTGGCAATCTACCCACATGGGCTACGGGGCGCCCTTGGGGTATCAACTATGACAAAGCCCCTTTAGCCGGATACATTTACGCCATATAGCTCACACAGGCCTGCCAAATCCCTGGCCACGCCGTTCCCAATGGCATGGAACTTCCATTCCCCATTCCTCTCATATAATTCGCCCACCATCATGGATGTGACGTTGCTGTAATACTCTTCCAGCTCAAAATGCAAGATTCCCTTTCCGGCCGCCGGGCTCCGCAGCTGGATGTAGGCATCGGACACCATGCCAAAGTTCAGTCCCTGCCTTAAGGCTTCATTGATGGTGATGATAAATACGATTTTCTTCACGCGGGCGTCCATCCTGCCTAAATCCACAGCAAGCGTCTCTCCTACACCGCCCGCACTGTCGCCACGGTGTACGACGCTGCCGTCCGGGCTTTGCTCCTGCCCATAAAATACAAACCACTCGTCCCCTACCACCTTGTTGTTGCCTGCCAATAAAAAGGCGGAGGCATCCAGGTCACAGGCAGGGTTTTTGGCATTCCAGCCAAGGGAGACTTCCAGCTGGGAAAAGGAGCGGCCATTTTCTGCCAGGGACACCTTCTGGCCTTTCTGCAGCCTTGTGCCCGCAAGATTCTTAGGCCTTGGCGGTGTGGCTGGACGTGTCGGCGCAGATGGAGACGGCGGCGCTGACGAACGGGCTGCCGCTGACGGGCGGCCTGCCGCTGACGGATGTGACGGCGCTGACGGGCGAGCTGCCGCTGACGGATGTGATGACGCTGCCGGGCGGACAGGCCGGTTAGCCTGCGTGCTCGATCCTGCGCTGGAACGGACTGGCTGTGCCAGAGAGTTGGTTGGCAAATCCCTGCCTATCCCTGGGCGGGCTGTCTGTAAAGATTTCTCAAGCCTGTGGGGCTTACGCACATTCCTCCCCATGGATGACGCCAGTTCCCCCAGCCTTATGGGAGGTTTTCGATTCATTGGAATATTCATAACTGCATTCCCTCCGTTTTTTTTATATTCTAACACATCCTGGCTGATTACTCAATGTAAAAATCAGCCAGCCACAGGATAGACTTCCTGTGGCTGGCCTGGCTGTTCTCTGTAACGCTTCCAAATCTTTATGGCTATTTTACCGTAATTGTAACTTTCTTCTTCTTGCCATTAAAGGTCTTAACGGTAATGATTGCTTTCCCCTTCTTTTTCTTTGCTGTCACAACGCCTTTGGCATTTACAGTGGCAACCTTTTTATTGGAAGAGGTAAAGGTCATCTTATTGCTGGCTGTGCCGCTGGGCAGAACCACCTTCAGAGTAATCTTCTTGCCCCTCTTCAGAGTCTTCTTGGAAGGGGTTACTTTGCTGATCTTGGCAGGCGCTTTCTTGACAGTGAAATAATAAACGGTTACCTTGCCATTCTTATTAATTGCCTTGATGGTAGCTTTTCCGGTTCCCTTCATCACAACTGCGCCTTTGCTGCTTACCGCGGCGACTTTTTTATTTGTTGTTGTATAAGTACAGTTCTTGGCGGCAACAGAATATTTCTCTCCTTTGCCAAAAGTAGCTTTCTTGGTGGCGGTTACCCGCAGCTTCACGAGAGCCTTGATGGCCTTCTGCAGCTTGCTGTTGGCATCGTCTACCTGTCTTTGGGCGGCATCCTTATTAGACGCGACCTTCTTGGCAGCGCTTAACGCTGTGCTGAAGGTTTTCCAGGTTGCTGCTGTGTAATTGTCCTTCTTATACTTCTTCGCGGAATTAATCGTGCTGTTCAGCTTTGTCTTATCTACGGCCGGCACAACAACGGGCTTTTTCTCTAACTTGCGATTGGCTTCTTCCAGCGCCGCCTTCGCTGTGTCCACCTGCTCCTGCGCAGCTTCTGCATTTCCTAATGCACTCTTGGCGGATGCCAGCGCAGACTGCAGGCTGCTCCAGCTTTCTGCCGTGTAGTCTGACTGTGTCAGGCCTTTTAGCTTCTCTTCTATGCTATTTACCAGGCTCTCCAGCGCCGTCTTATCTGCCTGGGCAGGCTGGCCGCCCTCATTGTATTTCACTTTTACAACGGTAAGGGACATTGCAGGCGCCACATAGGTCATGCTCCCGCCGTTGAGGACTGTCTCCGTGGTAACTGGCGCAATCTTCGTCTGCTCCGTGATGGTGTTTTTATCCATGGCATTGCCGGACAGGCGGATCAGCTCTACTTTTGTGCCATCCTGGATGCCTGGGTAATTCAGGGTAATCTCTTTGGCAAAATCATCATGGTTGACCAGCTTCGTATAAATGTTTTCCTCATCCTCGGACGTCACATAGTACAGTTCTGTCTGGTGGCCTGGTTTCTTGTCGTAAACGCCGGTCTGGCTGTTGTATTTCTCCAGGGTTGTATTGAGGATGTGCTTGCCATAGTTATTGGAATACATGGTCTGCACATAGTAGCTGGGCGTACCATAACTGCTGTATGCGTCAAATTTAATCAGATTATAGTCCCAGTCCCGGCAGCCTTCCCGCTCAAAGAGGGGGGCGTAGGAAGCATGGCGCACAATATCCGCATTCCGCTCAATGCCTGTCATATAGGCAGCCTCGCTGATGGCAGTATCCAGCACGTTTTCCTTGGTGGTGGTCAGATGCCCTGCATACTCGCCTACAAACACGTTGCTGCCGCCTTCTTCCAGGCGTTTGTAACCATCATAGATATAATCGCCATTGAGAAGGGTATTGCCGCTATCTCCAGCATAGTTAATGTAATAATGCTCATCCACCAGCGTCTCTCCTGGCATGGAGCTGTTGACCCAGTTCCAGGCCTGCGTCCCCTGTCCGCCCTGGTAGTAGGGGCCGGTGGAGGAAATCAGCGTCAGCTTACGGCCTGGATAATGTGCTTTTATATAATCTTCTACATAATTCTTAATCCAGGTAAAGTTGGCAAAATAGGAAACGCCTTTGGCAGGCTCTTCCCAGTTCTCATTGCCAATCCCAAGATAATTGAGGTCAAAGGCTGCCGCATGGCCGTTCTCCACACGTTTCTTGGCCCAGTAGGCCTGGGTGGCGTCAGAACTATCGGGGTCGCCCCAGCAGTAATCAATCAGATGGGTGGCGTGGTCTGCAAACGGCTTTAGGGCTTCCCCGCTGAAGGATGCGGATGACGCCTCCGTAAACTGGCAGAAAATGCCCGCGCTGAGGATGGGGAAGGCCTGCGCCCCCAAATCTTCGCAGAGGGTGAGGATTTCATGGTAGCCAAACTGATAGGACATCATATAGCCATACTTATCCTGTGCTGTTCCATAGTTTACGGATTTCCAAGGGCTGCCCCAGTAGCTGCCGATTGCCCTCCTGGCTTCCAGCGGGCCTACGGAATCTTCCCAGTTGTAATACCCGTCCGTGCCATAGCTTCCTTCCACGACACAGCCGCCGGGGAAACGGATAAAGCTGGGGTTCAGCTGCTGCAGCTTCTCCACAAGGTCTTTGCGGAGGCCTGCGCCATAAGAATAATTCTTGTTGCCATAGCCATAACTGTCTTTCGGGATCAGGGAAACCATGTCAATGTACATGGCGTCCGCTGCGCCTGCCCCTTCAAAAGTCAGCACGAGCGTCCCCAGCCTGGTATCACTTCCGGTCAGGGAGGCGGAAACCTTCTGCCATGTGCCGTCCTTCTTCAGTTCCAGCGCCGCCTCATTGGTCAGCGCCGCCCCGCCGTCGTCTACCACCTTAACCTTCACGGTACCGGCATATGTGCTGTCTGCCTTCATAAACATCGAAAACGCATACTCTGCATCCTTGCGGATGGCCATTGCAGATTTATCCAGGGTCGCCCTGCCGACAAAACCATGGTTGGACAGGGTCTGGTTCCCTGTAATCTTGGCATAGTTCTTGTTGTTGTCATTTAAGCCTGCCGTTCTCTCCACTACGAAATTCGCGCTGCTGGCGCTGTCCCAATGCAGTTTCCAGGAAGCCTGGTTCCCTTTCACTTCCGGGGATGTCGTGGAATGTATATTCTGGTAATTTTCAAAAGAATTGTTCTTCACCAGCTCGCTGGAAAGGCCGCCGTCTGCCGAACTGTTTATGTCCTCATAGAACACGCCGTACAGCTCCTGGCTGATGTCCACGCCCCTGTCCTCCTGGTCAATGGTCATGGCATATTCTGTCGTCTTGTCCGATAAAACCAGGAATTTGACGTCCTTTTCCTTTCGGATAGACGGATCCAAAGCCAGGGTGCAGGTTGCGGTGAGGGTAACCTCCGTATCCTGGGATGGGGGGCTAATCTTCCCATCATCCGAAACAACAGCCGTGTTGCCGCTCTTCCAGGAAACGTCCACCAAGTTATTCATTGCTTTGGTTGGCAGAGTCAGAGTCTTGTAGATACGGCTGGATACCCGCCCCTCCTTGACCTCTGGGATAACCAGGCTGCTGCCTGCCGCGGACACAACAAAATCATCGCTGATATTGGAATGTACTTTCCAGCGGTACACGCCATTGCTGTCACCGGCTACCGTCATGTACATGCGGATTGCTTTCGTCGTCACTTCTTCAATTGTAATCTGGTTGTATTTGTTATATTTGAGGAAATTCCTGCTGTCGGAAACCAGCTTGGCGTCCTGCCACTTCCCATCCGCATCCTGATACTCAAATCTGACTCTGGCCGGAAGCTTCATCCCCGCATCACTGCCATACCAGTACACCTGGAAAGTCTTTGCCGTCACATCAGCATCCCAGGTATATTGGAGCCAGTGCTCGCTGCCTGCCTGCTGCGGCCAGTTGCCCCAGCCTTTGCCCGTCCCTGCGTCAGAGCTTGTCGGCTCAAAATCAGCATTGTTAATGCCATATACATTCTCCCAGTCCGACGTATAGTCCGAGCTTGGCATGGCATAGACAGCTGCATCCGGCAGTTTCAGATCTTCGCTGGGTTGCTCCGGCTCCACGGGCGTCGGCTTTGGGAAGTCCTCCGGCACATCGCCCAAAAGCTTCCAATCATAGACAGCCACAGCTACCTTTACATTATTCAGGCGCGCATGCTCCATAGTCACGCGGATTTTCGATGTGGTGACTGGCTCAAATTCATAGGTAACCGTCTCGTTCTTCTTGAAAACCCATTCGCCCTTTTGGGTAACTTCCTGCCAGCTGCCGTCTGCTGCGGCATATTCGATGGTAATATTGGTAGGAGTAATAACCCCGCCGCCATCATCATAAAACGTAATGTCCGATCCAGTGATTTCTGCTTTGCGCTCGCCAAAGTCATACATCATCCATTGGTCATAATTGGCAAGCTCCGGATCACTGTGCCCGTTCCAGAAACTCCCCATATCCTCGTCTGCAAATCTGTCTGCCCCAGCCCCCCAGCCGACATAACTTACAGAAGGCGTTGCATAATCCCGCAATGTCGGGTTTTCCTTGTCCTCCCATGCCATCCTTGACTCTGCCGTTACGGTCAGGGGCGTAGCGGGGACAGCCGTAATGAGCATGGCGCCGGCCAGCAACAGCCCCACTGCCTTATGTAGCTTTTTCAGTAACATATCATCCCTCCTTTTCCTCTCGCCAGCGCTGCCTCTGCCTTACCTGCCATACCCCAGGCCGGCAGCGCCGGAACGCCAAAATGTACCATAGGTATTATAACAAGGATAGCTTGTGGAAAACAGGAAACTTATTTAAGGTTATAGAAAATATTTAAGGTTACCTTTTGTGGGGCGAGATTGTCCGAAAAACCAAAACTTGATTTTGAAAGTGGAGGAATGGCCATACGGAACGCTACGGAAGTGGGGAGGCCGCAACAGAAACGCGCTCCCGCTCCGATCGGAACGCAGCAGTACTAAGCTCGAAAACACCTCGCTAAGTACTGGCGTTCCTTTAGGGTTTCTTTATGCGGCCTCCCCACTTCCTCCGCTATAAATTGAAAAGTGTTACATTTTCCTGTATGAAAACGTTCTTTACTTGTAATATGGACTTCCATGGCCTAAACCAGCTGGTTTAGGCAAGCCATCCCCCTAAGCAGACAATTCAGGAGCGGTTTTAATGGAGGCGAAATCCAGCGCTTAGGGAGGCTGCGCATGAAGGCTCTCCTGAATGCGCATAGTACTGTCCTATACTTTCTATCCGGGGATACGCCTCCCTTAGCGATTAGTTTGCCGGAATGTTGCTCCGTCTGTGTGGGGGATGGCTTGCCTGAATCAGCGTCCGTACTGCCATGAACCGTTCTCATTCCGTCATATTAGTAATGATAGAATAAAATATTTCAGAATAATGAAATAAATTACATTTACAACGCTCCCTCCGTTATTATATACTGAAAACGTACCTATACCATCCATACTGCTATATTTTCCACCAAAGGCAAGATACCATCCATGGATTTTTAAAGCGATTAAATTTCTCGGTTATATCTGCCTACTATCATTTATTTCAGGAGGGACTAATATGAAAAACAGAGCAACCAAACTTCTTAGCCTGGCGTTGGCTTTCACGCTGGCAGCCTCGCCTGCATCTGGCCTAAGGGCATATGCTACGGAACCTGGCGACACAGGGACGCAGCCTGCCCAGGAAGCTGCTGAGACGCAGACCGCCCAGAAAGCTGAAGCTGCTGAGACGCAGAGCGCCCAGGAAGCTGTCCCCTATGCCTCAGATCCTGGCACAGCCGCCCCGTCCAAGCCTACCTTGCCCGAGGGTTTCAGCGAGGCCTTAGAAGAAGGCGATGGCCTGACCCTGGCTGCCGGCGCTACGGCTGCCCAGATGAATGGCTGCGGCAAGACCATTCAGGTGGCATCCCATTGGAACAATCAGAACGGCTATTATGCATCGTTCAACAATGCTGCCAGCCTGTTCAAGACAACGGCATTTACCGTACTGTTTGATGTACGCCAGGATCCGCCTTCCGGTGATGCAAATGTCACAGAACAGCGTACGGCCATGACCATCGGCACGGCTGACAACAGCATCCATCTGCTGACGTATGCCGGCCAGCTGGGGTATGGCGGGCATGACGGCGGCAAATCGACCAACAAGACCGACCTGGCCGGCGTAGCCAAGGACGGATGGAACGCCGTTGCCATGACTTATGAAGAGGCCAACAACGGCAACGGCCATATCATTGTCTATGTCAATGGGCAGAAATCCGCCGAAGTGGCTGACATCGGCTTTAAGCTCAGCACAATGGATAACCTGACTGCCATGATTGCCCGTACGTTTGGCACCAGTTATTTACAGGAAGGCATTTATGACAACCTGGTCGTTGGCAATTCTGTCCTTGACAACACGACAGCCATTACAGAGACCGCTTACCGCAAATACCAGAAGGACAACCTGCCGGCAGACATCGGCTCCTCCGTCAATGTTACCATCAAGGGCAGCGATGTGGACGCAGCGACGGCCAAGCCGAACGGGCTCGCTTACAAGGGCTTCGGCATGCTCAACGGCAACAGCACCAGCAACCTGCTTCTGGACTACAAATATGAGAACCCAGCCGCCTACGATGAGATGATGCAGTACCTGTTCGGCGGCCAGTACCCCTTATTTACCCATATCAAAATGGAAATGGGCAATGACGGCAACAACTCCACAGGGGCTGAGGCCTGCACCATGCGCTATGAGGGCGAAGCGGCGGATGCTTCCCGCTCCCCAGGCTTCGTGATGGCGGCGGACGCCAAGAAGATCAACCCCAATGTGAAGATTAGCATCCTGCGCTGGGAGATGCCCAACTGGGTCAAGGAAAAATGGGACAACAATACCAACAACCAGGGCTATGAAGCCATGTACAAATGGTATAAAGAGACCATTTTTGACGCTTATGAGAAATATGGCTATGTTGTGGACTTCGTAAACCCAGACAAGAACGAGACTGGGAACCCAGACAATGCATTTATCAAATGGTTCTCCAACCGCGTAAAGGGCGAGACAGATTTCCCAGATTACATGGACGCGGCAGCCCAGGCAGCATATAAGGGAATCCGCATCATTGCCTCCGATGAGAATAAGGGGCTGAAAATCGTCCCCAATATGAGGGCTGACGAGGATCTCTACCATGCCGTAGACATCATTGGCTTCCATTACCGTACCAATGCCACCGACGACTATGTGCGCATGGCGGATACGGACGACAAGGAAGTATGGTACAGCGAAGGCTGCGCCACCTTTGGCTATTCTGAACTGCAGGAAAATAAGACCATTGCTTATGGCGCCAACAGCATCGGCGGCTACCAGAGCCCGCTGGCACTGATGGACAGCTTTATCACGGCCTTTGCCTCCTCCCGCCGTACCCATTATATTTTCCAGCCGGCCATCGGCTCCTTCTACGAGGGCATCCAGTACGGCCACAAGGAACTGCTGAGCGCAAGGGATCCCTGGAGCGGCTACATACACTATGACCCGGCGCTTTCCATGCTGGAACACTTTGCAAAATTTGCCAAGACCGGATGGGAGGACAGCGATCCCAGCCAGAACGATATCTGGCGCGCTATTCCGGGAGCTACCATCAACGCCTTTGCGGGGTCTGACAATGAGCATGCCACCGCCGGCATCAACGGCAACGCAGGCTGCCTGACATTGGCTTCCCCAGATAAAAAGGATTTCTCTGTTGTGTTTGTCAACAACACCAGGAATCCGAAATCCTTCTTTATTAATACGCAGGATATGGCGGTGACAGCTGACTCCCTCCATTTCTGGCTTACAGAAACAGACCATTACTTACAGGACAAGGGGACGATCGAATCCGCAGACAATGGCTGGTATGTCACACTGCCCGCTTACAGCATCGCCACGGCCACGACTCTTGACACCGATCCCGGAAATGTGCCCAAAGAGGACATCCACAACCAGGACCGCGCTGTACTGGACACCGATGCCAGTGGCCATACCAACGGCGTCACTGACGACAAGGTACTGTATGCAGACAACTTTGAATATGCCGAGGAGCCTGACGGATACTTGCAGGAACGCGGCAATGAGCCGCGCTACATGCTGGATACCCATGGCGCATGGATTGTGGAGAACGGTGAACTCAAGCAAGAGCTGGCCAGCGCCGTGCCGCAGTGGAACGGCGGCGACCCCTCGACGATAGTCGGCGATTTCCGCTGGATGGACTATTCCACCTCTGTTGATATCCGTATTCCAAACGCATCCTCCAATGCCTATGCCCGCCTGACTGTCCGTTCCCAGACCGGCATGAACTGGAACAACAGCGGCTATACCCTTAACCTCAATGGAGCTGGTAAATGGGAACTGTATCGCATTGGCGCCAAGGTAGACAGCGGTTCCGTAGCCACAAATGCCGATGGCAAATACAAGGTAAGCATGATGGCGCTTGGCGGCATGGTCGCTGTCCTGATTAACGGCGAGACCGTGGCCACTTACCAGGATCCTGTGCCCATGCTCTCCGGACGTGTAAAATTAAGTTCCTCCTGGAGCCAGGTATACTTTGACAACCTCTTAATTGAAACCATAGACGGCGGCATCCCCTATGCGCTGAGCATGGTGGATGGGCAGGACGACTCCGTTTCCTATGAGGGAGCCTGGGACATCAACAACCCTGGCAGCGGAAGCGCTGACAACTGGTACCGCACCATGTCCGTCACCAGCGCCGCCAATGCCTCCTTCAGCTTCCCCATCACAGGCGCCGGCTTCTCGATCTTGGGGACGAACGATGGCTCCGCCACATTAGACGTCTTTGTAGACGGCATTAAAGCAGCAGAAAACGCCGCTACGCTTGCTTCCCCTGCACGCGGCGAGACGTATACCCTCTCCGGCCTGGAACACGGCCAGCATACCATCCAGGTGGTAGTAAAATCCGGCGCTTTGAACATTGACGCCCTCTATGCCTTGGGCAGCAGGCTGGCAGTCAATGATGATGTGCTGGTTTCCGTAAAGACAGAGCTTCCCGCCATAGATACGCTGGTAACGGGTACTTCTGCACAGGATCTGGAGCTGCCTGAACAGGTAGAAGTTGAAACAGCCGCCGGGCAAACTGTTAAGAAAAACATCCGCTGGAATCTGTCCGACCAGCATTTTGAAGGCAAGGAATTCCAGCAGGCCTCCATCATCGGCACGATAGAAGGCGGCGTCACTGCGCTTGGCCTTCCGCTTACGGCTTCCATCCCTGTGAACATGGTAATTCCGGGCAATACGGTTTACTTTATTGACAGCGTAGACGGCACCCCAGCCGCCAATGCTACCACTGAGCCATTTGCAGCCGTAAAGGCCGCCCTTGGCGACAAACTCCTGAACCAGGCCTCTGACCAGTTCAAGGCAGACAACAATTCCTGGGGCTTAGTAGACCAGGATGCCGGAACCAAGAGCCACAACGGCACCGCCGATATGATGGCCACCGGCCTGTATGGCGCCAACAATACCCAGGGCGAAACCCTTTCCTATGCATTCACATTACCTGCCGGAGAATACAAATTAATTTCCGGACACCGTGAATGGTGGAATATGGACCGCCCCATGAAGGCAACCTTAACCATGGACGGCAAGAGTGCAGACGCTGGAACTCTCGGCTTGAACGGCAGCAGCGGCGATATCATCAACACCTTCGCCTTTGCCGTGCCAACCGCGCAGACACTGACCTACACCATCACCTGCACTGGCAGCCAGGCGCCTGTTATCAGCTTCCTTGCAGTGATCCGTACCTCCGGCCAGGCGCATGTCCATGAGACAGCCTACCGAAACAACGGCAACGGCACACACTCCATCGTCTGCAAAGACTGCGGCTTCATCATTTCTACGGAAAATCATAGCTGCACCTACAAGGACAACAACAATGGCACGCACACCGTTTCCTGCAAGGACTGCGATTTCCGCAACGAAACAAGCCACAGCTACACATGCAAAGACAATGGCAACGGTACGCACACCAGCACCTGCGCAGACTGCGGCAGCGCCGCTACGGAAAGCCATACCTATGCAAACGGTTCCTGCTCCCTCTGTGGCGCGAAAGAACCGGCCGCACACCAGCACAGCTACACCTACAAAGACAATAAGGATGGCAAGACCCATACGGCATCCTGCAAGGACGGCGACGACACCCGCATTGAGAACCACACGTTCCAGGGCAACACCTGTTCCCGCTGCGGCTACAAAAAGCCCGCCTCTGTCACAAAACCTAAGAAGGGAACCCTTTCTGCCACATCAAACGTCAGCAAGGGCATCAAAATCAGCTGGAAAAAGATATCCGGCGTAAACGGCTATTACCTCCAGCGCAAAGCTGGGAATGGCAGCTGGCAGACCGCCAAGAAGATTACCAAGGCTTCCACCACTTCCTGGACAGACACAAAGGCCAACAAAAACGGCACAAAATACCAGTATCGGGTATGCGCTTACAAAGGCAGCGTAAAAGGCAGCTACTCTTCCATCAAGAGCATTTTCCGCCTGAGCGCCAACAAGATCAGCCGCGCCGCCAATGCCAAGGAACGCAAGATCAGCCTCAAATGGAGCCGCAACACCAAGGCCAGCGGATACCAGATCCAGTATTCTACCAGCAAGAAATTCAAAGGCGCCAAAACGGTAAAGGTATCTGGAAACAGCAAAATCAGCAAGACCCTTTCTTCCGGGATTAAGAAAGGCAAGACATACTATGTACGCATCCGCTGCTACAAGAAATCCGGCAAGGTAACTTCCTATTCCGTATGGAGCAAGACGGGACGCGTGAAAATCAAAAGGTAACATCCTTACCTCCCCTAGGGGCTGCCAGCCATGGCAGCCCCTTTTTGCCAGTTTTCCCACCTCTTTTCCTTGCTTTCTTAAATTTTTGTGATATACTACTTTTAAGCACCGTGGAAAACGCCCGGCATATGCACAATCAAAAAGGAGTAAACATGGGAAAAACAAAACGGAAATACTATTTAATCGATACCGAAAATGTTGGCGACCGATGGCTGGAACTGCCTGGGAAATTAAAGAAAAAGGAACAGATTATTACCTTTTATACGGAAAACCACTCCAAACACATGGAAAAATTTCTAATGAAGCACAACCATAACCCCAAAATCCAGTGGCTGGAATGCGCAGCCGGCAGCAACGCGCTGGATTACCAGCTGATTGGCGTACTGTCCTACCTGATTGCCCGGCATCCCAATGCGTCCTTCTGTATCTTTTCGAATGACCGGGACTATCAGAATACGATAGATTTCTGGAAAAGCCGCAACATTGACATCTCCCAGAAGCAATACGAGGAACCCAAGCACAAGAAGAAATCTAAGAAGAAAAAGGCCAAGAAGAAAAAAACCGCTTCCAGCAAAGCCGCCGCTGCCGTACCCCTATCCCCCCAGGCGGCTGCTCCCTCTGCCAAAAGGCTCTCAGGAGAACAGTATGCGCTGGAGGTAGCCCGTTCCCTCCCTACCTCAGACCTAAACGGCTGGTACAATGTTATGACTATCCTCCTAGGGCAGGATGCAGGGCGTGAATGGTACCGCAAGTTCCGTCAGGATACCAGCCTTCGCAAAGAGCTTTCCCAATATTGCGTAGGGGATTCCTATACCCGGAGCGTAAGGCTGGTACAGGCTATCTTCCGTGTCCATGGATTTGAAACAGGACATGCCGAAGCCTCTTACAAGATCCTCCAATCCCATAACTTTAAAGATCTGTCTGCGATCAAGGTGGGGTTTGACAAAAAATTCGGCGCACAGAAAGCACAAGGTTATTACAAAGCGCTGCGGCCTTTGGTTAAGGTACTCAAAAAAATGTAAAAAGAATCCCGCTCTGCGGGATTCTTTTTACAGGACAGTCCCTTCGGAACTACTCAAAAATAACTTTTCCTAATTTAAGAACTTCCCCAGGACTTCCATAAACAAATCCATGTCAATCGGTTTGGCGATATGGTCGTTCATCCCGCTTTTCAGCGCCTCTTCCTTATCCTCATCCATCGCATTGGCCGTCATGGCGATAATCGGCATATCCCTCACATCCTCCCTTGGCAAGGTACGGATTATCTTTGTAGCCTCATACCCGTCCATAATCGGCATCTGCACATCCATCAGGATTACATCATAATAGTATTCCTCTGAGGCCTTGACCATATCCACGGCATCTGTCCCATCCGGCGCAGACTCTACCATAAAGCCTGTTTCCTTGAGGATTTCCTCCGCAATCTCACGGTTCATCTCAATATCATCCACCAGCAGCACGCGCTTGCCCTTAAAATCAGCCAGAGTCCAAGCTGCTACTTGCTCTTCCTTTGCCGCCAGATGGTTCACTGCCAGCAGGACTGTCCGCAGATCGGACATAAACAGCGGCTTGGCGCAAAACGCGCTGACGCCCGCCAGCTTGGCCTCGTCCTCGATGTCTGACCAGTCATAGGCCGTAAGGATAATAATCGGCACATCCTCGCCAACCATCCCACGGATTTTCATGGTAGTCTCCATCCCGTTGCTTTCCGGCATCTGCCAGTCAATCAGATAGTTATAGTAGGGATCGTCCTGCTCAAGAGCCATTTTGGCGCGGTAGGCAGCCTCCCGCCCGGAAGTCGTCCACTCAGGGCGCATGCCAATCTGCTCCAGCATCTGGCTTACGCCGTCGCAAGTATCCATATCATCATCTACCACCAGCACACGTTTCCCCTTCAGCTCTTCAATCTCCTTGCTGCTTTGCATATTGTCCTGTAGCTTCAGCCGAAGTTCTACCGTAAATTCGCTTCCCTTATCCTTCTCACTGGTGACGCTGATCTTGCCGCCCATCATATCGACAATATTCTTGGTAATGGCCATCCCCAGGCCCGTGCCCTGGATGCCCGTACGTGTCGTGCTTGCCTCGCGCTCAAAGGGTTCAAAGATATGCTCCACAAACTCTGGCGACATGCCGATGCCATTGTCCTGGATCACAAAGACATAATCACTGTACCCCCGGCAGAAAGACGCTTTCTGTATAATCCTAAAATAAATGCTCCCCCGAGCGGGCGTGTATTTCACTGCATTGCTCAGCAAGTTGAGGAATACCTGGTTCAGCTTCAGGGAATCCGCTATCACTTCCTCATTTGATATATTATACGTATCAATATACAGGTCAATCTGCTTGGCCTTCACCTGGGGCTGGATAATATTAATCAAGTCATGCATCACATCGGAAATATTGCAGGCCTGCTCCTTAATCTGCACCTTCCCGCTCTCAATCCGGCTCATATCCAAAATATCATTAATCAAACTGAGCAGATGGTTACTGGAGGAAAGCACCTTATGCAGGCATTCGGTCACCTGTGCCTTGTTGTCAATATGGTTGACGGCAATTGTCGCAAAGCCGATCACCGCATTCATTGGCGTACGGATATCATGGGACATATTGGACAGGAAGGTTGTCTTGGCCTTATTGGCATGCTGTGCCTGCATCAGCGCCTCCTGCAGCGCCTGCGTCTGCTCCATCTGCTTCTTCACCTGCTCTGTGATATCCTTGGTCACAACCATGACAATAATATCCCCGCTGCTGTCATCCTGGGTCATGATAAAGGACTGGCGGACGCAAATCTTGCGCTCCCCATACTGACGCCAGTATTCCAGAGCCACTTCTGCACGCCCTTCCTCATAGCTGTCCTTCAGATATTCCACATCCACGACCTTGCTGTAGTCCTCCATGGACTCTTCCGCCACAAATTCCTTCCAGCGCTCAAACCACTCAGATACCCTGCAGGGCGCTTCCATCCCCACCATTCCCAGCAGGGAGCCGCCGTTTTCATCCGCCAGATTAATAATATCCTGTTCCAGCCAGTCATGGGTCAGGTTAAAGTCATATGTACAGATAGAGTCCTTGGTAATCGCCACCCGGTACTGGCGCTCCTTGCGGTTGGCAAGGGAAATCTCCGCCTGAATCTGCATTTCCTTCTCTTTGACCTCTGTAATATTCTGGCGGATCACCATAATCTTGCTGGCTCTGCCATTTTTGCGTTCCAGGCACACAATGTTCAGATGCTCCCATTCGGAAATACCGTTCCGCTGCACATGGTACTCAAAGCGGATATCCGATATCTCCCCCTCCAGCTCCCGGAGCAGGGAATCCTTTTCAAAAATCCTTGCAAATGTTTCCTTGTCCTCCTCTTCTGCAAGATACGAACACAAGTAAGCAAAAAACTGCCCATACTCCCCTTCCAGAGGGAAATCCTCCTGCTCCGGCCTGGTGTTCACCAGGTACTGATAGGTATCCTTCTCCAAATCCACCATCACAAACCGCGAAAACAGGGTATTGACGCCGTTGATGACATAGCCCATGTCCCGGTTCTCCCGCTCCAGCTGCTTCCATTCCCGCCCAGAATGGATCACCAAAAAAATCACATACAGGAAAAACAGCCCCAGCAGCATTGCCTCCAGTATCATCCCGGTACGGTTTGCATTCCCGACCATCGCCTGGGTCACCTGCTTGGGAAATGCCTGTACATAGACATATCCATCCTCTGGAAAATGTATAATACAGAGGTTATCAATTTCGCTCTCTTCGCTACAGGTGACTACCCCTTCCCCGCTATCCTGGAAAATTTGCTGCGCCTGTTGGTAGGAGGCCTGATCGAGGTCCCCAGATTCCAGCATCCTATCCAGCAAAATCCCCTCATCAATGCCCAAGCTCCCGCTGGCAATGATTTCCCCTTCCCTGGTGCAGAGATATGCCCCTGCCTGTTCCCCAAAATACGTAATATCCAAAATATCCTGCAGATAGAGCTTCGCAGAATAGACGCCCCGCAGCACCCCTATCACCTCTCCCTGGTACCAAAGAGGCGTATAGAAGCCCATCACCGTCTCCCCAGTCTTCTTGGAATTATAAATCAGGGACATGCCGCTCTTCCCCTGCATGCCCTGGATATAATAATCCTGGTCTGTCGCGTCAAATATCTGCCCATCCGAAGAAATATTCTTCCCCTCACGGTCCGTAAAGCGGAAAGAATCAAACAAAGAATTTTCCTCCATATCTTGGAGCATTTTCACCGTAACCTTCGGCTCAGACAGTCCTTCCCCCAGAAAATACGCATAGGTGCTGATGCGGTTCAAGGCATTCTGGAACTCAGATTCTATATGCCCCGCCTTCTGCCGCGCCGAATCAGCCGCATAATATTTATTCTGCCGCTCAATCCGCTTCTGATTCTCTGAAGAATACCAAAAAAACATCAATAGAATCATCACAAGTAAAATAAAAGCCCCAATTATACCCTGTAGTAATTTCTTCCTTCTATCCATAGAGAAACTCCTCCATCCATACTATATAGATCCGTATTGTCTTTCCTCTTACCATAATAACCCAAAATGCCCAAAATGGAAATAGTAAAAATCAATCTTTGTTTACTTACTCCTTAATTTTTGTTAAAATATAGCAAAAGACATAGCAAAACAGGAAGAAGGGATGGGGCATGCCAAGAAGCCAGGAAATGATTTCTAAGAATATGAGCCGAATACGCAGCCAGGATACCTCCATCGAGCTGCGGCTGAGAAAGGCGCTGTGGGAAAAGGGATACCGTTACCGCAAGAATTACAAGGCGCTGCCTGGGAGTCCGGATATCGCCCTGACAAAATATAAGATTGCCATTTTCTGTGACAGTGAATTTTTCCATGGAAAGGACTGGGACGTACTGAAACCCCGGCTGGAAAAGGGCAAGAACCCTGAGTATTGGCTGAAGAAGATTGAACGGAACCGCAGCCGGGACTGGGAGACGGATCGCAGGCTTCTCTTTTTGGGGTGGACTGTGATTCATTTCTGGGGGAAGGATATCATCAAGGATACGGAGGGATGTGTGAAGGTAGTGGAGGAGGCCATCTGGGATGTGAGGTTTGGGGAGGATGGGTATGACATTTAGCATTTATGCCTGGCGAAACGAACGCTGAAGCAGGCCGTATGGCCATCCCCCCTAAAAATCCTATGCCAGCTTATATTTCCTGCGGTAGGCCTCCTGCATCTGCAGGAAATACATGCGGTTTTCATCCGAAAGGCTGTCCAGGTAGCCATGGGCTTCCATTGTGCTGTCTTCCATCTGGATCATATAGACAGCCAGGTTGGAGCAATGGTCTGCCACACGCTCATAGTTCATGGCGATATCTGCCAGCGCAAGTCCCAGGCCGATGGTGCATTTCCCTTTCTGAAGGCGCTTGATATGGCGCTTTTTTACCTCTTTGTTCAGCCCGTCAATTACTTCCTCTAAAGGCTCTACAGATAATGCAAGGTCGGGGTCGTGGCTGCAGAATGCGCGGATGGAACGCTCCAGGATATCTTTTACGGCTGCGCTGTAGACTTCCAGCTCCAGCTTCGCCTTCCTGGAAAATGCCATTTCTTTCTTTTCCATCTTGCGGGCAGTCTCCATCAGATTGAGGGCATGGTCGCCAATGCGCTCAAAATCACTGATGCTGTGCATCAGGGTTGAGACGCTCTGAGCCTCCCGCTCTGTCAGGTTCTGGCTGCTGAGCTGAGTCAGGTATGCCGACAATTTATCCTCGTATTGATCAAGGAGATTTTCCTGGGCTTCCACATATTGCGCCTGCTGCTCGGCATATTGTTCAAAGAGAGCCATGGCGGAAAGCATCGCTGCCTGGGAAATATCCGCCATCTGCCTGACCAGGGACAGGCACTGTTCAATGGCAAACCCAGGCGTGGACAGGAAGCGCAGGTCGAGAATCTGGAACACGTCCACACGGCCGGATGCCTCTTTCTCCTCCTCGCTAAGGGGAATGGTAAGGTATGCCAGCTTTTCCAGCCATTTGGTAAAGGGGAGCAGGACGAGGGTGGCAAAAATGTTAAAGATACTGTGGATTGCCGCAATTCCCGCCGCCCCCACAACATCATCCAATAAGCCCAACGAAGATGTTTCGCGGATGATGCCGTAAACAACAAGAAACAGAATAGAACCAATTAAATTAAAATACAGATGCACAAATGCCGTTCTGCGGGCGCCTTTATTGGCTCCAACGGCAGAAACCATTGCCGTCACGCAGGTACCGATATTCTGCCCCAGTATAATGGGGATTACGGAACCGTACGTAAACGCTCCCGTCACAGACAGCGCCTGCAGGATCCCCACCGACGCCGAAGAGCTCTGAATCACTGCCGTCAGCAACGCCCCGGCCAGCACGCCCAGCAGCGGATTGCGGAAGGCTGTCAGGATACCGATAAATTCCGGCACATCCGCCAGCGGCTTTACGGCGCCGCTCATCGTTTCCATGCCAAACATCAGCACGGCGAAACCTAGCAGGATCTCCGCCAGATCCTTCTTCCTGCCGCTTTTGGCCCCTAACAGGAGCACAATCCCTACCAGGGACAGAATCGGCGAAAAAGAAGATGGCTTCAGCATGCGTACGAAAAAATTCCCGCCCTCAATGCCTGTCAGGCTTAAAAGCCACGAAGTAATGGTTGTGCCAATATTCGCCCCCATAATAATGCCCACGGCCTGGGACAGCTTCATAATCCCGGAATTGACAAAGCCCACCAGCATAACTGTGGTAGCGGAAGAGGACTGAATAACCGCCGTCACGCCGGCTCCCAGCAGCACAGCCTTGAGGGGATTCGAAGTCAACTTCTCCAAGATGCGCTCCAGCCTCCCGCCGGACAGCTTCTCCAATCCGCCCCCCATTACCTGCATCCCAAATAAAAACAGCGACAGTCCGCCCACCAATGACAGAACGCCAAAGATATCCATCTGCAAAACCCTCCTAACATACCTGCATCCACATGGAAAAGGCAGGCAACGCTTTTCTCCTGCCCTCTTCTCCATATGTTGCCAAACGTGCCAAGGCACGTCCATGGAATTTACGTAAGTAAGGGCATATAAAAGTATTGTATGCTATTTTGTGATAGGAAATGCATGATGCAGCAAAAAATCTCTGCGATCTGTGTCCTCTGTATTGCGCAGCGCGTTATTTCGCCGTCCTTTTTCTTTCGCGCTGGTTTACCCACTCACGGAACAGGGTATACAGCACAGACATCAATGGGATAAATACCAGCATGCCCACAATCCCCATGAGCTTCCCGCCCACGGTTACGGCAAACAGCACCCACATAGAAGGAAGGCCCACGGAATTCCCTACGACATGCGGGTAAATCAGGTTGCCTTCTATCTGCTGCAGCACCAGAAAAAGGATAATGAAAAACAGCGCCTGCATAGGGCTTACCATCAGGATCAGAAACGCCCCTACCGCACATCCAATGAAGGCTCCAATCATAGGGATTAAGGCTGTAAATGCGATCAGCACCCCTACCAGCATGGCATAAGGCAGGCGCAGGATTGTCATGCTCACAAAAAACATTGCCCCCAGGATCAGCGCTTCTAGGCACTGCCCGGTGATAAATTTTGAAAACGTCCTGTGGGAGAGACGGCATACATAACATGTCTTGTCCACCGCCTTTGGTGACAGGAACGCCTTCAGCACCTTTATGCACTGCCGCCCCAAGACTTCCTTCTGGTTGAGGATATAGAGGGAAAAGACCAGGGCAATAAAGAAGGTCATAACGCCATTGATGACCAGCATTGTGGCAGACATTGTATAGGAAACTACGCTCCCTGCGCCGCTTAAGGCAAAGTCCTTCACTCCTTCCAGCCAGCCCTTCCAGTCAAATTCCATAGACTCAATAAATTCCACAATATCCTTCTGGCTGCTAAAGGCGTCCTCCGCCCAGGCCTGTACCTTGGGCAGGAAGGCCGCTATGCCTACGCTGACACTGTCAAAAGTCTTCCCCAGCTGCGGGATTACTACCCCTACCACAACCGCCAGGATAGCAACTACGAATAAAATCGAGAGTACCATGCTGACAGGCCTTGCCGCCTTGCCGCCCCTGGGGAACAGCTTCCTTTCAATGGCCGTCATCGGCAGGTTGAGGATAAAGGCGATTGCCCCGCCCATCACAAAGGGGAATAAAATGCCCCACAGGAAGCCAAAATAAGATTTCACAGCGCCCATATTCATTAAGATAGCTGTCAGCAGCAGGGTAAAGGTAATCACCCCTAAGATTTTCTTCATATTGTCTTTGTTTAGGTTCATGTGCTCCAATCCTTCCCTTTTTTTCTAAAGGAACTGAAGCATTGTTTTTGAACAGTTCCTTACCATAATAACATACCTCACATAAACACAGAAGTAAACACCTATCTTTTGCTTTTTTCTTTCATACATGAAAATTTGAAACAAATATATTTTTTTCAAAATAACATGTTGACATATGTAAAACTTATAGAGTATAATATCATCAACTTGACAAGTTACGACTCAAGATAGAGTAATATCATTACTAATTTTAATTCATGATATGAAAAAAAAACATCAAGGAGGAAATGCACTTATGGTATTAGAACAACTTTATGAGGATATTATCCTGTCGGAAGAATACAACAAAGTATTGGAGGAACAGGAAGCAATCCGAAAAAAACAAATGGAACATTACAAGAGCTTTATCGAAAAACTTAGCAGTCCCCTCGATCAGGAATTCATCGACATTATGGACGAACAGCTTGAAACTGTGCCTTTTGACTTCTATCATATGTTTTCTGAAGGTTTTAAACTGGGGGCAAAAATGATGATAGAAATTCTCTACAACAAGGAAGAGGAAGACTAACACCAGCAGAGAGTCCTCTGGCCGTTACATGCTACAGCCAGAAATCCGCACAAGCAAAATACAGCGGTATTTCACGGCCAGAGGAATCAAACTCTATCAGATTCCATCTTTTTTCCATTGATTTTTATGATGTCCCGCAGCATTTGGCTTACTCTGTCCACATTCTCTTCATCCAGATAGAAAACAATTTCAAATCCTTCCTGTGTATGCACTTCAAGGTAATATAATTCACATCCTATATAGGAGAACTCGGATCCTATATTTGATGCGGCTGAAATTGCAGATATTCTGTCAAACGCTATATACACGTCCTTTATTTTTGCGCTTACGCTGGCGCGTCCTTCGATATGGCTTTCATAAACTCTCATAGAGAGCTTAGAGCCGCCGATAGAAAACGCTACGCATGCTGTCCCAATCGCGGCGGCATAACAAAAACCGATTATATTCAAAATATCCCTTCCCCCAAATGACGCCTGCGGCTTCTGGCCGCCAGCATCCCCATTCATCTCTGCCACATAGAAAGGTTTTTTCCTGCCGCTTATCTTTTTATAGGAGGAAGCAAAAAAATAGCTCATCTGCAAAACCGCCATACAAACCCATACAATACTGACAAATATCAAAAAATATTTCAATTTTTTGGGCAGCCCCCTGCTTTCAAAGAGAATCTTTTCATTTTCCATAACAACCTCCCTTTTTATTATATTGTTCGTATACGCACAATATTGCTTTATCTATTTTAATACATTATTCAAATGAAATCAATAGAAACGACGAAAAATTAATAGGATTTTATTTTTCATGTTGGACTTGACCACCGTTACATGGGAGCCATATTGAAAGGTATAAGCGGTGGGAAGCATATCGTCCGTTAAGAATTGGCTGTCCGTCCGAGGGTAGGTGCATAGCTTCTTTTCATAGAGTGATTGGGTGTAGTCAAGGGTCTGCTTGGCAGTGTACCCGTAAAGCCTGTTTGCTTCCCGCTTTAAGGTTGTTAAGTCGTAAAGGTGGGGCGGGTTCTCGGTCTTTTCTTCCCGGACAAGGGAAGTGCAGACGGCGGTTTTCCCGTCATAATCCGCACGGATTTTTTCGGCTTCTGCCTTATCCCCGCATATCGGACTTGCC
>CAJTNT010000022.1 GCA_910577785.1 uncultured Lachnospiraceae bacterium | reverse complement strand
GTGGCTGTTATTGTTGTATGCTTTTCTTTCATCAACCTTGTCAATACGACAATCACAAACTTTCTGTCCCGCAGGCAGGAAATTGGAATGTTACAGGCGATTGGTTTGAGTAAAAAGCAACTGATCAAAATGCTGTGTTATGAGGGATCGATTTATTCAGTTTTTGCTACGCTTGTAACAGTGGTTTTGGGAACTGGATTGGGCTTCCTATCCGTACAGGTAGTTGTGAAAACGATGAATCCATACTTTTATTATTCATTTCCGTGGCTGATCGTATTGATATATTTAGCAATCCTGCTGATTGTGCAGTTTACCTTGATTTCTTACACAACTGGAAATCTGAAAAAGCAATCCCTGATTGAACAAATCAGGACGATGGAATGACCTTTTGGGATCGGCGGGGCGGCGTGGGCTGACCCGCTTTTTCCGCATAGTTGCAAAAAGCGTAAACTGTCCGCAGGGTAGGCTGCTCACGGGAAAGCATCCACTGGAAGCTTCCCTGCACACAGAGCGAAAAAAAGCGAGGGCTCCTGAGATGGAACATTTCAGGGGCTTCTCTACCAATGTCCGTTAACAGCCCTGCAACCTCCCGATAAGGGATGGTGTATCGCTGGGACAGATAGCGCATGGAAGCCGACAGCTCGCCGTCCGGCCCGCCGAACTGGCTGATGATAACTTGTGCTATCTTGGGGTTTGTTTGGGTGATGTTTACAGGGTATTGCAGCCTTTTTTCATAATTCCACATTAGCAGTAACCTCCTTCCCATGGCATTGGCTGAGTCGACCAGTGCCATTTCTGATCCGGCCTGGCAGTGTCAAGCGTAAGGGGGCCGTAGTATTCTTCGTATTCTTTGAGGGCATTTGTGCGGATTTCACGGAAATGATTGAAATACTGGATGGCTTTCTGATCCATGGGATGGGTATCCAGGTACAGGGTAATATCATTTACCGCGAAGCTTACCATATTAATCCATTGGAATAATTTCATCTGTTCCATCTGGTTTCCTTTCATTTCGGGCAGCCTCCTTTCCCATAAAATGGTTTGTTCAGTTCAGGGAAAATCGTCCCATACTGCAGGGCCTTGTCTGGCTCATAGGTATCCACAAAGCACTGCCATGGCACATAAGCCATTGCAATGGGCATGCCTGCCAGCGGGTCATCCATTCCCATGCAGGGCTGCGGCGTCTGCGGGCAGCCAGTGCAGTTCCCCATGTGGTGCGGATGCATGTGTGCCTGCGGCATAGGGGCTGCCTGGCGCTGGCTCATGCCAGCCTGGCAGGGATGTGTGGGTGCAGTGTGCTGCGCATGGTTCATCTGCCGCTGTGCATGGTTCATCTGCCGCTGCGCATTGTCCATCTGCCGCCGCGCATTGCCCATCTGCCGCTGCGCATTGGCTACTTGCCGCTGTGTATTCTCCATCTGCCGTTGGCGCATGGCCGCCTGGCAGGGAGTGTCTGCCTTGCAGGCAACTTCCCTAGGGCAAGGAGTGTCTGTTGCCTGGCAAGGGCTTTCCATGGCCTGGCATGGTGTGGGATTGCCAGGCATACTGCTGCTTGGGCAGGAGCTGCTAGGCATGTTGTTTTGTGGCATATCCTGGCCGCGGCTGCGGTCGGATGCTGTATTATAATTAGCCATAAAGGATAATCCTTCTTTCTTTTTGTTTTTTATAGAATATGACAAAGAAGGGAAAAGGTGCGGTTAGAGAAGGGCAAAAAATATGTTACAAGCTTGGAGCATATAAATTTTGTTTAAGAAAATGCTACTAGAATAAAATATTATCCTGTAAAGTAGACTCCATATGAGGTATGCTAAATATTATTAGCACTGGGCAAATGTGATACAAGCCTATGAAGGAATGGCAATAGGGAGGTGATATTAGGTAAGCATGTGCAGCGATAAAAGCACAGAATTATTACAGGTATGTTCTGGATGGGGAATGCAGTCTAAGGGGGTATCATTCAGGAAAGAAAGGAAGGTTACGGAATGAAGAAGGGAAGAGCAGCAATGCTATGGAGCAAAAAGAAAATAAGGAACCGGGCGGTTTCCTTGCTGGTAAGCGCCGCTATGGTCGGCGGGACGTTACTGTCAGCGCTTCCGGCAGACCCTGTGTATGCATCAGAGGCAGGGCAGGAAGCAGAGAATCCGGAAGCAATCGCGGACAGGCTGGAAGATGCAGTAGAAGGCCTGGCGCAGTCAATAGAGGGTACGGCGGAAGCGCAGCCTCAGGCAGAAGAGGGCAGTGTGCGTGATTTGAACCGGTATGACCTCTATGGAGCGGAAGACGGCAATATTGCAAGGAGTGCAAAGGCAGAGGCTGTTTACAGCAATCCATATTCAGGCGATGGAACGAAGGTGAATGACGGGGCATTTGCCAATGGCAATGGCGGGAGCGTATGGAATACATGGAATACGGAATATGGGACAGCTGCCAATCCCGTATGGGTACAGTATACCTGGGATGTGCCGCATGTGGTTGAGTCTGCACGCGTGATGTGGTGGATTTATACAGATACTGGCGTACGTTGGCCAAGGTCTGCTTTTATGCAGTATAAAAATGGCGACGAGTGGGTTAACTGCGGTGCGATAGAGACCCATGGGAATTCTGAAAATTATAAAGGCGAAGGCGGGGCGGAAGCCGACAAGCCATGGCCGGCTCCATCCCCTTGGGGGAAAAACACGGTATGGAACCCGCTTGTGCTGGAGGAAAAGATCGTCACCACCCAGCTGCGCCTCTGCGTAGTGGCAGAAAAAGATGGCGGCACGGTGCCTGGGATTGGCGTGAGTGAATGGGAAGTATTTGGATATGTGGATCCGGCTTTGGCGGATTTAGCGAATATTGAGGAAGATTTCCTGATGGAGCTGTACGGAAATGTAGAACTTCCGAAAACGGGAGCAAATGGAAGCGCTATCACATGGTCCAATCCGACCAATCCCGCTTTGGCGACAGATGGAACGGTAACCCGTCCGGAAATCGGCGAGGAAGATGCCGTAGGGACAATTACAGCTACGGCAGTGAAGGATGACTTTACGGCTTCCAAAGAGTTCCATTTCGTAGTAAAGGCCAAGATGTCTGACCAGGCGATGGCAGAGTCAGACCTGGCAGAGATTGACCTGGGGAAGACAGAAGGAAGGACTGCGAACTTTACGCTTCCAGAGACAGGGAAATTCAAATCCAAGATTACCTGGAGTTCCAGCAATACCATCCATCTGTGGAATGACGGCAATGTCTTAAGGCCGCCAATGGGAGCTGCCAATGCGGAGGCTATCTTAACGGCAACGGCAGTGGTTGGCAATGCGACGGCAACAAGGGAGTGGAAGGTTACGATTCCGGCTTACCCGGTAGCGGGGCGCTCGATCACTTCCTATGAGCCAATCAACGTATCCTGCCCGCAGGGCAATGCGCCTAAGCTTCCAAACCAGGTGAAGGTTACTTACAGCGATGGCAATTCAGAGCTGCGCCGCATTATGTGGGAAGGCTATTCTGTAGCGGATCAGACCACACAGGCCGGATACTCCGTGGGGCATAAATATCAGATGAACGGATATGTGCAGGGCGACAATGCAACGGTAAATGGATATAAGGTCGTGGCTGATATCACGGTCGTGGCAGCAGAAGAGAACAATAAGGTTCCTTCCAATGAGCCGAAGGCAGAGACCCTGAAACTGAGCAAGGTGACATTGGATGATGACCCGGACGGGGAGCAGAACCGACTGACCCTGAATACGGAAAACCATATCCAGTATATCCTGGGCGTTGACATTACGCGTATGCTTTATAACTACCGATGGACGTTTGGCTTAAGCACAGACGGCTATAATGCGCCTGGCGGGTGGGATTCCCTGCAGACCAAGCTGAGGGGCCACGGCTATGGCCATTATATGTCAGGCTTGGCGCTTGCCTATGCTTCAGACACCAAGGCAGATGAGAGGGAACAGCTTCTCTCCCGTATGAAGCGGATGACGGACGAGATGCGCCAGATGCAGGAGATGACCTTTGTAAAGATTCAGGATGAGGATGGGACAGAACGCTTCCGGGAAGCCCGCGACCGGTATTCCACGGATGAGGAAGTAAGGGGCATGACCAATGTACGTCTGTTGGATAAAAACACGGCGCCTACCGATCCGACACTCTTTGGCTATGGCTATATCAATGCCATCCAGCCAGAGCATCTGATCCTGATTGAGAATTATGCGCCTTATAATGGAAATATGGATGGTTACGGCGTATGGGCTCCGTATTATGCCTTACATAAACAGCTGGCCGGGCTTGTGGAAATCTTCAACGTCCTGGACGGCGGCAACGAAGAAGAGCAGGCAGTGGCAGACAAAGCCCTTTTGATTGCTAAGGATATGGGCATGTGGGTATGGAACAGGCTCCACTACTGCACCAAGGCCGGGCAGCGCCCAGATGAAAATTCACCGGGATACCGCGATACCATGTGGGGTCTTTACATTGCAGGTGAGTTTGGCGGCATGAATGAGACACTGGCAAGGCTTTCTGATATTATGAAGAAGCAGGAGAAGCCGGAAGATGCAGCGAAGCTTCTGGAAGCGTCCAGCTATTTTGACAATAATGGCGCCAGCAGCGATACGGGGAACATCCCCTTCTTCAGCTCTTTGGCCAATAACCGGGATTCCATCCGTACCTTGCACGGCAACCAGCATATTCCGCAGATTGTCGGCGCACTCTGGGAGTTCAAGGGCAGTAACGACCCGAAATACTACAATATTGCCGAGAATTTCTGGGATTATATCTTTGGGCGTTATTCCTTCACCATCGGCGGTGTTGGCGGAAATGACAGCAACGAAGAGAAATTCTGCGGGACTTACAACCAGATTGGCGTGGTAAACACCAATGATGGAAATAAAATCTGCGAGACCTGTTCCGCATATAACCTGTTGAAGCTGACCAAGGATTTGAACACATACAACCCAGATAATGCAAAATACATGGATTTCTATGAGCGCCTGCTCTACAACCAGATTGTGGGCTCCATTGAGCCCGGAAGCAAGGCAAACAGGACATCCTATGGATATTCCATTTATCCGAACACAGTAAGGAGCAGGAATACAGGGAATGCCCAGAACCCAGGCAGCACCTGCTGTTCCGGTACCGGCACGGAGAACCATGTGAAGTACCAGGAGGCTGCATACTTTACCTCCGCAGACAACAAGACCTTCTACGTAGGCCTGTATATCCCAACGACTGCCCAGTGGGACGCTCAGGACGTGTCCATCAAGCAGTCCTGCGTATTCCCGTCAGAGGAATCCACCTTTACGGTAGCGGTTGGCGCCAAGGCCGGGGAATTTGAAATGAAATTCCGCGTTCCCTATTGGGCAACGAAGGGCTTTGATATCAAGCTGAATGGCGTGTCCATTGCAGATAGCTATGAGCCCAGCTCCTATGTCTCCACAGGCGTAAGGAAATGGTCCAATACCGATCAAGTAGTCGTTACCATGCCTTTTGGGTTTAACGTGGACTACCTGCCAGGGAAATGCGATGGCGAATGGTATGGCTCCCTGATGAACGGCCCATTGGTTATGGCGGCTACAGGCGTGGAATCCCTTTCAAGGGTTGAACTGGATTCTTATCTGTCCACAGGGGAAGGCACCAATGTCGTTATCAATGAGCGCCAGACCATGACAGGCGGCGTGAGCGGCGAAGCCCCGACCCGTAATGTGAATAACATGAGCGTGCAGGTGGCGCCAGGGACGTCGGGCGGCGAAGCTGCTACCAAGACCTTTATCCCGCACTATTTCGCAGGTATCCCTGCCTACACAACCTACTTCTACATCCCAGCGCCGAATGAGAACACAGGGGCTGACAAGACGCCATTGTTTGTCAAAATTACAGAGGCGCTCGACCGGATTGACAGCGGCCTGTATACCAAGGACAGCACAGATGCGCTGCAGGCAGTACTGAAAGCAGCTGCTTCTGTATACCAGAGTGCAGAAGTAATGGAAACAGAGATAGAAGCAGAAATTACCAGGATTGATACAGCCATGCAGAATCTGGAAGCCAATGCGATCGATATCTCAAAGCTGACAGAGAAGCTGGCAGAGGTAAGCCAGTATAAAGAGGCAGATTATACGCCAGAGACCTATGCGGAATTGGCGAAAGCCGTAACGGCTGCAGACGCCTATGTAAAAGGGACAGGACATACGGATAAGCTGACGGCAGATCATATCACGGCGATCAACCTTGCGGTTGGAAAGCTTGTCAAGTTAGACAGGCAGGCGCTGCAGACAGCGCTTGAGGCTGCTTCCCAACGGAAGAACCCCAAGAATGAAGGCGAGAAGCTGTGGGAAGAGCATGAGTACACACAATATACGCGTAAATCCTGGAACAGCTTTAAAGCGGCAGAGGAAAGCGCCCGCAAGCTATACGAGAATGACCCCAAGGTTCCGACGCAAAGCGAAATTGACACAGCAACAGATGGGCTGAACAAGGCGATGGATGCTTTATTGGTTTATAACTTATGCGATGAGAGAGAGCCTTTGGAAGCAATCCTCAAAGAAGCGAAAGCATATAAAAATGATTCGATGCAATATGATGCCGATGCGTTTGCAAATCTTCAGGAAATGATTGTGCTTGGGGAGGAGCGCCTTGAGTATGCAAGCCTTACCTTCCCAGAGCGCGATGGATGCATCAATGACATCCGTAAGGCTATCCAGGCACTGGCAGGATCTGTCAAGGTAGATAAGTCAGCCCTTGCGGCAGCGATTGCCGATGCACGCTCGAAGAAAGAGGCAGACTACACCGCGGACAGCTGGAAGAAGATGCAGAATGCCCTGGCAGCAGCCAACACTGTGAATGGCAATGCGAACGCAACCCAGGCACAGGTAAATGAAGCGGCCAAGAACCTGCAGGATGCCATCAAAGCCCTTAAAAAGGCTGTTCCAGCAGTGGGAACCCCATCTTCCTTAAAAGCGGCTTGGGCTGGCGCCAAGAAGGTGAAGGTTACCTGGAAGAAAGCATCAAATGCAGACAGATACCTGATTTACCGTTCTTATAAGAAAACTTCTGGCTACAAGAAGATTGGACAGACCACGAAGACAGCCTATACGGATACGGCAGCCACGCCAGGGAAGACCGCTTACTATAAGGTGATTGCTTACAAAGGCAAGACAAAAGGAGGTTACACCGGCCCGAAGAGCGCCTATATCCTCAAGGCGCCGGGAAGCGTCAAGGCGAAGGCAAGCGGAAAGAACGTCACAGTTTCCTTTGGTAAGGTATCAAAGGCAAGCGGCTATACCATTTACCGTTCCACCAAGAAAAACGGCACATACAAGCGGGTCGCGAACCTCAAGTCCGCAAAGACAATCCGCAAACGTTTTGCCAAGATGAAGAAAGGCACCTATTACTACAAGGTAAAAGCATATCGCAAGACGGGCGGCAAGACATTGTTTACAGGGTATAGTTCTGCCGTAAAAGTAAAGGTGAAATAAAAATTAGGTTTAAGATTTTGACTGTAAGAAGAAGGATATGGCTTTTGGCTGTATCCTTCTTTCTTTATGTGTACCGATAGTATACCATGATCCGTGAGGTGCCTAAGCCTTGACAGTTTCTTATGATGGGAGCATTGTATTTTTACAATATCTGATGATGTGGGCTATCCTACACTTCTACAACCCCCAAATTTAGTTTAAAATATGGAAGGAAACATAAATTATTATCCTATGAAAAAGTTTTTTGAATGCTATAATAAATAAGCTAAAAATGATAAGCATATTCGGTGTTTTTCAAACAAGATTGCCGGGAAAACGCCAGATATACTTAAGGAAGCATCATAAAAGGAGGTTTTAAAGTTATGGGAAAGAAGAAGCGACTTATCAACAGGATTCTGTCTGTCGTCCTTTCGCTGGCGCTTGTATTTACAGGAGTGTCCTTCCAGGGGATGGCAGTGCAGGCCGAAGAGGCCGCGCCGGATGCGGAAGGGCTGGATGTGCCGCAGGCCGAAGAGGCCGATGCGCCAGAAGCAAGAGAACCAAAAGCCCAGGCCGAGGATGGCTTAATCCTGCATTACGATTTTGACCAGGGCGATAACAGCGAGGCTACCATTGTAATGGACAAGACTGGCAACACGGCGCACAGTGCAGAAGTGGTAAAGGCAGAGGGCGCAGTGGCAGGGACTTATGCCTGGGGCAAGGAAAATGTATTGGGGAAGACAATGAATACGCTGGAGCTGAACATCAAGAATGAGGACTATGGCCCTTATCTGAAGCTTCCCGATGATATTTTTAATGGCTGCGACTCGGCAACCATCAGCATCTGGGCGCAGCTGAAGCCTGGCGCAAATGATGCATTCCACAGCCTTTGGAATTTCCAGTCAGACGAAAATAAATATTTCTTCCTCTGGGCTGATGGCTGGGACGGCTGGGGCAGCATGGCGATTATCAGCAAGGAAGGCTGGAATGCCAACCAATCTGTAACGAAAGGCAGGCCTATGGACAAGGGACGCTGGCTTTTGCTCACCGTTGTTATGGATGGCACAAAGATGACTTATTATGAGAATGGGAAGGCCATCGGTTCCACAAACACAGGCGTCAGCTTAAGTGACCTTGGCCATACCACCATGAACTATATCGGAAATACGTATTCCACATATGATGGCACGACCACGGGCAAATTTGCGGATTTCAGGATTTATAACAGGGCCATGAGCGCTGAGGAAGTCAGCGGCATGTACAGCCCTTCCGATGATGAGATTATTTCAGCAGACAAAGATGTCCTGAGCCTAAGCAACACGACGGGCCTTGTAGAAAGCATTAAGCTTCCGTCCAAAGGCCTCTATGGCTCCGATATTAGCTGGACAAGCCAGAACAGTGGGCTTGCCATTGGGGAAAAAGGGGAAGACGGCTATTATAACACGATCATTACCAGGCCAATCAGCGGTTCTGGGGAGGCCACAGGCAACCTGATTGCAACTATTACATATGGGAACGGCACACCTGTTACGAAAGAGATTGCTGTGACCGTGGCAGAGCGTTATTCCGACCAGCAGATTGTAGACCATGACAAGGAAACCGTGGGAAATCTGGTAGGCTCTCTGGATAATGTCTTCCAACAGACCATCACCCTTCCCTCAGTCGGTGAATGGGGCGCATCCATCACCTGGGAATGGGTAGGCGATGCAGGAGTCGTTACCATACCGGCACAGGCAGATGAGTCCGGGAAATTTATTGCCCAGGTGAAACGTCCAGAGGCAGGCTCTGCAGATGCAGTCGGCAAGCTGCGGGCAAACCTTTCTTCCGGGAGCGTCAAAGGAACAGCAGATCTTGACGTGAAGATCTGGGCATTCCGCGGCACCCCGGTGATTACGGAGAAAGCAAGTTCCATTGATGTAACTACACTGACTGGGCATAGCCCATCCCTTCCGAATTATTTATCTGTGAAATATTCAGACGGGAGTACCAACAAGCTGAAGATTACCTGGCCGGCTTCCATTGAGCCGGAAAAATATGCGGCAGCCGGCGCCTTTACCGTAGAAGGAACCGTAGAAGGCCAGGCAGAGCAACTTACGGCAAATGTAACCGTCACCGATGGCGAAGATACGGTGAAGAATGCGGTATCCAGCAGCTTCAACCTGAACGATATTTCCCTGGACAAAATTGGGGAAGACGGCTCTATCCTGACACAGAACAGGGAGCGCGATATCACATACCTGAAACTGCTGGACAACAAACAGATGCTTTATAATTTCTATAAGACCTTTGGTGAAAATGATGTGATTGCCAACGTGACCCCATTGGGCGGATGGGATGCGCCGACCGGGCTTCTGCGCGGCCACTCCACCGGGCATTATATCTCTGCCCTTTCTCTGGCTTATGCATCCACCAAAGACGCGGAGCTGAAGGCAAAGCTAGATAATATGGTTAGCGAGCTCCACAGGCTGCAGCAAAAATCCAAAGGAGATCCGGCAGCATTTACGACCAAGGGAGTACAGACTTCAGGATGGAGTACCGACCCCAATGAATGGGGCGAAGGTTTTGTTAGCGCATATTCCCCAGACCAGTTTGCGTTGCTGGAACAGTATACTCCTTACGGAAGCCCGAACCAGGGGATCTGGGCGCCGTATTATACCCTGCACAAGCTGCTGGCCGGCCTTATTGACGCATACCGCTGCGCAGGGAATGACGAGGCGCTCGTGGCAGCCAAAGCCCTTGGCAAATGGGCATATAACCGTCTGCGCGTACTTCCGCAGGAACAGCTGACGAAAATGTGGGATATGTATATTGCAGGTGAGTTTGGCGGATTCAACGAGTGTATGGCAGAGCTGTATCTCTATGCGAAGGCCGATGGCGACGCCGATGCAGACGTATTCTTGGCGGGTGCAAAATTATTTGACAATACCAGGTTTTTCCGCAATCTGGCAGCAAACGTAGACGATATCCAGAACCGCCATGCGAACCAGCACATCCCGCAGATTATCGGCGCCATCAAGATGTATGAGGCAACCGTAACTGCAGGCCAGCCGGAGATGTATTATTACAATGTGGCGGAGAATTTCTGGCAGATGACCGTTTCCCGCTATGCATATTCTACTGGCGGCGTAGGCCTTGGAGAGAAGTTTACTGAGCCTTACAAGCAGGCAAATTATATTGGCGCCAGGAACTGTGAGACATGCGCGGCCTACAATATGATGAAGCTGAGCATGATGCTGAACAACTATGACCCGGATAATGCAGAGTACATGGACTACTATGAGAGGACACTTTATAACCAGATCCTAGCCTCCCAGTCCCCAATCGTAACAGATGACAAGCATAATTCCACCACCTATATGCTGCCCATCTGCCCTGGCGCATGGAAATCCAGCGAACTTAGCGACGACTACAATTCCTTTACCTGCTGCCACGGCACAGGCATGGAGAACCATGTAAAATACCAGGAGGCAGCTTATGCCAAGACAGCCGATACTTTATACGTAGGCCTGTACCTCCCATCCACCGTAAGCTGGCAGGAAAAGGGAGTTAAAGTTGTACAGGAGACTGCATTCCCCTCTGAGACGACCAAATTGACGGTTCAGAAGCTGGGGAACGCCGCTGCACAGTCCTTTGACATGAAATTGCGCGTACCTTACTGGGCAACAAAAGGATTTTCTGTAAAAGTCAACGGCGAGCAGAAGATAGCGAATGCACAGGCCAGCACCTATGTAAGCCTGAAGGGCATTAAGGAAAATGATGTCATCGAAGTGACCATGCCCTGGAACCTCCATTTGGATAAGACGCCGGATACGCTTGACGGCTCAGAAGTAGCAAGCATTATGTACGGCCCCTTTGTTATGGCCGCACAGGATAGCAGCACAAATTGGCTGAATATCGTCCTTACCACCAAGCTGGACGACCATATTACGGTATCCACCAATGAACAGAACGGGTTCCCAGTGCTTTCTAGCAACGGATATCAGTTTGTGCCGATGTTCGCGCCGGAACTGGCAGAGCAGCCTTACCATGCCTATGTGAAGGTTTCTGTTTCCCCAGAAGGCGGGGTTGTTTGGGATAAACAGCAGCTGGCAAATGTTATCCGCACAGCCGAATCCAAGATACAGTCAGATTACACAGCGGACAGCTGGAAGAAGATGCAGGATGCTCTGGAAGCAGCCAATGCCGTAAATGGCAATGCAGTAGCAACCCAGGCACAGATAGAGGAAGCAGCCAAGAACCTGCAGGATGCCATCAATGGATTGGTGAAGGTGACAGAGCCAACCAAAGTAGATAAGACGGCCCTTGCCAAAGCAATCGCAGATGCAGGGAGCAAAAAAGAAGCAGATTACACTGCCAGCAGCTGGAAGAAGATGCAGGATGCCCTGGCAGCAGCCAATAACGTAAACAGCAAAGCGGATGCAACCCAGGCACAGGTAGACGAGGCAGCCAAGAACCTGCAGGATGCCATCAAAGCCCTTGCCAAACCTACGCCAGTCGTTGTGAAGCCGGGAGCCCCATCTTCCTTAAAAGCAGCCTGGGCTGGCGCCAAGAAGGTAAAGATTACCTGGAAGAAAGCATCGAATGCAGACAGATACCTGGTTTACCGTTCCTATAAGAAAGCTTCTGGCTACAAGAAGATTGGCCAGACAACGAAGACTTCCTATAGGGATACGTCAGCTACGCCAGGGAAGACCGCTTACTATAAGGTGATTGCTTACAATGGCAAGACAAAAGGGGCTTACAGCGGCCCGAAGAGCGCCTATATCCTGAAGACGCCGGGAAGCGTCAAGGCAAAGGCAAGCGGGAAGAACGTGACCGTGTCCTTTGGCAAGGTATCGAAGGCAAGCGGCTATGCCATTTACCGTTCCACCAAGAAAAATGGCACATATAAGCGGGTCGCTAACCTGAAATCCGCGAAGACAATCCGCAAACGTTTTGCTAAGATGAAGAAAGGCACCTACTACTACAAGGTAAAAGCATACACAAAAACCAGCGGCAAGACATTGTTTACTGGGTATAGTTCTGCCGTAAAGGTAAAAGTGAAATAAAAACACAGATATATAGCGGTAAGGGAGTAAGAAAGCTATAGCTGTAAAATAGGAAAAGCAAACAACAATTGCAGATGCAGCACGGTAACAGTAAAATAAAATTGCAGCTATAAGGAAGAAGGGCATGGCTTTTGGCTATGCCTTTCTTCTTACGATTTTTCTTCTGCCTCCGTATTCCTTTCATTTTCTTTTTATTTGCTTTATTGATAGTTTTTTCACTGGATTAGGCAATGCCACTTAACATTTGCCAGAAATTGCCGATATATCTAACATTAAGTGAAAGATGCTAGGGAGGGCGCTTGTTTCTATGGATGGATAGAGAGAAGTGCCTTTTTGCGTATTTAGGATGGAGCGTGTTTCGCAGGATAATTTTTTGGTTATAGAAGGAGGAGGCTTATGGCAGTAGGAAGTGTGGCAGCAATGTCTGGAAACAGCTATTTTTCCCAGGCAGTCAAGGAGTATGCAGCGAAAATGAAACCCCAGGACGCGTCAAAGGAGAGCGCTGGCGGGAAAACGATCGCTGAATTTTCAGACAAGGAATGGGATAAGCTATTGGAGCGGGTGGACGGCTATATTGAGGACTACCGCGAAGACCTTGCGCAGCGCAAGGAAGAGGCCTTAGAGAAGCAGAAAGAACGTGCCAGAGGCGGCATTTCCTGGCAAAGGCCGGTGCAGGAGTGGATAGGGCAGGCGGCAATGCAGGGCGAGGGCGCCTGCCGCAGGCATTTCGTAGAACCTGCCCCTGACACGCCTTCTGGGAACGAGGAAGGCAGCGATGCCATTCCCCTGCATGTGGTTACGCAATACGTCAGCGATGAGGCGCTGCAGAAGATTCTGGGGGACCGCCGGGAAGCGCCCTATGCGGTGATGGCGGACAGCACAGGCAGGATTTCATTCCAGGGCGTGGAGTTCCAGTGCGATTTTGAGAACAACAGGCTGTGCCTGGGGGATGTGTCCAATCCCCAGGACTGCCTGACCATCCCTCTGGAAGGCGGAGGATGCCTGGTGGTGAACCGGGACAGCATCGATGCCCTTGCTGGGTGCATCGGGATGTTTTCCCCAGGGGACATTAACCGTATCCTGCGCGCCATTTCCCAGGACGCCAAGCTACACAAGATGAAGTATGAAATAGAAGAGGAGACCAGCGGCGCTACGCTCCTGGGACAGCAACAAAAATCAGGCGGTACGGCGCTGCCAGAGCGGAAAGAGGAAATCAAGCATGAATCTCAGAGATAGGCAAAACAGCCCGATTTTAAAATCCTGGAATGTGATTTACCCAATTTTCATCTACTTTGTGGCGATGAACCTGGCGATGTCCCTGTTTGCAATGCTGGCTTCTTTCTTGGGCGCAGATTATCAGGAACAGTATATGGCGCTGCAGACGGCAACCGTGGCAGTTACGATCCCTTTTATTGCCAATTATTACAACAAGGACAGGAAGCAGCCCACCGTATTCTGGGAGCATATGGAGATGGAGTATTCCCAAAAGGGCAATGGGCAAAAGATTGCCAATGGGCTGCTGATGTTCCTGGCAGGTGTCCTGATGGGCACGGCGCTCAACAATGTGCTGGCATTGACTGCCCTGGAGGAAATCTCAGAGGGCTATCAGGAAACGTCTGGCTATTTCTTTGCCGGAGGGATCCTGTTTGAGCTTTTGGGAGCCTGCCTGCTGACGCCGTTTCTGGAAGAGCTTCTCTACCGCGGGGTCGTATACGGCAGGCTCTGTGATATGATGATCCTGGACAATGAGGAGAAGACAGGGCATGGGAAGAAAAGGGAAAGGGTCAGCCGGTTCCTGGCCATGCTACTTTCCGCGCTGCTTTTTGGCGTCCTCCATAGGAATCTGGTGCAGTTTGTGTATGCCGGCCTTCTGGGCTTGCTCCTGGCATGGCTGATGGAAAAATGCGGGCATCTCTACGGCGCATTTTTGGCGCATATGGGGGCGAACCTGATATCGGTGCTGCGGGTGGAGACAAAATTTTTTGCCTGGATGGAGCAGGGCCAGCCGTCTTTTCTGGCCATCACCGCGGCTCTTGCTGTCTGCAGTGCGGCGCTGATTGCGGCCATCTGGCTTTTGAATGGCGCAAGGCCAAAATCTGGGAATGGAAGGATGGAGTGAAGCAATGCAGAAGCAGGAAGGCTTATATTCATTAATGGGATGGGGTAACGTAGCAAGGAAGGATGAGGAAAGGATTTCATAATAAATGGAAAACCAGATTAACGTTTATGAAGCAATTGCAGAATCGGATGTAGCCATTTTTTGGGAACAGCTCCGCGCATATTTCGAGCGGGACATCCTTCCGGATCCAGAGGATGAGGACAGGGAATACTTTTTGGACGGCACAGAATACCGGGAGAATATACAGAAACTCCATGAGCGGCCGCAGGATCGCTGCCATTACCTGTTCTTCCATCGGGACGGACAGGAGATTGGCTTTGCCATGCCCGTTATTTATACCACAGAGGACGGCAAGTGCTTCATCCTGGAATTTTGCGTCTATCCAGAGTTCCGGGGCAGCGGGACAGGAAAGGAATGCGTCAGGGCGCTGCTGGATTGGGCGGCAGAGAATGGCGCGCTCTATGCAGAACTGAACTATGGGGGCGATAACCGCCGTCTCCGCTTCTGGGAAAATGTCGGATTTATCAAAAACGGCGCGGATGAATGGGGTGAGCCGCTGCTGGCCCTGCCCCCCAAAGAGGATATCCCCATCACGGTCGAAGCCCTTAACGACCCAGATGAGTGGCAGCTGAAAAAGCTGATCAACGGATATCTGCTGGAGCTTGGCCGGCAGCCGCTGGAAGAAGAACAGCAGCAGCGCCTCCAGCAGGCAATCCGGGACGGCAAAATCACGTTTTTGATAGCCAAGCGCGGTTACCGCGCGGTAGGGATGTACACATTTCATGGCGTCCATGGGGAGTCCGTTTTCTGTAAGGGAAATGGCGCTATTTCCTACGTCGAGCCCATTTTCCGTAAGCAGGGTATCGCACAGAAGCTGGCACAGGCGGCGCAAGATACCAAGATATAAAAATACGAACTGCATAAGTGTGAATGGTAACGAAATTTTACTACAAGTATCCTAATGTCACAGGGCTGCCGTACGAATTATAATTTGAGTGCGGCAGCCATTTTTTTCAATTTGTATCTTGTAGACCTTTTCTTTAAGTAGTATAATGAAAAGAACGGCTGGGAAAGGGGGGCTTATGAAGACAATTGATGCAGATATCAAGGCCGGGAGCTTCCAGCCCGTCTATTTATTATATGGGGAAGAGGCCTATTTGAAGAACCAGTATAAGAAGAAGCTGCAGCAGGCGCTGTCCCGGGAGGGGGACACGATGAATGCTGCCTATTATGAAGGGAAGAATATCAACCCTGGGGAAATCATAGACCTGGCGGAGACGCTTCCTTTTTTTGCAGAACACAGGCTGATTTTAATTGAAAACAGCGGGATCTTTAAGCTCAAGCAGCCCTGCGAGGAGCTGGCAGAATATATCAAGGAAATTGCGCCCACGGCCTGCCTTGTCTTTGTGGAAGAAGAGGTGGATAAGCGCAGCAAGATGTACAAGGCTGTCAAGAAATCGGGGAAGGCAGTGGAATTTCCCAGGCAGAATGAGAAACTTTTGGTGCAGTGGATCCTGCTGCGGCTGAAGAAAGAGAATAAAAAGATTACCCAGTCGGTCATGGAGCTTTTCTTAGAGAAGGCCGAGAATGATATGAGCCATATTGACAGGGAGCTGGAGAAGCTGGCCTGCTACACAATGGGAAGGGACGTCATCACAGCCGAGGACGTGGAGGCTGTCTGCGTATCCCAGACCACGGGGAAGATTTTTGAGATGGTCAACCATATCGTGGAGAACAAGCAGCAACAGGCGCTGCAGCTTTACTATGACCTGCTTGCACTAAAGGAGCCGCCCATGCGTATTCTGTTCCTGATTGCAAGGCAGTTCCATATCTTACAGCAGGTAAAGGAACTGAGAAGGCAGGGATATGATTCCAAATTCATTGCCGCAAAGGCAGGAATACCAGAGTTTGCAGTGCGCAGGAACCTGGCCCAGGCAGGCAGGATTCCCCTGGAGCAGCTAAAAGGGGCAGTGGCGGACTGTGTGCAGGCAGAAGAGGATATTAAGACCGGGCGTCTGAATGACCGGATGGCAGTGGAATTGCTGATCGTGAAATATAGCAAAGAAAGAGTGGTGTAAGAGTATATTATGGAAGAATGGAATAAAGAACAGGGGGAAGCGGCAGACGGAGGGGACAGGTTAGAAGGGGATGGGGAGCCCCAGAACGAGGACTCTGTGGCAGAGAGGGCAGCAGAAGCAGAGGCATGGGCAAAAGGGGAAGAATATGCAGATTTAGAGGGATGGGCCGAGGAAGCGGCAGACACAGAGATAGGGGATTGGGCAGAAGAAGGATTAGAGGAAGGCAGCAGAGAAGCGCAAGAAGAACAGAAGGGCAGCGGAGAAGCGCAAGAAGAACAGAAGGGCAACAGAGAAGCGCAAGAAGGGCGGGAAGAATCCGAAGAAGGCGAGGAAGAACAAGAAGAATCTGAAGCAGGCGAGGAAGAACGGGAAGAATCCGAAGAAGGCGAGGAAGAACGGGAAGAATCCGAAGAAGGCAGCAAGGAAGAACGGGAAAAATCCAAAGAAGGCGGGGAAGAGTGGGAAGAATCCGAGGAAGGCGCGAAAAAGAAAAGTAAGAAAAAAACATTCCTAAAAGAACTGCGCAGCAATGTGATTACCGTTGTAGTAGCGCTGCTGATCGGCTTCTTTCTGAGTAAATATATTATTGCCAATGCCCAGGTGCCCTCCGGCTCTATGGAGACCACGGTAATGGCTGGGGACAGGATTATCGTCAACCGCCTGGCATACGCTTTTGGGGAGCCACAGCGGGGAGATATTGTGACCTTTATTTATCCGGATGACGGAGAGACTCTCTACTTAAAGCGCATTATGGGGCTGCCTGGGGAGACGATAGAGGGCATTGACGGCGTAATCTACATCAATGGCTCCCCTCTCAGCCAAGATTACACCAGCGAGATATTTGAGGAAGATTTCGGCCCCTTCCAAGTGCCGGAAGGCTGTTATTTTATGATGGGTGACAACCGCAACGATTCCTGGGATTCCCGGTTCTGGGAGAACCAGTTTGTGGAGAAGGATGCCATTATCGGCAAGGCGGCCTTCAGCTATTATCCGCATCCGCGTATTTTAAAGTAAGGCCATACTTGAAAAACAGGGGATCCTATGATATGATAAAGAAAGGATAAGGAGGTGCTTTCATGGCTTTTTTGGCAAGCTTTGCACAGTATGCAGTGAAGTTTATTATAATGGTGGCGGTGGCTGGATGCGGACTTTTCATCGGCAAAAAATTGCGTGACAGAAAAGACGCCAATACACCGGCAGAATAATAATGGGTATCACTCGGTTTAAAAGTATTCTCACCAAAGCAGAAAGATACTTAAATTTGGTGATACCAGCACATTCAAAATGCTGCAGTTTGGGCAGGGCCCGGGCTGCAGCAAATTTATGACAGACATTCGGAGGAAAGTTGTTGTGAGAAAATATGGAGTAAATGAACTGCGCAGGATGTACCTGGAGTTTTTTGAGAGTAAAGAGCATTTGGCAATGAAGAGTTTTTCCCTGGTGCCGCATAATGATAACAGCCTGCTGCTGATCAATGCGGGGATGGCTCCCTTAAAGCCTTTTTTTACCGGGCAGGAGATCCCGCCCAGGAACCGGGTGACGACCTGCCAGAAATGCATCCGCACCGGGGACATTGAAAATGTAGGCAAGACGGCGCGGCATCTTACCTTTTTTGAAATGCTGGGGAATTTTTCCTTTGGCGATTATTTTAAGCATGAGGCCATTGCCTGGAGTTGGGAATTCCTGGCCGAGGTGATCGGCATGGACCCGGAGCGGCTGTACCCTTCCATTTATGGGGAGGATGAGGAAGCTTTTCAGATTTGGACGGAGGAAATCGGCGTCCCAGCAGAGAAAATCACCCGCTTTTACCGCGATGAAAATGGGAAATGCGACAATTTCTGGGAGCACGGCGCCGGCCCCTGCGGCCCCTGTTCGGAAATCTACTATGACAGGGGCGAGGCTTACGGCTGCGGCAGCCCGGACTGCAAGGTGGGCTGCGACTGCGACCGCTTTATGGAGGTATGGAACAATGTCTTCACCCAGTTTGACGGGGACGGCCATGGCAATTACGAGGAGCTGGCCACCAAGAACATTGATACTGGCATGGGCTTAGAGCGCCTGGCCGTGGTGGTGCAGGACGTCAATTCCGTGTTCGACATTGACACCATGAAGGCCATCCGCGACAAGGTCTGCGAGGTATCTGGCAAGACATACCAGACTGATGATTTGGATGATGTGTCCATCCGCCTGATTACAGACCATATGCGTTCCGCTACCTTTATGATTTCCGATGGCATCATGCCCAGCAACGAAGGGCGCGGCTATGTGCTGCGGCGCTTAATCCGCCGCGCCGCCCGTCATGGCAGGCTCCTGGGGATTCAGGGCAGGTTCCTGGCTACCTTGAGCGCAACCGTGATTGCTGAGAGCAAGGATGGCTATCCGGAACTGGAGGAGAAGAAAGAATTTATCTTCAAGGTACTGACCCAGGAGGAAGAAAAATTCGACAAGACCATCGACCAGGGGCTGACGATCCTGGCGGAAATGCAGGAAGAGATGGCAGGGGCTGGGACAAAGGTGCTGTCAGGCGAGAATGCGTTCAAGCTCTACGACACCTACGGCTTCCCGCTCGACCTGACGCAGGAAATTCTGGAGGAAAAGGGATTTTCCATTGATGAAGAGGGCTTTGGGAAATGCATGGAGGAGCAGCGCCAGAAAGCGCGCAACGCCAGGAAAGAAACGAATTACATGGGCGCGGACGCCACGGTATACGATGAGATTGACCCATCGGTCACATCCGAATTTGTCGGCTATGGCAGCCTCTCCCACCAGTCCGAGATTACTGTGCTGACCACAGAAACGGAGATTACAGAGGCGCTATCAGACGGAGAGAAGGGAACCATCATTGTCAAAGAAACGCCTTTCTATGCCACGATGGGCGGGCAGAATGCTGATACCGGCGTCATCCGCGTTGGCGAAAGCGAATTTCAGGTAGAAGATACCATCCATCTGCGCGGCGGGCGCATCGGCCATGTGGGCACGGTGACGTCCGGCATGTTCAAGGTCGGGGATGTGGCGGAGCTTCTGGTGGACGCCAAGAAGCGCGCGCTGATCGGGCGCAACCACAGCGCCACCCACTTGCTGCAGAAGGCGCTCCGGGAAGTCCTGGGAACTCACGTGGAGCAGCACGGCTCCGATGTGAATGCGGACAGGCTGCGCTTTGACTTTTCCCATTTTGCAGCCATGACTCCGGAAGAGATTGCCCATGTAGAGGCGATTGTCAATGACAAGATTGCCTCATCCCTGCCAGTTGTGACAGAGGTCATGAGCCTGGAAGAAGCCAAGAAAACCGGGGCAATGGCGCTGTTCGGGGAGAAATACGGCGAATCCGTACGCGTGGTAAAAATGGGCGATTTTTCCGTTGAGCTGTGCGGCGGTACCCATGTGGAGAATACCAGCAGCATCAGCGCCTTTAAGATTATCTCCGAGTCCGGCGTGGCCGCAGGGGTGCGCAGGATTGAGGCGCTGACCTCTGAGGCTGTGTTTGCCTATTATGACAGGCTGGAAGAGACGCTGCATGCAGCGGCCAAGATTGTGAAGACGAATCCGGCTGGGCTGGTGGAGAAGCTGGAGCATCTGATGGCGGACATGAAGGCGCTGCAGGGCGAGAATGAGTCCTTAAAGAGCAAGGCAGCCCAGGACGCCCTGGGAGACGTGATGGATCAGGTGACGGAAGTCAAGGGCGTGAAGCTTTTGGCCGCCAGCGTGGCCGGTGTGGATATGAACGGCCTGCGTGACTTGGGCGACCAGCTGAAGGAGAAGTTAGGCGAAGGCGTGGTCGTGCTCGCCTCTGAGAAAGACGGCAAGGTAAACCTGATTGCGATGGCTACCCAGGAAGCGATGGGCAAGGGCGCCCATGCCGGGAACTTGATCAAGGCGATTGCCGGCAAAGTAGGCGGCGGCGGAGGCGGCCGTCCGAACATGGCGCAGGCTGGCGGCAAGAACCCTGCCGGGATCCCAGACGCAATTGCCGAGGCGAAGGCTGCGCTGGAAGGGCAGCTGCTGTAAACCCATAGATGTGCTGAACGGGCAGCTGCTGTAAATCTATGGGTGCGATGTGGAAAAACTCCCAATGTCATTGGGAGTTTTTTCACTTTGCTAAATGTCACAAAAAATCATAATTTTATTGTTGTACTTTTGCCATCCATGGCATATAATATATTTGCAGGTAGAAATACGCTGTATACTCATGACATCGAATTAGCGTTTAAGCGATATGTAATATCGCCGATCATGAGGCCACCGCTCAGGTGGCTTTTTTACTTTATATTAAGATGAGGATTGCTTATGAATATTTACGTTTATTCAGACGAGTCGGGTGTTTTTGACAAAGAACATAATGACTGCTTTGTTTTTGGAGGACTTATTCTTCTGGGAACAGAAGATAAGGTCGCTAAATGGCTGTCATAAGTTTGGCGTTATAATAAGAGAGAAAAATGTACTCGACAGAATTTACCTGAGTAAAAAAGATAAGCAAAGATATCTAGATTATGCCTATAAGATTGCTGTGAAAAGGGCATTTGAAGACTTCATTCAAAGAGATATTATCAATCCCGATGAAATTGAGAGAATATACTTCTATTTTTTAGAAAGATGAAGGAGGTTCAACTAGAATAATGAGAGAAGAGATAAGAAGACTGCAAAATATGCATGTCATATATTTGCCATAAAAAGCACAGGCAATTTATGAATGGGGCAAGTATCGAATCCAGGTACTTGTCCCGTTTTTTATGGCTCTTTCAGTAAGTGAGATGGATATGCAGTGACTTGGAGCAATACGCCGCACCGTGGGAAAATGTGCAGAGCCTTGGATCATTAATAATGTAATGCCTTAGCTTCAGAGAACCGTGCAATGCCTAGACCTCAGAGAACTATGCAACATTTTTTAGAAGGTAAATATTGTAAAAGAATGGGATACATGTATAATTCAAGTGAAATGAGACAACAGAATAGGATACAACAAATGCTATAATATTGTTGTATCCTTAGCTACACCTAATATATCGTACCAAACCCGAAATACTTAACAGGAAAATCAAAATTTCTTAAAAATTCTTCCGACTTCCCTGATTTTAGCCCTTATTTTCCGATTTTTCGCTTGGCGCTGTCCGTTTTCATGCCCGTTGATGCATCGGAAAATCCAAAATTCCTATTTTTTCCCACAACAAATAGCCCAGTATGCTGGAATGGTTTAGATAGTTCAATTTTTTGCCAGTTTCCGGGCTGAGATTCATTTCTATGTAAGTTTAAAGGCGGTACATTTTCCTTCTTACAGGTTTATCATCAGGAATACCTGGTCAATATCATCCTGCTCAATCCCCAGATAGCGCCTGGTCACCTGGTAGGAGGAATGGTTAAAAACTTGCATCAGCATGGCAGGCTGCACGCCCATCTTCCAGGCATGGTAGCCAAAGGTCTTGCGCAGGCTGTGGCAGCTTAGCCCCGTCTCAAAATGCAGCTCCTTCCCGGCAGCATGCAGGATGCGGTAAGCCTGGCTGCGGCTCAGCGGCTTCTTCCCGCTCCGCCCAGGGAAAAGGAGGGTCTTTTCCGTTATTTCTGGGAGGCTGTTTTTGTAGGATTCCAGAGCCTTCGTTGCGCTTTTATTCAGGGCGCTTTCCCTCTGTTTGCCCGTCTTGCGCTCCACAATGTCGATATGCTCCCGGAAGCAGCCCTTGGCAAAATCATAAACATCGCCCCAAGTCAGGGACAGCAAATCGCTGATCCGCAGGGCAGAATTGATGCCCAGGCACACCATAATGTAATTGCGCATGTTGTGCTTCGTGTAAAGGAAATAGTTTTTCAGCGCCTCAATGTCCTCCCTTTTACGAATGGGTTTTGTAGTGCTCATTGTCTGAAACCTCCTGTTTTCATCAGTGTAGTATTTGTTTACAACTGGCCCGGGTTCCAAACCCAGGGGCGGGGAACAGATGCAGCCCACCATACAACAATATTATAGCAATTGTTGACTTAAGGCAAGAGAATATTCCAATTGGAAACAAAATCTGGCAACCAGGCGTTCATATTGGAAATGAATTTGGGAAACAAGGAGGTTTGTATGCTGAAATTAACTGTCAAGGCAGGCGAGTACCTGCTGGTAGGGGACAACATCAAAGTGGTGTTCACGGGAGGGAGCGCAAACAACATGCATGTGCTGGTGGATGCGCCGAAGTCCATGAATATCGTGCGCAGTACGGCCTTGGAAAAATACGGCATGGCAGCAGACCCCGGGAATGAAGTGAAGCACCACAGAGACAGAGAACTTTCATCAGAGGCGAAAGAGAAGATTAAGGCGATCCTGATGGAAGAGCGCAAGAGAGCTAAGAGGGAAGAGGCGGCGAGGAATAATCCGTTGAGGAAATATGGCGGGTGAAGGCGCTGGTGGGTGAGATGCAGGTATTGCAGATGAATAAGTGTAATTGGAGAAATGGGATATCTGCTATATAACAAAAATGCAGAAAATTGTAAATTGAGGAAATATTAGTATGGTAATAATGCGGGGATGCCTAGGGTTCTCGCTTATTATATAAAAAGAAACTATATAAAAGAAACATAACATATGCATGCAAACGGATTTGCAGCATAGCTGCCAAACACAAATGAAAATAAAATGGCAGCAACTGGCCTGCTGAACATAAGCCATAAATAGGCAGGTACATTAAAAACAAGGAGGAAAAATATTATGGCAATGGTAGTACAACACAATCTTATCGCAATGAACTCTAATAGGCAGCTGGGCGTTATCACAGGTTCTCAGGCAAAATCAGCAGAGAAGCTATCATCAGGTTTTCAGATTAACCGTGCAGCAGATGATGCGGCAGGATTAAAAATTTCTGAGAAGATGAGAAGCCAGATTCGTGGCTTAGACCGTGCATCTACAAATGCACAGGATGGTATTTCCTTAATCCAGACAGCAGAAGGTGCATTGAATGAAGCACACAGCATCCTGCAGAGGATGAATGAACTGGCAGTGCAGGGCGCAAACGACACCAATCAGGACATTGACCGTGATGCTATCAATGAAGAGCTGGCTGCATTGACGGAAGAACTTGATAGGATTGCTGAAACAACTCAGTTCAATAAGCAGGAACTATTGGATGGAACCTTTAAAGACAAAAAACTCCATGTGGGTGCAAATGCAAATCAGAACATTAGTATTAGTATTGGTAAAATGGATGCTCAGACTTTGGGGTTAAGAAATATATCTTATACGAAGGGAACAGATACGTATAGCTATAATAAAATTAATTATCTTGGGGTAGAGTATACGTATGATACTACTGCATCTGCTTCTGATAATAAAGGTAGCTTTTTGAGTGCCGTAAAGCAGTATGGCGAAAATCAGTTCGACAGTTCTATGATTCATATGCAATCACAGGGAGGATATGGACTTTCAGGTGTGGAGTCTGTGTACGCTACAAAATCTGATGCATTGACATCGGCAGCCAGTTTGTTGGGAATAAAGTATGCAGATGCTGTAAGTGGTGATTGGGATGATTTGGTTTCCGCTGCGAAAGTTAAAGGAACGACAGTGGGCGGTTTTGGAGACGTTATAACCGAAAGCGTGCCAAAGGTAGATAATTATGATATTGCAAACGCAACGTTAAATACCGTACAGAATGCGATTAATCGTGTGTCTACGCAGCGTTCTGCGTTGGGAGCATTACAGAATCGATTGGAGCATACAGTGGCTAATCTGGATAATGTGGCAGAAAATACACAGGCTGCCGAATCCCGTATCCGTGATACAGACATGGCTTCTGAAATGGTGGAATACAGCAAGAACCAGATTTTGGCACAAGCAGGCCAAGCTATGCTGGCACAGGGTAACCAAGCAACACAGGGTGTATTGTCACTTTTACAGTAGAACTAAGTTTAATATAGAAAAAACCAGCTTCGGCTGGTTTTTTTTAAGAAAAGAGGAATGGATGGAGGAAAAAATAAAGGAACTCTATGAAAACATAAGCTTTCTAGGATTTCAAGCCACGTATTATAGGAATAACACTTATGTGCAGAATTGTCAGGATCTTATTCCACAGATACAAGAATTTGTGCAATGGTTTTTAGATAATTTTCCAGGAATGGAAGAGGGAGTGTATCAAAATCTGGCAGATATATTAAAAGATTGTGAAACAGCAATTCGTGAGGGAGACAATGTTTTGATGATGGATGCCATGGAACAGGGGATAGCTGGGTATTTGGAAATGTTTTTGTCAGAGGAATATTTCAAGGAAAAGGAGAACTCTTATGTCGGAGAACCAAAAGGATAGAAATCTTAAAGAGCTAGAAAAACGTTTTCCTGGCATTACGCAGCAGATAGAAAAGAAATACGAGGATTTGTTGAAGAAAGAAGAACTTTGTATTAAGGAAGAATTGGCGTTTACAGGAGAAAAAATATTATTAGTAGAGAAAAATGGCAGGACACTTTATCTGGCAGGAAGGCGCAGCCCTGCAGCACATCCAATAAATCAAGTCTCTGTATTAGGCCAGATTATACCGAATGCCCCAATCTTTATATTGGGGATGGGTAACCTGCATTATTTGGAAGAACTAAATAAGGTAGCAGATGAAAGCGTACAAATTTTAATATATGAGCCAAATTTTTCTGTGTTTTATAGGCAATTGCAATTGGCAGATTTCAAAAAAATGTTTGGAAATAGAACGGTTGTACTTATAGTAGAGGGTATTAATGAAAAAGGGCTGGAGAGAATGATTTCTACTATGCTTCAAGGGGATAGAGTGCCTTTGATGAAATATTTTGTATTGCCTAATTATGTAGAACTGTGTTTGGAACAGGTGGAAAAATTTTTAAATTTGTTAAAGGAAAATGCAAAATCATATTATGTGAGTTTAGGTACAAAAATGTTCTTTCGGAATAATCTGGCAGATAATTTTTACAGTAATGTGAGATATGTGAGAACAGGATATAAGGCATTTCAGCTTTTTGGTGTGATACCTACAGACATTCCGGCATTCATAGTTTCTGCAGGCCCCTCGCTCAATAAAAATATTAAAGAATTGAAAAGGGCAAAAAATAAATCTTTTATTATAGCTGTGGATACAGCGATTAAACCCTTGGTACAGGCGGGGGTTATGCCAGATATGTTTGCGACATTAGATGGGATTAAACCAGTGGAACTGATAGAGCAGGAAGAAGCAAAGAGGATTCCGCTTCTTGCAAAACTGAACTCTACAAAAGGGATGCTGGATTTTCATATAGGTAAAAAATTTTTTATAGATGACGGGTTTCGTTATGCAAATAAGTTGTTTGAAATAAACCAGAAAAGGATAGAAGGATTTCCAGTAGGTGGTTCTGTGGCAACGCTAGCCTTTTCGCTGGCTTGTTACCTGGGTTTTAAGAAAATTGTGTTTGTAGGCCAAGATCTTGCCTATACCAATAATAAATCTCATGCTGACGGTACTTTTCAGGAAAAAATGCCAGAAGAAGATACAAAAAAGTTTATTGTGGTTCCTGGAAATTACGAAGAAGAAGTTCCTACTTTGCCAAATCTGAATGGATACCGCAAATGGTTTGGGGAAGCGATAGAACAGTGGAAGAAAGGCCATGATGTAGAGTTTATTAATGCTACAGAAGGCGGTGCTAAAATTGAGGGGACAATATTGATGCCTTTGGCAGAAGTGATTGACAAGGAATGTGTGAGGGAAGTAGATATAGGGGCGTGTATTGGCGGATTGTCTCCGTTCTTTAATGAGGAAGAGCAAGATAGGATTGTAGAATATTTTCATGATACTCCGAAACAGATTCATGAGATTGTTCTATTGGCACAGGAAGGAGAAAAAATATATCAGCAATTGGAAAAGCTTTGTAAAAGGGGAAACATGGATAAACGGGCTTACCAAAAGATTTTAAAACGTATAAAGAAGAACAGGGAGAAAATTGAAGAGAATCCAAATTATGATTTGTTGACGGGCAGCATGGTGACGGCAGAACAGATTATCCGTTCTAGCCAGTATTTTAAGTATGATACCATAGAAGAGGAAGGTCTCGAATTGGCGCGGCAAGGAAAGGAATATATGAAGCTGTTGGAAGGTTACGCTAAAGTTCTTGAGCAGATTGCAGAGGAAACAGTGGCAAAAGTGGAATAGGAAAAAACAAGACAGGAGACAGAAAGAATGTTAAATGGCAAGACAATTCTAATCACAGGTGGTACAGGTTCTTTTGGCAATGCATTTACAGAATATGTGCTGACACATTATACGCCGGAAAAAATCGTTATTTATTCGCGGGATGAATTTAAGCAATTTCATATGGCAAATAAGTTTCGCAAATATGGGGACAAGCTGCGTTTTTTTATTGGCGATGTGCGCGACCGGGAGCGGCTTTACCGTGCCTTTGATGGAATAGATTTTGTGGTGCATGCAGCGGCGCTGAAGCAGGTGCCAGCCTGTGAATATAACCCGATGGAGGCCGTAAAGACGAATATCAATGGCGCAATGAATATTGTAGACGCTGCCCTGGATTGCGGGGTAAGGCGTGTGGTTGCATTATCAACGGATAAGGCAGTAAACCCTATTAATTTATATGGTGGGACAAAGCTAGTATCCGATAAGCTGTTTATTGCCGCAAATGCCTATTCTGGCCGCAAGGATGTGTGTTTCTCTATTGTGCGTTATGGAAATGTGGCAGGAAGCCGCGGCTCTGTCATCCCATTCTTCCAGGAACTTGCAGCAAAAGGGAAAAAAGAACTGCCGATTACAGACTATCGTATGACAAGGTTCTGGATTAGCCTGGATGAAGGAGTAAGGCTGGTGATCAAAGCGTTGTCTGAGGCAAAAGGCGGGGAAACATTTATATCAAAAATTCCATCCTTTAAAATTACAGATTTGGCGCAGGCAGTCCTTCCAGGATGTGAAATGCCAGAAGTAGGAATCCGTGAAGGGGAAAAGCTGCATGAGGTTATGGTCACACGTGAAGATTCCCTGATGACATATGAATACGAAAAACACTTTATCGTATACCCGCATTTTGATTGGTGGGACGCAGGGAAAATACAGGCGGGCGGAAAACGTGTGGAGCCGGGGTTTGAATATAGTTCTGAAGACAATACGGATTGGCTGGATGTGCAAGGAATACAGGAATTGTTGAAAGAAACACGGATCCATTGAGTTCTTGGGAATAAAAGGGAATTCAGAGATCTAGGATTCTGGGAGTATGGAAAGATACATGGATACATGAAACGATAGGAGTATAAAAAGACGCTGGAACAAACCAGGTTTTAGAATAGAAAAATGTAGAAATGGAGAGAACAATGATTCAATATTGCAAACGTTGCTGCCTGCCAAGTACAAAACCGCATTTATCTTTTGACGAAGAAGGAATCTGCAATGCCTGCCGGAATTATGAGAATCGGAAGCAGGTAGATTGGACAGAGCGCAAACGGGAATTGGAAGAGATTTTAGGCCGCTACCGTTCGAAAGATGGGACAAACTGGGACTGCATTATCCCTGTCAGCGGCGGCAAGGACAGTACATATCAGGTTATCACAATGCTGCAGATGGGGATGAACCCATTATGCGTGACAGCTACAACCTGTGATTTGACCCCGATAGGCAGGGAAAATATAGAGAATATAAAGAGCATGGGTGTAGACTATGTTGAAGTGACAACGAACCGGGTGGTACGGGCAAAATTAAACCGTATCGGGCTGATGGAAGTAGGGGACATTTCCTGGCCAGAGCATGTAAGCATTTTTACTGTCCCCGTACGGATGGCTGTGAATTTCAATATCCCATTGATTATCTGGGGGGAAAATTCACAGAACGAGTATGGCGGGCCTGCGGCTGCAGTGGAAAATAATGTGCTGGACAGAAGATGGCTGGAAGAATTTGGCGGCATGTTAGGGCTGCGTGTCAATGATCTGATTGGGCAAGAAGGAATTACCAGGAAGGATTTAATCCCGTTTACATATCCAAGCGATGATGAGCTGAAGCGCGTAGGGGTTACAGGGATTTTCTTAGGATATTACATTCCGTGGGAAGGCCTGCATAACGTCCTAGTTTCCAAGGCAAATGGATTTAAAAGCTGGGGCAAGGCCGTGGAAGGGCATACCGATGATTATGAAAATCTGGATAACTACCAGGCCGGTATCCACGAGTATTTTAAATATCTGAAATTTGGCTTTGGGCGCGCTACAGATCAGGTGTCCATGCATATCCGCAGGGGCAGGATGAGCAGGGAGCAGGCGATGGAGATTGTGAAAAAACGGGATGGGGTATTTCGTTGGACTTATCTGGATAAGCCCCTGAAAGATATCCTTGCGCCATTAGACATTACAGTAGATGAGTTTATCAAGGTATGCGATGAATTTACGAACAAGAAGCTGTTTTTGACAGATAAGAACGGCAGGCTAATAAAAGATAAAAACGGAAACTTGACAAAAATCAATGATGATAATCCATAAGTGCAGGATATAAGGAGCGTTTCTGGAAATTTGTAATATAGGGAAAGCGGGCAGCCAGCAAGTATGTGAAGCAAAAGGGAGAAATATTGATGGAAACAGCAATTATAGATTATGGGATGGGCAATCTGCTGTCTGTGCAGAGGGCATTTGAAAAATGCGGTTCAGAAGCTGCCATTGTTGATAACCCATTGGAGTTGCGAAACGCAGAGCGTATTATCTTGCCTGGGGTAGGCGCTTTCCCAGATGCAATGAATAACCTTAAGAATGGGTGTTGGATAGAGGAATTAAACCGGGCAGTATTGCAGAAAGAGACGCCAATTTTGGGAATCTGCCTTGGGATGCAGCTTTTGGCAGCAAAGGGATATGAGGGGCAGGAATGCCTTGGCTTAGGTTATATTCCTGGCGAGGTAGTTTTATTAGATGCAAAGGAAGAAGGGGAGCGGATTCCGCATGTTGGATGGAATGAAATTGAAGGAATCGCAGATACGGAATTATTGGCAGGTATTCCATCAGGGACAAATTTTTATTTTGTCCATAGCTACCATTTCCGTGTGAAAAATCAGGAGGATATCCTATGCCATACGCCATATTGCGGCAGTTTTGTATCCGCAGTAGGCAGAGGGCATATTGTTGGCACACAGTTCCATCCAGAGAAAAGTCAGAAAGCTGGATTCCGAGTGATTAAAAATTTTCTGAGGATGTAATGCTAGAAAGGGGCAGCGATGTTAAAGGTTCGTGTAATTCCAACCCTGCTTTTTAAGTCAGTTGGCTTGGTAAAAGGGATCGGGTTTGATGCATGGAGGCGTGTGGATACTGTTTTGCCTGCGATAAAAGTATATAATATGCGTGAAGTAGACGAGCTTATTTTATTGGATCTGGATGCCACAGACGAAGGCAGGGAGCCAGATTATGCATCAATCCGTGATTTTTCCAGGGAGTGTTTTGTGCCGTTCTGCGTTGGAGGCGGTATCCAGGAAGTAGGGCAGATCCGGGAACTGTTGCGTGCAGGGGCCGATAAAGTATCTATTAATAGCGCTGCTTATAGGAACCTGGCTTTGGTTACGGAGGGGGCAAGGCTCTATGGCTCTCAATGCATTGTAGTAAGTATTGACTGCAGGAAAGTGGAGGGGGAATATTATTGTTTTTCCCACAATGGCCAGGAAAATACAGGCATCTTATTAAAAGACTGGGCAAAAGCTGTGGAAAAAGCTGGAGCAGGCGAACTATTGATTACTTCTGTTCCGTTGGATGGCACGATGGGAGGGTATGATATTAATATGATAAAGGCCGTTACAGGCATTGTGAAAATACCTGTGATTGCTTCTGGGGGAGCAGGGAATTATGAGCATATGTATCAGGCAATCCGTGATGGTGGGGCTTCCGCAGTTGCGGCAGCAAGTATTTTCCACTTTACAGAGCAGACACCCAAGGAAGCGAAGGAATATTTATTTCAGCGTGGGGTTCCGACGAGGATTGCATAAGGGTGGGCATGGAATGTCAGATGCTTCTATAAGGATGGACAAATCGCAGGTTATTAAGGATGTATTATTAGGAAGGGCATGGAGGGATGGACAAGCTGTTAGCACAATATTTGGATAAGATGCTGGAATTTGAAGAACAAGGCCATATTGGAGAGGCGTTGGCACTATCTGGGAAGTTATTAGAGACGTTCCCTGAGAATGAGACAGAACTGTTATTGGAAAAAGCGAAATTGGAGTTTCGGAACCGGATGGATAAGGAAGCGCTTCTAGATTTTATAACAGTCCATGAAAAGACCAAGGATGAGGCATTATATGAATTAATTTTAGAGGCTTATTATATGCCCAATAAGAGTGCGCTGGAAGAAAACTATCAAAATAACCTGAAGCGATTAAAAGAATATTCGCATTATAGGGAAGCGGAAAGGGAAGAGATAGAATCGCTTCCAATATGGAAAGATGATGAGCTGATTGTCTATGCAGATAGCATGAATAAATGCTTTGCTGTAAATGTAAGGTATGTGAAGGAAATTGCAGAAGAAGAAGACAAAGCTGTTATGACAGTGAATGAAATGTGGATAGAGGATATTTGGAGGATAGAAGGAAGCTTTTGTTTGAGTGAGCCATTTTTAGATATGGAATTGCCTGTGTATGTGGTTTTTGATGAGAAGAATTGGCAACTGTTTCTCTATTTATATGACTTAAAAGATTTGTTAAAAAAGAACCGCATTGTTTTTTTAGTTGGAAAGCAAGGTGTTTACGAGTATTTTAGGGAAGATATGGTTATTTTTCCAAGCATAGCATACTATAACTGCTTTCATGATGTTTATCATCCTATATTAGAACAGGCGATAGAGATAAGGCAAAGAGAAGACCTGGAAGGTAGTAGGGATATAAAAAGGTATTATAAAGAGAATCAAGATAATATTATTGTAAGAATAAAAAGTGGGAAACCAAGAATTTTATTCTATACAAGTTGTTTTACAACGGCGTTAAAATACCATACAAGGGACTGCATGCAAGCCGCGTCCAGGCTTGGATGTGAGGTGCAGTTGTTAATGGAGCCAGATGGAATCCATAGGGTTTATGAAAGAGATATCATTCAGTATATAAAAAGATTTAAGCCAGATATTATTTTTAATATTGATCATTTCCGTTTTGAATATTCAGTGATACCTAAAGAAATTATATGGATTACTTGGGTTCAAGATCCGTTGCCAGAAATTATGGATAAGGAAACACCATTAAAGTTGATAGATCGAGATTTTGTTATGAATCATTTCATTACCTGGAAAAAGTTTAAGGAAGTGGGATATCAGGTGAAGTGTTTCATGGATGCCGCAATTCCTGCTGATTCCCATATGTATAGGCCATTATGTTTGAATGAAGAATATGAAAAATATGCTTGTGATATTTGTTTTGTATGTCATGCCAGTAACGTAGATGTTCATATTGTTGGGGTGTTAGAAAAAGTTCCGGAAAAGTTAAAGGAAGATGTATGCGTGATTTACAAAGGATACCAAGATTATGCATATGAAACAGGAAATATTTTTTATTCAGAAAAAGAGTTTAAAGAGTATATAGAAGGAATCTTGAGTTTCCGTTATAATATTGCGCTTATACAAGAAATCATAAACTATTTGGCTGAGGATATGTATAGTAATTTTAACCAACGGGTATACCGGCAGGTATTGGTGGACTGGATTTTGGATGCGGGGTTTACTAATGTAAAATTGTGGGGTAGTGGTTGGAGGGAAGAAGAAAGATATGAAAAATACGCTATGGGCATTGCTGAAAATGGGGAAAAGCTGTCTAAAATATATCAGGCTTCCAAAATCGTGGTAGGAAATAATGTTTTAACGACATCAGCAGCTAGGGCATGGGAAACGATGCTGAGTGGGGGCTTTTATATCAGCAATTATATTCCAGAGGAAGAAGATGCAGTTGATATACGGAAGATAATAGAAGTCGGTAAAGAGGTGGTCATGTTTTATAACAGGGATGATTTGATGGAAAAGTTGCATTATTATTTGGAGCATGAGGAAGAACGCAAGGCAATGATTGAGCGTGGACGTAAGGCGGCTTTGAATACTATGACATATGATATATTGATGAAAAGAGTGCTGGATGAGATTACAAAATGTTTGGAGAAAGATGAAGATGAAAAATAACATACGCATGGATTCCCATAAATTAATTTACCATCCGCAGAGGGTATCTGAATGGATGAGAGGGGAGAATATATATCCAATTGAATTGGAAATCGGGTTGACAAATGCATGTAATCATCGCTGTATATTTTGTGCAGTGGATTATACAGGTTATCATCCGACGATGCTGGATGGAGGTCTATTGAGAAAAAGGCTGAAAGAATTTGCGGAAAAAGGGATTAAAAGCATTATTTATGCAGGGGAAGGAGAACCGTTGCTGAACAGGGAGGCATTAAATATTATAAATGAGACAAAAAGGAATGGCATGGACGTTGCCATGTCGACGAATGGTGTTCTTCTGACCCCAGAAGTATCTAAAGAGTGCCTGGCATCCCTGACATGGATTCGTTTCAGCACAGCGGGCATAACGGATGCAACTTATGAGAAAATTCATCAGTGTAAAAAAGGGGACTTGCAGATTGTTCTGTATAACATGCAGGAAGCGGTGCGAGTAAAGAAAGAGCAGAGAGCATCTACTACGATAGGGGTCCAATTATTGCTTCTTCCAGACAACAAAAATGAAGTGGTCACTATGGCAAAAGAACTGAAAAGGATAGGAGTAGATTATTTTACCATTAAACCCTTTTCCCAACATCCGCAAAGTGGGAATATCCTTCAGGTTGACTATCAGGAAATGTTAGAAACTGAAGAGGAACTAAAAGAAATTGGGGACGAGAATTTTAAAATTTATTTCCGAGCTCATTCTATGCGGAAACTGATTTGCAAGCGGGAGTACACGCAATGCCTTGCATTGCCCTTTATGGTATATATCGATGCGAAGGGGAATCTATGGCCATGTATTGTTTTTATGGGAAAAGGGGAATTAAGCTATGGAAACCTGTATGAAGAGAGCCTGGAAGTAATATGGGAAGGGGAGAAGAGAAAGAAATTAATACAATACTTTTCCAAGATGGATTTGGAGTCAAACTGTCGGGAATTATGCCGTCTGGATGAAATGAATAAGTATTTGTCAGAATTGAAATATCCGAGTGAGCATGTGAATTTTATTTAAATTGGATTCAATTGAACGAAATGGAATATTATTTTTTTCCGCGAAAATCTGTGAGGATTAAAAGGATGTTAGAAGACATTGCAAGAGAACTAAGAAAAGAAATTATGATAACAGCATACAGGGGGAAGTCAGGGCATCTCGCATCTGCATTTTCAGCTGTTGAGATTATGGTGGCACTATATTTTGGCGGGATTGTGAAGTATGACAGGGATAACCCAAACTGGGAAGGCAGGGATAAGGTGATTGTCAGCAAGGGTCATGCAAGCCTTGTACTTTATTCTGTCCTGGAACGGATTGGTTACATTTCCAAGAGGAAACTTCATACATTCTGCCAGCCGGGGTCATTATTGGGCGGGGAGCCGAAATATGGCGATATCCCAGGAGTGGAGACGACAACTGGCTCCTTGGGGCATGGTCTGTCGTTTGCAGTAGGGGTTGCCTTGGCGAACCAACTAGATGCAAGGGAAAGCCATACGTATGTGCTTTTGGGGGATGGAGAGTGCCAAGAAGGCTCTGTATGGGAGGCGGCTCTTTCGGCAGCGCATTATAAGTTAGGAAGGCTGACTGTTATTTTGGACAGGAATAAGCTCCAGGCGATGGGCGATACAGAAGAGATTTTAAGAATGGATCCCTTGGGGGGAAAGTGGCGAAGTTTTGGATGGGATGTGGAAAATGTGAATGGGCATGATATAGGGGAACTGGTCAGAGTTTTGGGAAAGGATCGGAAAGAGGCCAGGGAGCAGCCGAAGATCATAATCGCAGATACGGTAAAAGGGAGAGGAGTTTCTTTTATGGAACATGTGCCTATCTGGCACTACCGAATGCCGAACTCACAGGAAATGGAGGTTGTGAAGAAAGAATTGGGGATTACAGAAAGGGAGTTGCAGGGATGAGGAATACATATTTGAGGGAACTCTATCGGATTGCCCAAAAGGATCGGAATGTGCTTTCTTTGGTATCGGATAATGGGATGATTGTATATGATGATTTCCGTCGGGATATGCCAGGGCAGTACTTTAACTTTGGAATTTCAGAAGGGCATATGGTGGCAGCGGCGGCGGGACTGGCAAGCTGTGGGAAAATACCGTTTGCTTATACGATAGGCTCTTTTTTGGCTTACCGAGCTTATGAGTTTATTCGTTTGGATGTATGCCTGCAAAGGTTAAATGTTAAGATTGTGGGGATAGGGGCAGGTATGGCATATGGTTATCTGGGAGCAACGCACCATACTACGGAGGATATAGCAGTATTGAGATGTATGCCAAATCTAACTCTTCTTTCTCCGGCAACGCCACAGGAAACCAAAACACTAGTGAATTATGCTTATGAGACAGAAGGTGCGGTCTACATCAGGCTTGGGAATAATCTTTCGGAAGAACTGTATCCTCAAGGAAAGGAAGTCTTGCCAGGGAAGATAAGCATCTTGAGGGAAGGCAATGATCTTGCGGTTTTTGTAACAGGGGAGATATTATATCAGGTAATGGAAGCTGCACAACGCCTGCATACTTATGGGATTGAAACAGAGGTTGTCAGTGTGCATACCTTAAAGCCAATAGATGCAGAGGGCATATTGGAAATTGCAGGAAGGCATCCAATGATTTATTCTGTGGAAGAGCATAGCATAATAGGCGGCTTGGGGGCTATGATTGCTGAAATCTTGGCGACAAATGCATGTGGGAATAGGCTAAAGAGAATTGGGTTAGAAGATTGCTTTGCAAAAGGGTATGGCACACAGCAGCAAGTATTAGAAGCAAATAAATTAGATGCAGGGAATATATACCAGAGAATAGTGAAGGATTTCAGGTGACAGAAGTATGGCTGTTAAAAAAGTGGTTTTATTCAGCCCCCATGGATATGTAGGAGGCTTTTTGAAAAAAAGGTTTATCATGGAGTCATGCATACAGCTTTTGGAGATGGTACGTGACAGTGTACATCAAAAATATGAAGGCGATTATGACATCCTGGTCTATGCTGCGGCTGTCAGTAAGGCATCGGCAGACAAATTTATACAGGATAATGTAGTCACTGCGATTACAATGATGGAGTTTTGCAGGAAGCATCATGTAAAAAGGGTTATTTATCTTTCATCAGATTCTATTTATGGGGAACTGCATACGGATATTGCCACAGAAGATGCTGTTATGGTAAACCCTGGCTTATATGGGGCAACGAAATATTTGGCTGAGAGAATAATTATGGATAGTGGAATCCCATACTATATTATTCGTATGCCTGGAATTGTGGGAGGAGTACAGAGAGATGTTTTCCTAGGTCGCCTCATAGAAAAAATGAGGGAGAATGAGAGCATAGCGCTGTACAATATGGACAGGGCGTTTAATAATGTGCTGCATATTGACGATTTGTCGCAATTTATTATGCGGCTTTGTCTATTGGAAAAAGATGAGAAGAATGAGGTTTTTTTATTGGGCAATACAGAAAGTGTAAAATTAAGGGAGATTGTATACGGTTTAAAGGAATGGACACACTCAGAGTCTAAGATAGAAAATCATGATACCCAAGAAAAAAGATATTTTACATTGGATGTATCCAAAGCAGTGGAATATGGGTATTCTTCTAGAAAGATAAAGGATATTTTGCAGGAATTGTGCCATCTGGGTCAGCGATGAAAGTATAGGATAGTTAGCATTAAAAAACAGAGGTCTGAATAGAAAAAGTTAATAGACAGGAGAAAAAGAGAATGGAAAAAGCGACTCCATATAGTAATTTAAAAGTGTTTACCCATGCAAAGATTTTAGAGAGGATTGCAGAGGGGGAACAGGTTGCGCCGATTTATATCCGCATTAAGCCTACTAACCATTGTAACCATAAGTGCTATTATTGTTGTTATGCAGACAGCAGTTTGGGGCTGTTTGATTCTGTAAATGCACAAGACCAGATTCCATGGTTCAAGATGCAGGAAATAATTGCTGATATGTCGGAGATGGGAGTAAAGGCGGTGACATTTAGCGGAGGCGGAGAGCCTTTGGTGTATCCGTATATTGTTGAAACCATGCAGAAGGTTCTGGAGGCGGGAATTGACCTGTCAATTATTACAAATGGTCAGCTATTGAAAGGAGAAAGAGCAGAGGTTCTTGCAAAGGCAAAGTGGGTTCGTATTTCCTTTGATTCGGCAGATGCTGAGACATATGCAAGAGTACGGAACCTGCCGCTCAAGGCATTTGATGAGGTATGTGAGAATATTCGCCGTTTTTCGGAGGAAAAGCAGGATGGGTGTGAGTTAGGCGTGAATTTTGTGGTTAACCATGAGAATGCGGATCAAGTGTATGATATGGCAAAAATGGTGAAAAGTCTGGGGGTAAACCATATAAAATATGCTGCCCGCGTCACAAGTGATGTATTTGCATACCATGCTCCGTTTAGGCAGAAAGTGACTGAGCAGATCCAGAGGGCAAAAGAAAAATTGGAGGATTCAGATTTTCAGGTGATTGATAAATATGAGGGCGATTTTGATTCTGCTCTGGTATTTCACCGGTGTTATGAGAAATGTTACATAAACAGGCTGTCCACAGTGATTGCGGCTGACAGTAAGGTATATTTTTGTCATGATAAGGCTTATGTATCGGAAAGCGTGGTAGGTGACCTTAAGGGGCGTTCTTTTAAAGAATTATGGTTTTCCAAGGAGACAGAAAAGAGATATCAGGAGTTTAATGCCAAGAAGGAATGCAACCATCATTGTATTTATGATGATAGGAATGAGTTGCTGAATACGTATTTTAGCCTGGATAAGAATCATGTCAATTTTATTTAAAGTTTAGCAATGTAGGAGCAGGAGGGAAAGGTGGCATATATTGATTTTGTTTCAGAATTGCATGAATCCACCAAACGGGATTATTTGGATCGTGTGATTGGGAATGATAAAGTAGAGTGTGCAAAGGTTGCAAAAAAGTATGGCTATGATTATTGGGATGGGGAAAGGAAATATGGTTATGGCGGTTATTCATATGATGGAAGATGGAGGGGCGTAGCAGAAAAATTGGCAGAACATTATCATCTAGAGGCAGGCCAGAAGGTACTGGATGTAGGATGTGGCAAAGCACATCTTTTATTTGAATTGACACAGGCGGTTCCAGGCCTGCAGGTTGAAGGAATAGACATTTCTCACTATGCGCTAGAGCATGCAAAAGAGGAAGTCCGTGGAAATTTGAGATATGCCAAAGCGCAAGAACTTCCATTTGAGAAGAATGAATTTGACCTGGTGATTTCCTTGGCAGCTTTGCACAATCTGAAGGTATTTGATTTAAAAAAAGCAGTACAGGAAATTGAGAGGGTTAGCAAGAAAAATAGCTATATTATGGTGGATTCTTTTCGGAATGACAGCGAAGAAGTAAATTTATTATATTGGCAGCTTACCTGTGCAAGCTATTATTCTGTGGATGAGTGGGAATGGCTGTATCAGGAATGGGGATATACAGGCGATTATAGTTTTATTTTTTTTGAGTAATGGGATAAAAGGATGGTATTATTTTATGGGAAAAATTATCTGTAAAGAAAATGTGGGAGAGATAATAGATGCAAAAAAAGAGGGGAAAAAAATCATCCTCTGCCACGGCGTCTTTGATTTAGTCCACCCAGGCCACATCATCCATTTTGAGGAAGCCAAGAAGCTGGGCGATATCCTGGTGGTATCTATAACAGCAGCCGCATACGTCCGCAAAGGCCCTGGCAGGCCATACTTTAATGACGAGATGCGCCTGAAGTTCCTATCGGCCATTGCCTGTATTGATTACGTCATGCTCTCTGAAAGCTATACGGTAGATGATATCATTGAAACAGTGGAGCCCGACTTATACGTAAAAGGCGAGGAATATGCTAAGCCTGAGGATGATATCACAGGAAAAATCCAGGAGGAGATAGACCTTGTGCGAAAGCATGGCGGCGATATTGCCTACACGACTGGCCAGGTATTCAGCTCTACCAGATTAATCAACCATGCCCTTCCCGCCCTGACAGATGAGGTAAGGGAGTTTGCCGCAGATTTCAGCCAGCGTTATTCCCTGGAAGATATCAAAAGCCTGACAGAGCGGATGAATGATTTAAAAGTATTGGTAGTTGGCGATACCATTATGGATGAGTACCTCTACTGCAATGTCCAGGGATTGATGACCAAGGACCGCGGATATTCTGCCCGTTACCAATATGCGGAGCAGTACTTGGGCGGCACGCTGGCAGTGGCAAGGCATCTGGCTTCCTTCTGTGATCAGGTGACATTGATGAGTATTGTGGGGATGGAGGAAGCTGTACATAGCAGGATTTTAGGGGAACTCAGCAATAAGATGCGGGTGGATATGACATACAGCAGCGTATTTGAGACGATTGTAAAGCGCCGCTATGTTTCGCTGAACGAGAAGCGGGAAGAAGTGGACAAGATATTTGCCGTAAACAACCTCCCTACCCCCATGTGTATCGACAGGGAATCCCTGGATAAATTTAAAACAAAGCTAAGGAACCAGCTTCCCCAATATGATGCCGTAATTCTCTGTGATTTCGGCCATGGGCTGGTTGATCGGGAAGTAATGGACATGATCCAGGAGCATGCAAAGTTCCTTGCCCTGAACTGCCAGACCAATTCCTCGAACTATGGCAAGAACTTGATTACAAAATATAAGCGGGCCGATGTATTTTCCTTAGACCAGAAAGAGCTTGGCCTAGCCTTCTCTGATTACCACCAGGGGGAAGAAGAACTCCTGCTCCGGCTGTCTGGACATTTTGGCAGCCGTGGCTGGCTGACCCAGGGCTCCCGGGGCGCAACGTCTGTCGAGAGCCAGAAGCTGGTTCCCTGTCCAGCCTTTACCTTGAAGGTAAAAGATACGATAGGCGCCGGGGACGCATTTTTTGCATTGGCCAGCCTCTCCGCTGCTGCAGGCGCACCCATGGAGGTTGGTGCCTTTATGGGCAATATTGCTGGGGCGTTGGCAGCGAACATCGTAGGGAATAAAGATGCCATTGAGAAAGTAAATGTGCTGAAATATGCAAATACCCTGTTGAATATTTAAAGGACGGCTGCTGCTGAATATTGAAAGGATAGCACACTGCTGACTATTAAAAGGATGGCACGTTGCTGACTATTGGAAGGATGGCTGTTGCTGAATATGGAAAAGACGTTATGTAAGGGCAGAAGAAAAGGCATAAAGCACATCGGAAGTCCAACGGCCTTATGCCTTTTTGGGTAGCTATGCGGGCTACTTGATTTCTAAATTTTCAAGGGGAATACCAAAGGATTCTAGCTTTGCCTTTGTAATCGCCAGCTGGTAATCCAGTTCCTTCTGTATGTCATCGGAGTTTTTGATACGCTGCAGGTTTGTATAGATGTCGATCAGGTTATTAATCATTTCCTTATCGCTTGGCATGGGAACACCTCCTTACATAAAAATAGGAAAAGAATATGTTATGGAACGGTAGGCAATCGATAGCGGCTGTATATTGTAATTATAGCAAGGAATGGAGAAAATGTAAAGCAGATGCTGAAAACGAAAAAGAATGGAACAGGTAAAGCAGATGCTGAAAATGGAAAAGAAGTGAAAAAATATAAATCAGATGCCAAAAAGGAGAAAAATGCTATGTGCAACATCATTTCATTAGTAACAGGCGGCTGCGGTTTTATTGGCTCCCATATTGTAGACCGCCTGCTGGCAGAGGGGCATACCGTCCGTGTCATTGATAATTTCACAACAGGAAGGCCAGAGAATCTGGATCATCAGAAAGGAAACGGAAACTTAACGGTTTACCAGATGGACATCCGCAGCAGGGAGGAAATCGCGCCCGTCTTTGCAGGCGTGGATTATGTGTTCCATCTGGCAGCCCTGGCGGATATAGTACCGTCCATCCAAAAGCCGTGGGAATACTATTCCTCAAACGTTCTGGGAACCTATAATGTAGCAGAATGTGCCAGAGAGGCAGGAGTCCAAAAATTAGTATATGCAGCTTCCTCTTCCTGCTATGGGATACCGGATGAATTTCCCACGAAGGAAATGGCGGAAATCCGCCCGCAATACCCATATGCCTTAACCAAGAGGCTTGGCGAGGAGACAGTGCTTCATTGGGGGCAGGTCTATGGGCTTCCGGTAATAACCCTGCGCCTGTTTAATGTTTACGGGACACGTTCTCGTACATCTGGGACATACGGTGCGGTTTTTGGCGTGTTTCTGGCGCAGAAGCTGGCGGGAAAGCCATTTACAGTAGTGGGAAACGGAGAGCAGACTAGGGATTTTACCTATGTGACGGATGTGGCGGATGCATTTTATACAGCAGCTATGTCGGATGTAGTAAATGATACCTTTAATGTGGGGAGCGGCGGGACATATTCTGTCAATCGCTTATGTGAGCTTTTGGGCGGGGAGATTGTGCATATCCCCAAACGCCCCGGCGAGCCGGACTGCACGTTTGCAGATACAGGCAAAATAGAAAAAGCCCTAGGCTGGAAGGCGAAGATCACATTGGAAGAGGGCGTGGCTAGGATTCTTGCCAATATTGATTACTGGCGCGAAGCTCCCGTCTGGACGCCGGACAGCATAAGCGAGGCGACCAGCGACTGGTTTAAATACCTTGGGAAGGAACAGCAGAGCAATGTATAAGCAATACATACAGGAACTGATCCAGTGCCTGCATGCCATAGAAATATATAATCTGTGCAAAAAGCAGAAGCTTGATTATGCAGGAGCCATGCAGGGGCTGGTGGAACTGTTTTCCAGGGTGAAAAACCAGGGAAAGCAAGTCTTTTTCATCGGCAATGGCGGCAGTGCGGCCATCGCCAGCCATATGACGGCAGATTTTATGAAAAATGGCGGGATGAAGACATACAGCTTATATGATACCTCCGTCACGACCTGCATGGGAAATGACTACGGATATGAGCATATCTTTTCCAGGCCCCTGGAGTTCTTGGGGAATCCAGGCGACTTGCTGGTGGCAATCAGCAGTTCTGGCAATTCCCAGAATATTGTAAATGCTATCCAGGCAGCGGAAGATAAGGAGATGCAGGTAATCACTTTTTCCGGTTTCCAGAGGGATAACAGGATAAGTAGTATGGGAATCTACAATATTTATGTACCCTCCAATCAATATGGGATTGTAGAGTCTATCCACAATCTGGTGCTGCAGCAGATTGTGGATACGATTATGGGGCGCGATGGGGAGTGCCTGTAACGTGCCAGAGATATCAATTAAATGTCAAAGATGCAAGCGGTATGACAGAGAAGATAGGCAATATGATTTTTCAGTTAATTACGTTTCCTGGCATCATATTACTGCGGCGGTTAAATATCGAAGTTTTTATTTGCCTAGTTTTCCATCTGCTGCGTAAAATCCGTTGATATTTAACCGCCGCAGTAATATATAAAGAGACAAAAGCAATACGGATTGTGCAGATGCACCATTCTACAGATACAAGTATGTATGTACATTAGGAGAGAGGCAGAGATGAGAAAAGGAACAATTGCAATGATTACCGCCCGCGGCGGCAGCAAGCGCATCCCCAGGAAAAATATCCGCGATTTCTGTGGCAAACCAATTTTGGCATATTCCATAGAGGCAGCTCTATCGTCTGGAATCTTTGACGAGGTTATGGTGTCTACAGAAGACACGGAGATTGCAGGGATTGCCAGGCAATATGGCGCGGCAGTCCCATTCCTGCGCTCCGCAGAGACTGCCGATGATTATGCCACGACTGCCGATGTGCTTCTGGAAGTATTTGCGCAATACAAGGCAGCCGGCAGGGAATTTCAGTCTGCCTGCTGCATTTATCCGACAGCCCCCTTTGTTACGGCAGAAAAACTGAAGCATGCCATGGAATGCCTGGAAGAAGAAGGGACGGACTCTGTTATCCCGGTAACAGCCTTTTCTTTTCCTCCGATGCGCGGCTTTTTGCTGGAAAACGGAGAGGCCAGATATGCTTTCCCGGAATATGCCCCCAGACGTTCGCAGGATATCCCACCCATGTACCATGACTGCGGCCAGTTCTATTGTTTCCGTGTAGCGCCTTTCTTAGAAAACAGGCAGCTTGTGTCCGTACATACCCGTGCAGTCATCGTGCCGGAAATGGAAGTGCAGGACATTGACAGCGAGCAGGACTGGCGCCTTGCAGAATTAAAGTATCGTTTTATGAGAGAAAAAACAGTAGATGCCCAAAAAGAATCAGATTTCAAGGGCGGTGCAGATTTAAGGCGTGTAGAAGATAGCAAAAGTAAAGTAAATTTGAAGAACGAAGAGGATACCAAAGATGGATCAGAGTCGAGGGGAAGGGCAGATTCTAAAATAGCAACACGCCACTGTTTTTTAAGGAAGGCAGAGCGGGAGGATATGGGGCAGCTTTTTCTCTGGGCAAATGATAAGGAAGTGCGCAAAAATTCATTTTCCATGGCTCCGATTTCTTATGAGGAACACCGAAATTGGTATGGGAACAAGCTGCAGGAAGAAAACACGCGGATCTATATCTTCTGTGACGGAGATTTGGAAGTTGGCGCCCTGCGCCTGGAATTTGGCAGGGAGGGGGCAGAAATCAGCTATAGCATCGCGCCCGAATTCCGGGGGAAGGGTTACGGCCAGGAGCTTATCTTCCAGGCAGAGCAGGAAGTGCGCCGATGGCAGGAAAGCATACCCGCGCTGCCTGAGCGGACAGTAATAAAGGCGCAGGTAAAGCCAGAAAACCAGGGATCGAATAAAATTTTTACAAAAGCAGGATACGAAATCTATAGCATAGGCTATCAAAAGATATTGTAGAAAACAGATTATAAACTAAATGTCCCCCAACCATACCATGATATGGCTAGGGGATGTTTTTTATGCAGAAGAAAGGCGGAAGCCTAATTCACAGCTGGACGGTTATAAAACAGCAGCCGATTCCTTCTGCTCCATAACGTAGCAACTGGAAACGGCGGCAGGAACTTGTCCTGGTGATGCGGCGCACGGATGAACAGAAAAGGGATGTGCGGACATTTGTGCAGGAGATCCGGAAATATGCGGCAATCAAGGAACGAGATGAAGCGATGCTGAACCGGCTAATTTTTTTCTAGCCTGTATTTCTTTGTGAACCTCCATGCCGCGAGTATTATAATAGTCTATGCGTTCCTGTCGGCTCATATCTTTCGTCTGATAGTAGTTATATTCTCTTAATTTATGAATATCCTCAATAGTAAAATTATGACTTAAAACAGGTTGGTTCATAATCATTCCTCGCTTTCTAATAGTACAGATGGATTTAGAATCTCAATGGGTTTATGGCCGTTAAGATTAGTAATTGCCCGTACTCCTCGTATCGTTTTAATATTTACAATGTGCTTAAAATTCCATGATATAATGCAATCACATTCGCTAACAATAGCAGCTCCGATATGTTGGCAATCATCATAGCTTTTTTTGGTTAGTATACCCATTTCAATAATCTGCTGTGCAATATCTGCAACATTATCATCAATTTGAACGAGTGTATAATCAATAGATCCTAAATAATCGAAAAGTTGGCTCTGCTTGGGCTCTGAACATCCTTTTAGTTCTTCAAGAGTCACTGTGGAAAGATAGACATCATACTTTCCTGTGCGAAACATTTCCCATAATTGCCTGGTATCAGCCATTTTTTCAGGAACATCCTTTTGAAGCAAGTGACTGATTACCGAAGTATCCAGGTAAACTCTCAATTATTCCATATCTACCACCTCCGTTAAGCGCTTTCATAATTAGATTATACAAAAAAACGCCTATAAAAACAATGGAGAATTGAAAATTTGAATTTGCCTCTTAACAATGTGGCAAAGATATGCTGCACCGTTGAGAAATGCGCAGAGCCTTGGATCATAAATGATGTAAGGTAAATATTGTAACGTGATAAAGGCGCAGGTAAAGCCAGAAAACCAGGCATCGAATAAAATTTTTACAAAAGCAGGATACGAAATATATAGCATAGGCTATCAAAAGATATTGTAGAAAACAGATTATAAACTAAATGTCCCCCAACCATACCATGATATGGCCAGGGGATGTTTTTTATGCAGAAGAAAGGCGGAAGCCTAATTCCCAGCTGGACGTTTATAAAACAGCAGCCGATTCCTTCTGCTCTGTAACATAGTAAACATTGCCGTTAGCCTCGAAGATGGCAAAGCCAATGTTTTGTGCCCCCGAGAAGCCCTCAATCTCTCCATCCAGCAAGTGTTCTTCTTGCAGCGTAATTTCTGTCTGGCTGCCGTCATCCATGGAGTAGATACACCATGCGAGCTTAACGTTCTGAGAGTATTCTTCTCCGCCATCCAGAAGAACCTTTAAAGTCCCAAATGTACGCGCATCGTAAACATGCCAAGCAAAGTCGAAGGCATCCTGCCCGCTGAGGGAGTCTTCGGCACGGTATAGGAGCTTGGGCGCAGCGCTGTCAGAAAAATCAAATACATCGAAGCCGCCAGGCCCTATCGCAGGATTTGAATACCGCACATAAATGCCATCCCCCATAGGGATTAAGGTTTCAAAATCGCCAAAGGGATTTCCATAGATCACGCCAACCTGGCTGTTTAAATAGTCTGCTTTCAGTTCTGTTTCCTGGAATGTTACATCCGAGCCGCTAAATTCGGCAAAGAGGAATTTTGTTTCCAACATGCCAATGCCAATACAGGCAATCGCCCGGTTATCTTCCCAGAGGATTTCTGTAAATTCGTCATGCAGGCTTCCGGTGTCTATTTTGAGCAGCTGCGACCCGGATTCTCCCGTCTGGGCATTGGCTGCGATCGCCATAAAGGACTGCTCATTGGAATCTCCTTCGCACTTCAGGAACGTCCCCAGCAGACGGTAAATCCCTTCATAATTTGAGACAGATTCAATTTGCAGATAGCTTCCGTCCTGCCCCATGCCATCCTCTAACGTATTCTTTTCCGGCGCCCCCATAATTTCCGCTGTATTAATCTTACCAGTGAACCCCAAATCGCTGCCAAAGGTATAGAGGACAGGGTTTTCCCGGTACGTAAGCGTCTCGCCAAAAACAGAGGCCGCGATCCAGCCTTCTCCATAGAACAGATTCCAGATATCGCCGTAAATAGCTTTCTTTTTTACAATCTGTCCGCTGTTCCCGTCAATGGCAGTAATAGCAGAATACTGCACCTTGGTCGGCTCGCCCAGGATAGAAATATCCTCATCGGTCCATTCCACAGCTTTGTCGTTATGCTGGAGGGAAGGGTAGTACTGGGACAGGTCGTCCGTCCGTGACCATCCGCAGGCGCATTGGCCATCGCTGGTGACCAGGAACAGCACTCCGTTCACCATCCAGCAGGAGGAAAGCTCGCCAAGCTGGGTATATTCTTCTTGCCGTGTCGGCTTATCGGGGGCAGTGATATCATAAATGCCAACGCATACGCTGGACGTAAAGTCGGGATCATTCCCACTGGGCCAGATGCGGGATATCACCAGCAGGTGATTGCCGCAGGCAAAGATAGCATCTGCATTTTCGTCAATCGTGCCCACATTCTGTGTATTTTTGCCGTCCAGCTGGGAAATATAGATCGCGTCTTCTCCGATATGGTAGGAATATTTCCCATCGCCGCTGACGGCAACGCCAGTATTTTCAACCAGCCCGGTTTCTTTCGCCTCATCCGGCTCGCCGGAAGCTGCAGGAGTATCTAGCCCATCGCCTGCATACATGCTGTCGTGCGATTCATGGCTGCTTAAGTAGGCGAGCAGTTCCGGAAGCGTAGCATAGGTATCAGAGGTATTTGCGGCAAATGCAGTATCCGGCTCACCCGTTGGCTTGAAAGGATCCCGTTCGGGCTCAGAAGGCTGGGTATCTGGCTTGGATGGCTCCTTTTCCGAAGCATTGGGATTCTCCTCTGTGCTTACAAGAGGTTCCACATTTTGTTGCACATTCCCATTCTTTTGTGGAAGCACATAAGGCAGGACGGCCGCAGCAATCAGGCACAGGCAGGCCGCAGCGGCAGCCCATTTCATCCAGGCGTGTTTCATCCAGGTATGTTTCGCTCCGTCATGTTCCGTCCCGTCATGTTCCGTCTGGCCATGTTTTGTCTCGGCCTGTTCCGTCTGGCCATATTTCTGCTTTTGCGGCTCATTTTGTGGTTCCATGTCCGCCGCTTCCACATAAGCGGGGTCGACAAGCTCCATCTTGTCCAAAAACTCGTCTCCTCTCATATCGTATATCCCTCCTTTTCCAGGTGCTTCCGAAGCTGGTTGCGGCATCGGAAGAGCGTGGTTTTCACTTTGCTTTCAGAACATGCGAAGCATGCGGAGATGGCGGCAATGGAATCCAGATACCAGTACCGGCGGATGAAGATATTCCGCTTTTCTTCGTCCAGCATGCCAAGGAACCCGTTGATGGCTTCGCCGAACGCCATATCGTCGATCCGGCATTCTACATCATCTGGGGCTGGGATGCATTGCTCCATCTCCGTGCTGAGTTCGCAGATAAATGCCTTGCGTTTCAGGCGGCTGCGCTCACGGCAGCAATTCAGGGAAATGTGGCGGGTAATCCGCGCCAGGAAGTTATACAGGTAGCTTCTTGGCTCATGGGGCGGGATGGCGTTCCATGCCTCCATATAGGTGTCGTTTTCGCATTCTTCGGCAGTCTGCAGATCGCTGATAATCGCATAAGCCAGAGAACGCAAGCGTTTTCCAAACTTCTCGGAGGTCTGGCGGATTGCTGCTTCGTCACGGAATAGATACAGTTCAATAATTTGATTGTCATCCAAGGCGTCCATCTCCTTTCTGTCCATAGTTAAAGGCCTTCACTTTAATAAGCACCGTTTTGGGCATGGGGGTTACACCTTTCTGTAAAATTATAACAAAAAACAGATGCCAGAAATCATCTTTTTGCAAAAAATCCATATGAAATATTGCCTGACGCCGCATGATCTGTTATCATACAGACTGTACAGAAACTTTTTAAATGTGTCAATGTATTAGATTATTTTCGGACAAATGCGGCTTTCCGTGAGTAATTGTTATGCTCCATCGGAAAATCAGGGGCGTGAAGTGTGCGAATCAGATGATACAGCCGTTTACAATACCCAAGAAAGGAAGCCTTATCTATGTTAGCATTAGAGCCACAGTATGAAATGGTTACTTTGGAACAATACGAGTCCCTTTCGGATGACGTCCGGGCAGAGGTTTTTGACGGACAGATTTTTTACATGGCCATTCCATCGCAGATGCACCAGACGATCCTCACAGAGCTGCTGGTCTCTATCCGCAATTATCTCTATAGAAAAGGCGGCGGATGCCAGGTGTTTCCTGCTCCGTTTGATGTGAAGCTCTCGGATCATCCCCTCACCATTGTCCAGCCGGATATTATGATTGTATGCGATAAAGAGAAGTTGGATGGAAAGCGCTGCAACGGCGCCCCGGATTTTATCATTGAAATAATTTCCCCCAGCAATCCGTCAGATGATTATATCCGCAAGCTCTACTATTATAAAAATGCTGGAGTCCGTGAGTATTGGATTGTGGATCCACGGAGGAAGACCGTTACTGTAAATTATTTTGAAGAAGATCTTGTGAATGTCCAATATTCATTTGATTCCATTATCAAGGTAAATATCTATGATGATTTGTTTGTCGATTTTTCTAAAATAACGGATTTGCTGCACGTTTAGCCTGTCGTTACGAATCATGGTCTGGGAGCCAGTGAATCGTAACGCCCATCACGTTACTGTTCACTCCATTCACGGTAACATTCGCAAATCCATTTAACATTCGCTTCGCGCATGGGGCATCCTATATTTACCTAAAAAGGAGGTTGCCCCTCCTTTTTTTCTGTGCTAAAATATGGGTAAACAGGTAGCAGATAACACAGCCCAGAAAGGACTTCGAATATGTTGCTTTTAATTAAGAACGGAACAGTAATCAATCCGGGAGACCAGACCCAGGCAGAGGCAGACGTGCTGGTAGAGGATGGTATGATTAAAAAGATTGGCGCAGCCCTGCCGGTAAAGGCGGAACGTGTCATTGATGCGGCAGGCTGTTACGTCATGCCTGGGTTTATTGATATGCATGTACACCTGCGTGATCCCGGGCAGGAGTATAAGGAAACGGTGGAGACGGGGCTTCGGGCCGCCGTGCATGGGGGATTTACCACGATTGTGGCCATGCCCAATACGAAGCCGATTGTGGACAACCCAGATGTTGTCCGTTATGTCCACAACAAAGCCCAGGATATCGGCCTTGCCCATGTCCTGCAGGCAGGAGCCATGACCAGAGGGGAACGGGGGGAAGAATTATCAGATATTGAGGGGATGGTAGAGGCCGGCATCCCGGCGCTGAGCGAGGACGGCAAGTCTGTCATGAACGCCCAGCTTTGCCGGGAAGCCATGACGCTGGCGATGAAATATGATATCCCTGTGCTTGCCCACTGCGAGGACCGCAACCTGGTCAACGGCGGCGTAGTCAATGAAGATGGGAACGCGCAGCGCTTAGGGCTAAAAGGCATTGCCAATTCTGTGGAGGATGTGATTGCCGCCCGCGACATGATATTGGCCAGGGAAACCGGCGCTGCCCTCCATCTGTGCCACTGTTCCACCAAGGGCAGCGTGCAGATGCTGCGTTTTGCCAAGCAGGTAGGGCTGCGGGTAACGGCGGAAGTCTGCCCGCATCATTTTACCCTTACCAGCAGCGATATCCCGGAGGATGACGCCAATTACAAAATGAACCCGCCCCTGCGCACCCAAGAGGACGTGGACGCCCTCAAGGAAGGCCTTAGAGATGGCGCAATTGATGTCATTGCCACCGACCACGCCCCCCATACAGCCATTGAGAAGGGAGAGGGCTTAAAGCATGCGCCTTTTGGGATTGCAGGCTTAGAGACAGTGGCTTCCCTGGTGATGACAGAGCTGGTGGAGCCAGGTTACCTGACAATGATGCAGATGGCGGAGAAGATGAGCTATAACCCGGCCAAGATTTTAGGCCTGGACAGAGGCGTGGCAGAAGAAGGAAAGCCGGCGGACCTTGTGGTATTTGACCCGCAGCGGGAGTATGTCATCAACCCGGCTGACTTCTATTCCAAAGGAAAGAACACGCCCTTTGCCGGGAGGAAAGTAAGGGGCATGGTCATGGCGACAGTCGTAGACGGCAGGGTGGTATATGAGAGGTAAAACAGAGGGCAATCCGGGCAGTGATAAATTGACAGAAGCAAAAAATAGAAATAGAGAGGATGGCAGCATGATTAATCAGTTAGCGGCAAAGATTCAGAAAACCCATGCGCCGATTGTGGTGGGGCTTGACCCTATGATGAGCTACATTCCGGCGCATATCCAGGAGAAGGCCTTCCAGGAATTGGGAGAGACATTGGAAGGCGCGGCAGAGGCCATTTGGCAGTTTAATAAGGAAATTATTGACCATACCTATGACCTGATTCCGGCTGTAAAGCCTCAGGTCGCCATGTATGAGCAGTTTGGCATTCCCGGCCTTATGGCGTTTAAGAGGACGATTGACTACTGCCATGCCAAGGATCTGGTGGTCATTGGTGATGTAAAACGTGGCGATATCGGCTCCACTTCCGCAGCCTATGCGGCAGGGCATATCGGCAAGGTTGTAGTAGGCAGCAAGGCGTATTACCCCTTTGGGGAAGATTTCGTTACCGTGAACCCTTATCTGGGCACGGACGGCATCAAGCCCTTTGTGGATGTGTGCAGGGAGGAGAAAAAAGGCCTTTTTATCCTTGTGAAGACCTCCAATCCTTCCAGCGGGGAATTCCAGGACAGGCTGATTGACGGCCGCCCCCTGTATGAGCATGTGGGGGAGAAAGTGGCGCAATGGGGCGCGGACTGCATGGGTGACAGCTACAGCTATGTCGGGGCAGTTGTGGGCGCAACTTATCCGGAGATGGGCAAGGTATTGCGCAAGATTATGCCCAAGAGCTTTATTCTGGTGCCAGGCTATGGCGCACAGGGCGGAAAAGGGGCAGACTTGGTGCATTTCTTCAATGAGGATGGCCTGGGGGCAATTGTCAATTCTTCGCGCGGCATTATCGCTGCCTATAAGCAGGAGGCCTATGCATCCTTTGGCGAAGACCATTTTGGCGAAGCCGCCAGGGCAGCCGTGGAGGCAATGAAGGAAGATATTGAGGGAGCCCTGCAGGCAGCGAAGTAGCAGGCGTTGCCCCAGGAGGGAGAATGCAGGCGAGAACTGCAGTGTTCAAAGCAGCAGGCGTTGCCCCAGGAGGGAGAATGCAGGCGAGAACTGCAGTGTTCAAAGCAGCAGATAGTTCCATAGATAGGGAAAATAGGAGAAGGAATAATATGGCGGAAAAATTTAAGGAACAGGCAGTGGTGATTTGCCAGGAGGATATTTCCTATGGGATTTACAGCATGTGGCTGAAGACCGACAAGATTGCATGGCATGCGAAGCCGGGGCAGTTTCTGTCCGTGTATTGCCCAGACGGCAGGCGGCTGCTGCCACGCCCCATCAGCATCTGTGAGATTGACCGCGCAGACTGTGCGCTGCGGATTGTATACCGGGTTGTGGGGGCGGGGACAGAAGAACTGTCCCAGATACAGAAAGGGGAGAGCCTGGAGATTGTAGGCCCCCTGGGCAACGGCTTCCCCCTCAAACAGAAAAAGGCATTCTTAATTGGCGGCGGCATTGGCATCCCACCGCTGCTGCAGCTGGCCAAGGAACTGAACTGTGAAAAACAGCTGATTCTTGGCTACCGGGATTCGCTGTTCCTGCAGAAGGAATTTAAAAAACATGGGACGCTCTATGTGGCGACGGAGGACGGCAGCTATGGCACGGAGGGCAATGTGCTGGACGCCATCCGTGAGAATGGCCTGGATGCGGAAATTATCTATGCCTGCGGGCCTACGCCTATGCTCCGCGCCGTCAAGGAATATGCCCACAAGAAACAGATCGAATGCTGGGTATCTTTAGAGGAACGGATGGCCTGCGGCATCGGCGCCTGCCTTGGCTGCGTCTGCAAGTCCAAGGAGAGGGACAGCCATACCAATGTCAACAACAAGCGGATATGTAAGGATGGCCCCGTATTCCGTGCAGGGGAGGTGGAGTTTTAATGAACACGAAAGTAAATTTGGCAGGCGTAACCCTTAAAAACCCCGTGATGACTGCCTCCGGTACCTTTGGTTCCGGCGCGGAGTACGCGGAGTTCGTAGATTTGAACCAGTTGGGCGCGGTCGTGACCAAGGGCGTAGCCAGCGTGCCTTGGGAAGGGAACCCAACCCCCAGGGTAGCAGAAACATATGGCGGCATGCTCAATGCCGTAGGCCTGCAGAATCCCGGAATTGATTTATTCGTGGAGCGCGACGTCCCATTCCTGGCTAAATATGATACCCGGATTGTGGTAAATGTCTGCGGCAGGACGAAGGAGGATTATTGTGAGGTCGTAAGCCGCCTTTCCGGCCAGCCCGTGGATCTGCTGGAAATTAATATTTCCTGCCCCAATGTAAAGGAAGGCGGCATTGCCTTTGGCCAGAACCCGAAGTCCGTAGAGGAGATTACCAAAGAAGTAAAAAAATGTGCCAGCCAGCCAATCATTATGAAGCTCAGCCCCAATGTGACGGATATTTCCGAAATGGCCAGGGCTGCGGAAGCAGGCGGCGCGGACGCCGTTTCCCTTATCAATACGCTGACGGGTATGAAGATAGACATCCATAAACGTGCCTTTGCGCTGGCAAATAAAACCGGCGGCCTGTCTGGTCCGGCTATCCATCCGATCGCCGTGCGGATGGTATACGAAGCAGCCCATGCCGTGAAGATCCCTGTGGTCGGGATGGGCGGGATAGCCTCAGCGGAGGACGCCATAGAGATGATCCTCGCTGGCGCCACCGCCATTTCCGTAGGAACTGCCAACTTCTATAACCCCACCGTGACCATGGAAATCGTAAGCGGCATCCGCGAGTATATGGAGCAGTATGGCGTGAAGGATATCCAGGAGCTGGTGGGGGCTGTAGGGTAGGGGATGTAAATGTTTCCATGCATTTGCAAGGCCTTTGGCTGCCGGATAAGAAAGGACATGCGGTTTTGCTACCGCCTCTTTGGAAGGCTGTATTCCTGAAGAAATGGCGGAATGGCAGTGTACAGAGATTTACATGCGGACACATTATGATATAGTTTAAGATACATAAAATAGAAACGCCGCTGGAAAGAAACTTTTTCCCAAGGTGTTTCTATTTTGTTACTTTTCAAGGAGCAGAGAATTTCCCATGATGCAAGGAAAGGTAGCGGCTTGTGCGGCCACGTTCCCCGCCCCATGAAAAGCAGCTTTATTTTTGCAGATTTAGGATGTTTTGGCAAGTTTTCTATTCAAATGCAGGAAAGATTGTGCTATAATGGTAAAAGTTTTGGAAAAAACTGGATTACAATATAAAAAGAAACAGGTGATACCTATGGGAAAAAAATTAAAAAAGCTTGCCTCTTATTACCGCCCATATCTGCCGCTGTTCCTAGCAGATATGTTTTTTGCAATCCTCGGCGCAGGCGTGACGCTGGCCATCCCTCTGATTGTGCGCTATATCACCAACCATGTGATTACGCTAGAGGCAGGCGCCGCCCTCCACAAAATTGCAATGCTTGGCCTGCTGATGCTGGCGCTGGTGGCAGTGGAGTGGTTCTGCAATTACTTTATTTCTAATTATGGCCATGTGATGGGCGCAAAAATCGAATACGATATGCGGGCGGAGATTTTTGGCCATTACCAGAAGCTGTCCTTTTCCTTTTTCAACAACCAGAAGGTGGGGCAGCTGATGTCCAGGATAACCAGCGATCTGTTTGATATCAGTGAGCTTCTGCATCATGGCCCGGAGGATCTGGTGATTTCTATCATTAAAATCTTCGGTTCCTTCCTCATCCTTTTTGGCATTGATGTGAAGCTGGCGCTGGTGGCCTTTGCCTTTGTGCCGCTGATGCTGCTGTATGCGCTGTATTTCAATACCAGGATGAAACGAGCCTTTAAGCGCAACCGGGTGAAGATTGCGGAAATTAACAGCCAGATTGAGGACAACCTCTCCGGCATCCGGGTCGTGAAGTCCTTTGCCAATGAGGCGGTGGAGCAGGAGAAATTTAAGGAGGGCAACCAGGGATTCCTGGCGGCCAAGAAGAACAGCTATCTCTATATGGCGGGCTACCATTCCGGGCTGCAGGCATTGACGACGCTGATTACGATTGCGGTGCTGGTGGCCGGGGCAGCCCTGATTACAGACGGGCAGGTGGCAGTGGCAGATCTGGTCACTTTCCTGCTTTATATCAATACCTTTACGGAACCGATAAAAAAATTAATTAATTTTACAGAACAGTTCCAAAATGGGTATACTGGATATGAGAGGTTTATGGAAATGATGGCCATAGAGCCAGATATCGCTGACTGCCTGGATGCAGTGGAGCTAAAAGGCGTCAAAGGGGATATTTCCTTTGACAATGTATCCTTCCATTATGAGGAGAATACGGAGACGGTGCTGAACCATATCAACCTGGAGGTGAAGGCCGGCTCTTATATGGCGCTGGTAGGGGCTTCTGGGGCAGGCAAGAGTACGCTGTGCAGCCTAATTCCGCGCTTCTATGACGTGAGCGGCGGGGCAGTGAGGATTGACGGGCAGGATATCCGTAAGGTGACCCTTAAGAGCCTGCGCAGCCAGATTGGGATTGTGCAGCAGGATGTGTACCTGTTCGTGGGTACGGTGATGGACAACATCCGTTATGGGAATCCGGAAGCCAGCCGGGAAGAGGTGGTAGAGGCGGCCAAAAATGCCAATGCCCATGAATTTATTATGAACCTGCCCAATGGGTATGATACGGATATCGGCCAGCGGGGCGTGAAGCTCTCCGGCGGGCAGAAGCAGCGGCTGTCGATTGCGCGGGTATTCTTAAAGAACCCGCCTATCCTGATTTTTGACGAAGCCACGTCAGCCTTGGACAATGAAAGCGAGCGGGTGGTGCAGGAATCTTTAGAAAAGCTGGCGAGGAACCGCACGACTTTTGTCATTGCCCACCGCCTGTCCACGATCCGCAACGCAGAGAAGATTCTTGTGCTGACCGATACGGGGATTGAAGAAGAAGGGACGCATAAGGAACTTTTGGAGAAAAATGGCATTTATGCTAAGCTGTATCAGATGCAGTTTGCAGGGTGAGCTAGGGATTATATGCTGTATATTGCGAAACGGATGCTGGCCGCGAAAGTTTCTATTGCAAAGGAGCATTGGAGAAAGCCCGCGATTTAAGAAGTGGCATATTTGCCAGATTGGAGACATATGGAGATATCATTTAAAAAAATAGGATTAGAAGACAGGGAACAGATTGACCAGTATCTGAAGAAGAAGACATACCGCAGCTGCGAGCTGGTATTCCCCAATATTTATCTATGGAGCAGGAAATACCCAACGGATTTTGCGGTAGTGGAGGATGCGTTGGTATTCCGGGGCTATTCGGACGAGGGGGAGCCAAGCATTACCTTCCCGGCAGGGGAGCCGGAGCAGGCACACAAGGCAATGGATGCGATGGTGGAATGGTTCCGGGCGCAGGGAAAGGAGCTGCGTATGCATCTGGTGCAGGAGCAGGAATTTGCGCTGCTCAAGGAGTGGTATCCTGGGAGGTTACAGATAGCCTATAACAGGGATGCCGCAGATTATGTGTACGAGACGGAGAAGCTGACTACCCTGGCGGGCAAGAAGCTCCATGGGAAGCGGAACCATATCAATAAGTTTAAAGAAGGCAATCCAGACTGGGTATATGAGCCGATCGGGGAGGCAAACGTGGAGGAATGCTTCCAGATGGCGCTGAAATGGCGGGAAGAGACTGGGTGCGAGGAGGATGAGGAAAAACGGGCGGAGATATGCGTGACTTTAAATGCCCTGCGCCTGTTTCGTGAACTGAACCTTAAGGGAGGCCTGCTGCGTACAGCGCCGGGAGGCGAGGTAATTGCATTTACCATTGGGGAGCCTTTGAATGCAGATACTTTTGTGGTGCATATCGAGAAAGCGTTTGCCGAAATCCAGGGCGCATACCCGATGATTAACCAGCAGTTTGTCACCCATGAGGCGCAGGATTTCCAGTATGTGAACCGGGAAGAGGACACAGGGGCAGAAGGGCTCCGCAAGGCCAAGCTTTCTTACCATCCGGCATTTCTGGTGGAGAAAGGCGTAGTAACTTATTCAGAAACAAGAAACGGAGGAAGCGAAAATGACGAAGATTGACATAATTTCAGGATTTTTAGGCGCAGGGAAGACTACTTTCATCAAGAAAATGCTAGAAGAGGTATTCGAGGGCGAGAAAATTGTCTTGATTGAAAATGAGTTTGGGGAAATCGGCATAGACGGCGGTTTCCTAAAGGATTCCGGCATTGAGATCAGCGAACTAAATTCTGGCTGCATCTGTTGTTCCCTGGTAGGCGATTTTGGCAAGAACCTGCGCGAGGTAATGGAACGTTTCCATCCAGAGCGGATCTTAATTGAGCCGTCTGGCGTAGGCAAGCTTTCGGATGTCATGAAATCGGTAAAGGAAGTCGAAGAGGAAAACGAAGTCTGCCTAAACGGCCTGGTTACCGTTGTAAATACGGCCAAGGCAACAAAGCAGATGCGGGCGTTCGGCGAATTTTTCAATAACCAGATAGAATATGCCACTGTCATCGTCTTAAGCCGTACCCAGAATGTAAAGCCAGAGCAGACAGAAGCCGTTGCCAAAGCAATCCGCGGGAAAAACCCCCAGGCCGCCATTATCACAACTCCATGGGACGAAATAGACGGAAAGCAGATTTACAAGGCAATCGAACAGCAAAAATCACTGGAAGAAGAACTGATGGAAGAACATATGCACGACCATGAGCATGAAGGGCATGCTCATCACGGTCATGAACACGGGCATGAAGGGCATGCTCATCACGGTCATGAACACGGGCATGAAGAGCATGCTCATCACGACCATGAGCATGAAGGGCATGCTCATCACCATGAACATGGAGAAGGCTGCACATGCGGCTGCCATGACCACCATCATCACCATCATGCAGATGAAGTATTTACAAGCTGGGGCAAAGAGACGCCGCATAGATTCCACAGGGATACAATTGAACATGCAATGAAGGCATTCTGTGAGACAGAGGATTATGGTATTATCCTGCGTGCCAAAGGGATGGTTCCGTCAGAGGACGGCACATGGATTTACTTTGACATGGTAGACGGCGAATACGAACTGCGCACAGGAGAGGCAGATTACACTGGGCGCCTCTGCGTTATCGGCACAGATTTACAAGAAGGCAAATTAGAAGAACTTTTCGGAATATAATTTGTGACAGAAAGGTCGTGAAAAAGTGGAAATCCCTGTATATTTATTTACCGGCTTCATGGACAGCGGAAAGAGTTCCCTCATCCGTGAAACCCTGATAGAAGGAGATTTTAGCGAAAATGGAACTACCCTGCTGATCCTCTGCGAAGACGGAGAGGTAGAATTTGATGAAAAGGAACTGTTAAAAGCCAATACCAAACTGGTAATGATAGAGGAAGAGCCAGAATTTACCGCAGAGAGGCTGCAGAGCCTGAACGATAAATACCGCCCAGACCAAGTATTCATTGAATACAATGGCACCTGGCAGATGTCTACTTTTCTGGAAATGGAACACCCCAAAGACTGGGTGCTGGTGCAGTCCCTTGCCACCGTAGACGCCACCACATTTGAAATGTACTTAACGAATATGCGCTCCATGATTTTGGAGCAGCTTTTTGAGGCGGATGTGGTGATTATTAACCGATGTACGGATGACACGCCCAAGGCGAAGTTCCGCCGTGCCATCAAAGTCATCAACCGCAAGGCCCAGATAGCCTATGAACGTGAGGACGGAAGCATAGATGAAAATGATATGGAAGAATTGCCTTATGATCTGAACCAGGATATTATCGAAATTACCGATATGGACTATGGTATCTGGTATATGGACGCCCTGGACGATCCTAGGAAATACGAGGGGAAGAAAGTCCGCTTCCTGGCTCTGGTCTACCGTCCCAATAAAATGAAAAAAGGCGTGATGATTCCAGGCCGCTTTGCCATGACCTGCTGTGTGGATGACATTACCTTTGTAGGATTCAAATGCAAATACGCCAATGCGGCCAGCATCTCCCACCGATCCTGGATTACTATTACAGCTGAGATGAAAACAGAATTTGCTCTGGAATACAAGGGGAAGGGGCCGGTATTATATGCCCTGGATGTGCAGCCAGCGGAGAAGCCAGCAGATGAGCTGATTTATTTTAGCTAGTTTCTTATTTTTTTCCATCAAAATGACGATGATATTAGCAGAGGAATTGATTCCGGACGAAAGAACGAATGGTTCTCAAGGGAGGGAAGGAAATGAATGCAAAATCATACATCGTCAGCGGAGGGGCGGCTGGGGCACAGGCTATGTCAGTGTCCACGGACAGCGCCAGGCGCACATCGCCTGCCCGAAAATCGCAGCAGAAGAAGGTTCCCAAGAAACGTCTCAATTACAATCCGCGGGAGATACGCTCTGCGTTGCTGCGTGCCACAAGATCCCAGGCCGCCGGGAATGTATTGTGCCAGGCCAAGTCCAAGCTTGCCAATTTGGCCAAATGCAAGGGTACGGGCATGTACAATGAATCGGAGCTTAGCAGCGCCATTATCCATGCCCGGCAGATGGTGCGCTGTGCGCAGCTGAAGACCAGGAACCTCAAGCAGGAAGAGCAGCAGACGAAGAAGCATTCCAAACAGGCCAAGGCAGAAGAGCAGCGGCAGAAAAATGAAATCAAGCGCCGCGTCAGCCAGAAGGAACGCCAGCTAGAGCAGAAGATGAATCTTGAGAAATCCCAGCTGGAACAGAAAAAACAGGCACGTATCCAGGAGATGATGCGCAGGCGCCGCCAGCACCGCAACCTTGAGCGCAGCAAAATGGATGAGGCAGATAAGGAATACCAGAGCAGCATGGGGCGCGCAATGCGGGAAGAGGCTTTTGATGCAGCCGCCAGGACGGCTTATTACCCGCAGGAAGGCGTGGAAATGGAATTAAGCGATATGGGTATTGAGATGACAGAGGCACAGCTGGAGCAGCAGGCGGAAATGATGGCGGCAGCTGAGATTGCTTCCATGGGCAGCGCCGTATCCCCCGATCTGGGCGGCGGGGTAGATGCGGCTTCTGCGCCCAGCGTGTCGGCAGACGCCGCAGGGGCTGTCATTGATATCGCCGTAGGAGGGTTTTAAGGTTCGGCGTCTTAGGAATGGCCATGAAACCACCGATAGGCAATGCATGGAAAGGGCGTTTTAGGATTAGCCACAGAAACAGGGCGATTTCCTAAAGCGCCCTGTTCGTGTAAAAATCTGGCTGCCCTGCCGTGCATCCATTTATTCCATCTGGTAGATTGGCAGGGTAAAAATAAATTCTGTCCCTACCCCTTCGGTACTGATGACATTGATATTTTCATTATGTGCCAAGACAATTTCCTTTACAATGGAGAGGCCGAGCCCGGTTCCCTTCTTATCCTTTCCCCTTGATAAATCTGTCTTGTAGAAGCGTTCCCAGATTTTTTTGATGCTGTCTTTGGGGATGCCAATCCCCGTGTCCTTGACCGATATGAAGACCTTTTCATTTTTCTCTGTCGTCTCAATCGTAATCGCGGAATCTATATGGCTGAATTTAATCGCATTGTCAATCAGGTTGTAGAGAACCTGCTGGATTTTGCTGATATCTGCCGACACAAAGCATGTCTGCCCGGTCAGGATCAGTTCAAAGGAAATCCGCTTCTCCTTGCATGTCCCTTCAAAGGACTGCGCTACCATCTTGATGATGTTATTGATGTCAAACTTGCTGATGTCCAGCATTGTCCCCTTTACCCCATATTTATTCAATTCCAGCATCCCCTCCGTCAGCTTATTCAGGCGTTCCGTCTCATGGAGGATGATATTCAGGTACTTGTCCTGCATTTCATAAGGAATGGTGCCATCCATAATCGCCTCAATGTACCCCTTGATGGAAGTCAGAGGCGAACGGAAGTCATGGGAGACATTGGCGATGAATTTCCGCTGATCGTCTTCCAGCGTGGAAAGCTCAAGCGCCATATAATTTAGGGAAGCGGCCAGATAGCCGATTTCATCGTTGCTGTGGATGCTGATCTGCGTCTCAAAATTGCCTGTGGAATATTCCTGTGCCGCCCGTGTAATCTTCCGCAGGGGAATGCAGATGGTATAGATGAACAGCCACACCATGGCAAGGGCACAGAACATAATCACAGCCAGAGTCATATAAGAAATATTTAAAAATCCGTCCTTCAGGGCGGACAGGCCGCTGACTGGCTTGTGGATCAGTAGGTAGCCCTGTACCTTGTAATGGATGGAAATCGGGGAAAACACAGATAAGGTGTCTTCCTCAAACGTGTTAAAAAAAGAGCCAATCTGATAATATCTGGCGCCAAAGACGGTAATGTCAAACCCAGGGATGGATTCAGAGGGCGGCGCTGTCCCGTTTTTGGATGTAATTAGGATGTTGCCGTTTTGATCCACAAGCCAGATGTCCGCATCTAGGTAGACCGAGACTATCGAGAACTGGGAGGAGATATCTTCTAATGTCATGGTGCCGCGGTAATAATTGGCCGCATAATTGGAAGCCAGCAATTTTGATTCTCGGTATAAAGTGGAGGCCGTGTCCTTCTGTATGAAATTTAATGCAGCATGGGAGGTGAATGTGGCAACCGTAAGGAAACTTAAAATAGCAAATATCACATATCCTGCCAGCAGCTTAAGGTAGAGTATCCGTTTCAAAGTGTCTGCCTCCTTTTGTGCATAATCATTCCGTATTTTTCACAGTTATGTGTGAAAAACAACGGAAATGTCTGCATAATTATGCGAAATTTCGGAATTGTTACGATTTTACTTCAAATTTATAGCCAATTCCCCAGACGGTAGAGAGGCTCCAGGAAGCATGGTCTTTGATTTTTTCACGCAGGCGCTTTACATGCACGTCTACGGTGCGGGTGTCGCCGATGTATTCATAGCCCCAGATGTGATCCAGCAGCTGCTCCCTGGTAAATACCTGATTGGGCGAGGAAGCGAGGAAATACAGCAGCTCCAGTTCCTTGGGCGGCATGTCTACCGGCTTTCCGTTGTAGAGGACAGAATAGTTGGTCTGGTTTACGACAAGGTTGGGGTATTCCACGCACTTGATGTCAGGGGAGGCTTTGTCCGCCTTGGAAGGCTGGTAGCGGCGGAGTACGGCCTTGACCCTTGCCACCAGCTCTTTGGAGTCAAAGGGCTTGATGATATAGTCGTCTGCGCCCAGCTCCAGTCCCAGTACCTTGTCGAAAATTTCCCCTTTGGCAGAAAGCATGATAATCGGCACATTTGATTTCGTGCGCAACTCTCGGCATACCTGGTACCCATCAATGCCGGGGAGCATCAGATCCAGCAGTATCAGGTTGGGCTGGTACTGCTCGTAAGCGGTAAGGGCTTCTTCCCCGTCATGCACCATATGTGTGTCATAGCACTCTTTGGTCAGATAGAGGGAAATCAGTTCTGCAATATTTACATCATCGTCTACAATGAGGATTTTCTGTTTCGCGGCCATGTGCGGGCTCCTTTCTGTTTAATGGAATTCAGCAATCGTAACGCCGGAATCCCCTTCCCCAAATTCCCCGAGGCGGAAGGATTTCACATATTTCAGGCGTTTCAGATGGTTCTGTACGGCTTTGCGGAGCGCCCCGGTACCCTTGCCGTGGACAATCCGCACAGAAGGCATATGGGCAAGGTAGGCATCGTCCAAATATTTATCAAGGAGGACAATTGCTTCGTCTGTGGTCTTGCCAATCAGGTTGATTTCTGTGGAGACAGAGGCGGATTTAGACATCTTCAGATTGCCGGCGCCAGCGGAGGAATGCTTTTTGCCCACGGCAGGGGGATCCTCTTCTAACAGCACTAAGTCATTGATGTTGACTACGGAGCGCAGGATACCCATCTGCACATACAGATCCCCTTTGTCGTTGGGGAGCGTATGCACCGTGCCTTTTAGGTTCATGCTCAGGACTTTCACGGAATCGCCGATGCGCAGCTTCTTGGGAACCTTGTGGTTGGCGGCCTGCTCTTTCTGCTTCAGGGACATGTCCTTTTCTAACTGATCCATCTTGTTGCGCAGGCTGCCCCGTTCCTTCTCCATTTCCCGGACAGAGCCGCTCCCCTTTCCATATTTGTGGAAGTTTTTGATGGTCTGGTCAGCGACTTCCTTGGCTTTGCGCAAAATAGCATGGGCTTCCTCATTGGCCTCGCGGATGATTTTTTCCCGCTGGCTGTCGAGGCGCTCCTGTTTCTGCTCCAGCTTTTGTTTGAGGCGCGCAATCTCCACCTTATGCTGCTCCGCCTCCAGGCGGTCTTTTTCAATGGTGATGCGCTGGGATTCCAAATCTGAGAGCAGGTCTTCGAAGCTCTCATCCTGTTCTGTCAGGTTGCTGCGGGCATTTTCAATCAAATCGGCGTCCAGCCCTAATTTACTGGAGATGGCAAAGGCGTTGCTTTTCCCAGGAATCCCGATCAGCAGCCGGTAAGTGGGGCTTAGGGTCTCCAGGGAAAATTCACAGCAGGCATTCTCTACGCCAGGGGTAGATAGGGCAAAGACCTTCAGTTCGCTATAATGGGTCGTGGCCATTGTGCGGATGCCATAATGATGGAGCCGTGAGAGGATGGCCATGGCCAGGGCTGCGCCCTCTGCCGGATCCGTTCCGGCACATAATTCGTCAAAAAGCACCAGCGAATGTTCATCTACCTTTTCCAGGATGGAGACAATGTTGGTCATATGGGAGGAGAAGGTGCTGAGGCTCTGCTCAATGCTCTGCTCGTCCCCAATGTCTGCAAATACTTCGTCAAAAATAGAAAGCTCGGAACGGTCATTTGCCGGGATATGGAGTCCGGCCTGCCCCATAAGCGTAAAGAGCCCTACAGTTTTCAGGGAGACCGTTTTCCCGCCAGTGTTGGGGCCTGTGATGATCAGCTGATTGAAATCATCCCCCAAATGGATATCAATTGGGACAACCTTGCGGCTGTCCAGCAGGGGATGGCGCCCTTTGCGGATGCGGATGCGGCGGTCGCGGTTAAACAGCGGCGCCGTGCCGTTATAGCTCTTGGCCAGGGAGGCTTTGGCAAAAATAAAATCCAGGTTTGATAATATTTCATAATTGCTGATTAAGGCAGGGATATGCTCTGCCGTCAGCGCGCTTAAATCTGCCAGTATGACCTCGATCTCTTCCTGCTCTTTTAAAAACAATTCTTTTAAATCGTTATTTAACTTTACGACAGACATCGGCTCAATAAACAAGGTAGAGCCAGTGGAGGACTGGTCATGGATCATGCCCGGCACCTGGTTTTTGGACTCTGCCTTGACTGGGAGGCAGTAACGGCCATTGCGCATGGTAATTACGGCATCCTGCAGGTAATTGCGGCTGCTGTTAAGCATGGTGTTCATCTGGCTGTGGATGCGGTCATTGGTATTCTTGATCGAACGGCGGATCTGCTTGAGCCGTGCAGAAGCGTCGTCTGCAATTTCATCCTCTGAGAGGATGCAGCGGTTGATTTCCCCAGAAAGGGGCGTCAGGGGTTCCAAGGCGGCAAACAGCCCGTCGAGGGAGTCTTCCCGCGGCGTTTCCCGTTCGCTGCGGGAGTAAGATTTTGCCCGTTTTGTTACCTTGAGCAGGGAAGCCACCCGCAGAAGCTCCTCAATGCTGAGGGTGCCGCCGATTTCCAGTCGTTTTAAAGAGGCGCCGATATTGCGGGTGCCAGAAAACGAAAGAGAGCCCTTCTGGAAAATCCTCGTCAGCGCATCCCCTGTCTGCTTCTGTGCCAGCTCAATTCCCGCCAGGTCTGTCGAGGGCTCGAGAGCCTGGCAGAGTTCCCTGCCAGGCGCAGAAGTGGCGCACTCCGCCAGCATCTGGATAATTTTGTGGTATTCCAATGTTTTTAATACTTTTTCATTCATACGTTTCATCCTTTTTATTGCTTTGAATCGTAACTTCGAATAATCAGGTTCATTATACATTAAAAATAAAAATCTTGCAACAATGCGGGGAAAAACGTATAATAGTAAGCGGAGAGTTGTTTAGAACGTGAATAATCATGGAGGAAGCATTATGAAACAACAAGAGCAGAAGGATCAGGAATTTGATTTTATCAAGGAGAAGATAAAGGAGAAGCCTATTAATAAGCGGAGGCTTTTCTTTCAAATGGGATTCAATCTTTTCTGCGCGGTTATTTTTGGGGTAGTCGCCTGCCTTGTCTTTGTATTGCTGAGGCCCTATATGGAAGCATGGATCAACCCGAAGGAGGAGTCTGCCATCAGCATTCCCAGGGATGACCTGGAATCCGAGGGGGAGGGCGGGGAAGAAACAGGAGGGGGAGAACCCGCAGGGGCAGAGGCTTACCAGAAGCCAGAGGAGGGGGAGAAGACGAAAGATAAGACAGAGGGAAGCCAGCCAGAAGACACAGAGAATCCGGAGGGCAGCCCAGAGGGGGACGATCCGGCAGGGGAATCCCAGGAGCTGGAAGACGACCCTGGGGGAACGGAGGCGGGGCAGCAAGATCAGGATCCAGTTCTTCCGCCAGAAAAGACAGAAGTGGTACAGAAAGAGCTGGGCATAGAAGACTACCAGAAACTGCAGGACAAGCTTTATGACGTAGGGAAGCAGGCCAATAAATCTGTGGTAACGGTTACGGGGGTGACTAGCAGCACGGATTGGTTTGACACGCCCTATGAAAACGAGAACCGGGCGGCAGGTATCGTGATTGGGCAGACTCCAAAAGAGCTGCTGGTGCTGACGGAGAAAAAGGTAATTACGGATGCGGAAGCCATCAGCATTACTTTCGCGAATGAGTCGACAGTTTCTGCCGCACTGAAAAAGTACGATGGCAATACAGGGATCGCCATTATAAGCGTACCTCTGGACGAAATCGGGGAAGAAGCCTTGAAAATGGTGGAGACAGCGACCCTGGGAAATTCTCTTCGTATGCAGCAAGGTACGATTGTGCTTGCGATTGGGAGCCCACTGGGAGCCAATTATTCCATTCTGTGCGGAACTATCACTTCTTCCGAGAACCAAGTATCCGCCATTGATACTAATTATACTATTTTCACGACAGACATTGTGGGAAGTGAAGACGGCAGCGGCGTGCTGATAAATCTGGAAGGAGAGATTGTGGGTCTTGTCCTGCAGGATTACAGCAGCCAGAGTGACCGCAATACGATTACGGCACTGTCTATTTCTGAATTGAAGCAGGTGATTGAGGATTTATCCAATGGCCGGGACATTCCCTATCTAGGGCTGCGCCTAAGCACTGTGACGGATGATATCGCGGAGGAGTATGGCATTCCCATGGGCGTCTATATCAAAGCGGTAGAGCTGGATTCCCCTGCCATGATGGCAGGCTTGCAGGAAGCAGACGTCATTACACAGATCAATGGGGAAGAAGTCACTACGGTAGAACAGTATAACCAGAAACTTTATGCCATGCGTCCCGAAGACCTGGCAGCGGTTACAGTGATGCGGCAAGGCGCGGAGGAATATGTGGAAATGGAATGCGCCGTATCGGTAGGCGTGTTAAAATAAGATAAAATAGAATGAGTGCAGCATGGTGTAGGAACCAAGGTTGTTTATGCTGGAATACGAGAAAAGGTATTGGAACATATAGCAGAACAATGATAAGCGGCCAGCACCAGAGAATTATCATAGGAGTTAAAGGAGTAAAAAATGAAATATATCGAGACATTGCGAGAGGGAGAACGTGTAGGGGGGATTTATCTGTGCAAAGCGAAGCAGACGGCGCTTACCAAAGCCGGGAGGCCGTACGGCTCCCTGATTCTGCAGGATAAGACCGGGACATTGGATGCCAAGATCTGGGATCCCAATTCCCAGGGGATTGAGGAATTTGAAGCGTTGGATTACATTGACGTGATGGGGGACGTCACCAGTTTCCAGGGGGCTCTTCAGCTGAATATAAAGCGCATCCGCAGGGCGCGTGCCGGGGAATATAATCCGACAGAGTACCTTCCTGTCACTGATAAAGATATTGACCAGATGTATCGCGACCTTACTAAGTTCATCCAGGAAATGCAGAATCCATATCTAAAAAAGCTATGCGCAAGCTTTTTCTTGGAAGATGAGGATTTTGAAAAACGCTTCAAATTCCACAGCGCGGCGAAAAACGTGCATCATGGCTATGTGGGCGGGCTGCTGGAGCATACCTTGAGCGTGACAAGGCTCTGCAGCTTCTATACCAAGGCCTATCCTATGCTACATAGGGATTTGCTGCTGGCAGCAGCCATTTTCCACGATATCGGAAAACTGGAAGAGATTTCCCCCTTCCCGGCCAATGACTATACAGACGCAGGCCAGCTGCTGGGGCATATCATGATTGGCGCGGAGCAGGTCGGCGAGCGTATCCGCACAATCCCGGATTTCCCATCCAAGCTGGCCAATGAGCTGAAGCACTGCATCCTGTCGCACCATGGGGAACTGGAATACGGCTCTCCCAAAAAACCTGCACTGATGGAAGCGGTTGCCCTAAGCTTCGCGGACAATACTGACGCCAAAATGCAGACAATGAAGGAGGCATTGGCAGCCTCCCCAGAGAACAATGGCTGGCTGGGCTACAACCGCCTGTTTGAATCCAATATCCGCAGGACGAGCGAAGAGTGAGAGGAGGCTGAAATGGGAGGGAAGGGCATGGTATTTCAGAAAGATATGGAATTAGAGCTGCTGATTGAGGATATGGGCGTGGAAGGGCAGGGGATCGGGAAGGCAGAGGGCGTTATTTTTTTTGTGAAGGATGCTGTCCTAGGCGACCGTATCCTGGCAAAAGTTATGAAAATGAAGAAAAACTATGGCTATGCCCGCCTGATAGAGATTTTAAAGCCATCGCCTTACCGCATAGAGCCACGCTGCCCCTATGCCCGCCAGTGCGGCGGCTGCCAGCTCCAAGCCCTGGATTATGGGCAGCAGCTGATCTTTAAGGAAAATAAGGTGCGCAATCACTTAAAGAGAATTGGCGGTTTCCAGCTGGAAGATGGAGTCTGGGAGCCGCCAATTGGGATGGAAGAGCCGTATTTTTATCGGAATAAAGCACAGTTTCCGATTGGCAGGGATAAAGAGGGCAAGGTTGCCATCGGCTTCTATGCTGCCCGCTCGCATCAGATTATCCCCAACCGAAAGTGCTGGCTGGGGATGGAGATGGGGGCTACAGAGCAGATTTTAGACAGTTTGGCCTCCTATTTGGAAGAAAACCATGTTTCTATCTATGACGAGGCTACGGGGAAAGGCCTTGTACGCCATCTATTGATCCGCTATGGGCATGTTACACAGGAATTTATGGCCTGCATTGTGCTCAACGGCAGGAGGCTTCCGCAGGAGGAACGCTTAATTGAAAAACTCCGGGCAGTCAAAGGGATGGCTGGAATTGTATTGAATGTCAACCAGGAAAAAACAAACGTGATTTTAGGGCAGGAGACCAGGTGCATTTGGGGAAAGGGGTATATTACAGATTCTATTGGGGATGTGAAGTATCAGATTTCCCCCCTTTCTTTCTATCAGATCAATCCGATGCAGACAGAAAAATTGTATCAGAAGGTTCTGGAATATGCGGGGCTTACGGGGAACGAGACAGTATGGGATCTCTATTGCGGGATTGGGACGATTTCTTTGTTTCTGGCGCAGAAGGCCAGGCAAGTCTATGGGGTAGAAGTCGTGGCGCCTGCTATTGAAGACGCCAGGAAGAACGCAGAAATAAATCAGATTCAGAATGTAGAATTTTTTGTGGGCAAGGCAGAGGAAGTGCTGCCAGGGTTTTATGAAAGGGCAGAAGGGGCAGAAAAGGAAGAAAAGGCAGAGAAGGGAGAATGCGCAGAAAAGGAAGAAAACACAGAAAAGGGAGAGCGCGCAGAAAAGGCAGAGAAGGGAGAACGCGCAGAAAAGGAAGAAAACACAGAAAAGGGAGAACGCGCAAAAGAGGATATAAAGGCAGAGAAGGAAAGGGAGAAAGGGGAGAATCGGAAGCATGGAAAGGATGGGCAGGAAACGGAAGCAAGGATGCTGCATCCAGATGTCATTGTAGTGGATCCGCCGCGGAAAGGCTGCGATGCGAAATGCTTAGAAACTATCGTGAAGATGGCACCACAACGGGTAGTGTATGTAAGCTGCGATTCGGCAACGTTGGCGAGGGATTTGAAATACTTGTGCAGCGAGGGGTATGAAGTGCAGAAGGTGCAGGTTTTGGATATGTTTGCGCAGACGGTTCATGTTGAGACGGTTGTAATGCTTTCCCACAAAAAACCCGATAGCGTAATCAATGTAAAAGTGGAGTTTGGCGAGGGTGAGGGAAAAGTGCCGCTTGATAATATCGCCAAGAGAGCCGAAGCGTATAAGCCAAAAGAGCGGGTTACATATAAAATGATTAAGGAGTACATAGAAGCGAAGTATGGCTTCAAAGTACATACCGCATATATCGCAGAGGTAAAGAGGGAGTTAGGATTGCCGATGTATGATGCTCCTAATGCGGTAGAAGAATTGAAACAGCCGAGGAAGCATCCGACAGCAGAGAAAGTGGAAGCGATAAAGGATGCTTTAAAGCATTTTGAGGTTATTTGCAGTTGAGGTATTGGTAATGGTATAATAGTAGATATAAAGTATGTAGCGATAAAGAATCAAAAAGGAGTTAAATATTATGGGAAAAATTGTAAGCTTAATTAATTTAAAAGGCGGAGTAGGAAAAACAACTACAACAGTTGCATTAGCAGAGTTTTTGACATTTGAAAAGGGAAAAAGAGTATTAGTGATTGACTTAGATCCACAGACAAATGCAACGGTTATGCTTATTAATCAGGAAGTTTGGAAAAAATCTAATGAGGAAGGAAAAACTATCCACCAGATGTTTTTGGATAAATTGGATAATACCGATAAGTTTAATATTAATGAATCTATTATCAAGAATGTTTCGGGTGTTTCTAATGGGATTCAAGGATTGGACTTATTACCATCAAGTATAGATTTGTTAGAGGTTCAAGATAGAATACCAATGATAAATCAATTAAGTCATTTTGCGCAAAGTCCAATAACTGTTTTAGCATCATATTTAACACAAGAGATAGTAGATAAATATGATTTTATTTTAATTGATTGTCCGCCGAATCTGGGGGCGATTACATTGAATGGAATTTTTCTGAGTGATTATTATTTAATACCAGTTGTTGCAGATATTTTATCTACATACGGAATACCACAAATTAAGGATAGAATAACTAAGGTTGCAAAAGATATTCGGGCAATCAATAGGTCTTATGATATAAAACCGTTGGGAATTGTTATAACTAAATTTAGAGTACAAAGCAGAATGCATAGAGAAACAAAAAGCGATTTGATTGCAAGAAGTAAGCTTTCTGAAAAAGATAAAAGACACGTTCCAGAAGTATTCTCAGATTATGTAAAAGAAACAACAAGGGTTTCGGAGGCGACGGATATCGATACACCTATAACTACATTGAAACAGAAATATGGATATGATAAAGAAATTTATAATTCATATTTAGGAATAACGGAAGAGTTTCTTAGAAGAATTAAATAGAAGGAGTGCTGTTATGTCTAGTAAAAAAGAGACTATTTTAAAACTTTTAGATGAAGGAAAAAATATAGAGGATTTAGTAATAATGGGTTACAATAAGAAATATGTGAAGGAGGTTATAAGAAATTCCAAAGGGCGAAATGAAGAAAAAAATTCTAAAGGAAATCTCCAATCTGATACCCAAAATGACATTGCACAAATCAGAAATGATATAAGTGATATAAAAGATTTTTTAGAATCAAGTCATTGGAATTTGTGTCAGAATGTTTATGCAAATGGTGAAAAGAATAATAGGCAAACAGTGTTAGATTTAATGAGAGTGCTGCAATTTTTGGAGAATAATGAACAACTCTTAAATAGCATAAACCTTGAGGTTAAAATATGTATTGGTGATAGCAAACAGACGAGTAGGGGATCTGGAAATGAAATACATGATATTGATGGATTAAATCCAATAGAAATATATCGGGATAAAGGTGAGGAAAAATTAAGTAATATTTTACATCAATATGATATTGCGGTTTTAAAAGAAATTGCAAGGCGTTACACTCCAGATTCTAGAGGCTATGTATATAAATGGATGGATATTGATAAAATTATTAATTTTATTATTGAACGTGCAGAAAAACTATCTAAAAAAGGAAGCGTATTTGTTACAGACTAATAGCAAGGCTTCTGGAGGTATTTTGATGAATCAAAAGTTTTATGATGGGATTAAGGATATTTTATTAACTGCAAGAAATAAGGTCTATAAGACTGCTAATTTTGCAATGGTTGAAGCCTATTGGAATATAGGAAAATCAATTATTGAAGAACAGGGTGGTAATGAAAAAGCAGAGTATGGGACAGGTTTGTTAAAAGAATTGTCAAAACAAATGACAAAGGATTTTGGTAAGGGTTTTACAGTGACAAATTTGAAGTATATGAGGCAATTTTATTTGATGTTTCCAAATGGTCACGCACTGCGTGACGAATTGAGTTGGACACATTATAGACTTTTAATAAAAGTGGAAAATCATAATGCGCGAGAATTTTATATGCAGGAGGCTGTAAAATCACAATGGAGTACCAGACAGCTTGAAAGGCAGATAAATTCTTTCTTTTACGAAAGATTATTATCCAGTAAAAACAAAGAACAGGTTGCGGAAGAGATTCAGACATTAGAGCCTGCTAAGGAACCAGAAGATATTATTCGTGACCCATATGTTTTGGAATTTCTTGGTTTAAGTTCGAATGATGATTTTTATGAAAGTGATTTGGAGCAGGCATTAATTACTCATTTGCAAAGATTTCTTTTAGAGCTGGGGAGAGGATTTTCGTTTGTTGCCAGACAGAAGAGGATTACTTTTGATGGGCGGCATTTTAGAATTGACCTTGTATTTTATAATTATATTTTGAAGTGTTTTGTTTTGATAGATTTAAAAGTTGGGGATTTGACACATCAGGACTTAGGGCAGATGCAGATGTATGTTCACTATTTTGAGCGAGAGTTAATGAATGAAGGGGATAATCCACCTATTGGTATTGTGTTATGCGCAGATAAAAGTGAATCCGTGGTTAAATATACATTGCCTGAAAATGAAACACAGATTTTTGCTTCGAAATATAAATTGTATTTGCCGAGTGAGGAGGAATTATTGCGAGAATTAAATCAGGAATATAAAGCATTGGAAGCTGGAAAGATAGAGGGGGAGAATATTGGTACTACGAAGGAAGATTAAATTTTGCATCAGGGTGGTGCAAAATTGATGGAGCTTATATTTTGTGGGAAAAGGGTTGCACGAACGGTATTAGTATTGTAAAAATATTGCTTATATTTCCGTGATTTTGTGGGGATATGTTCTAATTTGGTATTCATGTGGAGACGGTTGTAATGCTTTCCCACAAAAAACCCGACAGCGTAATCAACGTAAAAGTGGAGTTTGGCGAGGGTGAGGGCAAAGTGCCGCTTGATAATATTGCCAAGAGAGCCTCAGCATACAAGCC
>CAJTNT010000021.1 GCA_910577785.1 uncultured Lachnospiraceae bacterium | reverse complement strand
GCGGGTTCAGGCGCTATGACGTGATGCTGGAGCCAAAGGATATCGCAAGGGATGACGCCATTCTGCTGGAATTTAAGGTGCTGGACGAGACGGAGGAAGCAAGCCTGGAAGATACGGTACAGGCCGCATTGAAGCAGATCCAGGAGAAACAGTACGCCGCGTTGCTGATTGCCAAAGGGATCCCAAAAGAGCGCATCCGCGCCTATGGCTTTGCCTTCCAGGGAAAGAACGTGCTAATTGGGGATTAAAGCAATACAACATCCATTGTTTCTGATGCTTGGATCACTCCGCTATTGTCGTTTTGCTCTGCTAAGCCGATGGGATGGCTTCCAGCACAGTTTATCACAAACCAAAGCGTAGGCATCACCGCTATGCCTACGTTTTTTGTAATACACTTATGGAAGGAATATCCTGCGCAATCTGCATCACTTATTTTTCTACAGTTCCTTTTATGCATATATGTCAATTCCTGAACTATCTGCATTTCCCTCTTTACAGAATATAAATTTTATGTTAAGATTATATAAATTTTTTATAAATTCCCCAAAAGAATAATACATACTGATAGCTTCGCAGGTGAGGTTGCCCCCTATCCTGCGTTTTTTCAATTTTGCAGAATGGATTCTTTTTCGCGGGAACAGAACATATCATCAAAAGAGGAGGACATGTAACATGCTAGATTTTATCACAAACCTTAACAATGCGGTCAACAATATCGTCTGGGGCTGGCCTGCGCTCATCCTGCTGGCCTTTGTCGGCGTAATGATGACCTTCCTGACGAAGTTCTTCCAGCTGACCCACATCAAACATTGGTTCCAGATGACCCTGGGCGCCATGTTTAAAGACAAGCATGTATTAGGCCATACGCAGGACCGCTCCATTTCCCAGTTCCAATCCCTGTGTACCGCGCTTGCGGCTACCGTAGGAACCGGAAATATTGTGGGCGTAGCCGGCGCCATTATGGTCGGCGGCCCCGGGGCTGTATTCTGGATGTGGCTAATTGCCTTCTTTGGCATGATGACCAATTATTCCGAAAATGTACTTGGCATCTACTACCGCCGCAAGAACAGCGCTGGGGAATGGTCTGGCGGGGCAATGTACTATCTGCGGGACGGCCTGGGCGCAAAGCCTGGCTGCAAGGCCATTGGCTCTGTGCTGGCCGTGCTGTTTTCTATCTTCTGCTTCCTGGCATCCTTCGGGATTGGCAATATGACACAGGTAAATTCGATCTCCGGAAATATGAAATCCGTATTTGGCGTCCCCACATGGGTTACAGGCATTGCCGTACTCGCGCTCGGCGGGCTGGTCATTGTGGGCGGCATCAAGCGTATTGCCTCAGTAACAGAGAAAATCGTGCCTTTTATGGTAGTCATCTATATTGTGGGCAGCATCGTCATTTTCTTCACCAATATTTCCCACGTAGGGGCTGTATTTTCCGCTATCTTCCATGGCGCCTTTGCCATTGAGGCTGCCGGCGGCGGCGTTGTCGGCTATGGGATAAAGCTGGCCATTGAACAGGGCATGAAGCGCGGCGTATTTTCCAATGAGGCCGGCCTTGGCTCTTCTGTCATGGTGCATTCCAATTCCAATGTCAGGGAACCTGTCCGCCAGGGCATGTGGGGCATTTTCGAAGTATTCGCTGATACCCTGGTTGTCTGCACCCTGACCGCCTTCTCCATCCTCTCCTCTGGCCTGATTGACTTGGAGACCGGCGTGACAGCCACTACATACAACGGGATTGAGCTGACGAAGGCCAACATTGTCTCCACGGTCTTCTCCATCCATTTCGGCAAGGCAGGGGCTGCTTTCATCGCCATCGCCATTATGCTGTTTGCCTTTTCTACCGTGCTGGGCTGGAGCCATTACGGCAGCAAGGCCTGTGAGTTCCTGTTCGGGGAAAAATCTACGATGGTGTACCGGGTTATTTTCGTAGCTGCTATCTTCGGCGGCGCCGTTATGGGCGACAACCTGGCCTGGGATCTGGCCGACACCTTCAATGGGATGATGATGATCCCCAACTTGATTGGCGTGCTGGCGCTCTCCCCATTGGTGTACAAAATCACAAAGAATTATATTGGCCGTGTGCTGAAGGGACGGAATATGAGGCCTATGCTGTCTGCTTTCCCAGATATCCAGCGGGAGCAAGAGCGCAAGCTATAGGAAAACATATGCTGATGATTCAGGCAAAAGCAGCAGGAGGCAGCTATGGAACCATTTTTAGGCATATTAATCCGCAAGGAGCGGTTAAAACAGAATTTATCACAGGAGGGGCTATGCAAAGGAATTTGTGTAGTCTCTTATGTGTCTAAAATCGAAAAGGGCCAGGCGGACGCAAGCCCGGAGATTATTTCCGCACTCTTGCAGCGGCTGGGCATTTCCTATGAAACAGACCCTTCCTTTTTAAAGCAGGCGCAAACCCTGATCGGACAGCTCTATGAAAAACTGTACAGCTATACTTTAAAGGAAGAGGACTTAAGAGAAATCCGGCAGGAAAACAGCCGCTATCTCTCCAGCAAATATATGCTGGACGCGCTGCTCCTGCTGTGCAGCTTCCCAGAAGGAGAACGGAAACCCGCCCCGCTGTTGGAAGAATTACAGGAATATGCCCCATGTATGGCCAAGCGCCAGTATGAATTATATCTCTATTACCTCTGCTTGGAGGGCAAGGAGCCTTTTGACAAGCTGCTGAAACTAACTGCCAATAGCTTCTTCCTGATCCAGGCCGGAGTCTGGCATTGGACAAAAGGGGATTACATGCAGGCAGCCGAACTGCTGTCGAAAGGATACAGCGCCGCCTGTGAGGAGGGAAACATCTACAATATGCTGGAAGCGAAGGCCACACTGGGAAACTGCTACTCCTCCATGGACAGCCCAGGCAGCCGGGAGATGATGATGCGGCAATACCAGGTGGCGGAGCGGATTGCCCAGGCATTGGGGGCCGAATCCTGCATCCAGGATATCTATTATAATATCGGGTCCACCTCCCTCGAATGGGGAGAAACAGACCTGGCGGAAGCTTATTTCCAGAAGTGTACCAGCCAAAGCATATGGTATTATCATAAATACGCCATCTGCAAGGAAAAGCAGGGCAAACGGAAGGAAGCGCTGGCGCTGCTTCTACAGGGCAGGGAGAAAATCCCAAACGAACCTGGGGACGTATCACGGGAATTGGAAGAAATCTATGATGTGGTAGAATACCGCCTGCGGCATGAAGGCTATCAGGAGGATCCACAATATGAAACCCTTCTGCGCACATGCATGAAGCATTTAGGGGAACGGTTCCCGAAAAGCTACCAAAAATTCCACGTGCCATTTCTAATTGAGGTGCTGGAACGCCAACGGAAATATAAGGAAATCTGCGAATGGATGCGGGAATTTCCTGAGTGAAAATGGCGGTTCGTAGATAATATTCTGAAATTGTCCCTTAGGTGGGCAGATGCTGTTTCAGGATAATAGAGGGACGGGGCTTGAGGACGCTGCTTCGGGTACTCTTATCGTTCTTTTTTCCTGTATTAATCTTATAGTATCATATTTAGACGGTATTTTGAGCGCTGATTTTCTCAAAACTACCGTCTTTTTTTGCATGTAATCTTATGCTATGATAACTGTACAAGATCCTTTGTGCAGCGCCCGTTTTGCCACCCTCCCCCAAAAAGGCAACACAAAACTAACAAAACTTCCCCAAAAACCTATACCAGACAACAGATACAGAAAGGAAAATCATGGACAAAAAAGCAACGTTATGGACAAAAAATTTTACCATTATCACCTTGGGGACAATCATCAGCGCCATTGGCGGAACCGCCATGGGCTTTGCATTTTCTTTTGTGGTGTTTGACAATAGCCAGAGCACTTTGCTGGCAGGGATCTTTCATGCCGTCTCTATGATACCGGCCATGGTGCTCCCGATCGTGGTATCGCCATATATCGACCATTTCCGCAGAAAGCCGGTTATTGTTGGCTTGGATTGCCTGAATGGGATCCTCTACCTGCTGTTTGGCCTTTATCTTTTGAACCATCCCTTCCAATACTCTGTTTACATGGCCTTTTCCCTGGTCATCAGCAGCATTGGAACCATTTATAACCTTGCTTATACCAGCCTGTATCCAAACCTGATTGAGGAAGGCTTCTCGCAAAAGGGGTATACGATATCCGGGATGATTTATCCGACTGTCATGATGCTAATAACGCCCGCCGCTGGATATCTGTATACAAGGCTCGGCATAGAATTTATCTGTATCATGGAGGGCGTTCTACTCTTAGCAGCTTCGGCCGTGGAGACACAGATTAAAGTAGAGGAAAGATTGGACGGGGGTGGCAGGTTTTCCTGGAAAAGCTACCTGGCAGATATGAAAGAAGGGCTGCACTATTTTAAGCGCGAGAAAGGGCTGCAGCGGATTTATGCCTATATGCCCCTGGCACAAGGAGTCAGCGAAGGCAGCACCAGCCTGGTGATTGCGTATTTCCAGACAACGCCAGGGCTGGGTACGGCATTATACGCATGGTTCATGGTAGCGGAATTTATCGGCAGGACGGTTGGCGGGCTGGTGCATTACCATTTCGAAATAAAAGCAGAGCGGCGCTTTTCGTTTGCCTATATGGTCTATCAGGTTTACAACCTTATGGATAGCATCCTCCTGTGGCTCGGATATCCGCTGATGCTGGCGAACCGGGCAGCCTGCGGGTTTCTAGGCATCAACAGCGCAACCCTGCGGGAAAGCAGCGTACAGAACTATCTTCCCGATGACAAGCGGGCAAAACTGAACGGTTTTTTCAACGCCATTATGTCACTGACCGTCATGGCCTGCTGCACGGTAATCGGAGCTCTGGGGGAGGCGCTGGATTACCGGGTCTGCATAAGCATCGTCGCCGCCGTGCAGATGATCCTGTGCCATGGGATTATCTTCCAGGGCAGAAAACATGTGAAGAAAATTTACAACCAAAAGTGGTAGCGTCCCGCTCCCTATTTTTGCCGCTACTCCGCCGCCCGGATCCGCTCCTGGATTTCCCGGTTTAGCTCCCCTTCATAGGCCTCTATATCTACCTGCGCCCTGTATACTTGCTGATAAGCCTCCCAGACCTCTGCAAACGCTTCCTCGGAAGACATGATTACCTTGGGCAGCCACAGCCTTTTGACTTCCTCCATCTTGGCCAGCGCCTTGCCATGCGCGCTGTCTGCCGGCCAGTCTTCTTTGCAGGAATACAGCGGGTACCAGACCTCGCCTATTTTCTCCGGGCCTAAAAACTCCTTCCAGTTCTGATACCCATAAGCGGCCAGCACACCTTTGTCATAATCCAAAAGCTGGGCATAATATTCTCCTGGCTGTTCTTCTGGCACCACCGTATTTATGCCGTCTGCAAGCATTCCGGCATAGCCTGGGAAATAGGAATAACTATAGCCATTTTCCCTCTGATACTCCCCGTTCGCCCACCGCTGGCGCTGTTCCTCTGTGCGGTAAAAAAGCCCATCCTCCCCTACCTCATAATCTATGCCTTCCTCCCCCCAATAGCGCAGGACCATAATCTCAGGCGACAGTAACTGATCCAAAAATCCCAACGCCCCCTCTACGTCCTGGCAGTCCACGGAAATCCCAATCCCTGCCCCTGTGTTAATCTGGTATTCCCTGCAGTTATAGCTTCCCTCCAGCCCCTCCCTGGCCGTAATCGCAAATGGCACATAGGTGCAGTCGGCCTTCCCTTCGGCATACAGCCTGTTCTGCGCTCCCATTACATTCCAGTACTGATCCACAAACCCCAGCACATTCCCCTCCGCAATCCGGTCAATATACTGGTTATAAGACAAGGTGAATGTCTCCGGGTCAACAACGCCCTGATTGTACATCTCGCACAGCTTCTGGTAATACTGCCTTGCTTCTGGAATCGTATCATAAACGGAGGCCTTCTGCGTGCCTGCATCCACAATCGCACAGCCATCATTCGGATATCCCGCCAAAAACATCGGCGGGTTCTCCAGGCAATAATAACGCCAATCATCGCAGAGGATTTCAAATCCAATATTTGCCCTGCCCCCTGTCTGCGGATGCTCTTTCAGATAGGAGGCAATCAGGCCAAAATATTCATCCAGGGTCTGGAGCCTTGGAAAACCAGCCCATTCCAGCACCCTCTTCTGGATCCAAAAAGCCTCCCCGGACGGCATGACGGATGTATCATGCCCCTGTACAACCCCAAAAGGCGGGATAAAATAAATATGCCCATCCTCTTTGCGAAGGGACTCCCATTGTTCTTCACTCAAATACCCCTTTAAGTTGGGGTATTTGTCCAGATAGCCGTCCAGCGGAACCAACGCACCCGCCGCCACCAGGCGGTCTGAGTCGCCAGAACCATTGATGAAATCCGGGTATTCCCCCATACGGATCATGCTCTCAATCCGCTCCGAAGAAATCTGCCCGTTCAGCCACTCCACGCTTACCCGCACCCCTGTGCGCTCCGCAATGCGCCGAATCATCCGATTGTCCTCTGGCACCGAATCCCCCGTCATCGCAAAAAATGCCGTAAACTGCTTCCCCCTGCTTCTCTGCCCTGCGGATACCAGCGCCAGGCATATCCCAAAAGCAGCCAGCGCCCCGACAGACAGCCATATCTTCCACGGCCCTCTGCCCTTGCCCTTCCCCATAAAATCACACCTTCCCTTCTTCATTACCTATCATACAAGGACATATAGCGCTACCACAGCGTCCCATTCCGCCACCCCCTTATCATTCCTGCCGTGTTTTATCCCTCATACAGATCCGATACTGGTTCGGCGTCATAGCGTTCATCTGCACAAATTTATTGATGAAATACTCGACTTTCCCAAACCCCACTTCTTCCGCAATGGCATAAATCCTCATATCCGTGCCTGCCAGAAGCTCCTGTGCCTTTTCCAGCCGGATCTGGTTCAGGTAGTCCCGGAAGGCCATCCCATGCCTTTTCTTATAGAGCTGGCCCAGATAGACATTATTGACATAGAACATTTCCCCTAGGGATTTGAGGCTTAATTTCTCCTGGTAATGCGCCTGCACATAGTCGTCTACCTTATCCAGCACGTTCCTCGACTCCAGGCTGCGCACCTGTGCCAAATAACCGGCATAGTCATTGAAGAATCCAGTAATCTCCTCTGCGCTCCCGCTCAGTACCAGCTTGTTGAAGGATTCCTTCCCGATATAGGCGAGGATTTCCTGCTGGTTTGCCTCATCATCAAATTCCTGCACCATTTCCATCAGGCGGTACAAAATATGGTAAATGCTGGCATTGACCATTTCCAGGTTCATGTCGCTGTCACGGATTTGAGTAAATACCGCGTCAGCATACTGGCAGATAGCTTCCTTCTGGTTGTTTTTCACTGCTTCCAGCAAGCGCCCGACAGATTCCTCCCGCACACTGAACGAGGGCTTACGGTAGCGGAACTTCTCATAATCCATCACCTGCCCCTCCTCCTGCGCCAGCCCATGGAGGCACCTGGCTACCTGGATGGAGGCGGCGGATTTGGATAGCTGCTCCAGGGAGGCGGCCTGCCCCACATATACCTGGATTTGATGCTGTAAATGCTGGCTTGCCCTTTTCTGCAGATATTTCAGATAGTCCGCCTCCTCCATTCCCGTGCCCTCATACAGGCATGGAGAAAGCAGCAGCCCCGTGCCAAAAATCCCTTCTTTGGCCTCAATCAAGGGAACCACATGGCAGACATCATTTCCCAGCAGGCTCTGCAGGTATTGGCGCAGCGCCTTCTGCTGCTCCATCCGCTGCCGGTAATCCAGCCGGGCAAACCCTTCCTGGCTCCCGTCAAACTCAAAGCTTACATATTTCCAGGTCTCCTGGCGTTTCAGCCAGCGCCTGGCCTGCGCCAGGTTCTCATCGGAAAATTTGCCCAGCAGGATATGGGTAATGTGAAAATCATAGTTTTCCTGCCGCTCCTTCCTCTCCCGCTGGCAGTCCCGGTTAATTCTCTTCAAAATGGCAACCAGCTCCTTTTCCTGTACCGGCTTTAGCATATAATCAATGACCCGCATCTGCATGGCCTGCCTGGCGTAATCGAACTCTGCATATCCTGTGAGGATGACAAAACGTGTCTGTGCAGAGATATTCTCCCTGACATAGGAAATCAGTTCCAGCCCTGTCATTCCTGGCATTTTAATGTCCACAAATACCAGGTCAATACCCCCTTCCTCCAAAATACGGATAGCGTCCACGCCATTTTCCGCCTCTGCCACAACCTGGTAGCCATATTCCTCCCAATTGATCAGCATGCGCAGCCCCTGGCGTATAAACTGCTCGTCATCCACAAGGAGTACCCGAATCATAACCCTGCCTCCCTTCCTTGGGAACCTGGATGCTAATCTCCGTTCCCTCTCCTACGGTGCTATTAATGTCAATCACAATCCCCTCCCCATAATACTGTTTCATGCGCACAACGGTGTTCGCAATCCCAATGCTTTTCCCCGCCTTCTGGATATAACTGACATCCGCCTGTTCCACCAGCTCCCTCAGGCTCTCTAAGGCCTCTGCCTCCATGCCGCTCCCCTTATCCATAATTTCCACATACAGGCTGCTGTCATCCTCGGAGACCATAACAGTAACCGAACCGCCGCCCAAGCTGTTCTCTATGCCATGGATACAGGCATTTTCAACAAAATTTATCACCATAAACCGGGGAATCCTCTGCTGCAGGCAGCTCTCTTGGATATATAGGAAAAATTCCATCCGCTCCCCAAAACGGTATTTCTGTATTTCCAGATACCGCCGGACATTGCTGCATTCTTCCTCCACAGTCACAAAATCCTCATTCCACTGGATATTGCTGCGCATTAAAATCGCAAAGCTTTCCAATATCTGCGCCGTCTCTGTCTCTTTCTTTAAAATGCTGTGCATACGGATGCTTTCCAGGGCATTGAAGATAAAGTGCGGGTTCAGCTGGCTCTGCAGGGCATGCAGTTCCGCCTGCTTTTTGGCAATTTCCAGACTCTGTGCCTGCTCTTTATTCTTAAAAACCACTTCGATCAGTTCCTTGATCCGTGTTACCATCAGGTTATAGCTTTGCACCATGCCGCCAATCTCATCCCTGGCTTCCTGGGAGGGAATCACCTCGTAGGCGCCTTCCTTGAGCCGGTTTAGGTAGTTCTGTGTCGTTGCAATCCGATCATGCAGGGAGCGGTAGAGGATATAAATATAAAAGGTAGGGACTATCAAGTTCAGGATGTAAAGGAGAAAAATCAGGCCCTTTTGCGCCCAAAGCGCATCAAACATAATGAAATCCTCTTCCTGCAGACGGATGCTTATGGTCGTGCCATAGAGGTCTACCTCCTTGGCTATGGGGAATTCTTCTTTCTGGGCGTCCGTTAACTGCCGGAAATCCTGGCTCTGGCTGTTTTTTTCTTCCGAAGAGAAGAGGATCCTGTCCCCGTCGCAGAGGCAGTAACCCACGCCATCGCAAAAGTTCTCAATGCATTCTGCCAAGGACTGGTAGCCTAACTCTAAGAAAATAATATTTCCTTCGCCACAATAATCCAGCGCCTGGAGGGCGGCAAGCTTGCGGCCTTTCTCAATGTAGCCGGAAGATTCGCTTCCATCTTCAAAATAAGGGTAGAGGACAGCTGGGCTGGAAGAGGCAGTGAACGAGCGGTACCAGCTGCTGGCTTTGACGTCTTCCGCTTTCACAAAATAAGTGCCGTTTACAATGGTGCTGTTCTCTGTGCAGATAGTGATACTATAGGCGGACAAGGCCAGATAGTAGTAGTGGATCACATCATCCTGCATAAGATGGACATAGGACTCGTAGTATTCTGACGGAGACTGGTAGGAACGGTTGAGGAAACGTTTTAGCTTTTCATTGCGGTTTAGATAATCCGCAATGGTCAGCTGCTGGTTAATGCGTTCACGAAGTTCGGACTCCAGGCGGTCAACGACATTTTGGCGCTTTTGCTCCTGCTCCTTTTTCAGGCCCTGGCGCATGCTCCAGAGGATTCCGCTGTTAGTCACAATAAGGGGAATTAGGACACAGAGAAGGACGAGGATGAGCAGCTTGTGTTTTAAGCGGATATTATTCATGGTTTTGACGGCATGTTTGAGCATGAGGAACGCCTCCCAAAAAAGGTAGATTTCGAAATGAGGATGCCGAAAATTTATTGGCATCCTCATTCCTAAGCTTATTCTGCTGCCCCAGCATCTTCTTGGATACGGGGAATTTTTATTTCACTTTAAAGTTCTTGGTATTGGCTTTGTTCAGCAGTTTCTTATAGTAGGCCTTTTTCGAATTTTTCACATCAAAGGCCGCGGACTTCTTAATCTTTGCAAAGGCGTTTTTCTTAATTGTCTTAACAGCTGTCCCACTAAACTTGATTTTGGCAAGCTTTTTGGAATTGCAGAATGCCTCGGCTTCGATAGTCTTTACATATTTTCCAACGGTTACCGTAGTCAGCTTTTTGCTGTTTTTGAAGGCCTTCTTGCCGATTGCAGTTACCTGGAAGGACATTCCGTTGTATTTTACGGTAGCCGGGATAGCAAGCTTGCTGAGCTGCTTGGATGCACCAGTAACTTTTACCGTCTTGGCGGACGCGGTACACTTGGTAATCTGGTATTTCAGGCTTCCGGAAACAAATGTCTTCTTCATGCTGAACGCGGCTGTCTTCTTGATTCCCTTAAAGGCATCCTTGCCAATGGATTTTATCGCTGTGCCTTGGAACGTAATCTTGGCAAGCTTCTTGGAGTTGGCAAATGCCTGGGTTCCAATCTTAGTTACATATTTGCCGATGGTTACATTGGTCAGCTTCGCCTGGCTGCGGAGCGCTTTGGAAGCGATTGCCGTTACCTTGAAAGACATGCCATCGTATTTTACAAAGCTTGGGATCGTAGCCTTGGTCAGCTGCTTCGCAGCGCCTGTTAAGGATACCTCTTTCGTCTTTTCGCTGCATTTGGTGATCTTCCACTTCAGGCCGTCCTTGGTGGTAAAGGACTTATTGAGGTAGGCGCCATAATTTGGCTTTTGGGGCTTTAAGGATTCCTTGGCGGCCTCTACGGACTTGCTTAAGGCGGCAAGGGCGGCGTCTACTTCTTCCTGGCTTACGTTTTCTTTATTCAATACGGCCTTGGCTGTATTAATGGCTGCCTGTAACTTTGTTTTCTCTGCTGCGCTTAATACCTCCAGCAGGTTCTCTGCATCCTTGATCTTGGCGGACAGCTTGCTTGTGTCGGCCGGTTCTGGGTCTACAGGGCCTGTGGATGCTTCACCAAAGAGGTAGTAATCCACATTCATAATAGAATCTGTGCCTGACCCGCGGAATACAAGGAATACATTCCTGGTTCCAGTTACGCGGTCTACATCGCAGGTAAGAGCCTTAAAGGTGTCTGCGCTACCGGTAGCTTTTACGTCTAAGGTGCCGATTAAGGAACCCTGCGGGCTGTCTAAGCGGATCTCGATTTTGCCGCCCTTGGCAGAGGCCACATTTGCGGTAAAGGATTTCGCACCCTTCTCGCCAAAGGCCACCTGGGATACGGATGTCCAGTCGCCGTCCTGCAGGTCTGTCAGCTGACGGTTAAACTGGCCGAAGGCGCCGCCGTTTTCTTTACATGCGCTTACTTTGATGCCTTTGTTCCAGGCAATGGTTTCTGCTTCGATTCTATCATATGCGCTGACTTCGCGCAACTGGGAAATACCTGCATAGGTTCCCTTAATGGGCTTGATGGAACCGTTGCTGTAGAACGAAATCTTGTCAATGTGGGTGGAACGGTAGCCTTTTTCTATCCCCAGCTCCTTTGATACGGTCTGGGCATGGTAAATGAAATAGCTCTGCCCCTCAAAGACAAAGGTTGCATGGTGGTTGTTGCCGCCTACGCCAAACCAGTTGGCGGGGTTCTGGAAGATCTCACCCTTGTAGGTGTATGGCCCCATCGGGTCATCGCTTTCCATATAGCAGATGGTGCCGTAGCCAGGGCCTCCATCGCCATGAGGGCTGATAAAGTTCGTACAATAATTGTAATAGTATTTTCCGTTGTATTTGAAAATACCAGAATCCTCAAACATGCAGGGGGCATCGATTAATTCTGCCTCTCCGTCAATACTGATCATGTCAGCGCCCAGCTTGGCTACTCTGGCTGTCTTGGGGCTAATCTGCTGGCCATTCGGCACGCCGCCGCCAAAATAAATGTATGCGCTGCCGTCATCATCTACCAGGACTGCCGGGTCAAAGCACCATACCACGCCCTGACAGCCTGGAGTCTGTCCTGTGATTAAAGCCTTGCCAATGGGGTCTTTCCATGGGCCTAAGGGGCTGTCGCCTTCCAGCACGCCAATGCCGGAAGCATCATTGGCAAAGTAGAGGAAGAACTTATCCTTGCCGTCAATCTGCTTGTAGGCGATAGCTGGCGCCCAGGAATGGGCTGCCCATTTGGCTGCGCCGTCCTCCCCTGCAACTTTGATTTCCCCGTGGTCTGTCCAGTTCATCATGTCATCAGAGGAAATAACACGCAGGCTGCGGATATAGTCAAAATTATTATCAATTACCTGGCCATCCTCGTCATATTGGTAATCATCGGCTGTCATATAGACATAAACGCGCCCGTCATATACAATCGCATAGGGATCGGCGCCAAATTCCTGGGTCATCAGCGGGTTGCCGTAGCCTAATTTTTTGGCCAGCGCCCCTGTGTCAAGGTATTTCAGGTTAATGGTGGTCATGCAGTCTGTAATATCGTATTCCACAGCGCCATTATCCACCGTAATATAGTCGGCCTTCAGGCTGGCGGCATTATCTTTGTCCACATAGCCTTTCAGTTTTAATTTTATCGTAGCAAACAGCTTATCGGCTGCCTGGAAAGAAACATTGTCCCCTTTGACGGTCAGGATCAGGCGGCCGCCTTTTACGCTGTAATCTGCCGTGCCCTGGATAGCGCTGCTTTGGAATACTACATCTTCCACTTCCATAATGTCCGGAATGGAAATGGACGCCTTGAGGCTGCTATGGCCATCGGCTGGCAATGCATCCATGGATATGTTGGCTTCGCATGTGCTGTTGATTACACCTGAAATCTCGCCGGAATTGGACATGCCTGCCTTCAGGGTACTGGGCGTCTGGCTTGCCCCTGTAATCTGGTCAGATACACGGAAGTAGTCAAAATCCACATAACCGCCTGCAGATTTAGTCGCATAGTTGAACAGCGCGAAGCGGCTGCCCATAAAGTGGACCAGTTCATAACTCAGCTTCATGGCTTCACCCAGCTGCTTCCAGGTATTCCCATCAAAGCTGTAGTAAAAGCTTACCTTATCCCCGCCTGCAAAATCAAAGTCTTCCTTCAGATAAATGGTATTTCCTTCGCAGTCTACACTTGCTTTTTCTTCTGGCTCATCCTTGCCCTTTGATGCGTTGGAAGATGCGTCCACCATGACAAGTTTGGCTCCGTTTGCTTCTTTTTTAACAGCGATATAACCATAATTGTAGGAGAACGAAGCTAATCCTGCCACATCCCCTGCCTTCATATTCGAAATATCCATCTTCACCTTGCCGGAACAGGTGGGGCCGTACGTACGCTGCGTCAAGGTGTTCCTGGCCTCTAAAATACTGTTGGCCTTGCTGCCTGCCGTCAGGCGGAGCCAGCCGTTGCGGTCTGTCAGTGACCAGTAGTTGTTGTTCGGATTGTGATTCCACTGCCATACCAGATCCAAGTTAGAGCCATTGTAGTCATTTTCCCCAACTTCTTCTACTTTTTTATCTGGAATCTGCTCTGTCATCGTTACGTTGTCCACATAGAAATCCATCAGGTCATTCTCAGCCGTCGGCTGTGCCACCCATGGGGTCTCAAAGAACAGATAATTCTGCGTGGAAATAGCGTCTTCTGGCATCGTGTATGTCACTTCCATCTTCGTCCATTCGCCTCTGGCGGCTGATACGGTGCCTAAGATGGAACGATAGTTATAATCAGGGCCGTTCTGGATGGTCATATTGAAGTTCTTGTTGTCAGGACCTGTCTTATATTTCAAGTATGCCGTAATCGTATAAATATTGCCTGGCGTCATCTTATTGCTCAGATCCTGGCTCGGCCCCTGGGCGCACGCCGTACGTCCCGTTGTCACAGCGCTGAAGGAGCCGTCCTGTGCCTCTTCCTCTGTGGCGGCAACTGTGGCATTCTCCATCCCCGTCCAAGGCTCGATGCCATTTTCAAAGGATCCGTTAACAATCATGTTGTCGGACTCTGTGGTCATGGAGAAATCATCCAGATAGAACTCCATCAAGTCATTTTCAGCGTTCGGAGTTGCAGCCCATGGCGTTTCTATAAAAATATAATTCTGATTGGGGTCAAAGGGGAACTGCTCGCTCTTATCGTGTACGGTATAGGTGCCGCTGAAGCTGGTCCATTCCCCTTTCCTGGCCTGGATAGACACCAGATTCTCACGCCAGTTGAAATTGTCGCCATTTTCAATGGTCACATAAAACTGCTTGGTATCCGGCCCCGTGGTGTATTTTAATTTGCCGGTGATCGTATAAGTCTTGCCGAATTTCAGCTTGCCGCTGATGTTCTGGCAGGGGCCTGCGCCGCAGTTCTGGCGGTTATACACATGGATGCTATAGTCCCCGCTGGCTTTCTCTGCAGTGGTCGCCTCAAGCTCTCCCTTTTCTGTCCTCATCATCTCCCATCCAGAGGTATCCCCTGTCTCAAAACCGCCGTTTTCAATAATTTCAATCAGCGAATCATCGCCTGGCTGCGGCTTTTCCTCTTCTCCGATTTTCTTTTCATATGTCATAGAAATATCGTCCAGATAGTAATCCATGAGGTCTTTTTCTGCATCCAGGCTGTCTGTCCACGGCGTCTCGATAAAGAAATAATTCTGGGTTGGGCTAAAGGGGTATGTATTGTTGCCATCTACCTTATCCCCTGCCGTATAGTCTATGGAAAATTCCGTCCATTCCCCTTTTTTGGCATTAATCACGCCTGCCTGGGAACGGTACTTATAATCCACTCCATTCTGGAGCATCACATGGAAGGCCTTCGTATCAGGCCCAACATCATATTTCAGCTTGCCAGTAATCTTATAGGACTGCCCTTTCTGCAGCTTGCCAGAAAGATCCTGTTTGGCGCTGGAAGAAGTGTTCTTGCGTTCCTTTGCCTTTATCACATGATTGCCGTCTTCTTCCACAAGCTCAATCGTGCCGCCCTCAAATCCTTCCCAGCCTTCTGTGCCATTCTCAAAATTTCCATTGGTGATCAGTTCCACAGTCTCTGTCTGCGGCTCATCTTCTGCTGCTGGGGCTGGTTCTGAGGCATTCGCCGCTGCATCAGATGCTACACTGGCCGCCTCTGCTTCCGCCTCGGAAACCGCGTTGGCTGCCGCCGCATATTCCCTGTGTTCCGCATCATTATAGAATTCATCCGACTTGACAATGGATTTTGTGCTGCTTCCAGCAACAGGGATCTGCATCACAGCTTCCACGGTCTTGCCATCGCCGTTTTTGCCCAGCATAGGCCATCCTTCTTTCCAGGTACAGTCCGTAAGCACCGGTACCCTTCCGATTGCGCCATGATCCTGGAACAGAAAACCATACCATTTGCCGTCCGGCGTGTCAATAACCCCGCCCTGGGCTACGCCGGCGCTTGTTCCGAAATTGCTGAAATTTGCCTGCAGGATTACTTTATTTTCCCATTCTGTTGTGGGGAATGTCCTGCTCCTGTGGCAGACTTCCGTACGCCCCGCGCCATTGGGCCAGCAGATATTGAAGACATAATAATAGCCGTCCTTCTTTAAAATATGCGTTCCTTCATAGCCCAGGATAAACCCTTTGCCGCTGGCGTTCACCTCTTCGCCTGGCGCGTTGGAATCAAACAGGATGACTTCTGTCCCTGGTTTTGCGCCAGAAAGGTCTTCCTCCAGTTCCACGCACTTAATCTGGGTTCCGCCGTAGAGTATATAAGTCTTCCCATTGTCGTCAAAAAACAGCGCCATGTCGTGGTACGGCGCTCCTAAATCCCTCTTCGTCCAGGAACCGCGCTCAATATCATCTGTCGTATAGATATATGCCCGGCCTGTGGTATTGGAATTGAAAGCCACATAGTAAAGCCCGTCATGGTACTGCAGGCTGGCCGCCCACTGCCCATTCCCATACATATTCTTGCCATTGCGCAGGCTCATGGCGTCGTCTGTGCCCAGACGGTCAAATACATAGTTGACGATTTCCCAGTTCACCAGATCCGTTGACTTCATCACGGGGCAGCCTGGGGACAGGTGCATGGTGGTGCTAATCATGTAATAGGCGTCACCTACCCGTATCATATCAAGATCTGGCACGTCCGAATAAATCACTGGATTCTGGAATGTCCCATCGCCCAGATCCGATGAAGTGCCAGCCATGGCAGTTGACGGCATCATAGTGATGACCATGGCTGCCGCTAACAGCATGGCGCAAATCCGCTTCCATCTGTTCCTCAATGCTTTGCTCATTAAAAACCCTCCTTTTTCTCATGCGGAAGGCTCCAGCGGATGTGTGATAGCTGTTCTGGAAGCCTTCCTGGATACTGTATCCGCGTAACAGTGCGAAGCATGGGGCTCCGCCGTTACGTATTTAGACAATCCTTATTTTAGCAGAAAATCCCTCCAAGGTCATTCCCACAAAGTATAGATAAATTTTTGAAAAAGAGGCAGGGCTTTAGTTTTTGCAATAAAGCAGCCCTGAAAAATGAGCGGTTGCCACAGCATATGCTTTCTGCTATAATTTACCTATCCATAGATATTGATGACGGCAATTTTATGCAAAAAGGGTTTTTTACCCACTCATTGCCCTATGCACAGCCTAAATTTTTTCACGGAGGTATTCACATGGAACCTAATACCGCTACGGCAAAAACAAAAAAATACTCCTATGATTATGAACAATACGAAGACGGCGGCAAAAGTGTCCGCACAATGGTAGACGATATCCTGTCCGACCCTGCATTTCCCAGCCTGGAAGGTATTATCATCGGCGACTGGGGCAACACCTGGGACGACGGGTGCCAGGGCATTCTGGACGGGATTGTGGCGCATGCCAAGGAATTTTCCCATATTACAAGCCTGTTTATCGGCGATATGGACTCCGAGGAATGCGAAGTGTCCTGGATTATGCAGGGCGATTACAGCAAGCTATGGGCTGCCATGCCGCAGCTTAAGGAACTGACCATTAAAGGCAGCACGGATTTAAGCCTTGGGCAGATCTGCCATGAAGGCCTGGAATCCCTGACCATTATCTGCGGCGGGCTGCCGGCAGATGTCATCCATGAGATCCAGGAGGCCAAACTTCCCAATTTAAAAAAGCTGCTCCTTTACATTGGCGTTGAAGATTACGGCTTTGACGGGGACGCAGCTACCATAACATCCCTTCTCGCACAGTCCGACTTCCCCAAGCTGGAATACCTGGGGATTACGGACAGCGAGATACAGGACGAGCTGACAGAGGCTGTCCTTGACAGCAAATATATGGGGCGGCTGCATACGCTGGATCTGTCCAACGGCACGCTGAGCGACAAAGGCGGCCAAGCCCTCCTGGAAAAATTGCCTGCCTATCCCAATATCCGCAAACTGGATCTCCATTATAACTATCTGTCCCAAGAGATGGCTGGGAAATTGGGGCAGATGGGCATGGATGTGGATGTTTCAGAACGCAATCAGCCTTCTAAGTACAATGGCAGATTTTATATGGATGCCATGCTGACCGAATGAGGCAGGCAGCCCTGTTGGGGAATCCAGATACCAAGCGAACACAGTATCTGCAGCAGGCGGCGGAAGATGTTGGGCTTCCCCTTGCTTTTGTGGACTGGAAGGAGTGGAGAGACGGGCTTTCCAAGCTTCTTAGGCAAGACGCCCCAGATGGAATCCTCCTGAAAATAGATCCTCCGCTCTGGGAAAGCTGTATATTGGGGGAATTGGACGGGCTGGCAGGCAGTTACCAATTGCAGCTGCAGGAAATAGGACAAATGGCAGAATCTTATGGCATAGAATTTTTCAACCACCCTGCGGCCATCACAGCCCTTCTGGATAAGGGGGCATGCAAAGAAACCCTGGCCCATGCCGGGCTTCCCGTGACAGAACTGCTGGCCAAAAACATCCCTGATCGAATGCCCAAATTTGCACAAGACAAGGCTGCTGTCTGCCCTACCATCCACAATGCAGCGCAGCTTTTGGAACTTATGCAGTGCAGTAACATTTCCCAGGTATTTATCAAGCCTGTCCATGGCTCTGGGGCAACCGGCGTGTCGGCTTTCCGCTGGCAGCGCCGCAGCGGGAAGATGGCGCTCTATACCTGCGCCATGGAGTACCCGCAGATGGGGCTTGCCAACACCAAACGCCTGCGGCGTTTCTCTGACACAGATACTGTCCTCCGCTTGCTGGACCAGCTTCTAGGGATGGGATGCATCCTGGAGCGCTGGCATGCCAAGGCGCAGTATCAGGGATACTCTTATGACCTGCGCGCCGTTGTGCAGGATGGCAGGCTGGATTACCTGCTGGCACGGCTTTCCAAAGGCCCCATCACGAACTTGCAGCTTAATAACCGCCCTTTGGACATTGACGCGCTGGAACTTCCGGCCTCGGTAGTGGATGCGGTTACGGATTTATGCCTGAGGGCTCTGGCGCTGTATCCCGGCCTTACCAGCGCAGGAATTGATATCCTGCTGGAACAGGGAAGCTTAAGGCCCCGGATTATCGAAATGAACGGCCAGGGCGATCTGATTTACCAGGATATTTACCGCCAGAATACGATCTACCGCCATCAGGCAGAGATTCTGAAACAACAAAAAAGGGAGACGAAAAAGAATGTTTAATATAGAAGAAACTGCCGCAAATGAAGTGCCCCTACGCCTGTTTGCCCCTACGGCGGAAAAGAAAGCCCCTTCCGTGGACATGGCACAGGTGGTAGGCGCCTCCGATATCCTGATGATCTGCCTGGACACCCTGCGCTATGATGTGGCCGTCCAGGAAGAAACCGCCGGGACAACTCCTGTGCTGAGCCAATACGGCCCTTGGGAAAAATGCCAGGCTCCAGGGAACTTTACCTGGCCCTCCCATCATGCCATGTTCGCGGGCTTCCTGCCCTGCCGTTATGAGGCCAAAAACGTGGCAGACCGGGAACTCCTGTTTTTCCCATCTTCCATTGGGCTTGGGAAAAAAGCTCCCAAAGGGGCTTACGGCTTCCAGGGACGCACGGTTATGGAAGGGCTTGCCAGGGATGGCTATGATACCTGGTGCGTGGGAGGCGTGTCCTTTTTTGACAAGCGCTCCGACCTTGGCAAGGTATTTCCCAGCTATTTCCAGAAAAGTTACTGGAACCCGTCTTTTTCTTGCCCGGTGAAGGACAGCACGAAAAACCAGGTGGATTTCCTGCTGCGAAAAATTTCCAAGGCGGATCCAAAGCAGAAAATTTTCCTCTACCTGAATGTAGACGCCATCCACTACCCCAATTATTTCTACTTAGAAGAAGCCTCCAGAGACTGCGTAGAAAGCCATGCGGCAGCCCTACGCTATGTGGACGGCGAACTGGGGCGGCTGTTTCGAGGATGGAAGGAACAGCGTGGGAGCGCTTTTGTAATTTGCTGCTCTGACCACGGTACCTGCTATGGGGAAGACGGCTGCCAATTCCATGGCTTTAACCACCCGATTGTCAATACCGTGCCTTATAAGCATTTTTTCCTGTAACCTCCATTTTCTGTTCGTTCTGCCAATAAGACATCCCTGGAAAGGAATCCCTCCCATGAACCCTTACATCCAATATATGTACAGTTACCCGCACAAAACGGCATACCGCACACTGGAAGGCATTTTCTTGCAGGACTATGCCCATCTGCTATCTGGCAGCAAGAACAGCCTGTACCTCCACCTCCCCTTCTGCCAGTCCAAATGCGGCTACTGCAACCTCTTCTCTGTCACAGGACAGACGCCTTCGGCCTTCTCCTCTTACTTGGATGCCGTAGAACGCCAGGCCAGGCAATACCAGGAAATTTTCTCTGCCTTCCACCCAGCCTTTACGGAGACAGCCATTGGAGGAGGCACGCCGCTTCTCCTGCCACAAGATCTGTTGGAACGGATGTTCCGCATTTTGGATACTTATTTCTACTCCGGCGCAGAGAGGGAACTGGCCATTGAGACGGCGCCCAACCAGACCTCCCGCGAAAAACTGCAGATTTTAAAGCAGGCAGGCGCCACCCGGGTCAGCATGGGGATACAGAGCTTCTGCGATCAGGAACTCCAGGCGCTTGGAAGGCAGCACCAGGCCAGAAAGGCAAGAGAAGCCTTGGCGCTGTTGAAATCCTTTGGCTTTCCCTGCATCAATGTGGATTTTATCTATGGCATCCCCGGACAGACGATAGAAAGCCTCCTTACCTCCCTGAAGGAAGCGCTGGCTTTTGAACCAGATGAAATTTTCCTCTACCCGCTGTACCTCAAGCACGGGGCATGGCTCCCCCCATCCCCTGTATCTTCTGCAGGGCATACCGCTTACCGGCAGTATCAGGAAGCTTCTGCTTTTTTGAGGGGAGAAGGCTACCGCCAGGACTCCATGCGCAGGTTTGTGAAGTTAGCCGTAAGTTCCCCGCAAGAACAGCGGCCATTTTCCGAATGCGGCTTCGGCACGTCGCTTGCTCTAGGCTGCGGCGGGAGAAGCTACCTTGGGAACCTACATTTCTGCACCCCATATGCCGTCACCGCCGGGGAATGCTCCCGCCAGCTCCGCCGCTTTATGGACACCGAAGATTTTTCCCGGATAACGCATGGCATCTTGCTTTCCGAGGACGAAATGAAACGCCGCTATGCCATCCGCCACCTGCTTATCCGGCCAGGGCTGGATATCCAGCGCTACCAGCAGACCTTCCATTCCCAAGCCTTAGAAGATTTTTCACTGCTGCAGGATTGGATCCGCCAGGGATACGCGATATTGTCCCCCGCCAATAACACCGATTACCTCACCCTGACCGAAGAAGGGCTTGGGCTTTCCGACTGCCTGGGCCCGCAGCTGATCTCCCCACAAATACGGACAAAAATGGAAGAATGGGAAGCTGCCCTGTCTGTCTCAAAGGATGAGCCATATCCCCAATCCCTGCCATAAAACGATAGGAGGCTGTTTATGAATGCAAAAACCCTGCTCTACCGAGGCAGCCTTAAAAGCTGCAACTACCGCTGCTCCTACTGCCCTTTTTCCAAACACCCCCAGTCCCTGCGGGAACTCCGCATAGAAAAGGAACAATGGCTCTCCTTCGTAGGGGACTTTGCAGAAAAGGCACACAGCCTGGGAATCCGGGCGCTGATGGCCGTTCCCTATGGGGAAGCGCTGATCCATCCCTGGTACTGGAAAGGCCTGGCACGCGTCAGCGCGTGCGCGGACATAGACGCCGTGGGCGCACAGACCAATTTAAGCTTTCCCATAGCGGAGTCCCTGGCATACTTTCGGCAAAAGAAAGGCAATCCCCAAAAACTGCGCCTCTGGGCAACTTTCCACCCAGAGATGACAACCACCAAAACCTTTGTCCGCCAATGCGCCGCATTGGCCAAGGAAGGCGTCATCTTCTGTGCCGGCGCAGTCGGCGTACCGGAAAACATCAAAATTTTACAGTCCCTGCGCAAAGCCCTGCCGCCAGGCACCTACCTGTGGATCAACAAAATGGACGGCCTAAAACGCCCTTACACGGCCGCCGAGACCGCAGCCTTCCTGGACATTGACCCTTATTTCCTGCAAGAACTTACGCCTGTCCCCGCAGACCCCGCCCAATGCACGGGGCGTCTCTTCCTCGAAGGAAATGGGAAAATGCGCGCCTGCAACATCAGCGCTCCCCTTAGCACAAACTGGAAAACACTGTGCGCGGATATGCATTTCCCCCAGCCGCAGTGCAGCCGCAAACTCTGCTCCTGTTACCTGGCCTACGGCGGGCGCAGCGATTTCCCGAACCAGGCGCTGTTTGGCCCTTATCCGCTCTTCCGCATCCCGCGGCGGATATAGGCGATCGCTGCAGCGGCAGCTGCCACTTTCCAGCACCAAATAGAAAAATGCCCAGCCGGCAACTGCCCTATCCGTTATCGGTTACAGTTGCCAACTGGGCGTCTATTTCCTACACTGCCTTCTTCTTACTCCTTACACTACCTGCTTCTTCGCCACAAATACTGGGAACGTGCTGGTCCCCTTCAATTCCTTGCCGTCAGAAATACGCACCTTCTTATCCGTAATCACATACTCTGCATTGGCTCCCGGCTCAATCACCGTATCCTGCATCAGGATCGCATTCTTGACCTTGGCGCCCTTGCCGACCTTCACGCCGCGGAAGAGGATGCAGTTCTCAATCTCCCCTTCAATCACGCAGCCGTCAGCCACCATGACATTCTTGGCGGAAGCGCCATTAACATAACGTGTTGGGTTGTCGTCGCGGATTTTGGTATAGATTGACCCCTTGCTAAACAGCGCCGTCAGGTTCGCATCATCCAGCAGCCGCATATTTTCATCAAAGTATTCCTTCAGGCTGCCAATCCTGGCCACATAGTCTGTGTACTCATATCCGTTGATCTTCATCTCGCCCAGCTTCGGCACCAGCACATCGCGCTCCAGATAGGTGCCGCCATTGACAAACGCCTCATTTACCAGCTTGATCAAGTACTCGCGCTCAAACACATAGACGTTCATTGCAAAATTCTGTACCCCCGGCTCCTTCGGATTGATGTTAATCTTCGTCACCTGATCGCCGTCCAGGTCAAGGCTAAAATACATGCCCTTGCTGAAGTCATCGGACTTCATAATGCTCTCTGGGAACTCCTGCTTCGTATAGGCTATGGTCACATCCGCCTCGCTGGCAATATGCGCGTCAATCAGTTTCTTGAAATCAAAGTTATAGGCAATATTGGCGTCTGACATTACCACATATTTCTCCTTCTGGGACTTCAGAAAGCCGAGGATACTGGCAATCAGGCCAACCCTCCCTGTGTACAGGCCCATGTTCTTGTGGGCGAAGGGCGGGAAGATATTCAAACCGCCATTCTTACGGGACAGGTCCCACTCACGGCCGGAGCCCAGGTGATCCAGCAGGGAGAAATAATTCTCACGGACTAATATCGTAATGTTGTCAATCCCACTGTGGGCCATGCTGGACAGCACAAAGTCAATCAAGCGGTAACGGCCTGCAAACGGGATGGAAGCCATCAGCCTCACGCTTGTCAGATCAGGCACAAGATCATCATAACTATTCGGGAAAATAATGCCCAACGCATTTGTGTTATTGGTATTCATCATTGTTTGTCACCATCCTTTACATTTTCGCTGACCATGGCATTTGGTCCAATCACAGCGTCATCTCCTACATAGACGCCAGGCCCTACGGTAGCTACCCCGGCCTCTTCCCCTTCCGGCATCTGCCCTACAACAGCATTCTCCCCAATAATAACATTTTCCGCCAAAATACAATGCTTTACTTTTGCGCCAGCCTTAATGATGGTGTTGCCCATAACAACGGCATCCTCCACTTCGGCGCCTTTCTCTACCTTCACGCCGGCAAAGAGTATGGAGTGCTTCACAGCGCCGGAGATATTACAGCCGTCTGTAATCATTGAATTCTCCACATGGGCGCCGGCATTGATCTTGTGCCCGGTCATCCCACTGTTGCGGCTGTAAATCTTCCACTTCTCATCAAATAGGTTGATGCCGCTGTGCTCTGGGTCAAGCACCTCCATATTGGCCTCCCAGAGGGAAGAAATCGTCCCAACATCCTTCCAGTAGCCATTGAAATGGTAGGCGTACATCTTGCGCCCATCTTTTAATAGGTTGGGGATGATGTTATTGCCGAAGTCATTTTCTGAGGCTGGGTCTTCCTCATCCTCAATCAAGTATTTGCGCAGGATATCCCAATTGAAAATGTAAATGCCCATTGACGCCAGGTTAGACTTGGGCTCCTTGGGCTTCTCCTGGAATTCCGTAATCTTGTCATTCTCGTCCGCCACCATCAGGCCGAAACGGGAAGCCTCTTCCCATGGCACTTCCATCACGGCCACGGAGAACTCTGCGCCCTTTTCCTTGTGGAAACGCAGGAAATCGCTGTAGTCCTGCTTGCAGATCTGGTCGCCAGAGAGGATGATGACATACTGCGGGTCATAACGGTCAATAAAGGAAATATTCTGATATATAGCGTTTGCCGTGCCTTTGTACCAGTCAGAGCCGGAAGCCTGCTGGTAAGGCGGGAGCACATGCACGCCGCCGTACAGGCGGTCTAAGTCCCATGGCTGTCCGTTGCCGATATACTCATTCAGTACCAGGGGCTGGTACTGCGTTAAAATCCCCACTGTGTCAATCCCTGAATTTACGCAGTTTGACAGCGGAAAATCAATGATACGATATTTGCCGCCAAACGGCACTGCCGGTTTTGCCAGCTTTTGGGTCAGCGCATAGAGGCGGGACCCCTGGCCGCCGGCAAGAAGCATAGCTATCATTTCTTTACCCATTTTTTGTCTCCTTTTCCTAAAACAATTATTCTTTGTGGTTTTGCCCTCAATAGTTACTATTGTACATGATTATGTCTTTTTTGTAAACAAATTATTGCAAATTTACCAAAATTTTGAAAAAGTATTCCCGAACCCGCCTTCCATCCTCCCACAAAAGTATGATTGCATATCGTTATTATGCCAATTATTATCCCAAATCTATATTATATTTTTCTTCGTATCCTTAATCAAAATAAAAAATCATGCTTCTACCCCAAAAAACGGCCATACCCTGGGATTTCTACTTCCATGGGTATGGCCGTTTTTCTTTGCGTGCAATACTATTTTCCTGATGGCTGGCATCATCACCTAGAAGTCATCTTCGCCTTCCCCAATGTGAGGTGGGGATGTAGTAAGGATATCTTCTGTCTCAAAGTAAATCACTTCTAACTCAGGGGTTTCGTATTCTTTCATCCGCTATCTGCCTCCTTTCCTGATACAGCATAGAACCGGTTGTACGCGCCTTCCATAGCAGTTCCTAGCGCTAAGGGGCTTCCCCGCAATAAGCTGCGGGGAAGCAAGCCCGGTTTTCGTTTACTGCTTTTGGGACGCCTTATTATAAGATGTTACTTCCATAGCTGAGTAGACGTCCACAATCTTTCCATCTTTCGAACACCTTAGATATGCTTTGATATACACATCTGTGTCGTTATTTTTGTCAGTTGTGCCAAGGTTAAGCGTAAAGATATTTGTTTTATCCCCGCCCAATGATTTTTTCCGCACATTTTTCGTTGGATTGCCAACATTCGAGAGATTTAAATCTGCATCTGCTATCGTTCCTTTGTTAAAGTACACGAAGCCGCTATCCACAAGCGTGTACCCTTCTGGAATGTCCATGGCGGAAGTAAAGGACAGCTTAAAAGTACTCTCTACCTCTTTAGCGGAAATATCTGTTATTAGTGCAGTCGGCTGCTTCTCTACGGCTTTCATCATATAGACAGCCTTTAACGTTACGCTGCCCTGAACAATCATAAGATAGCTCTGATTTGTTGAAACTACATTCCCATCCATTTCCCAGTGGGAGAAGTTGTATTCGTCATAGCCAGATTCCTTCTTATCTGCAGGCGTTGCTGTGTATTCGCTGCCAACAGATATATCTTCCTCTGTCTTTTGCTCGGTCGTTGGCTCCACATCCACGGGTTTTTGGCCTGTCTCCTGTGTCCTGTAAACATTCTTTATGGTTATGCTTGCCTTTTCCTGTGTATCTTCTCTATAAACTGCCACTACATTGATTGCTTTTGGGATGCCAGATGCGTTTTCCAGCGCTTCTGCAATTTTTCCTGCAATCACATTAGAGCTACATGCTTGGCTGTCGTTTTCCTCTTCGAACTTCCAGCCAACAAACACATAATTATACCGACTGGGGGGTGCTGGTACTTTTATTTCCCCTACACTTGCATTTTTATTATAGTATTTTGTGGAAATCTCGGTATCCGCATCCTTTTTGAAAGTCACTTCTACAAGCCCTGTCTGGTGACACCATTTACACTCGCCGCTCTCTTCATCAAACTCGTGCTTTTTGAATGACAGGGTCATCTCAAGTTCCTTTTCAAAGCGCTGGCCTATATTCAGCCCGCCCTCAGCTGTCTCCTTTTTGATTTCCACCACAAGCAGAGCCCAGGCTTTGCCTTTCCCTGCTTCACCCATCCCTTCACACTCAGATGGCTTCTCAATATATGGCTTCTCCTCTGGCTCTACCACAAGCCTGTACTTATGTCCCTCTCCGCTATCCTTCTTGTCCGGACAGCCACTGCGCTTACAGGTAAAGATTGCCTCTGCTGTCTTGCCTTCTTCAATCCATCGGAACTCAGGCTCACCATATAAATGGCCTAACTTTGCATTTGGATCTCCCTCTCTCGGGCCATTGTATTCCGTAAGTGCGCTTTGGCTTGTGTATGCTTTCATGCATCTCTGGCATTCATAATACATAGGATGCGTGTTTGCATCACAGTTGTCTAGATTGCCACTTGCTGCGAAACGCCGCAGGACATGGTTTGTTCTTCCTTGCGCTTCTTCTACTTTATAAGACTTTTTCCCATCAAACTTCTTCTTTCCTGTCTCATCTTGTGGCGTTTGAGCTGCTGTATCCTCTGGCTCTAGGGTTTCTTGGGCTTCTTCTTCGAAGAATTCAATGCCTTTCACCTTTTCCATATCACTTTCGCTTACGTTAAATTCTACCGTATAGCCTTCAGAACAATTCTTAGGTTTTCCCTCCTCTGATACCCTTGCATCAAAATTATACTCATCTACACCTTTACATATGCTGCAAGTACGTGAGAGTGTTACGCTGAGGACTTCATCGAAATCCTTAAAATAAATCGTATCCGTCCCAAGGTTACGTGGCGCAGAATCCCATTTTGCCGTTCCTCTGCCATAGACATGCTTATTCGGATCTGGATCAATCTTTTCTATGTGTTTGAAGGTTTCGACAATCTTATGGCCCTTATCATCGATTACAAAATTACCATCGTTATTTACCTCAAACTGGCTGTCATCCCACTCTTCACCGTCTTTCAGATCATAGTTTGTTACCCATACCTTCTCGCCCTCCTGTTTACAGTTTTCAGGCGTATATTGATAACCTTTCTCGCCATCAAGAAGAGATAGCTTCGTCTCTTCCCTATTTACGCCGCCTGGGCAATTTTCTCTTGAGCATTTCTTTACCAGCCACGGAACCTGTCTATCCCGTTCCGCTATGGTCTGGCCTTCTGCTGCTGTAGTTTCTCTCCACTCAATGAACATCTTAACATCATGTCCCAGCGCCGCATTGACTATAGATCTTTCATTTGTATACCTAAGGTCACTAAGTTCCAATGTTGCTTCATAAGTAACCTGTCCCGCCGTTGTACAGTTAGCAGCATTCCCTGTCCTTATCACTTTTAAAATCTCATCTTTGATGTTGCCATCTTTATCGACAGTACCGCCCGTTGACGTTCCATTCCCAATTTTCTCCACTTTGTACTGCACAGGAGCAAACCGATCATCCGTACCTACTAGCTTATGGCTGCACTCGCTGCAAGATCTTGTCACTAATAATTCTGAAAATCCTATGACAGGACCTCCTGGCCCATTCGTTTTTTCTGTCCATTTCCAGTCAAAGACAATCTGATGCCCTTTAGGCGGATCATTATAAATTGCCGGCGTTGGATTCTTGGCAACTTCCTTGTTATTAAGGAATGCCGTTGCCGTATAGGTGGTCTTGCCGCTCTTAACACAAGTCTTTTCTACAGATTTTGTGGAAATTTGCACTGTAGCATCTTTTGACGTCACTAAATTCTCCCAGTCTGATGGATTCTCGCCTGATACCTTAGGGCCAAGCCTACCCAGGAATATCTGCTGCTTATCTTTGTTTATCTCGCAGCCACTGTTCTGGCAATAACGCGTTGCCTTAATACGGTAATCTGGAACGCTATATTCCTTATCATCTTCTGTAACAGTTATCATGACAGGCTTTTCATCCTTGTCTTTCCCTGTTGTCACTTGCTCCCATTTCCATTCAAAAGCCGTCCAGTTATGTGCATCTGGATCTTCAGGAGTCTTTGTAACAATCTCCGCATCCTTTGTCAGATCCTGCATCACACCATCGTGGTCACGGTATGTTACCATTACCTTATACGTAGATGTTCCGCCGCTCTGGCATGTGGCCTCAACTGTCTTTGGATTTCCTTCAGATGTCATGCCCATATCCAGCTCTTTGGTTATAATGGGAATAATCAGGCCTACCTCCATATTGGTAAACTCATCCCCATCCAGAGGGCCGCTGTTTTCCTTTACGGTCACATATTTATTGCACTTCTGGCAGGTCACTTTCGCCTTTATAATATGGGCGCTTGGAACACGCTCAGCTGTATCAGCATTACCGTCAGCCCATGACAGCTGTACGACAGGAGCCGTTGCTGTGCTTCCATCTTCTGTTTCCCCAGCGCTTTCTACTGTAAATACATGCGGCTGTTTCACAGTCTTGGGCAAAGTACCCTTATAATGTTGAATTTTCTTGTCCGGGTTTACAGGCGGATCCGTATCATCCGGCGTTTCCGTATTGTCTGGTGCTTCTGGCTTAGGAACATAGGTAAACTTACCATCATCTCCTTCCACGCATGTCTTGTCAAAGTCCAGTACAACATGATAGTTCCATATCACATTTCCACCGCATTCGCCATCTGGCTTATCATTTTCTGCTGGCGGCGTAGCCTTTAAGCCCTCCACTACTACGGTTCCATAGCAGCCTGTGCAGCGAAGCGTTGCCTTTGCTATTAGATTTTCTTTGTCAGCCCAGGCAAAACCTGTCAGCTTAAAGGTATGGTCTTTCTGCGGGATTTTCAAAATCTCGTGGTCTTCGGGAATTTCGCCCGTTATTTCCTTGCCCGCATCGTCTTTTATTACATTGCCCTCTTTTGCATCGGCTTCGCCCCAATAGTTCTTTTTACAGTTTTCGCAGGTATAATATGCCTTCTTCCCTGCCTCTTTGCAGCTAGCAGCCTGATACTTTCCCTTTATTTTCAGGTTATGGTCACCCATCAGGGACTTCGTCACTTCCTTAATCACAGTGGCTTCTCCGCCTTCGCTTGCGCTTGCGCTTGCACTAGACTTTGCAACTGCAGTAAACTCAGCACTCTGCGTACATGTGAGGTCTTTTACATTCGTAACTCCACCTGGAAGATTCTTGTATGTCACTATAACCGTAGTATCGTTTGGAATAGCTTTACCGCACACACTACAGGATCCGCTTACTTTCACCCCATTGGAACCCTTATCCACATAATCCGCACTGCTGAAATTCGACCAGTCAAATTTCAGGCTGGGTTCCTCGCCTGGATTCAACTCTGGATCACCTTCAACGGTATAAGTATGTTCGCCTGCTGGCAAAGATACTGGATGTGAGTCGCTTTCCACCATAATATACTTTGCTGCATTTGTAATCGTTTTCTCAAATTCATCTTCTGTAAACGTTGCTGTTGCAATATAGTTTACCTTTCTCTCCGTATCACATGAGCCTGACAGGCTTCCATCTCCGTCTTGCTCTACCGTTATGGTTGCCGCATTTAATACCTTTTTGCACTCACTACATGTACGTGTTGCTTTTAATGATTTTACTGCTTCAGAAAGTTCTTTCCCTGCTTTAACTGCAGTGTCAAACGCATCCCATCCAGTAAATGCAGCGTCTGGCTCTTGCTTCGCCTCTTCGCCTGCCTGACGGCTTCCAGGCTCTGTCGTTACAGGCTTTGTCTGATATTTGTGGCCTTCCGCCTTAACCGCAAATACATCTGGCTTTTGTCCTGTGCCTTTTTCATCCTGCTCCATAGAAGCCAGGTCTGAATAGCACATTCCACATTTCTTGCACTGATAATATCCACCATCTTCTATGCCATCTTTGACACATGTTGCTGATTCCGCTCCAACGTATTTATAGTCCTCGCCATGCTCTTCCCTTGGAATCGCAAACTTCTCTGGCAAGGTATCTTTTTCATCGTTCTTTGTCTGGTACATCTTATGGCATTTCAGGCATTCATAATGCCCGATTACGCCTTCATCCCAGCACGTTGCGTCCTTCTTGGCTACCCAGCTAAGGGTATGTGCGCTGGCATCCCCAGCTACAACTGTCCATTTTGTTGGGGAAGCATCATTATTTTTGGTGACCTTACTGCACTCAGCCACATACTTTTCAGGGTCGCAGTTAAATTCACCGCCCCGGATGCTGATATTTGTTAAGCCCATTCCTGTATCATAGAATACTGCTTTTGTTGTTGCGCTAGTATTTACATAGAATGTACCACCATTGATGATCAGGTTCCGTTTTGCCTGATACGGAACGGAAATCACATAGCTCGGCGCATTTGTACTCTTATTCTCAAAGGTTCCGCCATTGATGGTCACATTTGCGGCGGCCGAGAGGTAGAGTACGGAATTAAACTTCGTCAGATTCGTATTAGTGCAGGCTGCATGGCTGATATAAGTACCATCTTCGATGACAATTGTGCCAGAGCCCGTTGTGTTGTTCATGCCGATTGCAGCAAGCTTAGCTTCAATTTTAGGGGATTTCTCTGTACCCTCTTCTGCCGCTGGCTCTGTCTCAGATGATTTTTTGCCCAGCGTCAGCTTTGCGCCATTGTTCACATAGATGCCATACATACCATCTGTGCTGCCATTGTTGTTATCCGCGCCTACATTCGCATTGACTGTGGCCTCTGTAATGGTTAAGGCCCCCCGTTTGCCTGTTACGCTGATCAAAGGAGCGCCATCATAATTGCCTGCATTGCATTCAGATGTTCCTGCCGTGCAGGAAAGCGTAGCCTCGTTTCCAATCGTAGCCGTACCGCTCACCCTAATCATGTGAACGCCTTTTGTCTCATAGGTACCGCCCGAAATATCCAGGGCTCCATCTACATGGAAGATGGTGCGGTTTTTCTCATCATCTCCCCAGACTCCCGGCTTTGTATACGTTGCGCCCTCATTGTTCTTGGCCGTTACGGCATTTAATGTAAGCTTCACGCCTTCCGGAATGGTAATCATTTTGCCGCTTGTGTCAATGGTTATGTTCTCAATGGTAAGGTCTTCTGTGAGGGTAACATTCTGGTGCAATATAAGTTTCTTCCCGTCACCGGTGGCTTCCTGTGCTGCTGTAACAGCCTCTTTAAAGTCGTTGTACCTCTTGTCTCCAACCGTAGCTACAGCGACAGGCTGAACGCTGAAGGTACCATTCCCATCATTATAGACTTCAAAACCTTCGGTAATGCCCCTTTTGTTCAGTTCGGCTGTTATGTCAGACGAAAATGTGCCGCCGCTGATGGTGATGTTCACCTTGCTCTTGTCTTTATCAAAGACATCCTGCCCAAGGTGGAATACCTTGTTTGTAACAGTTGTCTCTGTGTTGCTTGCTGGCCTCCTAAAGCTTCCGCCTGTTATGTTCAGGTTCAGGCGTACGCTGCTGCCACTTACTTTATTGTAGGGGATAGAGATTACCGATGAATTTTGGGCTCCTTTATGCTCAAATACACCGCCCTCAATCTCTACCGTTGCCGCTGCCGGAAGGTAAATTACAGAATTGAACTTTACTTTTGTATCGCCAGTTGCCGCACCTTCTTCTTCCAAAACGCTTGTGTAAGTACCGCTGTGGATGGTAATCTTTCCAGGGGCATGGAGGCCGTTCATGCTGATTGCCGGGCAGCCGCTATTAACGATTACGTCGCTGTTTGGGTTTTCTGCTTTTGCAGCATCTGCTGCCGTCCCCAGCTCTATCTCTGCGCCATCAAACAAGGCAATGCCATACATGCCGTTCTTTTTTGTCGTATCCAGAGCAGAAGCCTCTATCTTGCCGCTCTCCATATTCAGTTTACCGTTTATGCCGATTACTTCTATCACGGCTTTGTCGAAATAGTATCCGCTTCCCTCGGCGTCATCTATCGCAGCTGAAAATTGAGGGATGTTCGTTCCTGATTTCTGGATCCGCGCTTCGCCCCTGGCGCTAAGCACACAGACGCCTTTTGTTGTGAAAACGCCGCCCTGAATGGTTAATTTCCCTCTAACGTCAAGGATTGGCTTTACTTTGGCCACTGCGTTATTGATCTTGGCATTTGCCAGCGTGACCTCTGCGCTTGCCGGGATGGTAATCGTATGGCCATTGGCCTCAATGGTTACATTCGCCAGATCTGGTACTGTCCCGGATAACTCAACATCCTTTTCCAAGCGGATTGTTGTCGCAGTAGCGCCTGACTGTGTTGCTGCCGTAATGGCCTCGCTTAAGGTTGCTTTCTGGTTTGCATCGTTTTTATCCGGGTTATCGCAGACCACAATTACGGGCGCAGGAGCTGGATCTTCAGATCCTCCTGGCTCCTCTGTGCCACCGCCTCCTGTCCCAGGATCTTCTCCATCTGCAAACGGCATGATATTTGCCTCAGCCTCATCGGCTTCCTTTCCGCCAGACAGTTCCTGCGCAGCATCCTCGGCCGCGCCTTCTTCTGCTGCGTCTGCCTGTGCGGAATCTTTTGTCCCATCTGCTGCGTCCGCTGTTATGCCTGCCGCGTCATCCGATGCTTGATCCGCCGCGCCGTCTGCTACGGCTGCCTCATCTGCCGCTTCCTGTGCTGCGTCGTCCGCCGCCATATCCTCCGCTACTGCAGACACTCTCCCGTCAGGCGCATTGGCCTCTGCCGCAAAGGCTGTCATATTCCCGGACAGCGCCATGCTCAGGGAGAGCGCTACGCATAAGATACGTTTTAACTTTTTTGCGTTCATAAATATGGTACGCTCCTTTCCTTGATTAATTTTGTGGCGAGGAGCGAATCCCGTACGGGGCTGCAATCCGTACCTCCGCGCTTTTGGCGCTGCGGATTTGGGATGGGCTTCCACGATATCCTGGAATCATTTCCAACAGCCTTGCTCTTTCGGAACCATTCCTTATGGCAGCATAAGCTCATGGATTCTGCAACGACCCACGAACAACAGGATGCTGCCGCAAAGGCTGCTGGCATTTTATACGGGATCTTCCATCTCTATGGCTGCCAGGAACCGCCACAGCGCTTTGCAATCCCCCTTTCCCCGTACCATAATCCGCTCCTATCTTTTCCACAGGCCAATGCCCTGCCAGCGGCGACAAACCCGCTTTCCAGGCTTCGGCCCCTTTCCAAGATACGCCCTTGCCAGATGCTCTGGGCGCATATCGGCGAAATGCCGCTGTTATGGGGAGCCCGCTTCCATCCCATGCCCCCGCCACAATTTTTGCTGCTTCCACAGCAAATGCAGGAAAACAAGTCCTTCCTGTACCCCTGCATCTGCTGTGGAGGCAAGCCGCTCTTCCCTATTTATGAACCCTTGAAAGCCTTATAAAGAACAGCGCACAGCCATTGTGCGCCGCAAAACCTCCTTTGTGAAATTTGTATAGAGTTTTTCCAAATTATTGTATTCCTATATCCGTTTTTTTGCAAAGATTTTCCTGTTTTTTTGTGCAAAATGCACAATTTCGTTAAAATGGCTATTTTTTTCCTCACAGCAGAACAAAGTGGGCAAGACACTTTCACGCTTTCGCGTGACAAGGCATTTCCTATAAGACAAAAAAGCTGCAAGGCATTCCATCTGCCTTGCAGCTTTTCATCATTCTTACTTCAGGGGATACATATTCCTACCATCTTATGATTCCTCATACCCATTCGGATTATTCTTCTGCCATCTCCAGGAATCTGCGCACATCTCGCGGATGCCGAACTGCGCCTCCCATCCCAGCTCTTCCTTTGCCTTGGAAGGGTCGCAGTAGCAAGTAGCGATATCGCCAGCCCGGCGCGGCTTAATGCTATACGGAATCTTAATGTCATTTGCCTCTTCAAAATTCTTGACAATATCCAGCACGCTATAGCCATGCCCCGTACCCAGGTTATAGATGCACAGCCCTGCCTTTTCCTCAATCTTCTTCAGCGCCTTCACATGGCCAAGGGCAAGATCCACGACATGGATATAATCCCTGACCCCGGTTCCGTCCGGCGTATCATAATCATTGCCAAACACGCCCAGCTCTTTCAGCTTGCCCACTGCCACCTGCGTAATATAAGGCATCAGGTTATTGGGGATGCCGTTCGGGTTCTCCCCCATTGTCCCGGACTTATGTGCGCCAATCGGATTAAAGTAACGGAGCAGGATCACATTCCATTCCTTGTCTGCCTTCTGGATGTCCATTAAAATCTGCTCCAGCATGGATTTGGTCCAGCCATAAGGATTGGTACACTGTCCCTTGGGGCAGTTCTCCGTAATAGGGATCTCCGCCGGATCTCCGTAAACCGTTGCCGAAGATGAGAAGATAATGTTCTTGCACCCATTCTGGCGCATCACATCCACCAGGGTCAGCGTGCCTGCAATGTTGTTGCTGTAGTATTCCCACGGTTTTGACACTGATTCCCCCACTGCCTTTAAGCCTGCAAAGTGGATACAGCTGTCAATTGACTCCTTGGCAAATATCTCACCCAAAATCTCACGGTCTAAAATATCGCCTTTGTAGAAGGTCACCTTCTTGCCTGTCAGGGCTTCCACGCGCTCTAAAGACTTCTCGCTGGAATTGGAGAGGTTATCCAATACTACAACCTCATACCCTGCATCCAATAATTCCACGCATGTATGGCTGCCAATATAGCCTGCCCCACCTGTTACTAAAATTGCCATAATACCATCTCCTTTTCTTATCGCCGCCTTTCCAGCATAGAATCCCATAGGCAACGGCCTTTCCAGGATCCTGCGCCGTTCTGGCTAGGTTTTCGGGTTTCTTGTATTTTTAGTATATCCCGCCCTCCTATATTTTAACAGATGCAAATGTACTCGTTATATGTAATTTTGTTGCATTTCTTGCAAAAACAGGTTATACTAGCGTTATATAAAGAAAGGATTTTATTTATGAACCCAAAATACAAAAATTCCTACAAAAACCCACAGAAAGAGCTGGTTTCCCTCTCTGTCTACAACTCCGGCTTCCAAAAATGCGAGCCGCGCCACCAGTGGGGGCCGGGCATCCGCGACCATTATTTAATCCACCATATCATTACCGGAAAAGGCTTCTACCAGGCCAATGGCCAGACCTATGAGATAAATGCCGGGGATACCTTCCTCATCTATCCCCAGACGGAGGTCACCTACTATGCGGACAGCAGCCAGCCTTGGGAATATGCCTGGGTCGGCTTCCAGGGCAGCGACGCCGCCATCATCCTCAACGCCACAGATTTTTCCCCGTCCTCTCCCGTCCTTGCCACCAGCAGCCTGAAGGATGCAATCCTGGCACACTTACGGGGCATTTATGAAGCACACGGGAACCAGTTTGTGGACTCCGTGGAAATGACAGGCAGGCTTTACTGCACCCTGGCGCTCTTCCTCAAGCATTCCAGCGCCGCCGAAAATACCAATACGGCCAGCAGCTATGTGCAGACCGCCATTGCCTATATCTCCGCCAACTACTCCTACCCAATCACCATTGAGGACATCGCCGCCTATGTGGGCATTAGCCGCAGCCACCTGTTCCGCTCCTTTATCTCCGTACTCCAGAAATCCCCCAAGGAATACCTGACTTCCTTCCGCGTCAAGCAGGCCAGCTACCTCCTGAAGCATTCCTCCCTCTCCATCGCGGCTATCGCCGCATCCGTAGGCTTCGAAAATGGGCTGTATTTCTCCAAAACCTTCCATAAAGTTATGGGGATTGCTCCAAGAGATTACCGGCACCATGAAATAAATACAGGCGCTGTTTAATGATTGTGAAACAGCGGCGTAGACAAGTACCTGTCCCCGGAATCCGGCAGCAATGCTACGATCGTCTTCCCTTTATTTTCCGGCCGGCCTGCCAGGATGGCCGCTGCCTTAAGCGCCGCGCCGGAAGATATCCCCACCAGGATTCCCTCGCTGACGGCAAACGCCTTGCCCTCTGCAAATGCATCCTCATTCTCAATGGCGATAACCTCATCGTATACCTTCGTGTTGAGCGTCTCCGGGACAAAGCCTGCGCCGATTCCCTGGATCTTATGCGCTCCCGGCGTCCCCTTGGACAGCACAGGGCTTCCGGCCGGCTCGACGGCTATGATTTTGACATTCGGGTTCTGCTCCTTTAAGTATTCCCCAACGCCTGTAATTGTCCCGCCAGTCCCTATGCCAGCTACAAAAATATCCACCTTGCCCTCTGTCTGCTCCCAAATTTCCGGCCCTGTCGTGGCCTTATGCACGGCCGGGTTCGCCGGATTTACAAACTGCCCCAGAATCACTGCCCCCTCAATTTCCTCCGCCAGCTCTTCCGCGCGGGCAATGGCGCCCTTCATCCCCTTGGCGCCCTCCGTAAGCACCAATTCCGCGCCATACGCTTTCAAAAGGTTTCTCCGCTCCATGCTCATGGTATCCGGCAGCGTCAGGATGGCCCGGTATCCCTTTGCTGCAGCCACTGCCGCCAATCCGATGCCAGTATTCCCGCTGGTAGGCTCAATAATCGTTGCCCCTTCTTTCAGAAGGCCTTTTTTCTCCGCATCTTCGATCATTGCCAATGCAATACGATCCTTAACGGAGCCTGCTGGATTGAGGTATTCCAGCTTTGCCAGAATCGTGGCGTTGGTGACGCCCGCTTTCTTTGCATATCTATTCAGCTTCAGGATGGGGGTTCCCCCAATTAATTCCAGTGCGCTTTCCTTGATTTTACTCATATTGCTTTCCTCCTTCATTTTTACCTATTTTACTGGTAGGTTTTATGGGTTTTATGCTATGATTCACATTATAGCGATACATCTTCCTCTTGTCAATAGCTTTCATACCGCCTATTTTTTAATTCTTTTCGCAATATGCTTCCCAAATTTTTTCTTCTTCACTCCCATACAATGCTGCTTTCCCCTCTGGAGTCGTTGGTTCTTTTACATCACACACTTCTGCACGCAGCATAGTCTGCATACACCAATCATAAAGACTTTCCGAATATTCTTTCACAAGCTTTTCCAATTCTTCACTTCCAAATGTTAAATTTCTTTCTACCATTTCCTCATTCAGTTTGTCATGATCGATCAGATCAAAGGATGGGCATGGATAAACCATATTCTGTTGTTCATATTCTTGTTCATACCTTGCTTCCCTTTCATAGATTGCCGGAAGGATTCCATACTCACCAAGGGCGCTGTCATTTAACTTCCAATAATTGGGAATAAAGGATTCACCTGACAGGTATTGTCTGACGGCGTCCTCATTTGTCCCTAATACCTGTTTGTTAAAATCTTTCAAATCGAACTCTTTTTCCTTCCCATGATCTATGAAATAAGAAATCAGCACAGATTGCTCATCACGCTCCTCTTTCCCAAAGGTTTCAATCGCCGCAATAATAACAGGCACTTTAAAATCATAATAGAAATCTTCCTGGAGTATCGTCATCTGCCCTTCCATTTTGGGCGAAGCTACCGCTATGGATTGGTCACTCAGCATATAATACAGATATTTTCCATATCTGGTAAGCAAGTTATCCTGCATAGAGATTCCATATTCTGCACGTAAAACATTAGACAAAGACAACGCGGAATCCTCAGAATAGAAATCTGCCAATCCGTCATATAGCCATAGGTTCGGTGCATACCGCAGGCCTTTCTGTCGGTTCAGGCTGTCAAAAAATGCATGGTATAAAGTACGTGACATTCTTTCACAATCCGCAGCTTCTTCCATTTCCAGTGTCAGCGCCGCGCTGCTGGCACCCGCCCCGCCCAAAATAACATCATTATTTTCATCTGCACGTAAAAGGACGAGCGGCGCCCCGGAGCTTTTCCCAAACAGCTCTTTATAATATCCATAAAAAAGTTTTACTGCTTCTAAATCATTGAGATCTGCAGTATCTAACATGGAATGTTCCATATATAAAACATCTTTTTCCTCTTCCATTGGAAGCTTCTCAAAGTTACCGAAACAGAATGCGGAATGATAAATTTTATTAAAGGTATCCCAGTCTGGTTTCTCCTTCGTAAAAGAAAATTCTTTGCCATTTTCTTCTGCAAAGGGCATAATACTGTTCCATTCATATTTGGTATCCAATTTAAAATTAAGCTTCGATACGGATTGTTCCATTTCTGATGCTTCCTCCTGCCCTACCAATGGAAGTGCAAGTACCTGATTTCCCTGAAATACAAGTAAATCTTCATAGAATGCCCCATACACAGTTCCCGCGTCCGTATCTGCCTCTTCTCCCATACGGACATCATAGGTAAAAGTAAACGGCTCTACTTTGTCGGGCAATCCGACCATCCAAACATTCCCTACTGCTTCTGCCGTAACCTCTTTCCCAGATTCTGTAACACATTTTGGTTCGGATGTCACTATCTCTGGCATCTGTAATAAAAACTCTTTCTCCGTCCTAGTTGTTTCCGGAATAATTTCCATTGTCACATTCACAATAGAGGATGATGCAGACTCCGCCTTAACCGTATAATTAAGGGCATAAGCATCTTCTGAGCCTGCATTACGGCCTTTCCCTGCCAATACTAAGAAACCCAGCATTGCTATACATAAAACACCTGCCAGTATCCCTATCATTTTTTTCTTGTTTTTCATCTTTTATTCTCCTATTCTATCCCTATCTTTTAAGTATTCGTACCGCGCCATAGGATCCCCCAGTTCACAGCCTGCTTTCTTTATTTTCAGGCAGTTCGCTTTCAGCAATTCATCAATCAGTTCTGAATATGCGCGGATCTTCTTTTCTGTTTCCAAACCTGCATAACTCAATTGCCCAAACTCACTATCTTTTTTTAGAATTTCCAACTCTTCTTCCGACATTTTTTCAATTGGATAATAATCTAATTCTGTATTCAGCCAACTTCCCAGCATCTCTTCTGCTGCATTCAGATGTTCCATGATTTCTGAATGATCCCTTGCCGTTTCTCCTAACTCCCAAAGCGGGATATCTTCTTTCCCAATAAAAAAATCATTCCAGTTTTTTTCAAAATCTGTTTTCAAAAGTCCCTTTGCCATATCTTCCATAGAAAAAGAATCCCCTTTGTAACATTTTAAAAATTCATTCAAGACATTGTCATTACCAACAATCGTTTCTAGTTCCTTTATTATAAGCGGCGCTTGTATATAGTGAAGAAACTCCACCTGCGCCTGTGATTTTAACCCTTCTTCTTCCATGGGTGCAATTTGATATAAAAGCGGTTCTTTCCAGCGCATATAAAGATACTGGTCATAAAGCTTTGCGAACTGCAAGTCCTCTTCCCATCCATAGGCTGTCCTCATTGATTCCGGCATCTGCTGTAAAGCGATATTTTCATAATACGTTGCAAGCCCTTCTGCAAACCATAACAGTGGAGCCTTATGAAGTGTCTGCCCTTGTAGGGAAGTATCTAAAAATGCATGGAACATCCTATGGCTAAGAAGTTCCCAGTCCCTTGCATTTTCAGGATGAAAAGAAGCTCCTACGCTATGTTTCCCTGCACCGCCTATCATTTGTTTTTCATCCGGCAGGAAGACAATATTATATTCCTTTTCCATCTGAAATAAATTTATATAATATGAAAATAATGATTTCAGCGCCTTATCATAGAAAGCCTCTTGCGGCCATTTTTCTTTTTGCGGAGTGTAAATGTTTAATGTTCCATGTTCCACAGAAATTCTATGCATTTCAAATTTTCCCACAGCAAAGCAATCGTTCATTAAATCATACAGGTCTGCCCAGGTTACATCTTTCTTTGTTTGAAAAGGATTCACTGCCGTCCATCCTTCTGCTGTCTCTATTGTTACAGACAATTGCTCCATCAAAACTTCTTCATTCGCAAGTCCCTCTATATATGCTTCTTCCGGAAGCAGCAGCGTATGTACCCCATCAAAGGAACAGAATTCATCCGTGGCCGCACCCTGCATACCATGTTTGCCGTCTTCCCCCAAATTCACATAATATTTCAATTCTTTTGTCTTTCCACTGTCAATCCACAAAACTGGCCCTTCTGATTTTTCCGATTCTTCTGATTCTTTCGATTCTTCTAATTCTTCCGACTCTTCTAATTCTTCCGACTCTTCCAATTCTATCTGTTCACCAACTGCCGGAAAGCGAAACTTTCTTTTTGCAGAAGTGGCTGGATTGGTAATCCTCAGTGTAACTGCTAACCGATTTTCTCCATAAGGTTTTAAATCGTATTCAAATATCCCAGGCCCTTTTTCTTTTTTTACGGAGGAACACCCCACCAGCAACAACATCCCTATAAGCATAAAACACTTTTGCATACGTCTTCGGTATGCTTTCTTTATTTTCAATCATATCACCCCCAACTACACAATAACACCTGAAACAGCAACAGCCTCTTTATCCTATAGGGCTGGAAATGCCCAGGCAGAATACTGCCTGGGCACATGCTTAGTAACTGTTTAAGCAAGCTGAACTGTTACCGTGATCATTCCCTATTTCTTAACTTTTACCTTGAATACAGCTGTTGCCCCGCTCTTCATCTTGACTACAATCTCTGCATTACCGGCGCTCTTGCCTTTCACGATGCCCTTTTTATTTACGGTTGCAACCTTCTTATTCGAACTCTTATAAGATACAGCCTTATCATTCTTAACCGTGGAGGATTTCACCTTAATGGCCACGGTTGCACCCTTCTTAATGGTTGCGGAGCTCTTGGCCAGTTTCACGACTGCCACCTGGATCGTACAGGTTGCCTTCTTACCACTTGCCGATTTTACCGTGATGACTGCCTTACCGGCTTTCTTTGCAACAACCTGCCCCTTGCTGTTGACCGTTGCCACACGTTTGTTGGAGCTCTTCCAGGTAAGCTTATCCGATGCGTTCGCCGGCGTACGTTTTACCTTGATGGAGGCCTTCGTCCCCTTGCTCAGTGTCAGTTTCTTCTTCTGGACGCTCAGTTTCTTGGTCGCTACCACTTTCTTGACGTTTACCTGGCATTTCACCTGGATGCCGCTGCCTGATTTAACGGTAATAACCGCTTTGCCGGCCTTGACAGCAGTAATCTTCCCGCTGGCATTCACTTTTGCAACCTTCGTATTGCTGCTCGTATAAGAAACTTTGTCGCCCTTAGGATAAATGCTCTTAACCGTAATCTGTGCGCTAGAGCCTGCAGTTATGTCAAACTTCGTCTTCTGCAGCTTCAGCTCCGTAACGGTTACCACACACTTGGCATAGACGGAGGAATCCCCCTTCCACACTGCGGTGACTGTCGTGACCCCAGCCTTTATGCCCTTTACTTTCCCGTTCGCATCAACCGTTGCGACTGACGGCTTGGAGCTCTTCCAGATAATCTCATCCTTATACTTGGTCCACGCATCCTTCGGCTCTGACTGCAGGGACAGGCTTCCCGTGCTTCCGGCCTTCAGGTACATCTTATCCATATTTTTATTGCTCTTATCCACAAAATAGAGCTTAGACATACCCTTATCTTTATCTGGCTGCTTTTCTTCCAATGCCGCAAGTGCATCTTCAATGGCTTTTGCCATTGCATTGACTTCATCCTGTTTCGTACTATCTAATCCCCTTACTACTGCATTGACAGCTCCGTCCAATTTCGCTAAGCTTTGCTCTGTATATTTCGTCCTGTCAACCGCTTGTGCCTTTCCAATTGCCTCATCCACTTTTGAGTAGTCTGCATTTTCTGGCTGTTTTTCTTCCAATGCCGCAAGTGCGTCTTCGATGGCTTTTGCCATTGCATTGATTTCATCCTGCTTAGTACTATCCAATCCCCTTACTACTGCATTGACAGCTTCGTCTAATTTCGCTAAGCTTTGTTCTGTATATTTCGTCCTGTCGATTGCGTTTGCCTTTTCAATTGCATCGTCTACCTTTGCGTAATCTGCTACGAGTTCCGGCGTTAATTTTACAGTAACTGTATCCGATTTTTCATTATCCTGTACAGATACCGCACATACCGTCAATTCATTTGCCAGCTCATCAGCCGCTACCGTTAACAAGCCATTCTCATCAATAGCTGTGCCTGCTTTTACCCCGCCTTCTACACTCCATACTACGTCTTGGGATGGATTATAAGTTCCTTCTACCAGTACATGGAACTGCAAGGAAGCGCCTCTGGTCATTTCAGCGTTTAACGGAGTTACGTTTACGCCGTAAATCATCGCTTCTGGCTGTTCCTTTTCCTCTTCTGGAAGCAGCGAAAGTAACTTTCCGGCTGCTTTGATTTCAGGAATACGAAGCGCAGAATTCGGATCCACAGGATTTCCCTGTTCATTATATTGTCCTGCTTTGGTTACAACAAGTTTCAGATATCTTCCTACGGCAGCGCCTGGCTCGCAATCATGTTCCGATTTATTGGCCCCATCATCGCTATCATAGCTGGCAATTTCTGTCCACTCTTTCCCATCGTCACTGATAGATACCTGATAAGCGCGTGTATTATAATCTTGCCGATTATCGGATGGGTGGTAGCCTGGAATACTATTATCGTATGCATACGTAGAGTGGAAGAGCTGAAGTTTGCTCAATTCATAGATTCCCCGCATATCAATCACAGCTTCTCCAGGATTCTGCTCATCAATGTGTTCCGCACACCATTTTGAAGTAAAGCTTCCATCTACCATCTGTGCGCCGCTCTCATTACTGTTTACCTGTAAGTTTGTGGTTACCGGTTTGTCTGTCAGTACACTGTTTTCAATATTGTTCTGTGCATCAAGAGAAGCGCCGCCGCTTAACACAAACGTTTTTTCTAAGGCTTCTCCCTCTGCCCCATTACTTGCTACTGGCGTGATCCGTACCGTCAGAGATTCCCAAGCAAATGCTTCCTCATTCACAAGTGTAATGATTTTTTCGGTGTGATCAAGCGCTGTCATTTCACCGCCAACATTCTTGAACCATTCTATTTTTGTTTTGGCGTCACTGTCTTCTTCTGACATCGGAACAAACTTGTAGGATGCTTCATAAATGCTTTCATTCGGGTTTTCCTTAGAAGGCGCGGCGGTAAGCGCCAGATCCCTGACTACTGGCATGTCAACAGCGCTTTCCTGTCCCCAAATTTTAAATTCGTATATCCGGGCGATATTCTTATCTATCTGTGAATTTGCAGCATTATCCTGAACCGCCTGCGTTAACCACAGACGATAGTAACGGTAGCTTACACTGTCTTTCAGAAGTAAATCCCGTTCTTTGAGATCATTGCCCTGTACGCTTACTACATCCGTCCACTGACTGCCATCCTGGCTTCCCTGGATAACGAAATCTTGTGCAATATAACTTGCTTGTTCATTACCTGCTGAGTGAACAGAAAAACCTTTCACATGATAAGATGCTGTTTCGCCAAGATCCACCTGCAGCCATACTGGCTGTTTTGTTCCAGTGGAATCTTCGCCACACCATTTGGTTCCTTCATCGCCGTCAGTTGCTCTGTATGCAGCTTCACTATCATTCATAGCATGGATTGCTGTCACATTTTCTTTCGGAATCTGTAATGCGATATTTACAGATCCTGTACGAATACCGTTGCTTGCTTCAGAAACCGGCGTTTGATTTCCCTTGGCATCCACTCCGATTGCTTTGTAGAAATATCGGCCGCGTCCGTTGATTTTATCGAAATAGCTGTTTTCGTCAGCAATAGAAATACCGACACAGGATTGTGCATTGGCTTCAAAATCAGCTGTTTCGCCGCGATAGATACGTACTCTTTCTACCCCAGCCGGTGCATCCCATGTCAGATATACCATGTTGAGGGCATTTTCTGCTTCTTCGGCTTTCAAATTCGTAACCGGCTCCAGCAAATCGGCTGCTGCATCATTGTCAAAAGATCCTGCTAACAAGTCGCTACGTACTGCCGTGATAGCCGCAATCTTGATTCCACTCGCTTCCGGAAGAAGAATGGATTCTAATTCTTTTTCACTGTTTACATTAATCTTGTATACATACTGATAGTTATCCACCGTCATTCTGTCTACGGTCCCATTGTGGAAATGTGTAAATACATGGGCAATCTGATCTCTTACTTCAGGCGCCACAAAAACATTAGAGAAACGATCCCATCCTGACAGGTTTGCCTGCCAATCTGCAAAAGAAAGTTCCTTGCTTACTGTCTCACCATCTTGGTATACGGTAAATTCCCCGCTTGTCTTTCCATCGCCAGCCGCTGCGCCAAGTACATAGATGGCGTCATATTTACCTCCCGGCAAACGGATTCTCTGACCCTCAGCTTTTACGAAGTTCTTATCGCTGCCAGCTCCTGGGCCCATCTGGAATTTGGCGCCATTATAAGTAATGGTTGATTCCCATAATGCTTCTGGAATGGTATTTCCTTTTCCGTCAAAATTTCCTTCTTCTCTGTTTGCATCTGGACTTGTTCCATCTACATTATAGAATTTAGAAAGATCTGCCGGTTTCGATGACAATTCTACCTGTTCCAAACCACTTCCATCAAGAGCAACTTCTACGGTAGTAATTTCATACTTGTCTACGGTATAAGAAATCGTATTGCCATTAATTTCGATGTTTTTGTTTAATTTGCTGTCGTTATGTTCTAACAGGTTGACTTCTTTTGCAGAAGTAACTTTGCTGGGAAGTGTTAGTGTTACTCTGCTTCCATCTTTTCCTTCCGACTCGTAAGTACGAAGCACAAGTTTGTTTTTCGCCCCTGCATCATCTGTCGGAGTTTTCATAACGGTCAGCTGAACATTGTTGCTGTCACTTTGTGCTGATGCGAACGAGTGAGTTCCGCCAAGTGTTCCTTCATGTTTCAGCGCTTGTTTCGCATCGACTCCATAGTTGAATTCATATCCTTTCTGAACGGTATCAGCAGCTTTCCAGTCACTCGCATGCGGATAAACAGAATATGAAAACTCATGATGTGTCTTGTCTATGTAGTATTCCTTCGGATCCCATCCAGAGCATCTTACTGACGCGCCTATCGGAGAGCGAAGCGCAGACAACCTCAGCCTTGTACTTCCATCCTCTTGTTTCAATGCATCCCATCCATATTTACTATCATTTAAGATACTTACGCCATGGCTTCCATCATCGTCAGTGATATCTGCCCATTTATGCCCGGATACTTCAAATTTTCTTGCATCCAGTTCCGTATCTCTCGTCGTTGGCCGTTGAAGGCTCCCATATGCCATTTCATAATTCGCCATATCAGCCTCTGCTGCGATTGGGAATGCGACCTTCAGCATCTGGTTGTTCTCTTTCCAATCCACCTCCATATCGACATCAACTTTGTCACTGTTGGCGTCTAAGATAAAATCCTGTATTAAGACAGAATTTTTCCATTTTTTTGTTACGTGTACAGCAACACGCTGTGCGCTTTCTTCCACCACTTTCACAGACTGGGCTTCATTTAAAATGCCCGCAGGGGCAGCATTCATTTCACTTCTTATTAAATCCCATGCTGGATAGTTACTTCCGCCCGTATCTTTTAACACATGCAGTTCACTGCCAGTTCCATCAACAAATGCTTTTCGGTTGTTATCCTTTTTGTTATAGATCTGACGGATATTGCCGGTTTCCTTGTTTATTTCTACTTTTAGGTTTTCATTTTCCATGACAATGTCATTTCCTATATCAGATACGGATAGGGAAGAAGCAACGTTTTCTCCTTTATCCGCGCCTACAGAAAACACCTTGTATCCAACAGCTGGAATATCTTTTGCGTAAAAACGGATTTTCGCTGTTTTGTGTTCATCATCGCGTTTTAAAACGGTCGTCATCAGTTTTTCTGCACCGTCATAAACAGCCAGATTGGCAGGAACACTTTCCTCAAACCTCACATCCGCTTCCACCATTTCATTCCTATTCCATGACAATGCATTGAATACCAATATCGGTGTGCCTTCCACTTGTGTATCGGCCACATATGCCATGGAATCCATGCCGCTGTTGAGGGTGTTTTCCATCAGCCGCTCTGCCAGTTCCTGATCGTTATAGGTATCCATATAAGCATATGGAATAGAGGATCCTGGCAAAACATCATGGAACTGGTTAATCAGAATCCGATCCCATGCTTTATTAAGATTTGCCGCATCCGCATCCGGCATGGCATTCAGCCAGTTGCCGACCGCAGCCGCTTTTTCTGCTTTTTCCGCAAGGATTTCATTTTTACGGTTGTATTTCTTTACCTGCCCCCAAGATGTGTAAGTACCGCGATGGTTTTCAAAATACATTTCCCCGTCCACTTCGCGTACGTTAGTAAGATCTTCTTTTTTCAAATCATTAAAGAATTCTGTAATTGTCGCAATTTTCACATCTGCGCCGTCAACGGTTTTATTGACATACCTGTTATATCCGTTACCATCAGGGCCGCCGCCGTGATCGCCGTTGCCAAACATCCCAAGCGCAATTTTGACATTTGTCTCTGCCCCTTGCTGTTTGTTCCGTGCAAATGCTTGTCTCATCTCCCCATCGTTATAATCTGCCACATAATCCCTAGAAGGGGCATAAGAAAGTACTCGTGATTTCCCATCAATACCATTCCATAAGAAAACGTCAGATTTCCTTTCGTTAGCTCCATTGTTGCCGTCATTTTGCCAATTCAGTTTCGTAGTGACAAAATTAGTCATGCCGCTCTTCTCTAAAATCTGGGGGAACTGGCCGCTAAAACCAAACGTATCCGGCACATAACCAACAGTACTTGTTTTTCCGAATTCCTTTTCAAAGAAATGCTGGCCTTCCAGGCTCTGGCGCACCAAAGACTCGCCGCTTGGAACATTTAAATCCGGTTCCACTACCTGTCCGCCTGGGTTATCCCATTGCCCGTTTTCCATAAACTTCTTAATGTCTTCATACATTTCCGGGTAGTATTCTTTTACCCATTCATAGTGCTTCGACGCAGACATCGTAAATTTACGATTTGAATCTTCCTTCAGCGCTTTGATTTCTCTTCCCATCGTATCTTTGAGAATGTCCCGTGCCGTATCCTCATACGGCCATTGCCAAGCCGTATCAATATGGGCGTTTCCTACCATATACATGGTATGGCCATCATAAGCCGCGGCCTGTACATTCATGGGTGTTGCCGCACCGACGGTCATGGCAGCAGCTAATGCTGCCGCAAGAGCTTTTTTCATTTTTTTGTACTTCATTCGCTTAAATCCCTCCTTTTTGGGTGCGATCCTGGTATGTATACGAAATATTGCCGATTTTGTCCGTCCCAACCAGCGGATTCCTATACTGCACCAAATTTTCCTTTCCACAATAAAGTTACATACCTTAAAGCTGTCCTGCATCCGTAAAGTTTCCCGTACCATAAAGCGGATCCGTAAAATAATGGCACCCAGCATGGAGAAAGGAACCCCCATGAAAAGCTCCGGCTTTCCAACTGTTATAGACCGCGAAAAAACACCGATGAAAACACAGATTAAGGATTATATATTAAATATAACACATTTCTTAATTTCTTTTTAGGTGTGATTCTTTCGATTTATGGTGGTATTATTATGAAATATCTTCTGTTTCCTTCCGTTCGCACCCCTTTTTTTGATGGGCTTGTAAGCGTAAGGCTTTGACACACGAAAGATGCACGGTAAGAATCATGGATTCCTAGCCATATCTGCAAATACACGTTTCGATTTCTATTCTAACAATTCAGATTTCAATTTTTCAAGCAGTCGTTCGGCGATAGGGGTAAAGATTTGGTATTTTTTCCAAATTAAATATATCTTTGTTTCAAGCTTCGGCGTGAGGGGACGAAAAACTAGTCCGCTTTCAGGGTTTGTGTCAATCAGATGTTCAAAGGTCAAAAGATAGCCGAGTCCTTCTTTCACAAAAAGCGATCCGTTATATGATAGCCGAAACGACCCTTCAAGGTATAATTTATCCATGCTGTTGCCACACCATTTGGAAATATCATTGCTCCATCCCTGTTAAAATATTGCGCAGAAAGAACAGTCAGACAATTTCCGTCCCGAAATTGCCGGATATGTACCGTTTTTCGGAATCTGATATTATCGAATGGCTGACAGAAAAAGGGTTCATTCCGTAAATTGTCATAGGGGGCGGGCAGTATAAAACACATTGTTCCGTATCTGGCAGACTATTCTTGTTATTGGAATCAAGCGGAAGCTTGAAAGCGAAAAAGGGCATCTCCCAAACAGGCCTCCTATCAGATAGAAGGACATGGGGAATACCCTTTCCTCTATAGAATATCTTTTTGTGGCAATCATTTTCCAGAAGCTAAAACAAACTATCAAGAATCAACGCAGACGGCGAGGGAATTACTTCTGCATTATTCAAAAGCCCCTTCTCCCCGATGGCTTCTTTCCCTACGTGAATACCATTCTGAACTGCCGCAACATCACCAGTAAACGTAAAAAATGCTTTGCCTCCCAAACCGGTTCCCAAACGCAACTCTATTGGCTCCAATTCCGCTGATTTCAATATCAAATCTGAGGCAATCACCATTGCTGACAGGGAATAAGATTCAATAATCCCCAAAGCCTGGATACGCTCTGGCACAGTAGCGCCAACGATTGCCGGAAATACATCTGGATGCACATTTGGGATCACAATAGAATCCACCAGATATTCCCCTGCACAGCGGGCGCCAGTTTCGACAGAAGTCTGGACTGCGGCTACATCTCCATGGACAATCGTGATATATTTTCCTGGGCAGACTGGATTTGCAGTCACAATTTCCACTTCCGATACTTTCACCATCTGATCCGACGCATAAATGCCTCTGGCAATACTGTTATATTCAACCATTCCAATTGATTTCTGCACGTCCCTATCTCCTTATAATAATCCTATTGTTTTCTATTGATTCCACAACGCCTGAAATGCTTGCATGTACCGCCGCTCCCAAAGCGCCTTCTTTGATTTCTCCAATTTTCTGGCCTGCTGCCACATAGTCCCCCACCGCCACGATTGGCAGGGCAGGAGCCCCCACATGGTCGTTCAGCATGATACCGGCTCTTGAAAGATCCACCCTAGGGCTTTCATCAATCGGAGCGGAAACATCATACTTTTTGATATTCAGCCTTAACACCAGCCTCTTGCTTGGAATCATGCGGTATGCGCGCATGGTATCCGGCGTAAAAGAATCCTTTGGCGTATGGCGGATTCCCTTTTCACGAAGCTGCTGCATATAATACACATTCGCCATTTTAGGATTAATACCTGCAGGGCATGAAAAATACTCGCACAAATTACACTGGCTGCAGGTTAATGACGCCGTTACTTTTTCATCTGCCATTGCGCCGTATGCAACAGCACGCACCATCTTGTGGGGAACGGTAGAATGCCCTAACAGATGCCTTGGACATAAATCCGTACACATGCTGCACTGTTCGCATGCCGCTCGGTCCAGACGGAGGGCAGACCGCATTTCCCTGCTCTTTTTTTGAATCAAATTATGGTCAGCCGGCAGTACCACAAGCCCCTTTGTCTTTTTGGTGACAAAACCATTGGGATCCCTTAGAAGAGAACCCATCATCGGACCGCCGTCAATCACCTGATGTCCTGCCAGATTTTCCCTTCCAGCATAGCGGAATAATTCCTGCAGCGGCGTTCCCACTGGCACTTTCACTGTGACCGGATTTGGCACATCCCCTGCGACTGTCACATATTTTTCTGTTACTGGCTTTCCCAGGGACGCATGGTACACATTCAGCGCAGTCTCAGAATTCATAACGACGCACCCTACCATAATCGGTATTCCAGTTTCAGGCACGACTCTCCCCGTCAGTTCATATACGAGTACCTGCTCATCCCCTGCGGGATACACATCGGGCAGTATTCCAACCCTCATATCATCCTGGCGCCCTATTTCACGGATTTTATCTTCTAAAATCTGAATCACATCATGGTGTTTTTCCTTAATGCCGATAATCGCTTCTTTTGCCCCAGTAATCTCCTTTCCGAGCAATAGCCCACGGATGATCTCTTCTGCATGGACTGCCATAATCTGCTGATCCACGCGCAGCAATGGCTCACATTCTGCCCCATTCAAAAGTATGTATTCTGCATGTGCTTTCAGTTTCACATGCGTCGGGAACCCTGCGCCGCCAGAACCGATGACCCCAGCCTCTCTTACCATATCCAGTATATCCATATAGCCACCTCTCTTTGCTTATGACTGATAAAGTTTCCTATACAGCTGTTTGATATGTTCCGCTGACGGCACCCTGGGATTTGTCACAGTGCAGCGATCCTTCAATGCATTCTCTGCCATAATGTCAATCGACTGCAGAAAATCATCACCATCTATATTCAATTCTTTAAAATGAACCGGAATGCCGAGCCGAACCATAAAATCACGAATCTGGCGTACCATAAAATGAATCGTGGCTTTATTCGTCCCAGCCGTAATTCCGAGAAGCCTTGCAATATCCAGATACCGCAAAAGCGCATCCGACTCCCCAGGAATTTCAAAACCCGCGTTATATTCAATGATAATTGGCAGCAGTACCGCATTACAACGCCCGTGCGGAAGATGAAACTGTGCTCCCAGTGCATGCGCCATACTGTGGCAGATTCCCAAGGAAGCCACATTAAAGGCCATTCCTGCCATACAGGACGCATTATGCATATGAGCCCTTGCATCCATATCCCCCCCGTTTGTTACACACCGTTCCAGATAATCCCAAACGGTCCGTATCGACTTCTCTGCCATCGCATCTGTAAAATCATTCGCTTTGGTGGAAACGAACGCCTCAAGGCCATGCGTAAACACATCCATTCCCGTATCCGCCGTAATCGCTGGCGGGACCGTAGCTGTCAATTTTGGATCCAGAAATACTACATCTGGGATCATGTCAGATGCAATCAATGGATACTTAACTCCTGCTTCCTGGTCTGAGATAACGGCAAATGCCGTCACTTCGCTTCCAGTCCCGCTTGTAGTAGGCAGCGCTACCACATGGGGCCTTACAATATCATGCATTTTGGCATATAGATGAACCACTGCTTTTGCCGTATCAATCGCCGACCCACCGCCAAGGGCAAACACGGTATCTGGCCGGAAGCTATTTAACTGATTCAAACCTTTTTGTATCACTGTCATATCAGGATCTGGGACTACCTCTGCAAAAATCCGATACTCTGCATGCATATCAGCAAGTTTTTTTACAACCAGCTCTATCTTTCCCGACTGCTGCATGAAAGGATCGCAAAAAATGAATGCCCGTTTTATCGAAAATTCATATATTTTTTCACAAGAGCCTTCACCCATATATACTTTTGTATTCATAATAAATTCTTCCAAAACAACTTCTCCTTTCCACATCAAAGCCTGGATATCAGACTGCTTTGCATATCGGAATTATAATCTCTGTCACAAATTCATCCACAATCTCCGACGCCCAATAATCTAATACATATCGCTCAATGGATTTATCTCCACAGATATACCCTTTCTTTTCTATATAATCAAGAATCTTTTGGTAGCTTTCCGAAATATTGCCATATCCGCCTACATGGTAAATAGAAGCCACCAACTGGCCTTCCATAACGAGAATATTTGTCCGGCTGTCACAAGCCCCGATAATCCGCTGCATAATACGTGCAGTATGGCAGTTCCCACTCATCTTATCCTGTATGGAAGGATACTCCATGATAACCGGACCAGTAATATAGCAATTCATACGGGAAAGATAATCTGTCCATGGAATATTGATTACCGCATCTCTGTAATTATAAGAAAACTCCTGGTCAAGATATGCGTACTCCTGGGTTGGCAGATATTTTATGCACACTGGCTGCACGGCCTGCGCAGACACCAATTTTGCTTCCCTTATCATCTCATACCAGTCATTCACCGACACATAGCTCTTATGTATCTGCTGTTCGACACGGTTCAATTCCAGAATCTTTTTACGGAAATTATCCTCCATATTCTGATAAGATTCTTCCTTCAGAAGCTCTACCATTTCCTCCAGCTTAAACCCCATCTGTTTATAATATTTGATTACAGGAATTTTCAGCAGTGTGATGTCACTGTAATAACGGTATCCATTCTCATGATTTACATAATCTGGCGTTATAACACCCATCTTATCATAGAAACGCAGCGTCTTCGTAGAAACATTACAAATCTTGCTCGCTTCCCCAATCGAATATAATTTTTTTTTATCCTTTGCCATTATCGCCATACGATTCCCTTTTTGTAATTAACAGCGCCTTTTAACAATCGGGCCTGTTAGGATACAGACCCGATTGTAATATATTATTCAGTTACGGATGGAAGGATGGATTCAACTTCCTGATGCGGACGCGGGATTACATGTACGGAAAGCAGTTCCCCGACTCTCTGCGCTGCTGCTGCGCCAGCGTCTGTTGCTGCCTTTACAGCCCCAACATCTCCCCGGACCATAACGGTAACCAATCCGCCGCCTACAAATTCCCTGCCAATCAGATAAACGTTTGCTGCCTTTACCATAGCGTCTGCTGCCTCAATTGCGCCAATCAAGCCTTTTGTTTCAATCATTCCCAATGCGTCATACTTTGTCATTTTTATTTCCTCCTGTTTTCATGAATTATATTATTATTTGATAATCATTAATTTTGTTTTCGAGTTAATGCAATATGCATTTGCTTCTTCTGTATCAATATGGCACTCTAGAGCGCCTTTGTCATTGGCACGGACTACTACATTGTCCATAATCCCAGCTCTTGGGCCATCCACAGCCAATTTTACAATCTGCCCGTCATGTACGCCATAAGCCTTTGCCTCGGCAGGATTCATATGTATATGCCGCTGTGCCACTATCACTCCTTCTTTAATCTGCACAGAGCCTTTCGGGCCCACCATAATGATGCCGCCGCTTCCTGCTATGTCCCCGGACTGCCTCATAGGAGCCTGTACGCCCAGCTTGAACATATCGCCAGCCAGAATTTCCACCTGGTTCTCCTGCCTTGTGGGGCCAAGCACCCTGACTTTTTCAATTACCCCCTTGGGCCCGCATAGCGTCACACACTCTTTACAGGCAAACTGGCCTGGCTGCGACAGGTTCTTGATCCGCTCCAGCATATAATCCTTCCCAAAAAGCACCTCCACTGCTTCTGTTGTCAAATGGACGTGATGATTGGAAATCCCCACTGGGACCAATCCCTTTTTCGCATCTTCTGTATATGCATCATAACCGGAAGACTTCACAGATTCAACTGCTTTTAAAAATAGCTCTAAAATCTCATTATAGCTATTATCATCCATTTTATTCTCCCTTCATCGCATTTACCAAACCATTAATCATATCCTTTAACTGCTCAAGGTTAATCCCTTCTTCTGACGACGCAATGTTTCTGCTGTCAATATTTTCCGCAGCAATCTGCGTGCCGGCCACGCTGGCTGCATGTGCTGCCGCCGCTGGATTGTTCGCAAAGCTTGCCGGAGACTGGACGTCACATCCACAGCTTTGGCATCCAGCGCTATAAGAAATCGGCGGTACTGGGACAGATGGGCATGGCTGGCTTGCCATGCACGACGCCCCATTTGCATGAAACGTCGGATCATCACTAAGCAGAGTGGTGGCTTCCTTGATCCCATAGCATACCGTCTTCTTATTAATCAAATGCAGAGGCGTCACATTCTCTGAAACAGAGCTTCCGCCCATAGTGCCGCAGCCGAGGGTAAATGCCGGCGCAAGCCCGGTGCTCAGCCCCGTCCCACCCATGCTTCCGCCCGTATTGACAAGAATACGTGACGCTGGTTTTACGGCAAATTCACGGACAATTTTCTCATCCTGCGTATGCAAGTTCATGGTGTGCCCAATCCCATTCTGAAGCAGTTTCATGGAAAGCTCGCATGCTTCATGCCAGTCACGTACCACATAAAATCCCAGTACGCAGGTAAGCTTTTCATATGACAGAGGATTGCCTTCCCCAACGCCGCTCTGCAGGCCAATCAGGACAGTTGTATGGTCTGGCACGTGGATCCCTGCCCCATCTGCAATGACTTTTGCGCTTCTGCCCACATACTTTGCGTTCATGGTGTGGCCATTCCGAAACAGCAGGCTGCATACCTTCTGAAGTTCGTCCTGGTTCAAAAAATATGCTCCCTGGGCTTTCAGTTCCGCCACAACCGCATCATGATTGCATTCTTCCACGATAATCGACTGCTCGGAAGCACAGATCGTTCCGTTATCAAACGTCTTGCTTGCAATGATATTGGAAACCGCTTTTTTCACATCGGCAGTCCGTTCGATATAAGAAGGCGAATTACCTGCGCCTACGCCGATTGCCGGCTTGCCAGCACTATAAGCAGCTTTCACCATACCGGGGCCGCCTGTCGCGATAATAAGCTTTACTGCATCATTATGCATCAGCTCATTCGTTGCCTGCATGGAACACATAGACAGGCACCCAATCGTATCGGATGGCGCTCCAGCGTCTACCGCTGCCTGCGCCATCAGCTGGGCGGCTCTGGAGGTGCATTTCAGCGCCGATGGATGCGGCGAGAAGATAATTGCATTTCTCGACTTAATCGCTATCATAGCCTTGTAAATCACGGTTGACGTAGGATTCGTAGAAGGTATAATACCCATAATCAGCCCAACCGGATCAGCCACCTCAAACATTTTGTTTACAGGATCTTCACGGATAACCCCCTGTGTCTTCATATCCTTTATATAGTGATATAACAGAGTTGACGCTGCATGGTTCTTATACGTTTTGTCCAATACTTTTCCAAAGCCAGTCTCTTCTACCGCCATTTGGGCAAGTTCTGCAGCGTGTTCTTCCGCCGCTTTCACCATACTGCGCAGAATCCTATCAATCTGTTCCTCCGTGTACTTTGCGATTCGTCCAGCAGCTACAGAACCATATTTGCAGAGTTCTCTAGCTTCCTGTATAGACCGCAAATCAAAATCCATATTTTCCATAGTCCTCCTCCTTACTATTTAATATAAAAATCTTTCAGCCAGTCCAGTAATTCTTTCTTTGTCAGATTCATTACTGCTTCACTGTCGAGATTTATCTCCGTATATTCACTGCAGATCATTTCCTTTAACTCAGCTATCTTAAACCGCTTCAGCAGTGAGATTGCCCGGTCAATCCCCTCTATTTCTACAATCCCCTCCACAGATGCCCTGTTTGCCTCTAATTTTTTTGCAACAGTGTCTGGCTCTAAGCTTTCGGACTCAATCTCTTCCACCTCTTCTGCTTCTGGGCCTTTATCCGGGATTTCCTTATCATCAGGATCTTCTTTCACTTCTTTACCTGGAGCCGCAGGCCCAATGACCAAGCCATCAAGGCTTTCATGTGGGCGCGGGATAACATGTGTGGAAAGAATGGTCCCGCCCATCCGTGTGACTGCGGCAGCCGCTGCATCCACGGAAGCCTTGCATGCCGCAATATCTCCAGTAATCGTAATGGTGACAATTCCGCCTTTTACGAATGTCCTTTCTACCAAATGCACTTCCGCGGCCTTGAGCATTGCATCTGCACTTTCAATCGCAGCGACTAGCCCTCTGGTTTCTATAAAACCTAAAGCCTGCATATTCGTCCTCCTCGTTGATTAGTATGTTGCATAAAATGCCTTTCCAAGCCCTTTTGCGCCAAACGAACACTGGACGCCCTTCTTAATAAAGAATGCATCGCCCGTCCTTGCTTCATATACTTTCCCATCAATCGTGACTGTAATGCAGCCGCTCACAATATAATATATTTCCTGGCACTCCGTTTCCCAGCCAAATTCAACATCATCAATCGTAATAATGCCTGCTGCTATCGAAGATTTATCATCAGCCCCTATAATTTCCTTATAGTGGACCTTTCCTGCCTGGGCGGGAATGCCCGTATCCAAAACCTCGGTCCTAATGCTGTCGCCGCGTATGAGCTTAAAACCTGCCGGATCGTATTCCGCATCATATGGCTTGCTGCCTGATACACAGGCGTCTAACATACCTTTTAAAAGCCCGCTCTCCTGCAAACGTGACAGTACATGGAAAATCAAATCTGCGCTTACTTCATTTTTGGGGCTCTTGCCTTCTTGCACAGCCCCCTGATCCTGGCAGCAGGAAGCAGACATTGTCGTCTCTGGAGCCGGATCGCAGCCTTCCTTTATCGTCATGCCGTTTGTATCAATTGCATCTCTTGCTGCCGGCGTAACCAGCGTATCCCTATCAATATAAATGATGCTCTTGCCTTCCCCCTTCATTGCATTTACTGCAGCTACATCAATTAGTTTCTTCACCTTTCTCTTTCACCTCCTGCCCTATTCTTCAAAACAGCAATCTTCGTCAATAATCCCGATGATTGCTGCATCAACCGGAATATTATCATCTTCAAACATTTTGCGTGCAGAAGACCCCAGGGTCACAAGCACCCGGTCGCCAATCCCCGCGCTAATCACATCCACGGCCACCAGCCTCTTTCCGGCGTCTGCCCCGCCTATTACCTCAACGACCATCAGCTTATAACCGTTTAAGAGTTCGGATTTCCTAGTTGCCCAGATGTTATCAATCAATTTTGCTGTTATCATTCTTCCTCACCTTTGCCATGCTCTCCTTGATCTTCTCAATCGCAGACTCTACCGAAGAAGTGTCTCCAAATATCGCCAGCAATATCATATTCTGAGGGCAGCTTCCTCTGATGTCCTCGACCGTAACGCCCACTGCCTTTTCAGCAATATCAGCTGCCACAATCATCTCTATCAATTTCCCCTGTACAAGCCCGACCGCATCCACATGCTCCAGCTTTTGCCTGCTGCCGGAACTTTTCCTCCGCTCCAGAATGTCCAATGTTCCCTGCGTGGGAGATTTAATGATCCGAAAATCCATAGTTCCCCACCATCCTATCTCTCTTCTGCAGTGCAGCTATAGGCAATTCCCAGTGGCGTCACAAACATGGGATCTGCCGGCTTATAGGTCGGTACCCCCGTTTTTTTCTCAATGATATCTTCGATCCCTGCCAAGCAGCAGGTACCGCCAACCAATGAAATGCTGTCAACCTGATAACCCGCAATATGCTGGCTGATAATCATAGATACTTTTTCAATCACCGGTTTCAGCACAGGCAGTATCTCTTTATGGTTTGCTGGATCTCTTTTGAAAAGTTCCGCTTCCTCAAAACTCTTCCGATATGCGCCAGACAGCACCAGGGAAAAGTGTGTCCCTCCCGTAGGCTCATCTGCCACATATACCACTTTCCCATCTCTGAAAATAGATATCCCTGTGGTTCCGCCGCCAATATCTACCACTGCCCCGTTCTGTATGCGGAGGACTTCGTTGGCGGCAGTGGATTCATCTTCCAGCGCTGTGATCGTATATCCTGCTGCCTCCACTACATTTTTGACCGCCCCTCCATCCAAAGTGTCTGTCCCTGGCGGAATTGCGGCCGCCGCATAAAGCAGCTCTTCCACGCCAAGCTTTTCCTCCAGTTCCGCTTTCATCCGGCGGACAATATCTACTGCCCCAATGTAATCCACAACCATACCGTCCTTCACCACATCTGCATACTCATAAGCCCCTGCGACAGGCTGGCGGTCCTCATCCAGAACCACAGTTACCACACATGCGGTCCCTAAATCTACGCCCACATAATAAACGGGGCTTTCTGAACGGATTGGGTGTTTTACCACCTGTTTAAATTTTTGCACAAGTTCTTCACAAAATTGGAAATCTATTGTGTCCGTCTGCATTCTTTCACCCCCGCTGCCATACATATCATTTGCGTCAATCTATTAATAACCCGATTGATCGCTTCTGTCACTGTAATCAGACGATTTTCATCCTTAGGCCCGCTTAATGCCTCCGCAATAGGGATCCGGATGGCCCTGATTTTTGCCCGCAGGGCATTCATTTGGACAAGCATCTTTCCATTGGCCGACTGAATATGGAAATCCGAAATCTCAAAACAATTTCCCAAATCCTTGCCGCCGTTTTTCCCATCCATCCCTGTACACCCCTCAAAGCAGACAGCTAAATCCGCTGGCTCATCTGTAAAAAACATTTTTATCCTTCCGAACTCATGCCCCAACTTTGACATCTGCCCGGCGATTTCAATATCTTCTTCGATAATCTGGCTGATTAGGACAAGGAATTCCGCTTCCAGAATTTCCATCTTGCTCAGCAGCTTTGCAATTGCCAACGAATTTCCCTTTGCATCCGCCGCCTCCAGAGCCACGTCGGCTGCCGGCGCCGGGTTCCGGTTCGTTTCCTGTACCTTTGGATTCCCAGCCGGCACGCCGAACCGCATCTTTGTCCCATCCTCAAAAAGGTTGATGCCCCGATCCGATAGGAATTGTCTTGCCCCTGGGGTCAGGCGGGTATTTTCTTCAATTTGATAGTCTGCAAAAGGCTGTTCATTGAATTGGGCACGAAGGTCATATTCTGTTATAAATTTCATTCTCTCCTCCATCCAATGCCAGGCTGAACAGATAATTTTTAAGCTCCTCTATTCCTACCTCATCATCATGACTGCTGATATAAAACCATGGCTTACCTATCCCGATTTTTTTTAGCTGTTCTTCACACTTTTGTATATTTATTCCTTCCTGTCCGCATTTTGTGACCACCCCTGTCACCGGACAGTTGAAGACTTTTGCGAATCCAGGGGAATACACCTCCTTCATGCCAGTTGCATCCACCAGCATTACAATTTGAGATGCATAGTTCTGCGCAGCCGATATCAAATGCTTATACATCCATGGATTGTCCAGATAGGAGCCAGGCACATCGATGGTATACTTTCCAAAAATCATATCCTGTGTTTTCCGCGGCAGCCCATCGCACTCATTGATTGCATGGCAAAGCGTTGTCTTCCCGCTCCCCGTAGGTCCTATCATCATAATCCGCCTTCCCACATCCGCTTCCTTTCTCTGCAAAACCCTTCCGACTATGTCCTGGTAATCGGCACCACAGCAAACCCCAGCATCTTCTGTAAGGTATCCGTAACTGCCCCAAGGGCTGTCTCGACGCTCTGGACGTCGCCGCTGATAACTACCGAACCTGTAAAACGATCCAGGAAACCAATCTGGACACTCGCAGCTTTTGTTGCTATATCTGCCGCGATAATAGCCGTCTCATAAGGGGATAGCGTAAGGATTCCAATGGCTCCAGCCTCATCGATGCCCAGCCTTTCATAGATATCATACATGGGCGATGCAATCACATGTGCAATTGTCACCTGCTTTCCTGGCACAGATTCTTCTATAATACGGCTAATCCCATCACGGCTGCCATCAAATAATTCCATTCTTATCACTCCCTCAGTGCCGGATTACCGCTACTGGAAGAGCATATTCGCTAATCCATTTTTCAATCCGATCCAAATCTTCTGCTGAAAGGGACGGATCGCCTTCTATCTGGTATTCCATTCCCAGCTGTTTGTATTTGTTCACTCCCATCTTATGGTATGGCAGCAGGTCAATCCCTTTGAAATTATCGTAATCCTGATATGGAGCCAGCAATTTTACAATCCCTTCAATATCTTCCCGCCTGTCATTGACTCCCTTTAACAGCGGCATCCTAATTTTAACGTTTTTATTGTTCCCCAGCAGCCACTTCACATTTTCAATAATCAGTTCATTCCTAACGCCGGTCCACTCGTAATGCCGTTGTGAATCAATATGCTTGAGGTCAAACAGGAAAAGATCCACAAAAGGAGCCATCATCTTCAAACTTTCCGGCTTTACATAACCGCAGGTTTCAATCGCAGTCCCTATTCCATTTCTTTTACAGGCGTCCAGCAAGCTGGCAGCTGCCTCTGGCTGGCCCGTCACCTCGCCTCCGCCAAGGGTGACGCCTCCGCCTGACATCATATAAAAGTCTTTGTCTTCCATTACGATATCCAGGAGCTCAGATATGGTCTTTTCTTCCCCGATAATGCTCAGCGCCCTAACCAGGCAGGCCGATTCACACGCCCGGCATCCAATACACTGCCTGTTGCGGTCAATCCAATGCTCGCCGGTGCTAGCCGATATCTTATGGATCCCCTTCGGACACACTGAAACACATCTTCCACAGTCCACGCATACATCGCTTTTGAACATCACCCTGAATTTCCGTTCGAGTCCCTCTGGATTCGCACACCATTTACATCTGAGCGGGCATCCTTGAAAAAAAATCAGAGTCCTGACGCCGGGGCCATCAAATGTGTTATACTTCTGTACATTGAATATCACTGCCTTCCGCTCAATGTTTTCATTCTGCACTTCACCCATAAGTAAACTCCTTCATCATGCGCCATCCCTTAAAGTTTTGTCAGCATGGTCCTGCTAATAATTTCATCCTGGACATCCTTGCACAGCTCCGTAAAGAATGCACTGTATCCAGCAACACGCACTACCAGGTCCCTGTGGCTGTCTGGGTCTTTCTGCGCATCCAGCATGGACTGGTTGTCAACATAGTTAAACTGCATCTCGCCATTGCCATACATACTTGCCGTGCGAAGCAGCGTAATCAGGCCCTGCTCTCCTTCTGGGGTATCAAGAAGCCCTGGCATCAGCTTAAAGTTATGTACCAAGCCTATGTTCATATTGTCGTTCGCCATCTTGGACACTGACTTAATGATCGCTGTCGGCCCCTTGTAATCTGCGCCTTGCGTAGGGCTGATACCATCAGACAACGGCATCCACGCTTTTCTCCCGTTTGCAGACGCGCCTGTCATCATGCCAAACGGCGTATTGTTGGAGATTGACAGCGTGCCATGGCTCAGATGAGAGAACAGCGTTTTGTATTTCCTGTGCTCATGCTCTGTGTACTGAATAATATCCGAACAGATATTATCTGCATAATCATCATCATTTCCATACTTTGGAGCGTCCAGGCAGTCTCTCCTAATCTGTTCATAGCCTTCGAAATCAGCAAGCAATGCCTGATTCAGCTGCTCCAATGTATACTTTTTATCATCGAATACGAGTTTCTTGATTGCCGCCATGGAATCTGCATAAGTAGCAAGCCCTGACCATACAACGCCCGGCCCGTAATTGTACATTGCGCCGCCAGATTCTACGCCATATCCCTTTTCCATACATCCTTCATACATAATAGACATCAACGGCTTTGGCGCAAGCTCCTTATGCACTCTCTGGGAAATCACAGTCATAACATCCGTCCATTTTGTGATATAGTCAATCTGATTCTTTACAGCACGGTCAAACTGCTCGAAGGTCTGGTATTTAGAAAGCGCCCCCTCATCCGGCGTTACCTGTTTCCCATACCAGAGCGGCACACCATGGTTCAGCGTAAGTTCGATCGCAATCGGCCACTGTGTATAAGAGGTAGACGTCCACTGATACAAACGCCCTGCTTTCTGCGGCTCTACACAGCCCATGAGGCAGTAATCCCTGGCATCCTCTACAGACACGCCCTTTGCCAGCATCATCTTAATATGTGTGTCATCAAAGTGGCAAGCTGGGAATCCCATGCCTGCACGGACAACATCTACAATCTTACGCAAATATCTCTCTGGGGATTTATTATGGATGCGGCAAGCCAGCGACGGCTGATAAATCTTGGTATGCCTTACAGCATCCATCAGCAGGTATGTCAGGTCATTCGTCGCATCTGCGCCAGACCGTGTACATCCGCCAACACACATATTTACAAACGGCTGGTATCCAGCAAAAAACTTAGATGCGGCCTCAGATGTTACCCACATCATCTCGGACATCTTAATCAGCATACAGCTTGCCAGCTCAAACGCCTCATAATCATTCATACGGCCAGCGTCAATATCTGCCCGATAGAACGGATACATATACTGGTCCACCCGCCCAATAGACATGCCTGTCTGGTTTTCTTCTACCGGGAGCAAGGACTCAATCGTCCATACAGCTTGGATTGCCTCCCAGAATGTCTCTGGCTTATACTTCGGAACCTTTGCATTGATCTCCGCAATCTTTTCCAGCTCCGCTCTGCGCTGTGGATTTGCTTCCTTTGCAGCTAACTGGCGGGCATAATCAGAAAGCCGCTGTGCATAAATCATTACGCCTTCCGTGGTGTCAATCACGGATTTGTAAAAATAGATCTTGTCAATATCCTCTGGGTTTGCGTAACTTAAGTGATTCAATGCTTCCCGGGCTTCATTCTGGATATCGATCATGCCTTTTTTCATGGTGATCACATCATAACCAGGATTGGAATCGCCGCCGCCGTTTACCGCATGATAGGAACAGTCGGATACAAAGGACTCACCAGACAATTCCCAGCCGCCGCATTCACGGTACTGATCCTCGCAGTATTCATCTACCGATTTCCCTTCCCAGAATGGGAACAGTACGTCTGTCATATATTTCTTATCTTCTTCTGATATGATAAAGGGATCCTGGTCACGGGTTGCAATAGTATCCAATTCATCCCTCATCCATCTCCATGCAAGATCCGGGGCAAACGCGCCAGCCCTCGGCGCCCCTGTCGGATTTCCGACAATTAGCTCATTTTCCTGGATTACGAGCGGAGCCGTCTCACAGCAATACCGGAAACTCTTTCCGCGAAGCAGGATCTTCGGCATCCCCGGGTTTTCTTTATAAATCTTTGTAATTGCCTTTGCACGGTGCAGCGTAATGGATGGCTTCCATTTCATATACTGCCTCTTCAAAGCCAAGATACGTTCCGTCGGCCCGTCTGGAATAGCTGTCCCATGGCTGGCTGCCCCTGCAAATCCGCCGCAGCATCCCGTTGTACTGGATGGTGCGGCCGAGCCTGTTTTTGTGATCTGGTCACTTACCCCTTGGAACATCTTTTGGATTGCTTCACGTTCTTCTGGTTTCATGTTCCTGGTTGCTTCTGCGAGTTTTGTAGAAAATTCACGAATATCCAATTCATATACCTCACTTTCTTTATTTTTTATTTTTATGTTCTGGCATGGAAGAAAGCGCCTCATTCAACAGACGTTGAACCATACGCAGCCCTTCTTCATGCTCTGCCCTGCGTTTTTCCTTAATTTCTGCCAATTTTTCACTACAATGCCTTCTGATACAGGCATTGTCACGTATGCCTGCTCCAACCGTGCGTATATACACAAGATTCATTGGCGATACATTGTCTGATGTAATCCCCTGTCCTGCCACACCGTTTCCGAGCACCATGGAGGGAAACAGGTTCGTGGTCGCCCCCATACCCCCAAGTGTTGCCGGGGTATTGACCAACACTCTGGCCACCGGTTTTTTCAAAGCAAACTGCCGGATTACATAATCGTCCATGGAATGGATTACCAACGTATGGCCTCCATTTTTGCTAAACAAAAGCTCAATACATTTTTCGCAGGCATCCCTCCAGTCATCTTCTATGTAGTAAGCGAGCACAGGGCAAAGCTTCTCTTTATTATAGGGATTATCACTCAATGCATATTTGCCCTCCGCGACCAGCACCTTCACATGGGAATCTACGGAAAAACCAGCCCTTGAAGCCAAGCGCCCTGCAGAGATCCCGACGAATTCCGCATTTATGCTTCCGTCCGTTTTATACAGCAACGCCCCCAGCCGGATGGACTCTTCCTCTGTCATAAAATATGCCCCCTGGGCATGCAGTTCCCTTCGGACTTCCGGCTCAATGCACCGCTCTACTACAATGGACTGTTCTGCAGCGGATACCATTCCATAATCAAAGGTCTTGCTTGCTATAATGTCTCTGACTGCCTGTTTCACATTGGCAGTCCTCTCAATAAATGCCGGCCCGTTTCCGCTTCCGCCGTAAATCAATGGCTTTCCCGAACGGTTCGCTTCATCCAGAAAGGATGGAACCCCAGTATTTAGGATCAAATTTACTTCCGGATGCCCAATCAGGGTATTGCTTCCCTCTCTATCCACGGCATGGAGATATGAAATCCCATGTTCAGGCATACCGTGTCCACGGGCAGCTTTTATCAAAATATCAAGCGTTCTGCTAATCGTCTTTTTTGCTCTGGGATGGGGAGAAAAAATAATGGCATTGCCCGCCTTTATTGCAATCACCGCGCTGAAAATTGTGGTAGATACTGGGTTTGTAGAGGGAACCAACGCCGCTATTACTCCCAACGGCACCCCTACTTTCATCATAAATGCATCTGCATCTTCTTCTATAAAGCCGACGCATTTCATATGGCGGAGCTGCTGCCTTACAGATTCACATACAAAATAATTCTTTGCAATTTTATCTTCTACATTCCCATAACCAGTCTCCTCATGGGAACACATGGCTAATTCTTCCAAATGCGCAGTCACTGCATCCAGCATCCCTTCGACAATTACATCCAGCTTTTCCTGTGAGAATTCAGCAAGCTGTCTTTTTGCCATAGCTGCGTTTTCCGCCAATATCCTGGCTTCCTGGATGGAGAGCAGATCATTGTCAATAATATTCATGTCCATCTCCTTCCCCAATAGATCTTAATCTTTATACGGAAGGAGTTTATCCAACCGATAGCGTTCCGTAATCTTGTACAGATCCGGATGCGGGCTTGCAATCACGACAGAACTATACAGATTGCCATCCATGTCATTCACCGCCTTTACGCCAGCGTCTACCGCACTCTGGCAGGCTGCAACATCCCCTGCCACCAGCACGGATATATAGCCTGATGCAGTGTTCTCATAACCTACCAATTCCACATCTGCAGCTTTTACCATAGCGTCAGCAGCTTCCAGTACAAATACAAGACCAAATGTTTCTATCATACCTAAAGCATTATATTTAGCCATAAGCCCTACCTCTCCATACGTGTTAATAAATGTCTACATCGTGACAGGACACAATATCACCGATAATCCGAATCGGCCGCGGTATTACATTTGCAGCTGTCACCTTACCAATCTGTTCTGCAGCCCTCTTGCCCGCATCAACCGATGCCCTGCAGGCAGCCACATCGCCCTTCACCAAAATCGTCACCAAAGTAGAACCGACATTCTCATAAGAAATCAATTCGACGTCCGCCGCCTTCAGCATTTTGTCACATGCTTCCAAAGCGGGAACCATACCAATCGTTTCCACCATACCTAAAGCTTCCTCGCCATAATACCTCATCGCCTTCTCCTTTCCCCTTATGTAACTGTTCTACAGTTACATATATTTTTCTCATATCTTTAAATTATCATTTCCCTATAGGGCAAAGTCAATATCTTTATCATTGTTGTTTTTCAAAATCAGAGGCTCCATGCTTACACAGCGGGCATACAAAGCCTGGCGGCAATTCTTCTCCTTCATATACATATCCGCATACTTTGCAAACCCATCCCTTTTTCCCGTCTGGCTGAGGCTTCGGCTTAATATGGGACTGGTAATAATTGTAAGTCATCGTATCCTGATCCGAAACCACCCGCCGCTCCGCTACTCTGCATAAGAACATGCCATGGCTTCCCAGATCCATATATTGTTCCGCCTCAAGGGAAATCACCGCATTGATTCCCTTTTTTAGGAAAGGAAGCCCATTATCTGTCCGATTAAATTCTATACCCATAAATTTATCTGCCGTCCTGCCGCTTTGGAACCCAAATCTCTGGAAAATAGAAAACGAAGCTTCCGTACTCAATATATTTACATTTAATTTTCTAGTTCTTTGGATAATTTCATGGGAATAATTCTTTTTATTGATACATACAGCAATCCGCTCTGGCGCATCCGCTACCTGGGACACCGTATTGACAATCAAGCCATTATCCCTCATGCCATCATTGCACGTCACGACATAGAGCCCATATCCTATTTTAAACATCGCAGCCGCATCATCTTTTTGAGCCAAAACGGGAGAAGCCGCGATATATTCTCGGCAAAGCTCATTTGCCAGTACATCCAGCTCTTTGATATTGTCTGGGCTGACCGCAGAATGGATTTGCACAGAATTCTTTGTATATTTCAAATTTTTGCAGCCTTCCAGCATCTTTCGCATGCCCATTGACGCACTGGGAGCCCAGGAACCATTCTCCACCAGGGCAATGGTACGGTTTTGAAAGTTATGCTCTGCCAGCCGATGCAGATAATCATGCATGAAAGGATAGACCCCCCCATTATATGTGGTTGTTGCCAGTACCAGTTTCCCATACCGAAACGCATCCGCCACCGCCTGGGACATACTGCACCGCGCCAAATCATGCACAACTACATTCGGGCATCCCCTGCGCTGCAAAAGGAACGCAAGTATCTCGACCGCTTGCCTGGTGTTGCCATACACCGTTGTATAAGCAATCACAATCCCCTCTGTTTCTACCTGATAGGAAGACCAAATATCATATTTCTTCAGATAATGCCCCAGGTTATCTGTAAGGACCGGCCCATGTAACGGCAAAATCTTCTGGATATCCAGCCCAGAAGCCGCTTTCAGCAGGCTCTGCACCTGCTCCCCGTATTTCCCAACGATGCCGATATAATAACGTCTGGCCTCATCGTCCCATTCTTCCCGTGTATCCTGGGAACCAAATTTGCCGAATCCGTCCGCCGAAAAAAGAACCCGTTCATAAGAATCGTAAGTTACCATGACCTCCGGCCAATGCACCATCGGCGCAAACACAAAATTCAAATTATGGCGCCCCAGCAGCAAGGAAGCCCCATGTTCCACCACATGCCGGCGCCCCTCAAAGCTGGTATTGAAAAACTGCCTCATCATGATAAAAGCCCGCTCATTGCTGACAATCACCGCCTCTGGATAATGTTCCATAAACAGCCCTATATTTGCCGCATGATCCATCTCCATATGCTGTACAACCAGATAATCTGGCCTCCTGCCATCCAGGACCTGCATCAGATTCGACAGCCATTCCTTGCCAAAACGGACGTCTACCGTATCCATGACCGCCACTTTTTCATCTAATATTACATATGAATTGTAAGACATTCCATTTAAAACCGGATACTGCCCCTCAAAAAGGTCCGTCACATGATCGTCCACCCCGACGTACCAGATTGTATCTGTCACTTTATATGTATTCCCCATTGTTTCACCTCTCTTTTACAGTTTCAAGCGCCATATGGCTATAAAGATCCATAATTTTCTCATAAATCATACACACCGGATTCCGACGTTCCTCCAGGTGTGATATAATATCCTGGCAGGCCAGCAGCAAGGTAGCCTCTGACCATGTCTTAAGCTCACTGGAAAAATACAGCTGGATAGACGCCCCATCCTGATTGTCATATGGGCTGCGCCCAAAAGCCAGCATATTCGGATATTTTTCTTTTACGCCTTCGTAACAGTCCATAAAAACCCGGGTCATCCTTTCCGCCAAGAGTATCTTCCTCTCGCTGGCCTTCGGAAGGTATGGCTTCAGTTTTTCCGCAAACCAGGCAGAATCTGTTTCCTCCATCATCCAGGAATATTTTTCCGCAATCAGATTACGCCCTCCCATCTGCGCTTCCCTTATATCGTTTAAATAGCTTTCCAGCGTACCCATCCCAAAAATGCTGTGCTGGGCTGACCGCATAATATAAAACGTATCAAAATCATCCTGGCAGGAAGCGCGGCCGCCAATGTTCTGCACATTAGAAAACATCCGATATTCTTCCGAAATGATCTGCCTAACCAGCCTCTCTTTTGCACTGTTCTCTATTTTTTCCATCATACCCTTTCCCTTACATTAAAAATAGTCTTGTCCTAGTTATAATCTACCAAAACATGCATACTGCGCAGCCCTACATCCCGAATACCTTCCATAATAGAATTTCCATGAGAAGCAAGAAAATCACTGGCGCAGGTGGAATATCCCTTTTTTCTGAGCGCGCAAGCCACTTCATTGCAGATATCCTCTATCAGAAGCCTTTTCCGCACAGCATTTTCCGATGTGTCTTGCAAATGCACAAACTCTTTCAAATCCACAATCGCATGCCGCAGCTCTGACAGTGAATCCGTTCCCCGAAACGCCCATTTATAGAAAGGCATATATTTTTTATTCAGCAAATAAACAGTAGAGAGCGCTGCGCCCACGAACTCGCTGCCTGCCAGATATGCGCTCTCCCACTCCTCTCTGCGGCAGCACCGGACATAATTGTATTGCCCTGCCTGTCCCATAACCACTGTTTTTGCCGCCAGCTTTTTCCGGATTACATCTTCCGGATAATAAGCAAGCAAATAATTCCGCCTGCGTGTAAACTCCCCATAGGAATCCTCAAATACGGCGCCATTCGTTGCGACCGCCAAAAAACCCTGCGGAATCCGGAACCATTCTTCTGCGTTAGCCGGAGCATGCAAGATCCCAGTATATTTTTGGTAAAATCCCTCGATTGTCATAATGCCGCGCCTGGCTCTCGTCTGTTCTGACGCATCCCTCCGATACCCACGATATTCCATTGGCAATGCATCGTATGCCGCTATAAACTGATTGCGGTTCTCCTGATAAATCTTCTCTGGGATCCAGATACAGAAATCAGGCCCAAAATCATGATCCTGTGACAACTCATCATCATAGCCATAGCATTCCGAACCCTCGCCCACCAGCCCCATAGCCAGATAGCCCCGAAAAGCTCCCAGCCCGCCAGCAAATAATTGCTCTTTACATAACTCGTAAAACCCCTGGGACAATTCCATTCCCTTCAACATTTTCCACCTTCTCCCTAACCCTGCCAATCTCCTCCATCCCTTCCCACCGCCTTCTTCCTAACCCGTTCCAGATCTTCCATTATTTGGCCATAATTACGCGTACGCCCAAAATCCCGTTCTGTCAGCTTTGCGGCTTTACCGTATCCCTCTTTGGCCTGTTCATAATGCCCCTGCGCATCATCCACGTTAGCAAGCGCATACACTGCCGTCGCATAATGGATATCCCTGCCGCCACTGCAATTTTCATACAGCTGCAGCGCATAGGTAAGATTTTCCCTGGCATCTGCATAAGCATATTCCTTCGCTTGTGCCTGCCCCAGATTTGTATAGGAAGTAGCCAATTCGGCTACGCACTCCGGCATTTTTTCCATGATCTGTATTGCCTGCCGCGCCATATGCTGCGCTTCTTTTGTCTGGCCAAGCTCGCGTAAAGCAGCGCTCATATTGTTGTACAAAGCAGCCGCCTGATACCCATGATCTCCCAGCCTCTCCAATATTCCCAAAGCTTGGCGGTCGATATCATATGCCCTTTCATAGGATTTTTGGGAAATATGCACATTGCCTACATTAATCAGGGCAACTGCGTAATTGCGGGTTCCCTCCATCCCCATCTGCTTGAGGCCGTCCATCACTTTCTCATATGCCCAAAGGGCTTCCTCTGTACGCCCCATCGCACGATACAGCCCTCCTAGCTCATTACAGACGGAAACCACGCCCTCCAGATCTCTGGATTCACCAGCCTCCGCTAATGTCTCAAGCATATAAGGCTCCACCCGATCCATCTCTTTGTTTTCATAGAGACGGTCTAACATTTTATAAAACAACTGTGTGTCAACCTTTTTTCCCATCCAATTCCCCATCGTCCCATACCTTTCAGAATCTGCTAACCTATTTATTTGATTATACACATTCCATATAAAGGGAAAGTCAATATCGAAATAATATTTCACAAAAAAACTTGACTTTACACTTATGGGTAAATGGTAAAATCGTACTATAACCTATCATCAAACTTTATGGAGGTATTTATGAACACGATAGATTTATTAACCAAAGACCCAACAGAACCTCTGCGTATTATACAAGAAACTGTGCCTGGAAAACAAATATCTCTCGCCCACATCATCGGCGGCCCCAAACCGATTGTTTATCGCAAACTCGGCCTCAATCCAGACATAGACTATGACCGTTCCGCCATCGGCATCCTCAACATCACCCCTCCAGAATCTGCTGTTATCGCAGCCGACATTGCAGTGAAAGCAGGCGATATCAATTTGGGGTTTGTAGACCGTTTTAGCGGATCTTTGATTATTACAGGCTATTTATCCGATGTGGAAACATCAATGACTGAGATATGCGATTATTTTCGAAATACTCTTGCATTCTCCTGTTGTGATATCACACGCAGATAGAAACGGGGCTGTTATGAGGAAAATTATGTTTGCAGGACGCAGCGAAGCCGGAAAGACGTCTCTGACGCAGGCTTTGAAAGGCGAAGCCATCACATACCAAAAAACACAATCCGTATGTTTTCATGATGTAATCATTGATACTCCCGGAGAATATGCGGAAACAGCAAGCCTTGGGCATGCATTGTCCATTTTTTCCTTTGAAGCCGATGTGATCGGGCTTCTTTTGAGCGCCATTGAGCCCTATTCCCTTTATCCTCCTTGCGTCACCGCGATTGCCACGAGGGAATGTATCGGCATTGTCACCAAAATTGACCATCCATTGGCCAACCCTCAGCAGGCTGCAGAATGGCTGCGGCTTGCCGGGTGCGAAAAAATATTTTTTGTCAGTTCATATACAGGAGAAGGCGTATCTGAATTATTGGAATATCTGGAAGGAGCATGATGGGGCAATCCATGAAAAAAGCATTGACTTTCCCCTTAAGGGCATAGATTATAATAATGTTACAAAAAATAATTTAAAGGAGGTAATATTATGAGCAGTTTAGCTAATACGTCAGCAAACGTTTTAGCTGCTAAGGCGAAACGGGACAATGCGTTCCGAAAAAAAGGTATCATAATTGCTCTGTTTTCCGGTTTCCTATACGGCGGATACACAGCATTCATGACACAGGGTATGGCGTCCGGTATCTGGACAGTCTGGTCAGGAGCCAGTAGCGGCTTATCCGCATTTACCGTCATCTATGTATTAAGCGCAGTCGGTGCGGCAGTCAACGATATCTGTTCCGCGATATGGTCATTAATCTACGGGGCTATCATTGGACGCCTGGGGGACTTCGGACGGTCTCTAAAATCCAAGCCTGGACGGACCCTGATTATTGCAGCAATCATCGGAGGGCCTATTGCGTCTACCTGCTATGTCGTAGGCCTGCAGATGGCAGGATCTATCATTGTTCCGATTGCAGCTATGAATGCGGCTGTCGGCACGATCATAGGCCGGTTTCTGTATAAACAGAAATTGTCTGGGGGGATGGTTTGCGGTATTGGGATCTGTTTTGCCGCTGCGGTTCTTATTGGCAGCACTGGCATGACTGGAATGCATATTGATGGACAAACTGCCATTGGCATGCTTGCAGCTTTGGGGGCTGCTATCGGCTGGGGTATCGAAGGAGCAGTCGGCGGATATGCCTGCTGTATGGTAGACTATGAAGTTGCCATTATTATCCGTCAGTGTACCTCAGGAATTGTAAATGGATTAATTTTTGTATCCATCCTTTCCATGATTGGCGAAGGAGGAATTGGCGCAGGATTGAGCCTTTTAGGAACAGCAATGACGGATGCCCCTTCGATATGGCTGTTTATCATATCTGGCATCTTTGCTTCGTTCTCATTTAAATTCTGGTATAAAGGTTCTTCTATGTGCGGCGCCGCATTGGGGATGGGCTGCAATGGCACATATGCTTTCTGGGGGCCATTATGGTGTTTTATCGTAATCGGACTGATTTTTGGAGCGGATGGCTATTCCATTCCTGTCCGCGGCTGGATAGGCGCTGTAATTATGGTGATTGGTATCGTGGTTCTGGCAATTTCCCAGAACAAAGCTACGCAGGAGGGATAAACTATGAAACCATTAAATTTCGCAATATTAAAATTCTTCTGTTCCGGAAAAGAAGCTTGCAGAAAAGATGTTCAGAATGCCTTACAGGCAGATTATGGCAAATTCCGCGCTTTTAAAGACTCGCAAATGGATGACGCCCTTCAGACGGCCTGTTCTAACGGCCTGATCGAGGAAAGCCGGCTGGAACTGGATGCAGAAAATAATCTGGTGATTTATTATAAAGCCAATGCAGATGGTATTGCTTCTATTAACAAATATATCCCAGATTAAATATAAGAATCTAGTTACCTCTTATTTGATTGGCTTCACATAGCAATATTCCGATTGTTACATAATGCCTACTCTGGCGGTTACATTCTGAAGAATTTACGCAGAACCCATTTCCATCTGCAAGCGGCCGATATTTAACCGTCAGTAGGTGTAACAAAAATATGATTGGCAGAACAACAGGAAATACCGCCAACATTCGAGATTTGATTGATAAAAGACAATATCTCTGATAGAACAAACAAAACAGATACAGAAAACAAGCAGGAAAAGTACCTGCCGGATAGCGGAGGATTGTTATGTGGAAAGCCAGCTATTTACCCTTGCGGCATCTGCTCTTGGAACGGGGAATGACCAAGAGCCAGATGCGCCCGGACCGTGAACTAAAGAACGTAGTGGAACTGGTAAAACAGAGGAGTAATCTCCCACAGTTTTAAAACAGGGAATTGCAGATGTAATGCAGTTCCTTTTTTTTGCAGAAAATCAATCCTTTGTGCGTTCCTGCCGATTTGCCAATTCTATCATAATGGAAATTTGTATAATTCTGGGGCTTCGATATTCCCAAAGGAGAATTCCATCTCTTGTGGGAAAAATTTATTTTATGTAATGCCAAACCTTGATGGCAGGTTAAAGATAAAGTACAATAGAAACGATATTGTTTAAAGGAGCGATAGTATGTACAGAATCGGAATATGTGATGATGATAAAGTTTTGTGTTCCTTGCTGGAGGAACAGATTCAGAAGCTTT
>CAJTNT010000020.1 GCA_910577785.1 uncultured Lachnospiraceae bacterium | reverse complement strand
GTAACTATAAATTCCTTGATTTTTTAAGGAAAATCACTTGACAATATAGGGAGGTGAAATCATGTTCATTTATCAATTACAGCCATCCGATATCCCTGCCATCGCCCCGCTTTTTGTCGGCTGGGAGGAATCCCTGATTTGGTCCTGCCTGCAGGGCTGCATGGGCGAGGCGTGGGCAGACAGAAAAGAGAACCCAGAATCCGCCCGTATTATCCTGGGGGATTTCTGTTATCTTGCAGGAAAAGTACACACAGGGCTTATCGAACAGAAGCCAGCCCAAAGAAGCTCTGATTTTATTATTATGGTTCCATCCCAGCAAGGGTGCGGGGACTGGGCAAAGGCGATAGAGCATATCTATGGCAGCGGCTGCAGGCGGGTGGAGCGCTACGCCATCAAAAAGGAGCCAGGCATTTTCCGTAAGCCTTATCTTACAGAAATCGTAGCTTCCCTCCCGCAGGGATATGAGTTAAAGCTGATGGATGCGGACGTCTATCGCCAGACGAGGGAAAGCTCCTGGGCGGCGGATTTTACAGCCCAATTCGCAACGTATGAGGACTACCGCAAACGGGGATTAGGCGTTGCGATCCTCAAAGACGGCATATTAATTGCCGGCGCCTCGTCTTATTCCGTGTACAATGGCGGAATTGAAATTGAGATCGCCACCAGGAAGGATTACCGCCGCAAAGGCCTCGCCACCATCTGCGGGGCAAGGATCATCCTCGAATGTATGGACAGAAACCTATACCCCAGCTGGGACGCCCAGAATAAATGGTCAGTAGCCCTCGCAGAAAAGCTGGGCTATCACTACGAGAGGACATACCCAGCCTTTGAAATCTATGCCTTTGGCTCTCCGCAAGCACAGGGCCTGGCAGAACCATAATTTTGTGAAAACAGCGGGCGGCCAAACAGGCCGCCCACCCAAATTCTTATCAGAGGAACACATACTTCAGCACAAAGAGAACCGTCAGCACATACATCAGCACACTGATCTTTTTCTCTTTTGCCTTCCCTGTCACCAAATTAATAATCGTCCAGGATATCACGCCAATGGCAATCCCTTCCGAAATACTGTAAGCAAGTGGCATTGCGATAATGCACAGAAACGCCGGAATTGCGTCCGTCATATCTTCGAAGTCAATCTTGGCGACAGACCCCATCATATAGAACCCTACAATAATCAATGCCGGCGCTATCGCAAAAGAAGGGATGCTTAAAAATAGCGGGGAGAAAATAGCGGAGAGCAGGAACAGCCCAGCCGTGGTCAGCGCCGTAAGCCCCGTGCGCCCGCCGGCCGTCACGCCAGAAGCGCTCTCCACAAACGTGGTGGTAGTAGAAGTCCCGAAGACAGCCCCTACGCAGGTTGCGATTGCATCCGAGAGCAAAGCAGGCTTAATGCGCGGCAGCTTGCCCTGTTCATCCAGCATATTTGCCTTGGAAGAAACCCCAATTAAGGTGCCTAAGGTATCAAATAGGTCTACAAACAAGAAAGAGAACATAATAATTAGAAAGTCCCCAATTTTCAAGGCTCCAAAATCCACAGTGAACACCGCCCCGAATGTCTCCTTGAAAGAAGAAAAGTCAAGGCTCACAAGCCCGGAGGGTATTACCGAATACATTCCGGCTTCTGCATTTGGCACATAAATCCCTGCCAGTTCGCAGGCAATCCCTAGTACCCAGGTAACCAGGATGCCGAGTAAAATGCCGCCTTTTACCTGCTTGGCCAGAAGGATGGCGGTAATCAGTACGCCTGCCAGCGCCAGGATGGCGCCCACGCCCACAGATTGGAACGTATCTCCTTTAAAGTTCTGGTAAGTCACCAAGGTAGAGTCAGAATTTACAATTAACTTTGCGTCCTGCAGCCCAATAAATGCAATAAACAGCCCAATTCCCACGCTGACAGCTGCTTTCAGGTTCAGCGGTATCGCATTGAAGATTGCTTCCCGCACATTTGTCAGAGACAGGATAATAAAAATAATCCCTTCTACAAATACGGCAAACAACGCGGTCTGCCAGGAATATCCCATCTGGATGACAACCGTATAGGCAAAATAGGCATTCAGCCCCATGCCAGGCGCCAGTGCAAACGGGTAATTGGCAAGCACTGCCATCAGCAGCGTACCCACAAAGGAAGCCAATGCCGTTGCAATCAGCACAGCCTTCGCGTCCATTCCCGCAACCGACAGAATATTCGGGTTTACAGCCAATATGTAAGCCATCGTCATAAAGGTAGTAAAGCCGGCAATAATTTCTGTCCTTACTGTTGTGTGGTTTTCCTTCAGCTTAAAAAATTTTTCCATAAATGGCTCTCCTTTTCTTGGTTTGGTAAGGAACTGTTAAGAAGTAACTTTTAAATCGTGCGCAGGATTTAAAATTCATACGTTTTATTATATCATGCCCCGGCAGGAAAATCTATGAAAATATGCTTTTTTCGCGGGGAAGCGGCTGGCGTATTATCAGTGCCCGAGGTAAGGTTATACTATTATGTAAAAAGAGAGGTAGTGACAAATGATGCAGAAAAGGTTATAATGGATGAAAAATTCCCTTCACTAATTTTTAGGAGAGTTCTTGCATTATGCTGACAATTTTGGTAAATTTATGGATAAGAAATAAAGAAGACATCAATTCCCCCGAAGTCCGCCAAAGGTATGGGATCCTCTGTGGGGCTCTTGGGATATTCCTAAATATACTGCTGTTTCTGGGGAAGTTCCTGGCAGGCGCCCTCAGCCATTCCATTTCTATCATGGCAGATGCCTTCAACAATCTGTCTGACGCAGGCTCTTCCTGCGTGACGCTGGTTGGCTTTAAGCTGGCGGGTACACAGCCGGATGTGGATCATCCTTTTGGGCATGGGAGAATAGAATATATTGCAGGCCTGATTGTTTCTGGGGCGATTATCCTAATGGCTTTTGAGCTTGCAAGGACTTCCCTGGAGAAGGTCCTCCATCCCCAGGCGGTGACATTTCGCTATCTGGCAGCTGCTATCCTGCTGGTTTCTATTGCGGTGAAGCTCTATATGGCTTTTTACAACCATCGGATCGGGCAGAAAATAAACTCCGCAGCCATGCATGCTACGGCTGCGGACAGCCTGAGCGATGCCTGCGCCACGGCTGTCGTATTGGCGGCTTCTGCTGCAGAGGCGCTTTGGGGTATCCAGGTGGATGGATATTGTGGGATATTGGTGGCTTTGTTTATTTTTTACGCCGGGCTTTGCGCAGCCAAGGAAACGTTGGATCCACTTCTTGGCAAGCCGCCGGAGCCAGAGTTTGTCCGCCAGATTCAAGAGACAGTACTCTCCTATCAAGAGATATGCGGCATCCATGACCTGCTTGTCCATGATTATGGGCCCGGCAGGCGGATTATTTCCCTCCATGCGGAGGTTCCGTCAGAGGGAGATATTTTAGAGCTTCATGACATCATAGACCATGCAGAAATGGAAATCCGCCAAAAATTAAGCTGTGAAGCCGTCATCCATATGGATCCGGTTGTGACGAACGATGCCCATATCTTAGGGCTGAAGAAAACGGTGGCTGGCATTTTGGCTTCCATTGACCCAGTGATTACGATGCATGATTTCCGGGTGGCCGTCCGGCCTTCCCGCACCAACCTGATTTTTGATATCGTGGTTCCTTACAAATATAGAATAACAGATGAGGCATTGACGGGGCAGATCCAGAATGATGTCCGGGAACGAATGGGAGAGGATTATTTTGTGTCCATTCAGGTGGACAAAGAACACTAATGGCCTTGGAGGCATGGAATTGTTACAAAACGGCTATGCTATATGGGAATAGAAAGTAAAAGTGTTCAGTTTTCCCCCCTGAAAAAAATTTCTTTCGTATGAAATTACTAGTTTTTGCGAAAACCCCTTGAAAAACGTAGATAGTTAGGGTATATTTGTTAAAGGTAGACACGCAGGAAGGGCTTGTATGATAGTATTACATGGGAAAGAGAGATAAAATGAGCGAGAAGAAAATTATTGTATCTAATGTAGCTAAAGAGTACAGCAATCCAATTGCAGAGTTGGTGCAGGTAGCATGTCAGTTTGACAGCGAAATCAGGCTGGAGAGCAACGAGGCGCGCATTAATGCTAAGAGCATTATGGGAATTATGGCATTTAATCCGTCCAAAGGTATGAGCGTGAATATTGTGGCTGATGGAAGTGATGAAGAGGAAGCTTTGTTAGCAATGGAAAGATTTTTGGTCTGTCAGTAAAGATTAGGGAGGAAAAGGAAATGGCAAGAACAGCAAAAGCGAAAGCAGATTCAGAAAAGACATCAACGAAATCAGTAGCAGCCAGCCAGGAGAATGAAGAAACTGTTGGTAATGCGGCAGTGGAAGAGCCTGTTACTGAGCAAAAAGAAAAAACAGAAGAACCAGCGGAAGCGCCGAAAAAGAAAAGGGCAGCTTCACCCAAGAAGAAGGCGGCAGCCCCAAAAGCAAAGCCTGAGGCAGAAGCTGAAGTGAAGCCGGAGGAATCCCCAGCGCCAGAAGAAAAGATTGGGGAAGAGCCAGAAGCAGAAGCATCCAAGGCAGAAGCGCCAGCAGAAAAAGCAGAGGAAAAACCAAAGAGGGCATCTACCAAAAAATCTGACACCACCAAGAAACCTGCCAGAGCTGCATCTACGAAGAAAGCAGACGCCGACAAAGTGGAAGAAATTTATGTCCAGTTCAATGGGCAAGAAATTACCACGAAGGATATTTTAGAAAAGGTAAAACAGGCACATAAAGACAATGGCCACAGGATAGGGCATATCAAATCTACCCAGATTTATATTAAGCCAGAAGACGGCATGGCATATTATGTGATTAACGGCAAATATAAGGGCGAGATTCCGCTATCAGAATAGCGCATTTGGCTGCATAAGGGTATCCTTTTGTGGCTACATAGAGGAAGATAGGATCCACTTGCTGCAAGGGCGGCAGGTGGATTTTCCTATTATTAGAACCCCTTCGGGGACATTGCCATAGGATAGGCAGTGCCTTGAAAAATAGGGACAGAAGGAGGAGCAAGGGGCAAGATGTATAAGCTGCTGATTGTAGAAGATGATGAAGTAATTGCCAAAACGGTCAAGAAGCATATGGAAGGATGGGGCTATGAAGCGGCATGCGTGGAGGATTTTAAGGAGGTGCTGCAGTGTTTTGTTTCCCAGAACCCACAGCTTGTTCTGATGGATATTTCCCTCCCATTTTATAACGGGTTCCATTGGTGTGATGAAATCCGCAAGATTTCCAAGGTGCCTGTAATCTTCCTGTCCTCTGCTTCGGACAACATGAATATTGTCATGGCCATTAATATGGGCGGGGATGATTTTATTGCGAAGCCGTTTGACTTAAACGTACTCCAGGCCAAGGTGCAGGCCATGCTGCGCAGAACCTATGATTTCAGGGGGGATGGGAACTTGCTGGAACATAGGGGGATGGTATTTGACAGCAGCAAGGGGCTGGTCGTCTATGAGGGCGCGCAGGTAGAGCTGACCAAGAATGAAATGGGGATCCTAAGGCTCCTGCTGGAGCAGAAAGGGAAAATCGTGACCCGGGATAAGCTGATGGAACGGCTGTGGGAATCTGACAGCTTTATTGATGACAATACCCTGACCGTAAATGTGGCGCGGCTGCGCAAGAAGCTGGAAGGGGCAGGCATAGAGGATATGATAAAGACCAAAAAGGGGATTGGCTATATCTTGGGCTGAGGAATGGCCATGAAATGAGGAGCGGGAATGATATGTATTGGATCAAGGAATATGCGAAAAGCCACCGTCTGGGAATCTGCCTGTATGTGGTTTTTGGGATTGTGTTTGCCGCAGTGCTGTGGCTGTACCGGCTGCCTGTTGAGCCAGTGGCCTATGCGCTGGGGCTGTGCATTGTGATTGCCCTGTTGGTGATGGCAGTGGATTTTGGGCATTACCGCAAGCGGGCAGAGGAACTGAAGCGCCAGATGGAGGCGGCAAGGAATGCGGCAGAGAAGCTGCCGGAGCCTAAGGGAGGGCTGGAAGAGCTTTATCAGAAGCTTTTGGAAAATGCACGGGAAGGCAGGAGCTGTCAGGTGGCCATGCTGATGCGGGAGAAAATGGATGTAACAGACTATTTTACCCTCTGGGCGCATCAGATTAAAACCCCGATTGCCGCCATGCGCCTGTTGCTGCAGCAGGAACTCCCAGAGCCGGAAGAGTATTATGGGCAGAGGCGCGAGGCGGAGGCTGAGCTTTTTAAGATTGAGCAGTATGTGGAGATGGTGCTGCAGTACCTTCGCCTAAACAGCAGCATCAATGACTTCGTGCTCAAGGAATACAGCCTGGACAGTATGGTTCGGCAGGCTGTCCACAAATATGCCCCCATGTTTATCCGCAAAGGGCTGGCGCTGCAGTATGAGCCCTTCGGGGGCAAAGCGGTGACAGACGAGAAGTGGATGGTATTTGTGCTGGAGCAGATTCTGAGCAATGCGATCAAATATACATCCTCCGGCAAGGTATCCATTTATTTGGAAAACGGCTGCCTGGTCGTAGAGGACACTGGGATTGGCATCCTGGCAGAAGACCTGCCAAGGGTGTTTGATAAGGGCTATACGGGCTACAATGGCAGGAGCGACAAAAAAGCCTCTGGGATTGGGCTGTACCTGGTGAAGGAAATCCTTGGCAGGCTGGGGCATAAGATTATGCTGGATTCTGAGCCGGGGAAGGGGACGAGGGTAAAAATCCTGTTTTGAGTTTCGGTTGGCTCTTAGTTGGCTTTTAACATGCGGTGGAATACTTACCAAGGATTCTCCTATCCTTACAAAACTGTAAGGTACACCCGGAAAATGTAAGGCAAATCTAAGGCAGGCCTCCTTTTTTTCCTATATACTATCCGTAGGAACGGTTCAAAAACAACTTTTACTATTGTTTACAAGAATGATTTGGAAAAGGAGGATCCTATGGCAATCTTAGAAGTGAATAACCTGAAGAAAATCTATACGACACGTTTTGGCGGCAACCAGGTGCAGGCTCTAACAAACGTTACTTTTTCCGTAGAAAAGGGGGAGTATGTGGCGATTATGGGCGAGTCCGGTTCCGGGAAAACCACATTGCTCAATATCCTGGCCGCCTTAGACCGCGCCACGGCGGGGCTGGTGCTATTGAATGGCAAGAACCTGTCAGCAATCCGGGAATCAGAGGTGGCTGCTTTCCGTAGGGAAAACCTGGGCTTTGTCTTCCAGGACTTCAACCTGCTGGACAATTTCAGCCTCCAGGATAATATTTTCCTGCCCCTGGTACTGGCTGGCAAGAAATATGACGAGATGCGCAGCCGCCTGATGCCTATTGCCCAGAAGCTGGCCATCCAAGACATTCTGAGCAAATTCCCCTACGAAGTCTCTGGCGGGCAGAAACAGCGGGCAGCCGTTGCCCGTGCGCTGATTACGAGGCCGCAGCTGATCCTGGCGGATGAGCCGACAGGAGCCTTGGATAGCAAAGCAGCAGAGAGCCTGCTGTCCCTGTTCCAGGAAATCAATGAGGAAGGGCAGACCATCCTTATGGTGACCCACTCCGTCAAGGCTGCAAGCTGCGCCCGGCGGGTGCTGTTCATCAATGATGGGCAGGTGTTCCACCAGCTGTATAAGGGTTCCGGCACGGATGAGGAAATGTACCAAAAAATATCGGATACTCTCACCGTTATTACCACAGGCGGCAGGCAGCGGGAGCAGAGCGGTTCCGTTACGGAGTTCCAGGCGCGGCAAGGGCAGGAGGGGAGGTAAGTATGAGCAGATTTTTCTATGGCAAACTGGCATTTCATAATTTAAAGAAGAATATCGGCCTCTACCTCCCCTATGTGGTTACGGCAATCGGCGTCTTTGCCATGTATTATATTATGGCTGCCATCAGCAGGGATGAGGGGCTGGAGCAGATGCCCCATGCAGGAGACATGCAGATGATCCTGGGGATGGGATGCGGCGTGATTGCGATCTTTGCCGTTATTTTCCTCTTTTATACCAATAGCTTCCTGATGAAGCGCAGGAACAGAGAATTTGGGCTTTTCAACATCTTGGGCATGGGAAAGCGCCATATCGGCAAGATGATGTTCTGGGAAACCGTGATGGTGGCCTTTGTCAGCATCCTTGGCGGCCTGGCCGTAGGGATTGCCCTCAACAAGCTGGTGATTCTGGTGCTGCTCAAGATTACAGAGCTGGATGTTTCCTTTGGCTTTAGCATCTCCCTGGCTGCAATCAGCTCCGCCATTGCCTTGTTTGTGGGGATTTTTGGCGCAACGCTGGCCTATAACCTGTACCAGGTGTGGAAATCAAAGCCGATAGAGCTTCTGCACAGCAGCAATAAAGGGGAGTCGGAGCCTAAGACCCGCTGGCTGCTTGCCCTGGTGGGCGTTCTTGCCCTGGGCTTCGGCTATGGGATAGCCATTTGCGTCACAAAACCATTGGAAGCCCTGTTGATGTTCTTCTTGGCAGTGATCCTGGTCGTTCTCGGAACCTACTGCCTTTTTACGGCAGGCAGCATTGCCTTGCTGAAAATCCTCCGCAAAAATAAGGGCTATTACTATAGAACCAGCCATTTTATCTCCGTGTCAGGTATGATTTACCGCATGAAGCAGAATGCCGTCGGCCTTGCCAATATCTGCATCCTGAGCACCATGGTATTGGTGATGATATCCGGTACCCTTTCCCTCTACATCGGTATGGAGGATGCCGTCCATACAAGATCCCCCAGGGATATTTCCATCAAAGGGAGGGAGATGACGGAGGAAAGCCGGGCGATGGCCGTCCAGTTCCTTGAACAGGCGGCAGCCGAATCCGGGCTTTCCGTGGAGGCCATGACGGAGTATACCAGCCTGAGCTTCTCTGCCTGGAAGAAAGGGACGAAGTTTGAAACTGCTTCCGCGGATGATGATGCGTTTGACAGCTCTAACGGGGAACTGTGCATACTGGCTGTCGTGCCGCTGATGGACTACGAGCGCATCACAGGAGACCGGCAAGATCTGAAAGAAAATGAAGTCCTGATTTACACTGGCAGAGGGAAGCGGGATGCAGAGAGCATCCAGTTCCAGAATAAAACCTTCCAAGTGAAGTCCTACCTGCAGGAACTGAATTTAGAGGGGCTTGGGACAGAGGTTGTCTATGATGTGTATTTTGTAGTGGTAAAGAACAGTACGGTCCAACAGGAATTTTATGAAATGCAGAAAGCCGTTTACGGAGAACATGCCAGTTCCCTGGAGCATAATATCTATGCGGATGTCAGCGGCTCCGCGGAACAGGGCAGGCAATGTGCGGAAAGGATCATTGAGATGCGCGAGGATTACAACACCGCCCAGGGAGGGCAGGCAGCTCTAAGCTTTTCCGTGGACTCCAAAGAGAATATCAGGGAAAGCTTCCTGATGCTCAGCGGCGGCTTCCTGTTCCTGGGGATATTCCTTGGCTTCGTCTTCCTGATGGCGACCGTGATGATTATCTATTACAAGCAGATTTCCGAAGGCTATGAGGATAAGGGACGTTTTGAAATCATGCAGAAGGTAGGCATGAGCCGCCGGGAGGTAAAGGGTTCCATCCGCAGCCAGATCCTTAAAATCTTCTTCCTGCCATTGCTGATGGCCTGCGTCCACCTTACGATGGCGTTCCCCATGCTCAACCGCCTGGTCAGCCTGTTCGGCCTGTACAACGTACCGCTCTTCGCCCTGTGTACGGCGGCGACCGTCGGGGTGTTTGCAGTGATATATGGGATTGTGTATGGGATTACGGCAAAGGCTTATTATAAGATTGTGGAATAGGCATACGGGGCGTTGCCTTTTCCGTTACGGATAAGAAAATACGGATAGATAGCGTATAGTTATTATTTATGGGGGCGTGGCATACGGGGCGCTGCGGAAGTGGGAAGGCCCAGGCAGAAACGCGCTCCCGTTCCGCTCCCTTGTTAAGCGCTGGCGTCCTTTTCAGGTTTCTTTCAGCGGCCTTCCCACTTCCTTGTCTGTTATATCGCAAAAACGGTCTGCTGTATCGTTTTTACTTTATCTTTTTCCCCGCCTTATACTTCTTCACCAATGCCTCGATCCTCTCATAAGGATCCAGCAAATCGCTGATGGAAGTATCATGGTTCAGCGTATCAATAATATAGGCAATATATTTGCTCATATCACAGCTGATATAATAATCTTTGCTCAGCAGCTCCGGCGTCTGATAGATCAGGTTTGTTGTCACCAGCTTATAGATAACCCCTTCCTCGACAGCCTTGTCAAATTTCTCAAGCCCATTGGTAAACAGCCCGAATGTGGATATCACGAAAATCCGCCCAGCCTTCCGTTTCTTCAGCTCCGTAGCCACATCAATCATGCTGTCCCCGGAAGAAATCATATCGTCAATAATGAAGATATCCTTCCCTTCTACCGAGGCGCCCAGAAATTCATGCGCCACAATCGGATTGCGCCCGTCCACAATCTGGCTGTAATCCCGGCGCTTGTAGAACATCCCCATGTCCAGCCCCAGCACGTTTGCCAGATAGACCGCCCGGTTGGTGCTGCCTTCATCCGGGCTGACTACCATCATATGGTCGCTGTCAATCTTTAAGTCATTGACTTCACGGAAGATTCCCTTGATAAACTGGTAAGACGGCTGCACCGTCTCAAAGCCATGCAGGGGGATGGAATTCTGCACCCGCGGATCATGCGCGTCAAAGGTGATGATATTGTCCACGCCCATATTGGTCAGCTCCTGGAGCGCAAGGGCACAGTCGAGGGATTCCCTGGCGGCGCGGCGGTGCTGGCGGCTCTCATAGAGGAAGGGCATGATGACAGTGATCCGACGCGCCTTCCCGCCTGCGGCAGCAATGATACGCTTCAAGTCTTGGTAATGGTCGTCCGGGGACATGCGGTTCTCGTAGCCGCACACCTTATAAGTAAGGCTGTAGTTCGTCACGTCCACCATAAGGAACAGATCAAAGCCGCGGACAGAGTCACGGATGCTCCCTTTGGCTTCTCCTGTGCCAAAGCGGGGAGTTGCGCATTCCATCAGGTAAGTATCGCGCAGGTAGCCTCGGAAGGAAATGTCGTTTTCATGCTTATGCTCCCGTTCCTTCCGGAAACGTACAAGGTACTTGTTGATTTTTTTGCCTAACTCCTTGCAGCTCTCCAAAGGGATGACGCCTAAGGAACCAACTGGGACAGTTTCATAGTTTTTTTCGTTACGCTGCATCGCAATGTCCTCCATAGATTTTTATGTAAGATTAAATAGGTGCCTGAAAAAATAGGGTTGTGGATTCTTGGGCCATTGATGCCTGAAGTTTTGTTTGTTTCGTTATTTCCGCGAGCAATGCATCCATAATTTGATTTTCTGCGTTCCGGAAGTCTGCTTATGGCAGCGGCTGTTTCTGCAGTTTTTTCTGCAGCCGGATGTCGTTGCCAAAGAGCTTAATCATCGTATAGTTGCTGGAAATCCTCGAAAATGTCCGCTCAGAATAAATATCCACAAGCTGCTGGAGCCCCAGGTTGGTAGAAATTATCGTTGATTTCTGCCGCAAGATGCGTTCATTCAGGCATAAAAACAGCCTTGAGGTGGTAAAGGAATTAGGAAGCTCTGTTCCTAAATCATCAATAATCAGCAAATCGCAGCCAAAGATATTCTGGTAATCTTCACTGACGCCTTCCTCCCTGCCAAAATCGTTCTTTTCGAAGATATGGAAGAGTGAGGAAGAACTGAAATAGATCACAGAATGCCCCGTATCCAATAGCTCCTTCGCCACGCAGTTCGATAGGAAGGTCTTGCCTGTCCCCGTATCCCCATAGAAAAACAGGTTCTTAAATTCCCCATCGAAGGTACGGATGAAATCCATGCACAGTTCTACGGCCTGTTTGGCCGTAGCAAGGCTGGAAAGCTTGGTGGCAGGGTTCACCAGGGAATCCGGGTAATACTGGTAAGAAAGGCGCTGGAAATTCTCCTGTTCTAAAATCTGGCGGATATTGGACTGGGTATAGACCAGGTCAATGGCTGCCTGCTGGAAGCAGTGGCATTTCTGGCTGCCGATATATCCGGTGTCCTTGCAGTCCGGGCAGCCATAGGGCGGCTCAAAATAATCCCTGGGATAGCCATGGCGGAGCAAGAGCTGTTCTTTTTCCGCATGGAGGGCGGCAATCTGGGCCTTCAGGTCTTGGAGCGCTCCCGCGTCCCCGTCCAGAAGCTTCCTGCCCTGTTCCAATGAAATCGAAGAAATGGCGGCATCTATCTGGGGGAGGCGGGGAATCTCCTGATAGAGGGATTTTATACGCCCAGAGACAATGTGCTGGTTTTCCAGCTGCTTTGCTTCATAACGGCGGATTAAGGTGTTGTACTGTGTATTGCTTAAAGCCATGGGAATCTCCTTGTCCAATTGGTCAGCTCGTTACTGTACGCTGTTTAGAAGTTCCGCTTCCAGCTGTCCCATATTATAAGTCCGCTGCGGGAAGCTGTTAAAGCGGTTGGCGGCCGCTGCTTTGGCCGGCGCGGGCCTGGCGGCCTTGTCAGCCGTCCTGGCAGCCTGGAATTCCTTGTCGGCCGTCCTAGCGGCTGCCAGCGTGCGGATGTTCTGTTTCCTCCAATTGGCCAGGATGCGGTCCGCATATTCAAAATTAGGCTGGTGGATGGCCAGTATGGTGCGGCTGCAGGCTTCCGTAATCATATCCTGCCCAAAGCCAAAGTCTTTGTTCCATTTTTCTATGTAGGCAGCCTCTGCCGGGATCAGGCTGCGGCCGTGGATGCCCAAGGATTTCATGACAGCGTTGCGCAGCTTGCTGTAAGTATTGGCCGTCCGTTTGGCCTGCGCCACGGTGGAAATCCCCGCATCCTTCCAGTTCAGGGCTACCTTCTCCATGTAGTGCAGGCTGCGGTGCCCTCCTGCAATGCAGTATTCCAGCAGGTAGACAATCAGGTCGGAAGAAAATGCAAGGCCGTCGTACCAGTAGAGCAGGGATTGGGTATCTGTAGGGGTAAGCGGGCGCCCAAGGTAGCGTTCTGCCACGAACAGCATCTCCTGTACTTCTTCCTTCTGGCGGAAGGCTTTCATGTCGTTCGCCGTATAAACCGGTTTTGGGCAGGCGGCGTTCCCGCTCATGCCAGCGGAAAAGGCGGCATTGGTGTCCGCCTTTTTCAGCGGTACGGCGTCATCCTTCTCTTCCTGGCCTGGGGCGTCAGAGGAATCCAGGAAATAAATGCCAGAGATGGACTTGTCCTCATCGTATTCTAACCGGAGCAGATGCATCTTCTCCCAGTACCGAAGCGCCCGCTGGATATCCTTTTCCGTATGGTTGAACTTATCTGCGGTCCTGGAAACAGAAAAGCTGCAGTCTGGCGAGTTCATGCAGCGAAGCAGGTATAAATAGATTTTTACAAATTCTCCATTGGCAGCCGTCATATATTCATCAATAAAACGGTTCGGGATTGCCGTTGTAGAATTCCCGTTGTCCTTATATAAAGTGATGTCTTCCATAATACCCTCCAGGTTCGGTTATGTGTGGTTTCGTGTGGCTTCCAGTATAGCATAAAAATGGCAAAATGAGAAGTGAAAATTTTCCTCTATGCCTGGAAAAACCAGGGGATAGGACAATTGTGGAAACTGTGGAAAATGTGGATAAAAATCCGCCGCCCTCTTCGCAAACTGCGGAATTTGCTGTATTTTAGCAGAATATGGGGAATCTTGTCGAAAAGTGGAAAAAGTGCCTTATGTTAACTTAAAAATCCACATTGGATGCGGAAAGTTTTCCCCAATCCAATGTGGATAATGTGGATAACTAATGCCCAAGCAGGTGTTCCCCTACTTGTACAATGTCTCCGGCGCCCATAGTTATCAACAAATCACCGTTTATACAATTTTTTAACAGGAAATTTTCAATTTCGTCAAAAGAGGGAAAATAATGGCATTCACAGCCCAAATTTTGTAACTTTTTCTGGAGATCCCGCGAACTGATTCCAAGCGTGTCTGTCTCGCGGGCGGCATAGATATCCGCCAGCACCACCAGATCTGCCGCCGCCAGGCTGTGGGCAAAATCATCCATAAAAGCCAGGGTGCGCGTATAGGTGTGCGGCTGGAACACGCAGACAATCCGCTGCCGCCCGCAGTTTCTGGCTGCCGCCAGCGTGGCGCTGATTTCCGTGGGATGGTGCGCATAGTCGTCCACAATCATAATCCCCCCCAGCATACCCTTGTGCTCAAAGCGGCGCGCAGTCCCCCCAAACCCGCTTAAAGCCTTCTGGATCACAGCAAAGGATATCCCCATCTCCAGGGCTGTGGCACAGGCGGCTACGGCATTGGAAGCATTGTGCCGCCCTGGCACGGCCAGGGAAATGCGCCCTACTGGTACCTCCCTATGCATCAGCACAAAGCTGGGGCATCCAGAACCCTGATATTCCAGCTGGCCGGCAGAATAATCCGCTGGGGCTTCCAGCCCATAGGTAATGGCCTTACAGGGAAGCCCCGCAACAATTTCTTCCCAGCCCGCAATCTCATGGTTGATGATAAGGCTCCCCCCCGCTGGAATATTTCCCGCAAACCGCCGGAAGGAGTCCCGTATCTCCGCCAAGTCCTTGAAAAAATCCATATGATCTTCTTCAATATTTAAAATCAAGCCATATTTGGGATAAAAATGCAGAAAACTGTTGGTATACTCACATGCTTCCGTTACAAATACATCTGAGTCCCCAACGCGGATATTGCCTTGGATCGCCTTTAAGATCCCCCCCACCGATATGGTAGGATCTGCCTCGGCTTCCAGCAGGATATGTGTCAGCATGGAAGTGACCGTTGTCTTCCCATGCGTGCCGGCCACGGCGACAGATTCCCTATAATTCCCCATAATCTGCCCCAGCAGCTCCGCCCGGCTAAGCGTAGGGATCCCCCTGGCGGCTGCCGCCTGCAGTTCTGGGTTATCCGGATGGATAGCCGCCGTATAGACGACAGCGTCCACGTCTTCCTTGAGATTAGAAGCACGCTGCCCATAGCAGACAGCTGCCCCCATCCCCTCCAGGTGCCTTGTCAGTTCCGATTCCCTGGCGTCCGAGCCGGAAATCTCAAAGCCCTCCTTCAGCAGGATCTCCGCCAGCCCGCTCATGCTGATGCCGCCGACGCCAATAAAGTGCAAATGCGTAGGTTTCTTAAAATCAATACGATACATAGTTCTCCCTGCCATTCTTTTCATAGATTTTGATGAAGCCCCAAATTCCCTGTGATACTCCAAATACGGATTCAAGGCCTTTCAGTTATTTGCTGTGCATCAATGAATTGTTACAGAAATAAGTTTTCTGGATAACGTACGCTGGTTCGGCCGCGCCATCCCCCACGCAGACGGGGCAACGCTCCGGCAAACTAATCGCTAAGGGAGGCGTATCCCCGGAAGGATGGCGCGTCCAAACCAGCTGGCGTTGGCTACGAAAGTTTATCATTGGTACATTTTAAAAGTTTATACTTTGTACTTTCTAAAAGTATAATGCGTGCTTTCTGAAAGATTATATTGCGTACTTTCTGAACTTTTGATTTCAGAGATGTGCAGCATTTCTTTTTCTATTCTATACCACCTTCTCATATTTTGCAAATTAAATTGTGTGGGGATTTCGCAGAGTGGAGAAATTTTCGTTATGCAAGGAAACGTATAAGTTTTCAGATTACAGCAGAAAAGCAAGAAAACGTAGAGTTTATCATGCTGTAACAGAAAAGCAAGAAAACGTAGAGTTTATCATGCTGTAGCGGAGGAAGCGGGAAGGCCGCATAAGGAAACCCTAAAGGAACGCCAGTACTTAGCGAGGTGTTTTCGAGCTTAGTACTGCTGCGTTCCGATCGGAGCGGGAGCGCGTTTCCGTTGCGGCCTTCCCGCTTCCGTAGCGTTCTGTATGGCCACCCACCCCCACGAATGCAATTTTTCCCACCCCTTTCCACAGAAACCTGCCATTTTTATGAAAAATCCTCCCTCTTTATTGTACGATATGACAAAAATAGCTTTTTTCTGCAAGAAATTTTGTGAAATATGTGTACGAATCCATTCTTTTATGCTATAATTACTTTACGGGCATAAACCATAGAAGAAAGAAATATATTGACGAGAGGTGAGGGACATGATTCGCAAAGAAATGATTGCCATGCTCTTAGCAGGCGGCCAGGGAAGCCGTTTAGGCGTATTGACTTCCGACGTAGCCAAGCCTGCCGTAGCATTTGGCGGCAAGTATCGGATTATTGATTTTCCATTGAGTAACTGTGTAAACTCCGGGATAGACACGGTAGGCGTGCTGACGCAGTATCAGCCTTTGCGGTTAAATGCCCATATCGGGATTGGCATCCCCTGGGATTTAGATCGTAATAATGGCGGGGTGACAGTGCTTCCGCCCTATGAGAAAAGCGATAACAGTGAATGGTATACAGGGACGGCGAATGCAATTTACCAGAACCTGAATTATATCGACAGCTATAACCCAGAATATGTATTGATTCTTTCCGGAGACCATATTTACAAGATGAACTATGAAGTAATGCTGGATTTCCACAAGGAGAACCATGCAGACGTCACCATAGCCGCTATGCCGGTGCCATGGGAAGAGGCCAGCCGTTTTGGGCTCGTCATTACGGATGAAAACAAACAGATTATGGAGTTTGAAGAGAAGCCGGAGAATCCTAGGAGCAACTTGGCGTCTATGGGAATTTACATTTTTAACTGGAGCGTGCTGAAGGAAGCCCTGGTGACGATGTCAGAGCAGAGCAACTGTGACTTCGGCAAGCATATCATCCCATACTGCCGGGAGAATGGCCGTAGGCTTTTCGCGTATGAGTACAATGGGTACTGGAAGGATGTGGGAACCCTTGGCTCGTACTGGGAAGCAAATATGGAGCTGATTGACCTAATCCCGGAATTTAACCTGTATGAAGAATATTGGAAGATTTACACCAAGAGCGATGCCATTGAGCCGCAGTATATTGCGGCGGATGCAGTGACAGAGCGGTGCATCATCGGGGAGGGAGCTGAGATTTACGGCGAAGTGCATGGGTCTGTCATAGGCTCCGGCGTGACGATTGGCAAGAACTCCGTGGTGTACGATTCCATAATTATGCGGGATACGGTGATTGGTGATAATGTGACGATTACAAAGTCCATTATTGCAGAAAATGTAAAGATTGGCGACAACGTAGAGCTTGGGGTTGGCGAAGAGGTGGAGAACAAGATGAACAAAAGCGTTTATTCTTTTGGCCTTGTGACCATTGGGGAAGATTCTGTTATCCCGTCCGGCGTGAAAGTCGGCAAAAATACGGCGATTGCAGGCGTGACGGCGAGGGAAGACTATCCAGATGGCATTTTGGCAAGCGGAGAATCTATTGTTAAGGCAGGTGACATAGTATGAAGGCATTAGGGATTATTTTAGCAGGTGGGAACAACAGTAAGATTCAGGAGCTTTCCAAGAAAAGGGCCATCGCGGCCATGCCCATTGGCGGAAGCTACCGGTGCATTGATTTTGCGCTGAGCAACATGAGCAACTCCCATATCCAGAAAGTGGCCGTGCTGGCACAGTACAATGCCAGGAGCCTCAATGAGCACCTAAGCTCTTCCAAATGGTGGGATTTCGGCAGGAAGCAGGGGGGGCTTTATGTATTCAACCCTACCGTTACTTCTGACAACGCCTGGTGGTACCGGGGTACGGCGGACGCTATGTACCGGAACCTGGATTTCCTCAAGAGGAGCCATGAGCCTTATGTAATCATCACGGCAGGGGACTGTGTCTACAAGATGGATTACGGCAAGGTGCTGGAATACCATATCAGCAAGAAGGCGGATATTACGATTGTCTGCAAGGATATGCCCGTTGGGGAGGACGTGAGCCGCTTTGGCGTGGTGCGCATGAATGAGGATTCGCGGATTGTGGAGTTTGAAGAGAAGCCAATGGTGGCGCAGTCCAATACGATTTCAGCGGGGATTTATGTCATCCGCCGCAGGCAGCTGATTGAGATGCTGGAGCGCTGTGCCGAAGAAGGGCGTTATGACTTCGTGACCGATATTTTAATCCGTTACAAGAACATGAAGCGGATTTATGGCTACAAGATGGAAGAATATTGGAGCAACATTGCAACGGTGGAATCTTATTACCAGACGAATATGGACTTTCTGGAGCCGGGAGTACGGGCATATTTCCGCGGTGAGCCGAAGATTTACTCTAAGGTGGACGATCTGCCGCCGGCCAAGTACAACGTAGGCTCCGAGGTGCGTAACAGCCTGATTTCGAGCGGGTGCATCATTAACAGCAAGGTGGAGAACTCCATCCTGTTCAAGAAGGTTTTTGTGGGCAAGAACTGCGTGATTAAGAATTCCATTATTTTAAACGACGTCTATATTGGAGATAACACACATATAGAGAATTGTATTGTAGAAAGCCGGGATACGCTGCGGGCCAACACTTATTTCAGCGGCGGCGACGGCATCAAGGTCGTGTATGAGCACAACGAAAGATATGTGATTTAACCTTTGCCGTATGCGGCTGTCGGCTGGATGCAGCGGAAAGGAAAAATGGCATAAAAGGGGGCGGAAATATGCAGATAACAGATGTAAGGATCCGTAAAGTAGAAAAAGAAGGAAAAATGCGGGCAGTGGTTTCTATCACGATTGACGACGAATTTGTCGTCCACGACATCAAGGTGATTGAGGGCGAGAAAGGCCTGTTTATTGCCATGCCCAGCAGGAAAGCGATGGACGGTGAATACCGCGATATCGCACACCCAATCAATTCAGAGACGAGGGAACGGATACAGCAGATTATATTGGAGCAGTACCGGGCGGAGGCAGAAATGTAAGGGAGGTGTACAGCGCCTGCATCCAGGAAGCGGGCAGAGGCAGACGTGTGCAGGCTGCAGGAAGCATTACGAAGTACATAGGCGGGACTTTTTGTGCCGCACGAATAGGTGGGGCGTATTCCTTTCCATTGGAACACGCTCCTTTTCCTTTTTAAAAAATATACTGGATGAAATTCAGGATATGTGTTATACTTGAGAAAATCTGCCCATTGTTTGGATAAAGCAGGCAAGGAGAAAGGATGGAGATATGCTGAGGAATTTATTTTCCGTGGAAGGTTTAAAGGGTATGCTGTACATAATCCCGGCAATTTTGGCGGCGATTACCTGCCATGAGTTTGCGCATGGGTTTGTGTCATATAAGTTGGGGGATCCTACGCCGAAGCGGGATGGACGGCTGAGCCTGAATCCCTTGGCGCACCTGGATATTGTGGGGACGCTGTGCCTGCTGCTGTTTGGGATGGGATGGGCCAAGCCTGTCCAGATTAATCCGGGCAGCTATAAGAGCCGGAAAGTGGGAACTGTCCTGGTATCGCTGGCAGGGCCTCTGGTGAATTATCTGCTGGCTTTTCTGGGGCTGCTGCTGTATGTGGCAGTGAGTATGGCAGGGTATAGGGGCGATTGGTTTTATTATCTGGCAGTCATCAATATTGGGCTGGGGACGTTTAACCTGATTCCGGTTCCGCCTCTGGATGGCTCCCATGTGCTGGAAGAACTGGTTCCGGGGGTACGGGGATTTTATGGGCGCGTAGGGAGATTTGCCATGCCCATCCTGGTGCTGTGCCTGTACACAGGCATCCTAAGAGAACCGCTGAATTTGGTAAACGACGCGGTATTAGGGGCAATGGTCAGAGCTGCGTTAGCTATTTTTGGAGTATAAGGAAAATTTGTTGTGATTCGCGGACTTTTAGGGCGTGAATCGTAACGAAAATTTAGCATGGAAGAGAGGAGCATACCGTGAGACAATTTTTTGGTACGAATCAAAACGGGGATCTGAAGGAAGCAGTCCGTGGACTGCAGAATCCCCAGATGATTATGCTAATTTCAAATCAGGGGCAGTTTGAAGGGCATGTGAAAAAGCTGGAGGAGCTGTTTCCGAAGGTGCCTAGTATTGGGTGTATCGGCATGGGCTATAGCAGCAGGATGGCGGAAAGGGGCGTGAGCGTCATTGCTTTCCAGGGCGTCTCTGCCGTGGCTAATGTGCTGGAGCAGGCGTCTCTGGTGCCAGTAAAATACATAGGGCGCCTGAAGCAGGACGTAGAGGCCGTAAATGGTTCCCAGAAGGATACCATTTGTATAGATTTCTGTTCTGGCAATGACGCCTGTGTCCTGACAACCATCCATAGCGTACTAAAACATAGAAATATTTCCCTGGTGGGCGGGACCGGGGACGCAGGCATGGTATCCGCCAATGGGCAGATTTACCAGGATGCCGTGGCTTATGCGTTAGTGCGCAACCCAAATGGAAAGGTCAAAGCATATAAAGAGAATATCTACCGTCAGATGGGGAACTACCGTTTTATTGCTTCTAAGACAGATAAGGAGAAGTATATCCTAGGGGAGCTGAATGGCAGGTCAGCCAGGCAGGTTTACCAGGAAATTTTACAGGTGTCAGAGCAGCAGATATTGACCCAGACATTCAAAAACCCTTTTGGCAAGCTGAGCGGGAATGATATTTGTATTGTATCCATCAAGGAAGTCAATGGCAATGCGCTTGCCTGCTTTCGCCAGGTGAATGATTCGGATGTGCTGGTGATGCTGGAATTGGACGACTTCCGGAAGGTAGTAAAACGAACCATCCGGCAGATCAAAGAGGATTTTTCCAGGGTATCTGCCGTGTTTTCTGTAAATTGCCTATTTCGCTATAAGCTATTTTGCGAAAACCATTATATGCAGGAATACCTGGGAGAAATGGGGACGTTAGGCAACCATGCAGGCTTTGTGGGGTATGGGGAGCACTATAACAACCAGTTTGTCAACCAATCCATGACATGCGTAGTCTTTGAGTAAAGAGGTGAATATGGCAGATAAGAAAAAGGCCTGGCATAGATTGCGGGATAAAAAAAAGACAGAAAAAGACCTTTCTCCTGTACTGCATGTAACAGGGAGCCTAAAGGAGTACCGGCAGGAGCTTGTCAGCAAAGAGGTAGAGTCGCTGCGGGAACTGGGCAGGGTGAGCAGCTCCTTTGGCAGCGTTTTCCAGGAGACGCAGGATTTTCAGGAGAGGCTTCAGGATTTTGAGCAGACCTTCTCTGGCATTGACCAGGTGTCCGGCCAGTTTGTGCAGGTGAAGGAAGAGATTGCCCAGTCTGTGGGGCAGGTGCAGGACAGGGTGGGGGACTTGAAGGACAGTTCCCTTGAGGTTGAGAGCCATTTTGGGGAAATGCGGGCGACCTTTGACGATTTCCAGGCGGCAGTGAAGGAGATTAAATCCTGCACAGGGAAGATTATCTCCATAGCGGAGCAGACCAATATCCTTGCCCTGAACGCTTCCATTGAGGCGGCAAAGGCAGGGGAACAGGGAAAAGGGTTTGCGGTGGTGGCTGTGGAGGTCAAGCGGCTTTCCGACCAGATCAAGACCCTGGTGGGCGAGGTGAATCGGAGCATATCCGATGTGGAGCATGGCACAGAGAGGCTCAGCGACAGCATTGGCAATTCTCAGGAGGCATTGGGGCAGAGCATTGGCAAAGTCAATGAGACTTATGAAATGTTTGATAAGATTACAGAGGCGGCAGAAGGCGCATCTACCGTGCAGGCAGGGATTTCCAGCGTAATCGGGGAATCACGCGCAGAGCTTCAGGAATTATGTGCCTTTTTTGACAGGAGCCGGGAGCAGTACCAGAAGGTAGTGGGGCATATTTCCCGCGCCAGCGCCCTGGGTACCACGAAAAGCGCGATGTTTGAGGATATTGACAATATGCTTTCCCAGATTCTGCCGCTCATCCAGGAATGAGTGGTTGCAGGGAAGCGGCCGGGCAGGATAAGCTGGAAATCCAACGCTCATCAGGAATGAGTGGTTGCAGGAGAAGGGAAGATATGTTATACTAGGGGGCAGAAAAATCGTTACTTTTCGCGGCTTGGGAATGCGTATGGCCGTAGGAGCAATTTTTAGAATTCTATCAAAGAAGGAGATGTATCTGATGGGTCTGTTAGATGAACTGAAAGATTTAGGTGTAAATGTAGAAGAAGGGTTAGGCCGCCTTGGAGGGAATGCCGCCTTTTATGAAAAAATGCTTGGATCATTTATTAAAATGATGAATAAATATTCCTTTGACGCCGATTTTGACTGTGAGGATTATGGCGAGATTATAGAGAAGGCTCACGCGATCAAGGGCGCTTCTGGGAACCTATCCATTACCCCGATCTATGAGGCCTATGGCAAAGTTACCGACCTGCTGCGTAAGGAAAAGCCATTTGAGGCCAAGGAAGTGCTGCAGAAAGCGCTGCCCGTGCAGGAGCAGATTATGGATGTGATAAAGAAATATAAGGGGGAAGCATGATAAGGGGAGCAATCGGGCTGTAACATGGCTATGACGTAGAAATCCGCAGGAGAACGACTTTCGTTACCCTGCGGATTTTTAATTAAGTTCCTAAACATGAGGCGGGGCTTAAGGCCTAAAATGCCTTTTTATTCGCGCACTGTTATTTCTTAATCTTGCTGCTCCGTTTTATCTTGCTCCATTTGCTATATAGCATTTCCTTTCCGTATTTCTTATAACTACGGATCCTTACATAATATTTTTTGCCTGTTTTCAGCTTTTTGAACGTATAAGAAGTCTTTGACACATTCTTAGATTTCACGCCTTTTTTAAAGTTCTTATCTGTGCTTATCTGCACCTTATACCCGGATGCCCTCTTATCCTTTGGCCATTTCAAACACAGCTTTTTCCCCTTTGCTGCTGTTGGCTTTACAGATGGCTTCTTTGGATATACCTTGACTGTCACCTTTTTGGATGCTTTTCCAGCCTTGATGGTTATCGTGGCAATACCAGTATTTTTGATTGTTACTTTTCCAGTGTTTTTATTCACAGCGACAATCTTCGGTTTTGAGCTTGTAAATGTCATCTTGCCCTTGGATGACGCATTGATTTTGAATGGCGCTGCTCCATAGGAAACCTTATACAAAGTTTTCTTGCAAGTAATGGATGGGGCCGAAGCTTTTGTAATCTTGAAATGAGCAGTTGCGCTGCCGGTATAGTTACCCATGCCAGAAATGATAACATTAGCGGTACCCACAGCGGTATTTTTATTGTAAGAAACGCTGTAATCCGTATTCAGGACTAAAGTCTTGCCATTCAGGGTGACGGTAACGGAAGGTGTCTTAGCCTTCCCATCATAGGTGAAGCTAGTTTTTTCCAATGTGACAGTTGCCTTGGAAATGTCAGTTTTAACTACTTCCGCAGCTTTCGTGATTGTAAAATGGGCAGTTGCGCTGCCGGTATAGTTACCCATGCCAGAAATGATAGCATCCGCGATACCCACTTCGATGTTATTATTGTAGGAAACGCTGTAATCCGTATTCAGGACTAAAGTCTTGCCATTCAGGTTGACGGTAACGGCAGGTGTCTTAGCGCTTCCGTCATAGGTATAGCTAGTTTTTTCCAATGAGACAGCCGCTTTGGAAATGTCAGCTTTCGTGATTGTGAAATGGGCAGTTACGTTGCCGCTATAATTCCCCATGCCAGTAATAATAACATTAGCGGTACCCACTGCGGTATTATTATTGTAGGAAACAGTATAGTCCGTATTCCGGACTAAAGTCTTGCCATTCAGGTTGACGGTAACGGCAGGTGTCTTAGCGCTTCCGTCATAAGTATAGCTAGTTTTTTCCAATGAGACAGCCGCTTTGGAAATGTCAGCTTTCGTGATTGTGAAATGGGCAGTTACGTTGCCGCTATAATTACCCATGCCAGAAATGCTAACATTAGCGGTACCCACTGCGGTATTATTATTGTAAGAAACGCTGTAGTCAGTGTTTGGGATTAAAGTCTTGCCATCCAGGTTGACGGTAACGGCGGGTGTCTTAGCGTTTCCATCGTAGGTGTAGCTAGTTTTTTCCAATGTCACAGTCGCTTTGGAAATGTCAGTTTTTTCAGGAACATAGTTATAATGTATCGTCATTTTTGACACTGCAGCTATCGTATCACCTAATTTGCGTACGCTGTTCCACTGAGCCTGGGTGCCGGTAAAATAGATATCCCTGAGAGCAGAAGCCGAAAATGCAGCGATTCCTATTGTCGTTACACTGTTTGGAATTATGATGCTGGTCAGGCTGGAGCAGGAAGAGAATGCTGAGCTTCCTATACTTTCCGCACCTTGTGGGATTTCCAATGTTGCAAGCATCAGGCAATTCTGGAACATCCCTTCGCTAATTTGGTTTATGCTTTTGGGTAATGTCACACTGCTCAGATAGTAACACTGCGTAAATATATTGTCGCCCAGCTTTACTTGTTTGCTGCCTGGAGTAAATACCACACGAATCAGTTTCTGGCACTGAAAAAATGCGCCGGCGCCCACTTCTCCGATGCTGGCAGGCAAGACGATAGAGCTAAGGCTTGAGCAAGCGCGGAAAGCATTTTGGCTGATTGTTTCCAATCCTTCAGAAATCGTCACAGAGCTAAGGTTTTGGCAGTCTTGGAAAACGCTGTCGCCAAGAGTTTTCACGTTGGATGGGATCGTCACAGAAATAATCGAAGAGCCTCGGAAAGCGCTGTTGCCAATTGCTGTCACGCTAGAGGGAATCTCTGCACTGAGAACGCCGCAGTTCCAAAAGGCACAGGAGCCAATATTGGTAACACCATTTTCAAGAATGATTTTTCGGATTTGGCTGCTTTTACCATTCCATGGCTGTTCTCCGGTACTGGCGAAATCTGGCATAGCCCCCTTGCCGGAGATGGTCAGTGTGCCTGCTTTTGTCAGATTCCAGCGAAGCCCTCCTGCAAGCGTCCCTTGTGCAATGGATACGTTGGCTCCCGGGTCATCTGGCGGGACGTAGCCTTCTGGATAACGGGTGATATAATGGCTGGTACTGCTCATCACCTCTTCCCTGGAGATTGCCCTCCCCCAATGGACTTTGCCTCTGTGGTCTCCGGTGCTGATATTTCCTTCAGCAACAACTACCCCCGCATCACTTGCCTCAAGCACGATTACGGTATGGGAATCATTGTTTACCCGCAAAATATCTCCAGCTTTTATATCTTCATATGTAAACTTACCTGCTGCATACATTCTGGCTGGCAGGCTGCCGAATGCCGCGTCGCTCAGTATAAAGGCAAAGGCCACGCATCCCACGGCGCTGATATTCTTGCCGTCAAGGGTTCCGCCCTTCCAGTGATAATATCCTTTTGAATCGGAATAAGGCTCGTCATTGGTCCATGTAGTCCCCTCCTTGTATTTATCCTGATCCTTTAATGCAATCATGGCTTCGTAGGCTTCTGTTGGAGTGGGAATTGTGCTATCGCGGGCAGCCAGTTTGGATGCGGATTGTTCCGTAAGGGCATCTTCTTGCTGCATAGGGTCACCTTGCGATGCATATGCCATTGAGGTGGAAGAAATGCATAGGCACAGTGCTAAAGCAACAGAAATAATTCGTTTTCTCATTTTATAACCTCCTAATGTTAGTTTTTTGTTGGTTTTTCTATCTCATTATAGAAAAAAATCCCTTGAAAATCTATCATTTTCAAGGGATTTTGCTACGTGCGTGAGAGGATTCGAACCCCCGACACCTTGGTCCGTAGCCAAGTGCTCTATCCAGCTGAGCTACACACACATAAAAACGCTGTTCCTCATGGAACGTTCTTTATTCTACCTTAGATTTCAGGTTTTGTCAATAGATTTCTAAAAAAATTATGAAAAAGGATGAAATAATTGGAACAGTGTGATAGAATAGTAATCAGTTCAAAAAAAATAGAGCGTAAAGCGAAGCGACAGGTAGGAGAACATTCATGACAAGGCAGGAATTTTTACATGAGCTGCAGATTGCCCTGCAGGGAGAGATGAGCCGCGAGGCGGTGGAGGGGCATGTCAGGTATTATGGCGATTATATTATGGAGGAATCCAGGAAGGGCGCCAGTGAGGAAGAGGTGCTTGCCCGCCTGGGGAGCCCAAGGCTGATTGCCAAGACCCTGATTGACACGACAGAACAGTTTGGGCCTTCTTTCCAGGGGGCGGATGGCTGGGGCGGGGACAGCAGGGATGAGGACAGCAGAAGAGGCTTCCGTGCAGGATATTCCCAGCGGGGCGGCTGGGATGTCCGTTTGGGGAAATGGAAGCTGAACGGCTGGCTGGGGAAGCTGATCCTGTGCCTGCTGGCAGGCCTGGCTCTTGTGGTTGTGGCGAATGTAGTGGCGTTCCTGCTGCCCATCTTGGCTCCTGCAATACTAATTGTGCTGATATGTTCTATCATTTTTGGGAATAGACGATAATGGGACACAGGAGGATGATATGGAGACCGTCAAAGTAAGCAAGGGAAGATGTTTTGTAAGGAAGGGTGAAAAGCTCAGGGGGCTTTTTGTGCTGCTTCAGGGCAGCGTACGGGCCGTTTTTAAAAATGATGTGATTGAGCTGGGAGCCGGGAGCATTGTGGGGATGATGGAAGGCCTTTCTGACAGCTATTTATGTGATTACGTGGCCAATACGGACTGCCTTTTCTATACCTATCCCTATCGGGGCGTGGAAGACTACAAGAAGATTTTCGAAGCAGAGGGGAAGTATGTGGCAGTATTTGCCATGTCGGCCATGCACCAGGCGTCGGTGATTATGGGAAGGTATGCGATAGCATACCGCAAAGCCAGGGAATACTATAAGCTGCTGATGGAATATTATGAAGAGTATAAAAAGTTCTGCGGTGATTATGGGATTATGGAGAAGCCTTTCAAGCGTATGGGCTCCCTGACGCCTGTGCAGATTAAGGAGCCAATCGGCGGGTGGGTGATTTCCTATTATAAGCGGATGTCTGACTTGTCCTTGAAATCTATTGATCAGTTTCTGGCGCGGGATGCGGACATTGGCATTGGGCAGATCCTCAATGCGGTCAGCTGGATGAAAAAGGCCATCTCCATCATCGGAGAGCTGAAGGATTACCTCCATACCCACCGTGAACTGCTGCTTTCTTCTGAGACGGAGAACCTGTTCCAGCTGTATTTTGAATTGGCCAGGAAGGCTTCTTCCACAGGCATCGATATCGGGGAGCTGAGGCAGAAGATTACCGGGATCATGGAATTTGCAGTCAATAGCTGTATGTATGAAGAAAAAGTAATGAAAGACTGCTTTGGGGAATATAAGAATTATGACTTCAGCCAGGAGGCGCTCGGGGACTCCGAGGCTCTGCCGGATGAGATTGAGGAATACGAGGAAGGCTTTGATTACCTCAGCCAGATCCTGGATTATGCCAGCTATCCAGAAGACAAGGCCAAGGAATTCCGCAGCACGCTGGAAGAGTACAAGGCGCTTCCGGACTTATATGCCTCTACTGACAATATCCGCAAGCTGCGCCGTGTGCTGACCCAGGACTTTTACGATATCTATGAGCTGGCATTTTTCCGTTCCCTGAAGGGGGGGCGCATACCGGTGGGCGTGAAGATGTTCCTCAATTTCGGGTTTATGGATGAAACCCTGGCAGGCGAAGAGAATGCCCACAGCCTGTACGACATGACGGAAGAGCTGTACCGCTGCAAGGCGGAAAATGTATTTACGGTCTACGAATGGCTCTTAAGCATCTTCCGTGGGGAGAACGAGCCTTCCCGCAATGAGTTTGATATGGATTACATGGGATTCCTCAATGAGCAGAAGAAAACTGGGGATATTAAGCCAGAGGATCTTCCGAAGCTGCAGAATGACAACCGCAAGAAGGTAGAATTTGAGCTGCGCAACATGTTTGTCTCCACCAACCGTGCGACCTATGGGCGGATTTCCACCTATTGCCCCATCCTCTGCGAGGACGACATCATTGGCTCTGCGGAGAAAATGCTGATGACGGCGGAGAAGGTGAACGGAGCCTTAGATGAGATCCGCAAGATAGATTTCTCCCTCTTCTACCGGGAGGTAGGGTTCTCAGACCCAGAACATGACGTGAACCGGGAAGTCATCCAGAAGGAAGTGGTTCCCTACATTATATTAATGCCCAATGCCGGGACGAAGGCCATGATGTGGCAGGAGACGGCAGGGATCCGCAAGGATACGCAGGCCAGGTTTATCTTCCCAATACTTACAGGGTCGGATGTGTCAGAGCTGATGGTGGATGTGGCTGGGCGTTTCCGCTGGGAGATGTGCCGCAAGATCCAGGGCGCCCGCTGGAACGATATCACAGAGGCCTCCCTGACCTCAGAGTACAGCGACTATATCCAGTATTACCGCAAGAATTCCGAGCTGTCCACCGATGCCAAGGATAAGGTGAAGAAGAGCCTGCAGAAGGCGAAGAATAATTACCGCGAGGTATTTGTCAAGGATTACCAGAGCTGGATCCGCTATGAATCCAAGGGGAGCTTCCGCCTGAATAAGGTGGCGCGCGACATTATCTTCCGCTACTGCCCCTTCAGCAAAGACATCCGCTCCACCCTGTCAGCGAACCCCAGCTACCAGGAGATGTTCAGCAAGTATGACATTTTAAATGGGCGCAAGGCCCACCACGTAGAAGCCTGGTATGACCGCTACCAGAAGAAGGGCGGTGAGATTACAGAGGAACTGCAGATGAACCTGGATTTCTATAGCCTGTAATGCATCCTGCCAAAAGTGCAGGGCGATAGCTGAAGCATTGTGAAATAAAAGCGCCCTGCACAGTTCCTGGCCATTTCTTATGGGGCGCCTGATTTGGTGCATCCTTAAACTATGCTTCAAAAGAGAACATCTAAAAATCAGCTACATAGCTAGCGGCAGTTTTTCCTATGCGTCTGTTCGCATCATTGCGTTATGGCAATGTGCTGGGCAGGCGTTTTATTTTCTGGGCTTTTGGCTTTTCTTCATAGGGTAGGGCTGCTTGACATCGGATAGCCCCAGAAAATAGTCGGCAGAGACATGGTAATAGCTGCATAGGGTCAGCAGGTGGTGGATGGGCAGTTCATTGGCTGCCCGTTCATACCTGGCATACATGGTCTGGGATGTACCTAAAATATCTGCGATTTCCTGCTGTGTTTTGTCATGGTCTTCTCTTAAGTCCCGCATTCGCTGTACATAGTCCATAAAATCCTCCAATTTTTATTATTTTTCTTAAATGTAACATAGCGATTATTAATGAATTTGAGTTTAATACATATATTTACTATTGACTTTAGTAAAGATTTGTACTAGAATATTAGGTGGAAATTTCTGGAAACTACAGGGATTTATCCGGCAGCAAGGCTGGACAAAAGGGTGGGGATGAAGAGGGAGATTGTAACGAATCAGGCCCTGGAAAGGAGGAATGGATGGGATAGGCTTTTTGCAATGGCAGGTATTTTGAAATTGATGGGAGTTAGGAAATGTGAATTTTACAAAAGTGAAAAAATAGAAGTAAGAGTGGAATCTGGGAAGAGAAGAAGTCTGGCAGAAGCAAGGGCTAGACGCTTCCGAGAGGATGCAAAGAGTAAAGGAGGCACAATCATGGTAAGAAGGAAACAGTTTGGCGCTTTGCTGATGGCGGCTATCATGTCTGTGACGGGCATATCGGTACCGCAGTCGGCGGAAGCAGCAGTACCATCCGAGGCACGGGCTGTACAGGATGGCAATGGCACCGCCCAGCCATTGGCGGCGGACACGTCAGGCTTGAAGACGCTGGCTGAATTTGACTTTGAAGCGGGAAGCGAGCTGACGACCGGCGACCTGCAGAGCTCGGACAAGGACAAGAAGGTAAGGGCAAAGAGTTACAACGGCTACGAGCTGGTGGCCGGCAAAGACGGCGGCAAGGCGCTGAAGCTGGATGCGGCGAAGAAGCAGTACCTGGAGCTTTTCAATGCCGCAGACCGCGGCGCAGTCTTAAAGGGCAAGGATGAAGTCACGATTTCCTATGACCTGCAGGGCGCAGTCGGCGGCACAGGCTGGGTGGTGTATGCAGACAAGGATGCAACGGAAAATGGCAGCACGGACTACCTTGGCGTCCTGATCAATAAGGATGAGCCGAGGGTAGAGAAACTGAAGAAAGGCTGGGATTATGAAACAAGCGCTTCCAGGACACGCATTTATAATGTCCCGACAAACGGCTGGAACCATTGGGACATTGTAGTCTCGAATGAAGGCACCAAAGTGTATATTAATGGTGCTTTATGCGGGGATGGCATCAGTAAAAGCAGCCTTTCGGATATTTTGGGCGAGGATGGCGGCGTACTTTACCTTGGTGCGGCAAACTGGAATGGCGCCCCGGGTGAGTTTGGAAGTTTTGTCATGGATAACTTCAAGATTTATGACGGGATTGCCGAAGTGGCGGCCAAGCCGCAAAAGCCAGGAGTCCTGGCAGAGCTTGATTTTGAGACTGGCCAGAAACAGGGCGGGGATTTCGAGACGGACAAAGTTTATGCAACGCAGCACAACAGCTATGAAATCGTAGAAGGAAACGGTGGCGGCAAGGCTATACACCTGGATGAAACGAAGAAGGTGGAAGGCAGTGACCGTGCAGGACAGTACCTTGCCCTGACAAAGCCGGATGGAAGCCCGATCCTTAGCGGGAAGGACAAAATTACGATTTCCTATGACCTGCAAGGTTCTGTCGGCGGAAAAGGCTGGGTGGTATATGCAGACAAGGATGCAAATCAGAATGAATATAAGAAAGAAAACTATGTGGCGGTTATGAGTACTAATGGACTTGAGTACTTTTATAACGGCAGGCCGGATACTGGCAGTGACAATGCCCGTCAGGTTAGTTTTTCCAATGTAGCTACCGAAGGATGGCACCATTGGGACATTGAGATTTCCTATGGCTACCTCAGGGCATATCAAGATGGCCGGGTAGTGGGGCAGACGACAACCGGCGCTTCCCAGCAGAAGCTTTCCGATATCCTGGGCAATGCAAGCATCCTCTACCTTGGCGCGGCAAACTGGGGGGCTACGCCTGGCGAGTTCGCTACCTTTACCATGGACAATTTCCGCATTTACGACGGCCTTCAGGTAGAGTATCTGAAGAGCCTGGTATCTGCCACAGAGGCCAAGAAGAAGGAAGCCGAGATGGTAGCGGGCAGCAATGTGACAGAGCAGATGGAAGTGGTGCTGCCAGAAGAACTTAAATCTTACAAGGATAGCGTGTCCTATGCAAGCAGCAATCCGCAGGTTGCCGCAGTAGATGAGAGGAGCGGGAAGATTACGGCTCTGGCAGCAGGGACAGCAGATATCACGGCTACCATTTCCATCGGCAGTGCCAGCAAGACCGTGAAGACAGTCATTAAGAGCGTAACGGCAGGGCAGATTCTGGAAAACCAGATCCAGAAGAAGGAAATTAAGCTGAACACCGAAAAGGCGCCGGCACGGATTGGGGAGAGCGGTGAGGTTACCATTGGGGGCTTCGATGCACGGCTTGCCAACCATCCGGATATGCAGATTGTATGGAAGGCGGATGAGAAGTATTTGGCAGTGGAACAGGATTCAAACCTCAGAGCGCCAATGAAAGCCAAGCTGACGGCTAAGCAGACGCCTGGCGTGGCAGTGGTTGCCGCAGAGGTTACTGTTGGGAACACGTCACATGAAATTCGTGGAGAGCTGAATATTGATGGCGCCCAGGTGGCATTCTATGACTTTGAAAAAGCAGAAGGCGCACAGGATAAGGAACGCTTGAAGAATAAGGCGGCAGCAGATAAGTATGCAAAGGCCTGGGGCGGAGAGGAAAACAACCGTACAGACCTTGTGGATTCCGTAGTGACTGCAGGCGCATACGAAGGAGGGTTCCAGTCATCTTCCGCTTTGCGCCTGAAAGATTTCGGCCTGCGCCTCAATACGGCGAAGGTGGGCAGTGAATATACCGTATCTGCCTGGATGAAGAGCGACACGCAGTCACGCCTGTCCATGAACCAGTCCGTATTGGCGCTTGGCGGGTTTGCAGGCACAGATTCCTGGATTTCCTTATCCGGCGCAGAGCTGGGGGCAGGAAATGTCCGCATCCTGGATTCTGACGGAAATATCACGCAAGCAAAACCAAGCGATGCGTTTGCCGACAAGGAATGGCATTTAGTTACCGTAACAGGTATGGCAGGGAAGGCCTATGTTTATATAGATGGAACCCTGGTAGCAAAAGAGGTAGACACAAAGAACCCGCTGTCCACAGACAGCAGCGACGTTTATTTGGGAATTTCCAAATCTTACGCCCTGTTCGGCGGCTTGGTTGATAATGTGGAAGTCTGCAATGGCGCAAGGAGCCACAAGCAGATTTCCCAAAATGCATTAAAGGGAATCGCTTCCTGGGAGCAGATTAAGGGAAGCAATACGGCACAGGATAATGTTACCGCAGACCTTGTATTGCCGAAAAAGCTGTTCCATACGGACATTAATTGGAAGAGCAGCGATGAAACCGTGCTGACGTCAGCAGGAAAATTACTCCCGCCGTTGGAGGAAAAGAATATCACCTTGACAGCGGCAATTCCCGTCAATGATGATGAAGTGACCTTAACGTATGTCTTGAAAGTACCTGCCAACAATGCGGCATACCTTGCAAAGGCGGAAAAGCTGTATAAGACATACAGGGATGATGAAAAGAAAGTTGAGAAGTACAAAGAATATACACAGGCCTCCTGGGGAGCCGTAGAAGCTGCATACCAGGCAGTCGTGGATGGCAAGGCGCTTACGGCCACAGAATTAAAGGCGCTTGTTGACGCGCTGGAGAAGGCAGAGAAGGCTCTGGTTAAGATTGCCGGGCTTAAGAGTTCTTATGAGGCGGTCGTAAATGCCAAGTATGTCCAGAACGATTACATGGAGGATACCTGGGCCGCATTGCAGAAAGCACAGGCAGATGCCAAGGCAATCCTCGACAGGGATGCTGCCAAAGCCAGCATTGGCCAAAAGGAGATAGACGATGCCCAGGCCTCCTTGGACAAGGCAGCCGGCGCATTGCAGGGAAAAGACACCCTCCTGGCAGACTTCAGCTTTGAAGAGCAGACCGTACATCCCGATGGCGGGTTCTTCTGGAAAGACAGCAAGAATGTGACTGTAAGGGTGAACGGCGATGCCAAGGAGCAGTATAGCCTTGTGCAGGGCGTATCTGGCAAAGCAGTTTCCTTAAGCGGCAACAAGAAGCAGTATTTTATGCTGAGGAATGAAGAAGGCAAGCCGGTGAATGTGCTGGCAAATACAGGCAACGCCGCTACCATTTCTTATGATTTGAATAATGGCGCAACAGACCAGGTGCTTTATGCAGGGACAGAGAATAACTATCTGGGAATCTTCGCGGCCGAGACCTTACAGGTTGGTGGAAAAGAAATCCCCTTGAAGAATGTCCCGACCGAAGGATGGCACCATTGGGATGTTGTGGTTACGGATGAGGCTACCAAAGTCTATGTGGATAATACGCTGGTAGGCACTGGGGAGAGCGCACTTGGCGCAGTTAAGGAACAGAATGCGGAAATTTATATAGGGACAGTGAAAAACCATGCGGCAACGACCGGCAAATATGGGACGTTCGTAATGGATAACCTGCGTATTTACCGGGGATGCCCAGCAGGCGCCATTGACAATGTGGACTTTAGCGTAGCACAGGACATCCAGGTGGCGCCGGGAGGCAAAGCGGCATCGGTTGCCGTGACCCCGCAAGGGATGGCAGCAGAAGTGACGTACCGCGCATCCTACAGCAGCGATAATGAGGAAATCAAAGTAAATGAAAAAGGCGAAGTGACCGCTACGGCAAATGCGCGCAAAGGCGGCACGGTTACCACAACGGTATACTGCCCGAGCCATGCGCCTATCGTGCGTAAGACGGTGGTAAACCTCAAAAATGCAGCCGAGACCCTTGCTGAAATCGGCTTCAAGGTAGAGAAGCTGGAAGAGAAAGTGCTGCCGGGATGGAAAGGGCAGAGGAAGGTGGAAGTTGCAGAGTGGATCCGTTTGGACAAGAGCTGCAAGACAAACTACCATTCAGATAATACGGATGTAGCTGTAGTGGATGAAGACGGCGTTGTGACAGCCAAGCGAGAAGGGACAGCCAACATCAGTGTAACGGTTAGCGTAGGCACTACCAGCAAGACCGAGACATACGCCCTCCTTACCGTGGGCAAGGAGATCGCGAAATTTGAGTTCAGCGGCAATTTGAATGACAGCACAAAAGGAAATGCCGCAAGTGTTTACAAAGGCAATATTGAGTATGAAGATAAAGGTATGGTCGGCAAGGCTGTGAAATTAACAGGGGGTGGACTGAATCTGAACCGCAATAATATTGGTGATGATTACACCGTATCTGTATGGCTGAAGAGTGACCAGGACTTTGCAGCTGAAAACCTGGCAATGCTTTTCCTCGGCCATCATGACAAGGAGAGATGGGTCAGCGTAGCAACGCAGGGCAAGGGATCCACAGCTAAATTATGGACATATCAGGTGGAGGATAATCAGGGAGGGCATTATAATAAGCGTGATGAACTGGTTCAGATGAATGATTTCTGCAAGACCGGATGGCATAACGTGGCAATTGTCGGGAAGAAAGACAAACTGACCCTCTATGTGGATGGAAAGGCCATCGTAACAGATAGTAAGAGCGTAAATCCGTTGAAGGGTGCGAACCAGGGAATCCTTCTTGGGGCGACTCACTGGGATAATCCGTTTGGCGGCCTAGCAGACGGTGCCCATATTTACAATGCATCCATGACAGACGAGCTGCTGTATAGCACCATAAAGACCGAAGCTGTAGAGTCCGTACAGTACTGGATGGGGCTGGCAGGCGAAGAGCTGAAGAGGCCGACCCTTTCAACGGCATCCAAGAAAGCGCTGCAGCAGGCATATGACGCAGCAAGCAGCCTAGTTAAAGACCAGAAGGCAGAAATTACGGCCCTGATGGCGGCACAGAAGGAGCTGCAGTTAACCATCGAAGGCTTGGTAGATTTGGATGAACTCAAAGAGATGATTGCAAAGGCACAGGAGCATAAAGCTGCTGTGAACAAAAATAAGGCAAACTACGCAGAAGCCTCTCTGGCCGTATACAACCAGAATGTAGACGCTGCGGTAACGGCAGGCAAAAGCATTATGGAGAGCGAGGAAGCCTGGACGAAAGAGCAGGTGAAGCAGGCCAAGGATGCATTGGTGCTTGCAGATCCGGTTAAAGTCACGATGCCGTCTAATGTTGATCCAGACGAATGGCTAAAAGAGAATACAGAGTGGTTAGTCAGCGTGAAAGATTTGAATACGTTAATCAAGAATGCCGATGACCGTCTGAAACAAGTCCGTGATGAGAACAACGATACTTACAAAGTGTATATGCAGGTATCCAAGGATGCTTACTGCGCACAGCTCGAAGAGCAGAAGAAGGCCGCAGAAAGCCTTGTGAAGACGGCAACGGCTAGGAAGCCGGTTAACGAGCAGCTGAATAAGCTGCAGGAGGCTTATGATAAGGAAAGTCTTCTGGCAGAGACCGCAGTCGTGAACGAGTTGCAGAAGAAGATTACAGAGGCGCTCAAGGACACAGGCGATTATGATAAGAAGCATACCGACAAGACCAATAAGGACCATATCGGCGCATTTGTCTATACACAGGAGAGCCGCAAGGCTGTGGAGTATGCCATTGCCAAGTTAAATGAGCTGCATGGGAAGCTCCCATTAGACACCACCCAGGCGATGCGTAAGGGCGTGGCGGATGCGTTGACTGCATTCGCAGCGGCAAAAGAAGGCCTTGTGGAAGTGGACTATCAGTTATATGATGATGCGCAGAAAGCATTGGATGACGCAGCCAAGCTCAAGCAGGAAGACTATACAGGAGATAGCTGGAAAGCGTACGAGGCTACTTGCCAGGCACTGAAAGACCTGATGCCAGATCTGGTGACGCCGGATCAGCTGGAAGGTGCCCTAGACACAATCTCCAGCGCCCGCAAGGAATTAATCTCCATCGTAGACCTCAGGGGCGTGGTGGAAGATTACAAAGTAAGGTACATCCAGGAACAGTATACTGTCAATAGCTGGAAGGACTACACGAAAGTCCAGGCAGAGGCAGAGGCCGTCCTGGCCGACCCAGCAGCCAAGGCTGACTACATTTCATTTATGATTAACAAACTGGAACAGTCGGCGCGTGCCCTGGTATCCGTCGTGGAACTCAGGACAGCCATCCAGGAAGCCATTGGCCTGGATTATGACTACACGAAGTACCCGCAGGCTGAGTACACGGCAGACAGCTGGAATGCTTACAAAGATGCCTGCGAGCAGGCAAGGGAACTCCTAACCAGGGAAGCTACCGAAGAGAATAATTTAACGCCAGTGACAAGCGATGAGATTGCAGCCAAGATTGCAGCTATCAAGGTGGCAGTGGATAAGCTGGTGACCAATGTGCCGCTGCAGGATGCCATTACCAAGGCCGAAGCAACCTATAGCGAGGATGTGAAGGACTTCTATACCGAAGCTTCTTGGAATGCATACCAGAAAGCTCTGGCAGATGCGAAAGCTGTCCTGGCCGACCCGGCTGCTACAGACGCAGCAATGCAGGAAGCCATTGAGAAGCTGAATGAGGCCATTGCGGCTATGGTATCGCCAGATAAGCTTACCGATGTGATTACCAATGCGGAAACAGAGCTCAAGGACCAGACAGCAGATGATTTCACGGCAGACAGCTGGGATTCCTATGCGAAAGCGCTGGCTAACGCCAAGAAAGTGGCCGCCAATTCATCTGCAACCAGCGAAGAAATCAACGACGCGATTGCAGACCTGACGAAGGCAAAAGAGGGGCTTATCTCTACCGTAGCCCTCAAGAAGGCCATCGATGATGCAAACGCGCAGAATTTCCGCCAGGATCTCTATACGGCAGATTCCTGGGCAGCCTATAAGAAAGCACTGGATGACGCCCAGGCAACTTTAAACGACAAGGGTTCTGCAACCAAAGCAGAGATTGAAAATGCGACGGCAAACCTGAACACGGCCGTTAAGAATTTACAGAGGGTTGTATTTGACGATACAGATGCCAATGCTGCCATCCGCAGGGCAGAGGCATTGTACGCAGGAGATTATACGGCCAACAGCTACCAGGCAGTTTCCGCTGCATTGGGCGAGCTGAAAGCGTTGCTTGACTCCGAGCAGGTAACAGATGTAACTGTAAAGCCCGCCATCCAGAAATTGAATGACGCGATGGAAAATCTGGTTTCCCTGGTAACACTGAAAGAGGATATCCAGACCGTACAGAACTTGAACTACAGCCAGAGGCAGTATACGGCGGCTAGCTGGAAAGCATACAGCAACGCCCTCGCATACGCGCAGACAACCGTAGCCAAAGCAGATGCCTCCAAGAGCGAAGTGGCTAAAGCCGTTTCCGATCTAAATATGGGCGTTCGCAGCCTGGTATCCATCGCAGACCTGTCAGAGGCTATCCAGGAGGCAGAGAAGCAGGGCTACCGCGCAGAGGATTACACCAAGAGTACCTGGGACGCATACCAGGCAGCGCTGGAAAATGCCCGCACAGTCATTGCCAAAGACAATGCGGAGCGGATTGAAGTAAAGAATGCTGCTGAGGCACTGGAGAGCGCAATGGGCAATTTCGTCTCCGTGGCAGAGCTGAAGGCAGTGATTGCCAGCGCTGAGGCAGAATACAGTAAGTCCAAATACACGGCAGACAGCTGGAAGCAGTACAGCACAGCGCTTGGCGCCGCCAAAAAAGCCGCTGCCAAGGCAGACGCCTCTGAAAGCGAGCTGTTAAGCGTCAAAGAAACTCTTGTCATCGCTATCAGCAGGCTGGAAGTCAAGCCTGTGCCAGAGCAGCTTAGGATCAACCTCAAGAAGGCGACGATTGGCGTCAAAGAGACTCTGACACTGAAAGTGACAGGAGCTACAAGCAAGATTACCTACACCAGCAGCAACAAGAAGGTAGCAACCGTTTCTTCCAAGGGCAAAGTTACCGCCAAGAAAGCCGGAAAGGCCAAGATTACCGCTACAACGGCCAAGGGCAAGAAGATTGCCTGCACGATCACGGTGAGGAAAGCGCCGGCGAAGATTACGCTGAACGCGTCCAAGAAGACCTTGAAGAAAGGCAAGAGATTCAAGGTGAAGGCAACGCTGCCGAAGAATACGGCTAGCTACAAGATTACCTTTACCAGCAGCAACAAGAAAGTAGCAGTGGTAAGCAAGGGAGGAACCGTCCGTGCCGTCAAGAAAGGCACCGCAACCATTACTGTGAAGACATTCAACAAGAAGAAAGCAACGATTAAGATTGTGGTAAAATAAGCGGGGACTTACGTATTCCGAAGCTTTGGAAAGCAATCACAAAAGAAAAGGAAAAAGTAGAAAGGTAAAAAATGGAGCCATACCATCTGGGAGAAAATAACCTTAGATGGTATGGCTCCGTTCTATAGCTGTCTTTATCTTGGCTGCCTGGTTTTCTTTCCTAACCCTGATAGCCTAGCTTTTCTGCTTTAACCAGCCTGCTCTGCCTTAGCCTCCCCAACCAGTGCGGCTGTGATAATGGCCATGGAGTATGCTTCGTCCGCGTTGCAGCCTCTGGAAAGGTCATTGATCGGTGAGTTCAGGCCCATGAGGATCGGCCCGTAAGCTTCGAAGTTGCCTAGGCGCTGTGCGATCTTATAGCCAATATTGCCGGCATTGATATCTGGGAATACAAATACGTTTGCATGGCCTGCCACCTCGTCATCCGGGCATTTCGTGCGCGCCACGCGCGGAGAAACGGCGGCGTCAAACTGCATTTCGCCGGAAATAGGCAGATCCGGTCGTTTCGCTTTGGCCTTGGCAGCGGCATTGCGCATCTTGTCCACATCGTCTCCCTTGCCGGAGCCGAGGGTGGAGTAGCTTAGGAATGCAATCTTCGGGTCAATGCCGAAGAGCTGGCCGCAGTCTGCGGTCACAATGGCGATTTCCGCCAGCTCGTCCTCGCTGGGGCAGATGTTGATGGCGCAGTCAGCCATTGCCAATACCTCGTTCTCACCCGTTGCAGAGGGGCGCACTAGGATAAAGCAGGAGGATACGATGCTGTGCCCTGGCCTGGTCTTAATCAGCTGCAGGGCGGGGCGGATGGTGTCGGCCGTGGTATAGGTGGCGCCTCCCAGAAGGCAGTCAGCCACGCCCATCTTCACCAGCATCGTCCCGAAATAGTTGCCTTGTTTTAAAATTTTGCGGGCCTCCTCTGGCTGCATATTCTTGCTTTTGCGCAGTTCGCAGAAAAGCTCTACCATGTTGTCCAAATCTTCATAATTCTCGGGATCAATGATAACGCCCCCGCGGATATTATAGCCATATTCTTCAGCGGCCTCTTCCACTTCTGTGCGGTTGCCGATAAGGATTGGCGTAAGGAAATTCGAGGCCAGCAGACGGGAGGCCGCCTCTAAGATACGGGGGTCGCTGCCCTCGGTGAATACGATTTTCTTCGGGTCGTTCTTTAATTTTTTGATCATCATTCCGAAACCCTGCATATTTCTGTCCATGTTGCAAAAACCTCCTTAAAATTTTCTCGGTATAGACATCTGTGCCTATCTGGATATCCGGCGGCAGCTGTCAGGCCGCCAGATCCTGTGTTGCTTATACGTACTTCACATGCCAATGTTTCTCATATATTGCCCCAAAATTGAAATCCCACATATATAATGTATCACTTTTATGTTTTTTTCACAATAATTTTATAGGCAAAAAGTGGAAATAATTTTTTATGAAAAATTTTATACTTTTTTCATTGAATTCCTTTCCGCTGATGATTATAATGTACATAAAACTGACCAGTCGGTCGGAACCCTAGAAAACTAGAAAAAGAAGCTAACAGGAGGGAATGCACATGCTGTCAAGATTCAGTGTGAAAAAGCCTTACACCGTAATCGTAGGGATTGTGCTGGTGATTATCCTAGGCGTTGTGTCCTTAAGCAAGATGAGCACCGACTTGCTGCCCAGCATCAATCTGCCTTACGCAATCGTTGTGACCACATACCCCGGCGCGAGCCCGGAGCAGGTGGAGGACGTCGTGACCCAGCCCATTGAGGGGGCGATGGCCAGCACCTCAAATATCAAAAATATCAGCTCCACTTCGTCCAACAACACTTCCATGGTGGCGCTGGAGTTTGAACAGACCACTAATATGGATTCGGTTACGGTGGAAATGCGCGAGAGCTTAGACCAGATTAGCAGTTATTGGCCGGATACGGTAGGGAACCCGATTATCATGAAGCTGAACCCGGATATGATGCCGATTATGATCGCCGCCATTGAGGTGGAGGGGATGGACAGCCTGGAAATCAGCGATTATACCGATACGGATCTGATTCCGGAGCTGGAAAGCGTGGAAGGCGTGGCCTCGGTATCTGGCACAGGATTGATTGAAGAGTCCATCCGCGTTACTTTAAGCCAGGAAAAGATTGACGCGGTCAACCGTAAGATTACCGCTTCCCTGGAAGAGAAGTTTTCGGATGCACAGAATGAGATGGATTCCGCGGAGGACGAGATTAGCAGCGGCAAGGAAGAGCTGGACAATGGCAAGACGGAGATGGCAGGCCAGCTCAGCGATGCCCAGAACCAGCTGAATGACAAGAAAATCGAACTCTTCCAGACGGAGTCAGATATGCATGCGAAGCTGGATGAGCTGCGGAAAACCAGGACTTCCACAGAACAGGGCATTACGGCATTGAAGGAGCTGCAGGGGCAGGTTAGCGCCCTGATAAAGGGCAAGGCTTCCCTGAACCAGGGTATTTTGAAGCTGCAAGGGCAGCAGGAGAAGCTCAAGCAGCAGTCAGAGCAGCTGCAGTCCGCCCTGAAGCAGCTGCGGGATCAGAAGGAGCAGCTGCAGCAGCTTCTGCCAGTAGCGCCGGAAGAACAGCAGATAACGCTGCAGGCACAGCTGATTGAGCTGGAGAAACAGATTAAGACGTTAGACGCACAGGCAGGCAAGCTGCAGGAGCCGCAGGAGCTGATAGAGAGCCAGCTGGAAGAGCTTCAGGAACAGCTGGAGCAGGCAGAGGATGGGCTTTCGCAGATTAAGGCCGAGATGGCCTCCCAGGAAGGCAGCGAGATGAAGGAAGACGCTACCGATGAAGAACTGGAGCAGCAGATTTCCCAATCCCTGGCGCAGGCAGAAGCGGGGCTGGTGCAGATTGACGGGGGCATTGCCACCATTGAAGCGGGCCTGGGGAGCATAGCCGAAGGCAAGGCCACCATTAATGATACCCTTGCCACCCTTAACAAGAGCCAGATTACAGGCGTGGTGGACATGGGGAGCGCCTCTGCCCAGCTGGCCAGCGGGGAGGAGAAGCTGAAGGAGTCCAAGGACGCCTTTGAGGATACCAAGGAGGAAGCCTTTGACGCCTCTGATATGTATAACATCCTGACGATGGACACCCTGACAAATATCCTCACGGCACAGAATTTTTCCATGCCGGCCGGCTATATAACCGACGATGGCGAGCGATACATGGTGCGGGTGGGGGATGCCGTGGACAGCGTAGAAGCCCTTAAGGATATGGTTTTGATGGACTTGGGCATGGACGGCGTGGATACGGTGCATATGTCAGATGTGGCGGACATTGCCGTGACGGACAATACCGCGGATACCTATGCCAGGTTAAATGGCAAGCCGGGCGTAATGCTGTCGATTGAGAAGCAGACGGGCTATTCGACCGGGGATGTGACAGACCGGATTTATAAGAAGATTGACAGCATGAAGAAGAATGATGAGAACCTGGCTGTGTCAGTGATGATGGATCAGGGCGTCTACATTGACATGATTGTGGATTCTGTACTCAACAACATGGTTTTCGGCGCGGCGCTTGCCATCCTGATCCTGCTGCTGTTCCTGAAGGATATCCGCCCTACGCTGGTAATTGCCGTGTCCATACCTATTTCCGTGATTTTTGCTGTCGTGCTGATGTATTTCAGCGGCGTGACCCTGAACCTGATTTCCCTCTCAGGCCTTGCCCTGGGCATCGGTATGCTGGTGGACAACTCGATTGTGACGATTGAAAATATCTATCGTATGAGGAGTGAGGGCCTGTCTGCCCGCAAGGCGGCGGTCGAAGGGGCGAAGCAGATCAGCGGCGCAATCACGGCCTCTACCTTGACTACGGTCTGCGTTTTTGCCCCCATTGTGTTTACGGAGGGCATTACCCGCCAGCTTTTTGTGGATATGGGGCTTACGATTGCCTATTCCCTGCTGGCCAGCCTGGCAATTGCACTGACTTTTGTGCCGATGATGGGCTCTAAGATGCTGAAGAAGACTAAGGAAGTCAAGCATCCCTGGTTTGACCGTTTCCAGGCTGTTTATGGCGTTGTGCTGGAGAGATTGCTCCATGTAAAGCTTCTGGTGCTTCTTGTGATGACTGCCCTCCTGGTGGCCAGCGCGATGGCGGCCATGTCCAAAGGGACGGCCTTTATGCCAGATATGGAGAGTACCCAGATGTCTGTAACGGTCACCCCGCCGGAGGAAGGGGATTTTGAGGAACTCTGCCAGCTGGCAGACCAAGTGACAGAGCAGATCCAGAGCATTCCTGACGTGGAATCCGTCGGCGCGATGGCTGGCGGCAGCGGGATTGCTTCCGGCCTGATGGGAGGCGGTGGCGGCGACAGTGTCAGCCTCTACATCATCCTCAAGGAAGACAAGGAGATGACCAATGATGCGATTGCCGGCCGCATTACGGAACTGACCCAGGATCTGGAAGGGGAGATCAGCATCAGCAGTTCGAATATGGACATGGGCGCCCTGGCTGGGGAAGGCCTCTCCGTGCAGGTGCGCGGGCGCGACCTGGACACCTTGCAGGAGCTTGCCAAAGAAGTGGCGGAGGTTGTGTCTGGGGTAGAAGGCACCGCGGAGGTTTCTGACGGCATGGAAGAGACGGAAAAGGAGTTCCGCATTACGGTAGACAAGGAAAAAGCTGCCAAATACGGCATGACCGTGGCACAGGTCTACCAGCTGGTCTATGAGCAGATGGAAAACGATACGGCGGACGATACCATTTCCACGGATATTAAGGACTATGACGTGTATCTGGAAAGCGTGGAGCAGAGCAAGGCGTCCCTGCAGACGCTGAAAAAGCTTACCTTTACGTATGAAGATAAGGAAAACGGCGAAAAATCAGAGATTCCCCTGTCCCAGGTGGCAGCCTTTGAGGAAATGGAGAGCCTGACTTCCATTAGCCGCGATGGGCAGGAACGCTATGTGACTGTATCTGCCAAAATCGCAGACGGCTATAATGTGGGCCTGGTGGGCAATGCGGTGGATCAGGCTTTGGAAGGCTTTGGCCTCCCGGAAGGCTATTCCATTGCCATGACCGGCGAGAATGAGACGATTAATGAAGCGATGGAACAGCTCCTGCTGATGCTGGCGCTGGCGGTAGCCTTTATCTACCTGATTATGGTTGCCCAGTTCCAGTCATTGAAAGCCCCCTTTATCATCCTGTTTACCATCCCCCTGGCTCTGACCGGCGGCTTCCTGGCGCTGTTTCTGACCAACAGCGAAATCAGCGTTATTGCCATGATTGGCTTTATCATGCTGGTGGGCATTATTGTAAACAATGGTATCGTGATGGTGGAATATATCAACCAGCTGCGCAAGGAGGGCATGGACAAACGGGATGCGATTGTGGAAGCCGGCATGACCCGCCTGCGCCCCATCCTGATGACAGCCATGACCACGATCCTCGCCATGTCCACCACAGCCTTTGGCAATGACATGGGCTCTGATATGTCAAGGCCGATGGCAGTGGTGACAATCGGCGGCATGATTTATGGCACGGTTATGACCCTAGTGGTTGTGCCTTGCATTTACGATCTGTTTTACAGCAATAAGAGTATGGTAGAGGAAGAAATCTAATGGGCAAGGAAAGCGTATGGAATCGCCAGCCTTCGGGGAGGGAGTCCTATCCCCCGAAGGTAAAGGCTATGTATGAGGCGGTGCTGGAGCTCTTCGCTTCCGGCCGGGAGCTGAGTACCCTTAAGGTATCAGAAATCACCGCCAGGGCCGGCATTGGCAAAGGGACAGCGTATGAATATTTTTCCAGCAAAGAGGAAATGATTGTGGGAGCCATTGAATACGAGGCAGCCAGGCATTTTTATATGATTATGGATCTGATTGAAGGCGGCCAGAGCTTCCGTGAGATTATCTTCAAGGGGCTGGATATGATGGAAGCTTCTAACCAGAGGTACAGCGGCTTTACCCTGCTGGAAAAAATCATGAAGGACAGCACCTTAAGCAGCAGCGGCCTGTGGGAGGAAATCAAAAGACACAGTGAAGGCTGCAGCCTGGTGCCAGGGCTTACCCGGCGCTTGCTGGAACTGGCAGCCGAGAATGGGCAGATCCAGGAAACCGATTCCTTCCGGGTGTGGAGCGCCATATTGTCGCAGTTTGTGGTGTATGCTTTTTACCTGACCCATCAGAAGATGTTCCCTGAAATGGAGAGGGAAGAAGCCAGGGAAACGGTTTATGGGAATATATTGAAAATTTTGATTTAGGGAGTAAAACGTTAGGAGAGGCGGCCATATAGATTATGTTGCGGAAGCGGGGAGGGGAGTGGCTATATGATTTCCCTGGTAAAGTTACACAACAGCTCAAATAATGACTTGACATTTTGCGGGTTAGCTTTTATACTAGGGAGCAGAAAATTACAACAGTAATGAGAAAGAGGAGTATGCAGATACTCTTGTCAGAGAAGGTGGCCCACAGGCTGAGAGGCAGCCCCCAAGAAGGATCTGCAGAAGGTAGCTTTTGAACTGGAATGCTGAACGGGAAGCGGCTGTATGCGTTTTTCAGTAAGCATTTCCGGCTTATCCCCGTTATCGGATCAAGGAGATATGCAGTGTGTCCATACGCTGTCATGAAAAAAGGTGGTACCGCGTTCATACGCCCTTTACTGGAACAATTCCGGTGAAGGGCTTTTTGTCTTATGGCAAGCCAGCGGATATTATGCGCGGAAGTGAAAGTTTATGTTTTGAATACCTTGTATCTTTCTATAAAAATATCAACGGCACAGCTAGAAATATTTTTAAGGCATAGAGCCTTTCACAGAACAAGAGAATTTCTGTTATGTAAGGAAACACGGCGCTTTTCAAAGCATAGTTGGAGGAAGAAAGGAAACGCAGCGTTTTTCAGCCTGTAGCGGAGGAAGTGGGAAGGCCGCATAAAGAAACCCTAAAGGGATGTCAGTACTTAGCGAGGTGTTTTCGAGCTTAGTACTGCTACATCCCGATCGGAGCGGGAGCGCGTTTCTGTTGCGGCCTTCCCACTTCCGCAGCGTTTCGTATGGCCATTCCCCCCTCCACTACTTGCCTACCCAACCACGCCCATTTTCCCCTTCCCTTTCATGGCTGGCAAAACAATAGTTCAAAAAGCAATGCTCCAAAAAACAATTAGCTTACCCAAGCAACCCATCATCAATAGCAAAAAACAGAAAAGGAGACATTCAACTCATGAACAAAGAACTAGCAAAGACCTATGATCCCAAATCCATAGAGGATCGCCTCTACCAGAAATGGGAACAGAACAAGTACTTCCACGCCCAAGCAGACCGCAGCAGGAAGCCTTTCACCATTGTAATGCCCCCGCCCAACATTACCGGCCAGCTCCACATGGGTCATGCCCTCGACAATACCATGCAGGACATCTTAATCCGCTATAAGCGCATGCAGGGCTACAACGCCCTCTGGCAGCCGGGGACGGACCATGCCTCCATCTCCACCGAGGTCAAGGTCATTGAATCCCTGAAGGAACAGGGCATCGACAAGAAGGATCTCGGCCGCGAAGGCTTCTTGGAGAAGGTCTGGGAATGGCGTGAGGAATACGGCAGCCGCATTATCAAGCAGCTTAAGAAAATGGGATCCTCCGCAGACTGGGACAGGGAGCGCTTTACTATGGATGAAGGCTGCTCCGAAGCCGTGCAGGAGGTATTTATCAAGCTCTATGAAAAAGGCCTGATTTATAAGGGTTCCCGCATTGTCAACTGGTGCCCGGTATGTAAGACCTCCATTTCCGATGCGGAGGTGGAGCATGAGGAGCAGGACGGCTTCTTCTGGCACATCAACTATCCGGTAAAGGGTGAGGAGGGGCGTTTCGTGGAAATTGCCACCACCAGGCCAGAAACCCTGCTGGGGGATACGGCGGTGGCCGTGAACCCAGAAGATGGGCGCTACCAGGACTTGATTGGCAAGACTTTAATCCTGCCGTTGGTAGGGAGGGAGATTCCTGTTGTGGCAGATTATTATGTGGATAAGGAATTTGGCACGGGCTGCGTGAAGATTACTCCCGCCCACGACCCCAATGACTTTGAAGTGGGGAAGCGCCATAACCTGCCGGAAATCAATGTGCTGAACGATGACGCCACCATCAACCAGAACGGAGGAAAATACGAAGGCATGGACCGCTATGAGGCCAGGAAGCAGATGGTGGAGGATTTGAAGGAGCAGGGGCTCTTGGTAAAGGTTGTACCCCATTCCCACAACGTTGGTACCCATGACCGCTGCAATACCACGGTAGAGCCGATGGTCAAGCAGCAGTGGTTTGTGAAGATGGACGAGCTGATTAAGCCTGCCATCCAGGCCGTGAAGGACAAGGAGATTACCCTGCTGCCGGAGCGCATGGAGAAAATCTACTTCAATTGGACAGACAATATCCGTGACTGGTGCATTTCCCGTCAGCTCTGGTGGGGGCATCGGATCCCGGCCTATTATTGCGCAGAGTGCGGGGAATTTGTGGTTGCTAGGGAAAATCCCGGCAAATGCCCAAAATGTGGCTGCGCCCATATGGAGCAGGATGAGGATACGCTGGATACCTGGTTTTCTTCCGCCTTGTGGCCGTTTTCTACCTTGGGGTGGCCCCAGGAAACAGAGGATTTGGATTATTTCTATCCGAATGACGTGCTGGTGACCGGATACGATATTATTTTCTTCTGGGTGATCCGTATGATTTTTTCCGGTTATGAGCATATGGGGCAGAAGCCGTTCCATACGGTGCTGTTCCATGGCCTGATCCGGGATTCTCAGGGAAGGAAGATGAGCAAATCCCTGGGAAACGGCATTGATCCTCTGGAGGTAATTGACAAATACGGCGCGGACGCGCTGCGCCTGACTTTGATCACCGGCAATGCCCCTGGCAACGACATGCGCTTTTACTGGGAGCGCGTAGAGGCTTCTCGCAATTTTGCCAATAAAATCTGGAATGCATCGCGTTTTATTATGATGAATCTTGAAGAGGGAACCCTGGAGGCGCCTGAGCGTTCCGCCCTGGCCATAGAAGACCGCTGGATCCTCTCAAAGGCCAATACCTTGGCAGCAGATGTGACAGAAAATATGGACAAGTTTGAACTGGGGATTGCCGTACAGAAAGTGTATGACTTTATCTGGGATGAGTTCTGCGACTGGTATATTGAGATCTCCAAGGCCAGGACCTTCCGCAGGGAAGAGGATCCGGCATCTGCCGGGGTGGCAATGTGGACGCTAAAGACCGTGCTTATCCAGGCGCTTAAGCTCCTGCATCCCTTTATGCCGTTCGTGACAGAAGAGATATTCTGCACCCTGCAGGACAAAGAGCCAACCATTATGCTGTCAGAGTGGCCGACCTACCGGGAAGAGTTCCATTTCCCAGAAGCAGAAGAGGCCGTAGAGCATGTGAAAGATCTGGTAAAAGGCGTCCGCAACATCCGTACGGATATGGAGGTGCCCCCCAGCAGAAAAGCCAAAGTATTTATCGTAACGGAGGACGTGGAACTCAGGGATACCTTTGAGGAGATGAAGGAATCCTACCGCCTTCTGGCCGGCGCCAGCGAAATACAGGTGCAGGCAGACAAAGAGGGAATCGGCGAAGATGCCGTATCCGTTGTAATCCCCAGCGCAGTCCTTTACCTTCCCCTGGAGGACTTGGTTGACTTCGAAAAAGAACGGGAACGCCTGGAGAAAGAGAAATCCCGCTTGGAAAAAGAGCTTGCCCGTTCCCGCGGAATGCTGTCCAACGAGAAATTCCTAAGCAAAGCCCCGGAATCTAAGGTACAGGAAGAAAAGGAAAAATTAGCCAAGTACGAGCAGATGATGGCGCAGGTAGAAGAACGCTTGAAGCAGATGAACTAATTCTTTCCTGAGCGGCTGCCAGAACGAATGCAATTGCCAAAACAGATGCTGATTCGTTTTTGTTTTATCCGTAAATTTTGCACAAAAAGATTGAAAATAAAAGAAATATTTGTTAGAATAGTTATACAGTGGTACTTTGACAGAAATTCCAGACAAGGGGGGATCTGTAATGGAAGCTATTGTAAAGAAAAACCCAGAAATTAGAGTCAGCCATGATAATATGAAAGCATACCTATATTTGCCAGGTTCCATGATGGATGATTATACTGTGACGGATGTGCATGAGGCGCTGAAGAGAAGCGGCGTGTCCTATGGAATATTGGAAGGGGCAATTCAGGATGCAATAGATGCCAGGATGATGGGACGCGAGGTACTGGTTGCCCAAGGCAATATGCCCCAGGATGGGGTTGACGGTTATTATGAATATAAGTTCAGCAAAGATTTCAGCAAGAAGCCGAAGGCATCCCCAGATGGTTCCGTGGATTACTGGAGCATTAAAATGCTGGAAACTGTCACAGAAGGACAGGAAATTGCCGTATACCACCCATCTGTCCAGGGGACGGATGGGATGAATGTAAAGGGCGGGATGGTATTAGCGAAGCGCGGAAGGGATTTGCCTCCCTTGAAGGGCAAGGGCTTTGACCGCTCGGCGGACGGCCTGTCTTATACATCTCAGATGGACGGTAAGATTGAAATGCGCAGTGACCGTATTACCATATCTTCTGTCTATGAGGTTCAAGGGGATGTGGATCTGTCCATTGGGAACATTGATTTCCGGGGGGATGTGGTGGTTCATGGAGGCGTCTGCAGCGGTGCGACGGTGAAGGCGACTGGAACGATTACAATAGACGGCATTGTGGAAGGCGCCAGGATTGAGGCCGGGAGGGATATTGTGCTGCGCAGCGGCGTAATGGGAGCCTCCAGGGCCAGTATCAGTACTAGGGGCAATATTTACGCTAAGTTTTTTGAGTATACAAGAGTACATGCAAATGGTTTTATTCAGGCAGATGTTTTTTTGAATTGTCAGGTATCCTGTGGAGAGAACATTATTTTAGAGGGGAAGAAGGCCAGCATTATCGGTGGGGAAGTAGGCGCGATCCAGGGGATTGTGGCGAATACCTTAGGAAGCGATGGCCAGGTGAGGACAAAGGTAAAAATCGGCAATGGTTCGGCAGTGATGCGCAGGGTTGGGATTTTAAAGAGCAAGATACAGGTAGAGAAGGCCAACCTTGAGAAGATTGAACGGGGGCTGAAGGTCTTAAAGGACATGAAGAATGACCCCAGAAGGACAGAGTTGCTGCGGGTGAAGATTCGTGACGCAGCATTGCTGGCAGAGGATACCGCAGAACTGGAGAAGCTGGAGGATCAGTTAGAGCGTGCAAGGGGCGGAAGCGTCAAGGTCATAGGGCGCGTATATCCGGGCGTGTGTGTGGAGATTGACGAACTGAAGCTTCAGATACAGGAGGTACGGAAGGGATTGGAATTTACGAGGGACATGGATCGGATTGTGATGTGTTCTGTATGATGTGCTATGAGAAGGCAGCGGATCCGCACCTTAAGAATAAGTGCAGAGAGCAGGCAGCAGGAGCTAAGAGTAGCAACCCTGCTGCCTGCTTTTCGCGAAATTTGTAGATTGTGCGGTTGATATTCGGGGAAGATAATGTTATAATATGCTGGAAACGCCTGATAGGAAAACATACTGGACCTAAGTAAAAGGAGGGCATTGATGAAGTCAAAGAGGTTGGCGGCAGTATTGCTGGTGATTACCATGGGATTTTCCCAATTTTCAGTGGCATTGGCAGACAAGAAGTCTGATGCGGAAAACAAGAAGAAAGAGGCAGAAGCAAGCTTAAAATCAAAAGAGGATGAGATTGAGGCAATAGAAGAAAAACAGAGGACCCTCAGGGGTGAGATTGACGACTTGGATGCAGAATTAGTGAATGTTATGGTTGAGCTGTCTACCCTGGAAGAAGAACTGTCCGTGAAGCAGGATGAACTGGATGAGACGAAGGCGAACCTGAAGCAGGCCAAGAAGGACGAGCAGGAACAGTATGAAGCCATGAAGCTCCGCATCCGTTTCATGTATGAAAAGGGCAATACAGCGATGCTTACCAGCATTCTGGAGTCAAAGAGCATTGCAGATTTGCTGAATCGGGTGGAATATGTCAATGAAGTCTATGATTATGACCGGGAACTGCTGGAAGAGTATGAGAATACGAAGAAGCAGGTGGCCAGCCTGACCAAGCAGCAGAAGGAAGTGATCCAGGCTCTAAAGGCCAAGCAGCAAGAATACCAGGTGGCGCAGGCAGATTTTGAGTCTACCATCGCACAGAAGAAGGGCGAAGTAGGGGATTTTGATGTGAAGCTGGCGGCAGCCAGGGAACTGGCGGCAGAGTATCAGGATACCATCAATGCACAGAATACGATTATTGCCCAGGAGAATGAGCGCATTGAGCGGGAAAGGCTGGAACGCGAGCGTTTAGAGAGAGAACGGCAGGAGCGCGAGCGCGCCGCGGCGGAGGCAGCCGCAGCTGCAGCAGTTGCTGTAAGAGCCAGTAGCCAGGGGGGAGGCAGCGGCTCGTCAGACAATGGGTCTGGAAGCAGCGACAATGGAGGCGGTTCTGGAGACGGAGGCCAGCAGTCCGCAAGCAGCGACAATGGAGGCGGTTCTGGAGACAGTGGCCAGCAGCCCGAGGGCGGCGACAGCGGGAGCGGTTCTGGAGACGAAGGCCAGCAGTCCGGAGGCGGCATCCCAGATCCCGGATACAGCACGGGCATCAGCGGGAGCGATGTGGTCAATTATGCACTGGGCTTTGTCGGCAACCCTTATGTATGGGGCGGCAAGGATCCGAATACCGGAGCTGACTGCAGTGGGTTTACCAGCTATGTCTATGCCCACTTTGGCATTAACATCCCCAGTTATTCCTATGCCCAGAGATCCGTAGGGCGGGAGGTAAGCTATGCGGATGCACAGCCAGGAGATTTGATCTGCTATTCCGGGCATGTGGCAATTTATATGGGAAATGGGCAGATTGTCCATGCGAAGGGGACGGCTTACGGAATCTGTGCATATGACAATGCTACATACCGTTCTATTATTACCGTGCGCAGGCTGCTGTAGTACAGCTTTCCTGTGCGGGGCAGGGGAAATTGCCCTGTATATGGGTATGCACAGCCATAGAAACGGAGAGATGTGCCTTGCTTACAAGTGTGCGCAGCGATAGAAGGAGGGAGGTGGGGCAGCATGCAGGATGTGGCGATACAGCTGCCAGATAAGGTAAGGGATGTGATTGGCAGGCTGACAGGCGCAGGCTTTGAGGCCTATGCAGTGGGCGGCTGCGTACGGGATTCTATCCTGGGGCGTACCCCGGAAGATTGGGATATTACTACTTCGGCTTCCCCATCTGAGGTCAAGGGGCTTTTTTCCAAGACCATAGATACAGGCATCCAGCATGGAACAGTGACCGTGATGTGCGGGGGAGAAGGGTTTGAAGTCACAACCTATCGGATTGACGGCGAATATAAGGACAAGCGGCATCCCAAGGAGGTTGTCTTCACCTCGAATCTGCTGGAAGATTTAAAGCGCAGAGATTTTACAATTAATGCCATGGCATATAATGCCCAGGAAGGGCTGGTGGATGTCTTCGGCGGGCTTTCTGATCTGCAGGAAGGGAGAATCCGCTGTGTCGGCAGCCCGCAGGCTCGTTTTACAGAAGATGCCCTGCGGATGCTGCGGGCCGTGCGCTTTGCGGCGCAGCTTGGCTTTGCGATTGAGGAAGAGACGGAGCAGGCAATCACTCCATTGGCGGGGAACCTGCGGGATATTAGCGCGGAGCGGATACAGGCAGAACTGGTGAAGCTGCTGGTTTCTGCCCATCCTGAGGAAATGCGCACCGTTTATGAAACAGGCATGAGCCAAGTGTTTTTGCCAGAGTTTGACCGAATGATGGAAACGCCGCAGAATAACTGCCATCATATATATAATGTAGGGGATCATACGCTGGTAGCCCTCCAGAATATCCCTTGCGACAAGATCCTGCGCCTGACAATGCTGCTGCACGATGTGGCGAAGCCAGAATGCCAGGTTATGGATGGGGATGGGATTTACCATTTTTATGGGCATCCGGCCAAGGGAGCGGTGATGGCTGGGCAGATCCTGCGGCGGCTGAAATTTGACAATGACACCATAGATCGGGTGGCATCGCTGGTGGCCTGCCATGATGAACTCCCCACCCTGCGGGAGGCGCCGGTGCGCAGGGCAATCCATCGCATTGGCCTGCGGCAGTTTCCGGATTTATTCGCTGTCAAGCGGGCGGATGCTTTGGCCAAAAGCCCGCACAGGCAGGAAGAAAAGCTGGCTTATATTGATAAATTTGAGCGGATGTACCAGGAGATTATGGACAGGCAGCAGTGCCTGACGCGGGAGGATTTGGCCGTTACAGGCAAAGATCTCATCCGCATAGGCATAGAGCCGGGGAAGAAAATGGGGGAACTGCTGGAATACCTTCTCCAATGTGTACTGGAATGCCCAGAACAGAATACGCCGGAGCAGCTGATCCGGCTGGCAGAGCAAAAAAGGGATGGCAATGCTCTTGCCTGACCCATGTTCTGCGGGAACAGATGCCCGCTGCTGACAGGAACAAGATTAAAAAGGAATAGAATGGAGCCTCTCCACATATGATAGAAAGACACGAGAATCTAGTGTGGCAACACACTAGTTTGTGAATATCATGGTGGAGGGGTTTATGTGTTTAATCGAGAAAGTCTGATTTTAGAGCAGTATCCCTTTGAAGTGCGGCAGATTTCAAAGGGGCGGGGAGCCTTGATTTGCGATACAGACCAGGGGCTGAAAATTTTAAAAGAATACAGGGGCTCTGAAGGCAGGGCAGAATTTCTGTATAGCCTTCTGCAGTTTTTGAAGGAGCGGGGGGACGGGCAGGTGGATGCAATTGTGCGCACCAGGGAAGGGGGCGCCCTTGCAAGGAGCGCGGACGGCACGGCCTATCTGGTGCGGGAATGGTATGAGGGCAGGGAGTGCGATACCAGGAACCAGGAGGACATTCTGAAGGCGATCAGCCAACTGGCAGACATACATAACGTTGTCCGGGCATTTCCCAATGAGATACCGGGGTATCTGCAGGTAAGCGGTGACGCTTTGCTTGTGGAAAATGAAAAGCATGCCAGGGAATTGAAAAAAATCCGCAACTATGTCTCTTCACGGAAAAAGAAAAATGAGTTTGAGTCGGGATTCCTAAAAAGCTTTGGCATGTTTTATGAGGAGGCACAGAAAATTATTGAGCTGCAGAGGCAGGAGCTGGCAAAGGAGCAAAAAGCGGGCGGAGGGGAAGGAATCTACGGAATCTGCCACGGGGATTATAATCAGCATAATGTACTCTTCTGCAGGCCAGGGATAGCCGTGCTGAATTTTGAGAAAGCCTCCTATGACGTGCAGGCGGCGGATTTAGGGAACTTCATGCGTAAGATTTTGGAGAAGCATAACTGGGACATTGCCCTGGGGATGGAGATGCTGAGGGCTTACAGTGACGTGCGCCCCCTTTCAAAGCAGGAGGAGAAGCAGCTCTACATACGCCTGGGCTTTCCGGAGAAGTTCTGGAAGATTGCAAACCACTACTTCAATGCCAATAAGGCCTGGGTGTGCGGACGGAATTTGGAGAAGCTGGAGAAATTTATCTGCCAAAATGAGGATAGGGAAAAATTCCTTCGCCGAATGGCGGAGAATGTGGTATAATGGGCAAGATAAGAAGTAACTGCCCAATACAGGATGAAAGTGCGTGTATGCTTTGGCAAACTTGTGATAGGGGGGATGGCCATAGGAACCACTGCGGAAGCGGGGAGGCCTGCACCTAAAACGCGCTCCCGCCCGGAACCCTCTTGCCTATTTCTCCGATTGTGCAGGCCAAAAAGCCTTGGCATAGCCCGCTATGCCTGCGTTTTTTGGCCTACTCCCTCGTAGAAATATAAGTCTAGTGTATGGGGACAGTTACAAAAAATAGAGAAAAGGTGGAGAATAAAGTGCGCAAGAGAATCGTAAGGTGGATTTTGGCAGTGGGTTTCTTAGGGGCTTTGATGGCTGGATGCGGTGACGCCACAGCACGGATTACAGACGGCAGAGAGACTTATACAGAACGTGAAATACAGGAAGGTGCAGGGGAGCCGGATACGGAACAAGAAGCGGAGCCTGCGCAGAAGGAAATATCCCTTTTTGTGGTGACGGCGATTGACGAGCAGAGGAAGATCCTTACGCTGTGCGATTTTGAGAGCACGAGGGAGAGGCCTTATACGTACACAGGCGCCACTTATATTCGGGGAAAACATGGCGACAGCATGACAGTTGGCCAGCTGTCAATCGGTGAAATCGTGGAGATAGAGCGCAAAGGGGAGACTCTGACAAATGTCCAGGTTTCAGAAGACATATTTTATTATGATAACTTATACCGTTTCCAATTAGATTTGGAAAATAAGGTATTGACCGTGGGGAACAGCAGGTATTTCCTGGATGAGAACCTCCTCGCCTACCAGGACGGCAGCAAAGTATCCCTTTCCGAAATCAGCGAGCAGGATGTGATATGCCTAAGGGGGATCGGCGACCAAGTGTATACCATCCAGGTGACGGCAGGCCATGGAACCGTAGTCCTCAAAAATACAGGGGTATTCCAGGGCGGCTATATTACAATTGGGAATATCCTATCCCAGAAAATCATCCCCGAGATGCGGATTGAGGTAACAGAAGGGACATACCTTCTGGGTGTGGCGAATGACGGTTATGGCGGCAGCCGTGAGATTACAGTGGAAGCAAATAAGGAGACGGTCGTAAATTTGGACGAGCTAAAGGGTGTCGGGCCTCAGTTCTGCAAGATGAATTTTAAGCTGGAGCCAGAGAATGCAATCGTCCTTCTGGACGGAAAGCAGATTAACCCCCGGGAAGAGGTAGAAGTCCGCTATGGCGTACATTATCTGACGGCAGAAGCAGAGGGATATGTAGAATGGAAACGCACACTGGTAGTAAATTCGAAGACTGCAAAAATTATTATAGACATGACCACAGAAGAAGAGGCAGAGGAAGTAGTCTCGACATCGAACCCTTCTTCCAGTTCAGGAAGCAGCAGCAATACAAATTCGAATACCAACACCAATACGAACACCAATACAAACAGGACTAATACAAATACTAATACAAACAGGACTAATACAAACAGTAACTTTAACAGTAATAACAACAATAACAATAATAATAACAACAGCAATAACAACAATAATACCAACAATAATAGCAACAATAATAACAATAGCAATAACAATAATAATAACAACGGAAATAACAATAGCAATAACAATAATAATAACAACGGAAATAACAATAGCAATAACAATAATAACAATAATAACAATAATAATAACAACGGAAATAACAATAATAACAACGGAAATAACAATAATAACAATAATAACAATAATAACAACGGAAATAACAATAATAACAATAATAACAACGAAAATAACAATAATAATGGCAACAATAATAATGGCAACAACAATAATAATGGCAACAATAATAATGGCAACAATGATAATGGCAACAATGATAATGGCAGCAATAATAATGGCAATAATGATAATGGCAACAATAATAATGGCAACAATAATAATGGAACGGGCAATTGACCCTAGTATAACCTACGTGAATTAACCATACCTTTCAGTTGTCTAAATTTCCATTTGCTGCGTTGGTCTACACTCTGTTTTGGTCCGCGCTAAACATGTGCCACTGGCGCACGTATAGCACGAACCGCAGCGGAGTGTAGACGCCGCTGCTACACCTTATTCCTCTGTCTTGCAGGATGAAAATTTATTCTGCGTGAAAGATAATGGTAATTAGCGGGGATTATACTAGTGCATCGTCCATGGCTTTATTCCGAGCCTTGCTTAACGGCACATATATTTTCACGAGCAATACACCCACAGAGCGCTTAGGAAAATAGCCATATTCATATAGTTATTTAACGAATCCAGAAAGGTATTTTACATTTTCCGTTTCTCAGCAATTCTAAGATGCATACAATTTAAACTATCGCGTCCGCCCAAGCAAATCTCCCCAGACCAGCCTCCGCCATTTCTCCCATAAGGCCATTTGTCCATTCAGGATTCCCCCTGTCGCGCTTCCCTTGCTATTTTTCAAAGACCAGCCAAATTTCCCCATTTTATTAAGAAAAAACAGTTGAGAAAAATCTCCCAATGAAGTATGATATCTACATAGCTGTAACAATGCCCCCATCCCGCCTGTACCCGGCGTCCTTATGGGCAGGATTGCTTACAGCCTTAACAAAGGGCTATACCATATTTAAGGAGGAAAAAAATGGACTACAGGGAGATTTACAAAGAGTGGTTAGATAACCCATATTTTGATGATGCAACCAAAGCAGAACTGAAAGCGATTGCAGATGATGAGAAAGAGATAGAAGAACGTTTTTACATGGATTTGGAATTTGGCACCGCCGGGCTCCGCGGTATCATAGGCGCAGGCACGAACCGTATGAATGTCTACACCGTGCGCAAAGCCACCCAGGGGCTTGCGAATTATATTGCTTCTGTGGGCGGACAAGCCAAGGGCGTAGCCATTGCCTATGATTCCAGAAGGATGTCCCCAGAATTTGCAGATGAGGCGGCTTTGTGCCTGGCCGCAAATGGGATCAAAGCCTATGTATTTGAGAGCCTTCGTCCGACTCCGGAACTGTCCTATGCAGTGCGCAGGCTGGGCTGTATTGCCGGCATCAACATTACCGCAAGCCATAACCCGCCGGAATATAACGGCTATAAGGTCTATTGGGAAGACGGCGCCCAGATTACCCCGCCCCATGACAAAGGGATTATGGATGAGGTAAAGAAGGTTACCGATTATGCCACCGTAAAGACCATGCCCAAAGACAAGGCGCAGGAAGCAGGCTTGTATGCCGTGATTGGCGCGGATATTGACGATCCCTACATTGAGGAACTTAAGAGCCTTGTGCTGCGTAAGGACTGCATTGATGCTGTGGCAGAGGACATGACAATTGTATATTCCCCCTTGCATGGGACAGGAAACATTCCGGTGCGCCGCGTATTGAAGGAACTGGGATTTGCAAATGTCTATGTGGTGCCAGAGCAGGAGCTGCCGGATGGGGAGTTCCCGACCGTAAGCTATCCGAATCCGGAGTCAGAGGAAGCCTTCCAGTTAGGCTTAAAGTTAGGCAAGGAGAAGAACGCCGATCTGATCCTGGCCACTGATCCGGACGCCGACCGCCTGGGCGTGTATGTCAAGGATTCCAAGACAGGGGAATACCACAGCCTGACAGGCAATATGTCTGGCTGCCTGATAGGGGATTATATCATTGGCCAGCGCAAGGAAAAGGGCGATCTGCCTACAGACGGCGCATTCATCAAGTCCATTGTTTCCACCAATATGGCGGATGCTATTGCCAAATACTATGGGATTGCGCTGGTAGAGGTGCTGACCGGCTTTAAGTTTATTGGGCAGAAAATCCTTGAGTTTGAGAAGACGGGGAAGGGCACATACCTGTTTGGCATGGAAGAAAGCTATGGCTGCCTGACCGGGACTTACGCGAGGGACAAGGATGCGGTAGTCGCTTCCATGGCTCTTTGTGAGGCTGCAGCCTATTACAAGACCAAGAATATGACGCTGTGGGATGCCATGCTTGCTATGTATGAGCGTTATGGATACTACAAGGATGACGTGAAGGCCATCACCCTGAAGGGCATTGAGGGTTTAGAGAAGATCCAGGAGATTATGAATACCTTAAGGGCGGATGCGCCGGCAGAAATCGGCGGTTACAAGGTAACCAGCGCACGGGATTACAAAGAAGGCTCCATCCGCAGCATGGAGACGGGCGAGGTGGCTCCAACGGGCCTTCCGTCCTCCAATGTATTGTATTATGACCTTACGGATGATGCATGGGTATGCGTAAGGCCATCCGGCACAGAGCCAAAGGTAAAATTCTACTATGGCGTGAAAGGGGAGTCCTTAGAGGATGCGGATGAGAAGTCTGAAAAACTGGGGCAGGAAGTCCTGGAAATGATTGAAAAAATGCTATAAATTTTCTTGACAAATAAGCAAAAAACAAGTATAAATATGTTTGTAGGTTTTTGAAGGAAGAAGAGCTGTAATAGGCAGCAAGAAGAGTGTCTGTGACTGTTTGGTATAGGCCGAAGCATTTGCCGCATTGTAACGGGAAAGTACGGAACAGTTACAAACTTCCAATGTAGCATTTTAGACAGGACACAAGAGAATCCAGAGGAGGAATTTTTTCATGAACAAATCAGAATTAGTAGCAGCAATGTCCGAAAAATCAGAATTATCCAAGAAAGATGTGGAAAAGGCATTGAAGGCTTTTACAGATGTAGTTGCAGAGGAACTGAAAAAGGGAGAGAAAATCCAGTTAGTCGGCTTCGGCACCTTTGAGGTTTCCGAACGTGCAGCCAGGACAGGGCTGAACCCACGTACGAAGGAAACGATAGAGATTGCAGCATCCAAGGCGCCAAAGTTTAAGGCAGGCAAAGCGTTAAAGGATCTGGTGAATGAAGCGTAGGTTGGGATGGATCATCGGAAGTTATGGTTCACGGGCTTGCATTGGTAGCAGCCATAGGAGGACTTTCAAATAGGAAAGTCCTCTTTGCTATTTTATGCACAGGTTCGCATATGGAAAGGAGATTCCATTGGAGGTGAAGGAATGAGGTTAGATAAATATTTAAAAGTATCCCGCCTGATTAAGCGCAGGACTGTGGCCAATGAGGCCTGCGACGCAGGGCGGGTATCTGTAAACGGCAAAGCGGCAAAGGCGTCGCTGGACGTCAAAGTGGGCGATGTCATCGAAATAGGCTTTGGCACGAAAAGCGTGAAGGTGGAGGTGCTGGGGCTTTTGGATACGACCAAGAAGGATGAGGCGAAGGAGCTGTTCCGTTACCTATAAGGAAATGTAATATCCCCGTATTTCTTTCATATATTTAAAAGGGACATCCCATTATGTTGAGAAGGAGGTTTTGTGTATGGAAGAAAGAACGGCGTCAAAAAGCGGCCATAAAATGGTTCTGTCCAATCGGAAGAATGGGGTCCTCAATGGCGTGATTGATGTGCTTTCCTTTGATGTGGGTGAGATTTTGCTGGAAACGGAACTGGGGATGCTGATGATTAAGGGCAGCGACCTCCATGTCAGCCGCCTGACACTGGAAAAGGGGGAAGTTGATATTGAAGGAAGGATTGACAGCCTGGTTTATTCTGATGTGAAGAAGGCCTCGAAGCAGGCAGAATCCCTCTTGGGGAGGCTTTTTAAGTAATGGAGGTAAGCGCAGGGATCTTAAAGGAAGCGGATGTCCTCCTGTCCTCGTTCTTCACAGGAATGGCGCTGCTGTTCGTGTATGACCTGCTGCGGATTATCCGCAGGCTAATCCCGCATGGGGGATGGGCAGTCGGGGCAGAGGATATCCTGTTCTGGATTGGCGGGGCCGTTGCCCTGTTTGCAATGCTGTACCGGGAGAACAGCGGCTATATCCGGGGGTTTTCTATGGGGGGCGTGCTCCTGGGGATGCTGCTTTATAATTTTGCATGCAGCCCCTGGGTCGTGAAGGGAAGCGTATTCGTGCTGGAAAAGGTGATATTTTTGGCCAGCAGGCCGCTGGTATGGACAGCCCGTATCCTCCGAAGGCCGGCAGGCTTTTTGCACAGGCGGGCAAAAAAAATCCTGCGGTTCTTCAAAAAACAATTGAAAAAAGCCTGGAAAGCAGTTAGAATGGGAATGTGTAAGCTCTAGGCAAAAGGCCTGCCCATAGGCCTGCTGGCGCCAGGGCACAGAAAAGGAGGGAAAGTCAGTATGGATAAGCGTGAGAAGGCGCGTAGGTCAGGCGCACGTAGAACCAAGATGCGCAGGAAGGCGAAGCAGAACAAGTCGAGCATGGTATGTATTACCTTGCTGTCGCTGGCAGTTGCAGGCGTCATGTCTGTCCAGATGGTGTCCCTTTATGAGAAGAACCAGGATTACCGGGACAGGAAGAAGCAACTGGAAGCTGACCTGGAAGATGAACAGCTGCGCCAGGATGAGCTAAAGGAACGTGAAGAGTACATAACGACAAAGGAATATATAGAGAATATCGCTAAGACAAAGCTTGGGCTGGTCTATCCCAATGAGATTATCTTCAAGGAAACGGAAGAAGCCCCCTAACGGCTATTGACCATGAATTTCCTAAACTCCATAAACCCCTTAGATTCGCCAAAAGCAGTGCTTCTAAGGGGCTTTTTGTCTAAAAGTTTTTTGGAACTGGTATCTGGTTTGACAAACATTTTACTATCCTCTTTTTATAATAACTTCTGCGTAAGGCGAATGGGACAAACCCTGGAGTCCCCTTGGCCGATTGTTTGCGGAAAAAAGGAGGATAGGAAGATGAACAAAACAAAATGGAAAGAAATCATACTGTATATGATAGCAGTCCTTGTGTCAAAAGGAAGGCTTGCGGGCTGCTATCCCCTGATACCAGGTTTCTTTGCGGTAGCCTTTATGGAAGGGGGGAACCGTACGCTGCTGCTGATTTTTACAATATTTGGCATGGCGCTTTTTATCCCTGTGCAGGCGATGGCAAAATACACCATGGCGCTGCTGCTGACGGGGCTGGTGATCCGGCTCTGGGAGTGGGCAAACAGGAGCTGCAGCGCTTGGATTGGAGCCTTTGCGGCAGGAGGGAGCGTGCTCCTGCTCACAGCTGCCGGGGAGATCATACAGGTACGCGAGCGGGCGGCCCTGTGGATGGGGATCCTGGAATCCGTCTTTGTGTGTGCGATGGTAATGGCGGCAGCGCCTGTTTTGCAGCGCTTCCTGCTGGAAGAAGCGCCTGACTGGAGGGTTGGGGTAACGAGGCGGGAGCCTGAGCATGGGGAGAAGCTGCAGAATTATGCGAAATCATTTAATGGGCTTTCGCAGATATTTTCCCAGATGGAGAATTTTAAGGGCAATTTTGAGCCGGAGGAAATGGGGCGGATGCAGCAGGAGATTGCCAGTAAGGTCTGCATTTCCTGCAGCCAGTGCGCTATTTGCTGGCAGGAGGAGAGCAGCCCCATGTACAGCCTGTTCCTCCGCCTGTTCCATTCGATCGAGAAACGGGGCGGGGCGGCGGAAGAAGTGCATCAGGAGCTGTCCAGCTACTGCCCCCATTCCGACAGTATTGTAGAAGAGGCTCTGGAAGTGTTTGAGAAAGCGAGGCTGAATCTGGCCTGGTACAACCGCCTGCTGGAAAATAGGGGCATTATCGCGGAACAGCTGGACGCCATGGCATATATTATGGAAGACTGTGCCAGGGAGTACAAGGATATCAGCGGGCGCGAGGCAAAGCTTTTGGGGGCGGTTAAATACCGCCTGAAGGAGCGGGGCGCCCTGGCGAAGGATATCCGCCTTTATCAGAGGCAGAATGGGAAGATGTCCCTGCAGATGACGGCGGCTTCCCGGTGGGGAAACTGCATTACGGTCAAGGAGATGGCCAAGGCAGTGAGCCAGGGGCTGAAGCGGGACATGGTTCCGGGGAAATATACCCGTTCCCTAATTGGGCGGGAAGAATCCTTTCTCGTATTTGAAGAGGATACTCTGTACCACACCCTGCAGGGGGTGGCCAGGCTGACGAAGGATCATGCCCAGATATCGGGGGACAGCTTCTCCTTCCTGGAACTGGAAGGCGGGGAATGCGTGCTGGCGCTTTCCGATGGGATGGGATCCGGGATCCATGCCTGTAAGGAAAGCGAAATGGTGATCGAGTTAATCGAGAAATTTCTGGAGGCAGGCTTCCGCAAGGAGACGGCAATCCGCATGATGAATTCCGCCATGGTCATCCAAGGGGAGGAGGGCAGCTTTTCCACTGTGGATATGGCGTCTATGGATCTGTATACAGGGATGTGCGAATTTTATAAGATTGGCGCCGCGGCAACGTATATCAAGCGCGGGGAAGAAGTCGAGTGTATTTCCTCTGCCAGCCTCCCGGCAGGGATTTTCCATCAGCTGGAGATTGAGCGCAGCAGCCGCCAGCTAAAGAGCGGAGATTTTGTGGTGCTGGTTACCGATGGGGTGACGGATTGCCTCCAGGTGCCGATGCCAGAGGAAACGATGCAGGAAATCCTGGGAAGCCTGGATACGAACAATCCGGAACAGATGGCAAAGCAGGTGCTGGAGCGGATCCTGATCTGCACCGAGAGCAAAGTGCCAGACGACATGACGGTGCTGGTGGCAGGGATATGGGAGAAATAAAACAATGCCAGAAAGAGCAGGCTCCTGCGCATGTGCTGTATGCATCCGTTTCGATATAGGAGAAATAAAACAATGTTAGGCAAAGTAGCATCTTTTATGGAAGAATATCATATGGCGGAAGCAGGGGACCGGATTCTGGCGGCAGTGTCCGGGGGCGCAGATTCCCTCTGTTTGTTGATGGCGCTGCAATCTCTGCAGGCGGAGAGGGGCTATGGGCTTTGCGCCGTGCATGTGGAGCATGGGATCCGTGGGGCAGAAAGCCAGAGGGATGCAGACTTTGTGGAGGATTACTGCCAGAGGCAGGGCGTCCCCTGCAAAATTTACCATTGCCAGGCAGCATCCTATGCCAAGGAGCATAAAATGACAGTGGAAGAAGGCGCTAGGCAGCTGCGGTATGGATTTTTCCGCCAGGCGGCAGAAGAATTTGGCGCTAATAAGATTGCAGTGGCTCACAGCCAGAATGACTGCGCGGAGACCATGCTGTTCCGCTTGGCGAGGGGCACCGGCCTGCGCGGCCTGCAGGGAATCCTGCCAATCAGGGAGGATATGGGCGCATCCCTGGCAGTATTTGGGGAAGGGGATGTATCCCAGCCAGTAAAGGAAGATACAGGTGAAGCGAAAAGGTTTATTATACGCCCTCTGCTGTGCCTGGGGCGGAAGGAAATTGAGCGCTTCCTGCAGGAAATGGGGCAGCCATTCTGCCATGACAGCACAAATAGGGAAACAGAATATGACAGGAATAAAATCCGCCTCCAGGCTATCCCAGTCCTGGAAGAGGTCAACAGCCAGGCCGTAGCCCATATGGCTCAGGCATCCCGCGCCGTGGCAGAGGCGTTGGAGCTTGTGGAGGATTTAGTCCAGGAAGCGGGCAGGAAATATGTCAGGGAGCGGGGAGGGGCGCTGTACATTTCACAGGAAATCCTCTTAGAAAGGAAGCTGGTGCGTACATCGCTGTTCCATAAGGCATTGGCCGAGGTGGCCGGCAGAAGCCAGGATCTTTCGGAAGCCCATGTCAGGCAGGCGGCGGGGCTTTTGGAAAAGCAGGTGGGCAAGAGCGTAAGCCTTCCTTATGGAATGGAAGCGGAGCGGACTTATGAGGGGGTTCTGCTGCGCAAGGCCATCCAGCCTCTCCATGGCCGGGCGAACCTGGGTATGCAGGATGTCCCAGATGGAGGATGCGGCCCAGGCAGGGAGGGGAGAGGGCGGAACCCGCAGGCGGCGGGCATGCCAGATATCCCAGGATGGACGCTCCCTTCGGAAGGAATATTGGAAATTCCCGCGTTTGGATACAGGATTTGTACGAAAATCATAGAAAATTTGCCTGAATTTGTAGAAATTCCTAAAAAAATGTATACGAAATGGCTGGATTATGATAAAATAAAAGGAATCATGCAATTGCGGACTCGCCAGTCGAAGGATTTTCTTGTCATCACTGCGGACGGCAAGCGTAAGAAGCTAAAGAACTATCTGATTGATGAGAAGATACCCAGGCAGGAACGGGATAAGATTTTGCTGCTGGCAGAGGGCAGGCATATCCTGTGGGCAATTGGCTGGCGTATCAGCGAGGACGTAAAGGTTACAGAACATACCAAAAGGATCCTTGAGATAGAGGTACAAAGGGAAGGGTCTGGAAGAAATGCTTTTAAGGACGCGTTTTAATACAGGAAAGGGGCTCTTGCGGTAAGGGTTTCTCAATGTACAAGTAGATGGAGGAAAATTTTATGGGCGAAAAGGTTCATGTATTGATTTCGGAAGAAGAAGTAGAGAAAAGGATCCGTGAAATGGGCGCAGAAATCAGCGAACACTACCAAGGGGAGAAGCTGCATCTGGTCAGCGTACTCAAAGGAGGCGTATTTTTTACCTGTGAACTGGCCAAGCGGATTACCGTGCCTGTCTCCCTTGACTTTATGTCGGTGGCCAGCTATGGCGATGGCACAAAGTCCAGCGGGGTAGTGAAGGTCATCAAAGATCTGGATGAAGCAATAGAAGGCAAGCATGTGCTGGTCGTGGAAGATATTGTGGACTCTGGCAGGACCCTGAGCTATTTATTAGAGAATTTAAGGCGCAGGAACCCCAAGAGCCTGAAGCTGTGTACGCTGCTGGATAAGCCGGAACGCCGTGTCACAGAGGTGCATGTGGATTATACCGGGTTTGAGATACCGGATGAGTTTGTGGTGGGCTGCGGCCTTGATTATCAGCAGCGCCACAGGAACCTTCCTTATGTAGGAGTGGTGGAATTAGAATAATGGAGGCACGGAGCCTTTATCAGATTAGATAGTTAGGAGGCAGAAAGACATGAATACACAGAAACGTTACCGGGCATTCGGGCTGTATATTGCAGTGATCCTGATTTTGGCGCTGCTCTGGGTGCTGCGGGACAGTTCTTCTGGGTTTGGGCAAAACGCATCTTACAGCTATGCGCAGTTTGAGAGTGACCTGAAAGAGAATAATGTGATATCTGTTGTGATATCTCAGAACCGGGAAGTGCCAAGCGGCCAGGCAGACATCCGCCTGCGGAATGATCATCCGGAGAATAACGTAAGGGTGCTGTATGTAACGGATGTGAACCAGCTGCAGGAGGTAATGAGGGAATACGGCTTTATGAACTTTTCCGTACGGGAAATGCCAGAGGAGAACTGGCTGATTTCAATCCTTCCCACCTTAATCCTCTTTGCCGTGCTGTTTGTCTTTTATATTATGATGACCAACCATGCGGCAGCGGCGTCCGGCGGCGGCAATAAGATGATGAATTTTGGCAAGAGCCGGGCGAGGATGATGACAGATGAGAATAAGAATGTGACCTTTTCCCAGGTGGCAGGGCTGAAGGAGGAGAAGGAGGAGCTGGAGGAACTGGTAGACTTCCTGCGGGCGCCGAGGAAATATACGAAGCTGGGAGCCAGGATCCCCAAAGGCGTGCTCCTGGTAGGCCCTCCCGGAACCGGCAAGACCCTCCTAGCCAAGGCTGTGGCAGGGGAGGCAGGGGTTCCCTTCTTCAGCATTTCCGGCTCAGATTTTGTGGAAATGTTTGTCGGGGTGGGCGCATCCCGTGTTCGGGATTTATTTGAAGACGCCAAAAAAAACGCTCCCTGCATCGTATTTATTGATGAGATTGACGCGGTGGCAAGGCGGCGCGGCACAGGGATGGGCGGCGGCCATGATGAGCGTGAGCAGACCCTGAACCAGCTTCTGGTAGAAATGGATGGCTTTGGGGTAAACGAAGGCATTATCGTGATGGCAGCTACGAACCGGGTGGATATTTTGGATCCGGCGATTATGCGCCCCGGCCGTTTTGACCGCAAAGTGCATGTGGGCAGGCCGGATGTGGGCGGCAGGGAAGAAATCCTCAAAGTCCATGCGGGCAATAAGCCCCTGGGAGATGATGTGGACTTGAAGCAGGTTGCCCAGACGACGGCAGGTTTTACAGGGGCGGATCTGGAGAACCTCCTGAACGAGGCGGCAATCTTTGCAGCCAAGGAGGACAGAGGCTATATTGTACAGAGCGATATCCGTAAGTCCTTTGTAAAGGTGGGGATTGGCTCTGAGAAGAAAAGCCGCATCATTACTGACAAGGAGAAACGGATTACGGCTTACCATGAGGCGGGCCACGCCATCCTCTTCCATGTACTGCCAGATGTAGGGCCGGTGTACTCCGTGTCCATTATCCCTACCGGCATAGGCGCGGCAGGCTATACCATGCCCCTGCCGGAGCGGGAGGAAATGTTCAATACCAAGGGCAGGATGCTCCAGGAGATTATCGTCGACCTGGGGGGGCGCGTTGCGGAGGAAATGATTTTTGATGATATAACGACCGGCGCTTCCCAGGATATCAAGCAGGCGACCAGCGTGGCCAAGGCCATGGTAACGAAGTATGGGATGTCGGAGAACGTTGGCCTGATCAATTATGACAATGACGACGATGAAGTCTTTATTGGTAGGGATCTGGCGCACACAAGGGCTTATGGGGAGAACATCGCCAGCCTCATTGACCAGGAAATTAAGCGTATTATTGACGAGTGCTATCAGAAATCCAAGAGCATCCTGTTGGAGCATGAGGGCATCCTCCACCGATGCGCAGAGCTCTTGCTGGAGAAAGAAAAAATCAGCCGCGATGAGTTTGAAGCGCTGTTTGAGGGGTGATTTGTGCAGTATTTTGTGGGCTGGCCAGAAGGCCAGGAAAAGTTTTTGTGCAAGGTGTACAAATTTAAGCCTGAAATTTTGTGAAGTTTGTGTAGACTTATTTTCGATTCTATGGTACTATAATAACTGTAAAAACCCCCAATACATTATATATAGTTTTTGCTATACCCCATAGTAAAAATACCTTCTCCTAAAAGGCAGCTCTTAGTAGCTGCCTGTTTTTTTCCATTTATGGTGGAAGGATATGGAAGTATCACCCTAAAACTTTATCAATCGTACCTAATTTTGCCAGAGATATTGATTAATATGGAAGAATTCGATAAAATAGTAGAAAGCCATGGATTTTTGGAAAATCCAGATGGGCTCACAGATTGGAGGAGGCCATGAGCGAACATTCTATTTATGAATTAAATCAAAGACAGCAATATATGATGCAGATGCGCCCATTGCTTCGCAAGCATGCTTTGTTTGCAGACGGTACGAAAGATTACAGGAATCCGTCGGAGCCAAAGGCGAATGAACAGGTTGAGCTTACCTTCCGTTCTTCTCGGAATAATGTGGATGCGGTGTGGCTGTGCGGGGGCAACCAGAAGATTCCTATGAAGAAGCGGGAAAGCAGGGGAGAATTTGATTATTATCGCGTCAAGGTACAGCTTGGGACAGAGCCTTACCATTACCATTTTGAAGTAGCGACAGGGATGCTTTACTGTTGCTATGACCGCATGGGAGTCAGTTCTCAGGTGAGGCCGGAATACGACTTTGTAATTGTCCCAGGATTCTCTACGCCGGATTGGGCGAAGGGGGCAGTGATGTACCAGATTTTGGTAGACCGTTTCTGCATGGGGGATCCCACCAATAACGTGGAGACGAACGAGTATTATTATATCAAGGTATATAGCCAGCATGTAGATGATTGGAATAAATGCCCGGCAGATTTTGGCGTAGGCGAGTTTTATGGCGGGGATTTGACAGGCGTCTTGCAGAAGTTGGACTATCTAAAGGATCTGGGGGTTGAGGTGCTGTACTTTAACCCACTGTTCGTGTCTCCGTCAAACCACAAGTATGACATCCAGGATTATGATTATATCGACCCGCATTATGGGCGGATTGTAGAGGATGGGGGGGAGCTTCTGAACCCTGGGGATACGGACAATACCCGGGCGACCAAGTATATCAAGCGCGTGTCGGACCGCAGGAATTTAGAGGCTAGCAATGAACTGTTTGCCACGCTGATTTCAGAAGCCCATAAGCGCGGGATGCGTGTGATTTTGGACGGCGTGTTCAACCACTGCGGCTCTTTTAATAAATGGCTGGACAGGGAGCTGATCTATGAGAAGGAACTGGGGTATGCCACAGGGGCATATATTTCGGAGGACAGCCCCTATCGGAATTTTTTCCAGTTCCATGATGAGAATCATTGGCCCTATAACAATACGTATGACGGCTGGTGGGGGCATGATACCCTGCCCAAGCTGAATTACGAGGGTTCCCAGGAACTGTATGACTATATTTTGGACATTGGCAGGAAATGGGTATCTGCGCCCTTCTATGCGGATGGCTGGCGTCTGGACGTGGCGGCGGATTTGGGGCATTCTGTAGAATTTAACCACCAGTTCTGGCGGGATTTCCGGAAGGCAGTCAAAGGGGCGAATCCGGAGGCCATTGTCCTGGCGGAGCATTACGGCGACCCTGTGGAGTGGCTACGGGGGGATCAGTGGGATACGGTAATGAATTACGATGCCTTTATGGAGCCGCTGACCTGGTTTTTGACAGGGATGGAGAAGCACAGCGATGGCTACCGGGAGGATATGCTGGGGAATTTCCATAATTTCGAAGGGGCGATGAATTACTATATGACCCGTTTTATGACGCCTTCCCTACTGTGTGCCATGAACGAGCTGTCAAACCACGACCATTCCCGCTTCCTGACGCGGACAAACCACAAGGTAGGAAGGGTCAATAATCTGGGCAGCGCGGCGGCAGGCGAGAATGTCAATAAGGGGGTTCTCAAAGAGGCCGTAGTGATACAGATGACATGGCCGGGGGCGCCGACGATTTATTATGGGGATGAGGCCGGCGTGGTGGGATTCACCGATCCGGACAACCGCAGGACGTATCCCTGGGGGCGGGAGGATCAGGAACTGCTGGCTTTCCACCGGGATATTATCCGCATCCACCGGGAGAATGAGGCGCTGCGGACGGGTTCCCTGAAAATTTTAGGCGGCGAACATCAGGTGATGTGTTATGGGCGCTTTAACCGCCGGCAGCAGTTTATCGTTGTGGTCAATAATGACTATGTGGAACGGTTTATGGAATGGAGGGTATGGCCGGCCGAGATGGAACGGGAGACTAGGCTGGAGAGGCTGATTATGACCAGGCCGGAGACGTATTCCCTGGATTCGGAAATTTATGAAGTCCATGACGGAAGGCTGAAGATTAACCTGCCGCCAAATACGGCGGTTATATTGAGGAATATTGGCAAATGAGGGCCGGAGTAGGAGGTGAAGGGGAACGGCTTTGATTCAGAAGAGGATTGTAAGGAATTGTTAAGAAATAACTTGTGGCAGCTAATTGCCATGCGTTATTTTTTAACAGCTCCTAGGATTATTATGTGATCCATTGTTTACTATTCATAGCGCAGGGATACGCTGGCCTGCGCATTCCGTGAGAATATAAATTGTACGTATTTTTGAAATTTGTCTTGCAAGCGAGGAAATCATATGTTATAATATATCTCGATCAGGGCATTATGCGTGAGTATTTTTGATATATGGATGGATTCCCGAGTGGCCAAAGGGGGCAGACTGTAAATCTGTTGGCGACGCCTTCGAAGGTTCGAATCCTTCTCCATCCATTTCATGGAAAACAGGAATAACAGTTACCTATATTCAGATTCCCCAGCGTTGCTGGGGTTTTTGTTTGTTTCCATAAGGGTAAGCGGGCTGTTTATGTTATTCCTGAGCAGTTCCTGAGTATCCAGCGGGAGCCATGGTATGCATCGTTTTGGAAATGAAAGGAAGGGATAATTTCTATGGTAGATCAGACGTCATTTATAGAAGCGGTGCGTTCTGTGCAGAAGATTATGCAGGCTGGCACAGAACCGCTTTCAAAAGAGGAAATCCAATCGTATTTTCAGGAAATGGGGTTATCTTCGGAGCAGCAGGAGCTTATCTGCCAGTATCTGCAGAGTCCACAGCAGGCATTTCCTGAGGAAAATGGGAAATGCACAGCGTCCAATGCCGGGAGTACGCAGCAAAGATTTGGAGGGGAAGTAGGGAAAGGTACAGCGTATAAATCCAGTAAACTGCGGGGAGCATTCTGTGAAGGAGCCAGGAAGGGAAAGCTGTCAGAGTCTGGCCGCTCTGGATTATATTCTGGCGGGGCAGAGGCAGAATTGGCTCTGTCCCGGGCGCAGGAACTGGAACTGTATGGGAGGCTGCTGGCAGGGGAGGGTTCCGCGATAGTGGAGATTAACCATCAATGGCAGGGGAGGCTTGCTGAGATTGCAGGAGAGTATACGGCAGAGAAGGCCTGGCGGGAGGAATTGGTGCAGGAGGGGAATGTAGGGCTCCTGGTGGGGCTGGACAGGCTTTTGGGGAAAGAAGGAGAAGAAGCCGCATTGGTTGAGGTGAAATTAGAATCTTATGTGAGGGAGTCTATGGAGGAGTTTTGCCAGAAGGAGGAGAGTACGGAATATCAGGAGAAATTATTGCTGGCAAAGGTTAATTTTATCCATGAAGCCCAAAAACAGCTGGCGGAAGAAAATTTTGCGATTCCTACAGTTCAGGAGCTGGCAGATTTTACAAGGATGCCAGAGGAGGAAGTCATGGCGATTCTCTCTCTGTCCAGGGAGCGGAATTAGGGGGAGCCTTGCAAAGCGGTAAGGATGAGGAGAGGCTGCAATCGGGGGCGGTGTGGTTAGGGGGCAGGCCATGCCAGGAAGCAGATAAACCATAGGATATCTTGGTGCGAAGAGAAAGGGATGGAAGATATGAATTTTGGGCCAATTGAATATACAGTAGCAAGGATTGATGGGGATTATGCTTATCTGCAGCAGACAGAGCATCCCCAGGAAGAATTAAAATGTGTGGCAAGGGCATTGCTGCCCCCGGAAATAGCCGAAGGCACAATGCTCCATTATGAAATGATGGAATACCATATGGTATAGGGTTTCTGGTTATATCGTTGCCCCTGTTGTTCTGTGCTGCATATGGCTGGGAAAGGCGTAGCATACAGTCGGGAGGGATGCGCTGTGCAGCGTTTCCGGCCGCGCCACGGCTCAGAGCAGGCATTGCATTAGCGGCTGTGCGGGCTGCGGATGACAGGCTGGATCTGTTTTCCCTGCAGGGCAAAATCAATGGTTTCCGGCAGAAGCTCGGTAAAGGCTGTCATAGAGTTTGGCTTTGCCTGGTAATCATCCTGGCCAAAGGGGACGAAATAGATATTTTTCGTATTTAGGAGGATGCCGATATTTTTCAGGTTCATGCCCAGCGCGTCATTGGTGGATAGGGAAAGCACCAGCGGCCGGTTATTGCGCAGATGGGATTTCGCAGCCATCAGCACGGGAGTATCTGAAATTCCGTTTGCCAGCTTGGAAAGCGTATTTCCGGTGCAGGGGGAAATGACCAGGATATCCATAAGCCCTTTCGGGCCGATGGGTTCTGCGCCGGGAATGGTGGTGATGGGTTTTTTCCCTGTAAGTTCTTCTGCCCGCTCTAAGAATTCTGTGCTGCTGCCAAACCTGGAATCCAGGGTAGAGGCATGGGTAGAGAAGACAGGGAGTAAGCTTGCTCCTGTTTTTTTCAGATCTTCCAGTGCATGGAAGATCTTCTCATAGGTGCAGAACGAGCCGGTAAAGCCGATGCCGATGGATTTGCCATGAAAATCATAAGCCATAGTCTGAGATCCTTTCTATTGTCTTTCCAATGAGCTGCCCAGCATCTGCGGGGGCAAACCTTCCGGGAATCCCCGGAATACGGAAATAGGGCAGTAGGTATTTCTCCGCTGTGTCTGCTGGGAAGCCAAAAGGCGCTGAGGCAATATCAAATATATGGCAGGAGCCAGGAACCCTCTGCAATTGCCCGGGTTCCAGCACAGGAGCCGGAATGGTATTGATTACGAGGCTGCATGGGGGAAGGGCTTTTGGAAAATCCGCGGCTGCCACAGGTGTAAGTCCATTTTTTTCTGCCTGTGCCCGCCGGGACAGATCCCATTCCACAACATAGGCCGTACGGCAGAGCGGATGCAGCAGGTTTCCGATTGCCGAGCCGCAGCGCCCGTATCCCAGAAGGAGTATGTTGGCAGATGCCAAGGAAAAGGGGGTCAGGCGGATGATTTCGGATAAAAGCCCTTCGGCAGTCAGGTAGGAATTTCCGGCAGTAAATGTTTCTGATTGGGAGAATTGGAAGACCGGGCAGTTCTTTTCTGCCAACAGCCTTGCGGTCTGTTCCCTGATGCTGTGTACAGCCAGGATTTGCCCGGGACTCATGGAATCCCATATTTCTGCCAAAGGGCAGGAGGGGTGCTGGGAGCCTGCCTGGTACAGGAGGGCGTTATCTTTTGAGAGGGGCGTAGGCGCCAGCACAACTTTTGCGTTGGCCAATGCTTCCGCAAGGCTTTTGGCCAGGCGGATCTTGCCGTGGTAAGGAAAATCAAGGGTATGGAAGCAGGTTGCCTGCCAGCCCAATGACAGCAGGTATTCCGCGCAGTAGCATTGCCGCAGATCTCCGCCAAGGATTGCAATGGATGATATTGCCATGGGTCGCCTCTTATTTCTGTTTTCCTTACAATATATGTGATGAAAGCCAAAAGGTGTCTGGCCTTAAAATCAGCTTGATTATTCTTGTAAAAGGCGGTAATATAGTTTCAGAAGAATTAGTAACATAAGATATTTATGATTAAGGAGTTTTCTATGAGATATGAAATGAAACCGGAATATTTCACGGGGATTGCAGAGATTGACAAGGAGCATGCCAGGCTGTTCGAATTGGCGCAGGAGACGGACGATCTTCTGGAAGACGATCTCCTGCAGGACAAGACGGAGCAGCTTGTATACTTGGTTTCAGAATTAATTAACTATACCAGGATCCATTTTTCCCACGAAGAGGATTATCTGCGTAGCATCCATTATTCGGATTTTGCGGCGCACAGCGCCCAGCACCGCAGCTTTGAAGACAGTTTGCTGAAGTTCGACCTGGATTCTGCAGAAGGTGATTATGGACGCCAGAATGAGATTGCCAAAGGGCTTTTGGAATTTCTTGTGAAATGGCTGGTAAGCCATATATTGAAAGTGGATATGCGGTATGTGCAAAAGTAAAAAATGCCAGTAATAGTAACGGTTCAGGCAGGCCTGCGCACTTGCCGCGCTGACCGTGATAAATTGTAGTGGAAACAGGCAGACGGCTTCTTGCGAAGCAATTCTCATGGCTGGATGTGTAACAGTAAAGTATCTGAACAGTTACAGAACAAGGGAGTATCATAACGGCAGCAGAAAATCAGGAGGGAATAAGTTTGAAGAAGGAAACGATAATTGTCCTTGACTTTGGCGGGCAGTATAATCAATTGATTGCCAGGCGTGTGCGTGAATGCAATGTCTATTGCGAAATCAAGCCTTATACGATGGCCATAGAAGAGATAAAAGCCATAGAGCCAAAGGGGATTATTTTTACGGGAGGCCCTAACAGCGCTTATGGAGAGGCATCGCCCCGCTGCTCCACAGAAATATTTGCTCTGGGCATCCCAATCTTGGGGATCTGCTATGGTTCCCAGCTGATGGCGCATTTGCTGGGAGGCACGGTAAAGACAGCCCCTGTCAGTGAATATGGGCATACGGAAGTGGAGCTTGACACTGCGGATCTGATGTTTGAAGGCCTGTCCCCTAAGAGTATTTGCTGGATGAGCCATACCGATTATATCGCAGAGGCGCCAGAGGGCTTCCATGTTACAGCGCATACTCCGTCCTGCCCTGTGGCAGCGATGTCCTGCCCGGAGCAGAAGCTTTATGCAACCCAATTCCACCCCGAAGTCATGCATACCCAAGAGGGCAAGGAAATGCTCCAGAATTTTGTCCGCAAGATATGTGGCTGCGCAGGGGAGTGGAAGATGGATTCCTTCGTAGAAGACTCCATCCAGAGCCTGCGCCAGAAGATAGGGGATGGCAAGGTGCTGTGCGCATTGTCCGGAGGCGTAGATTCTTCTGTTGCAGCGGTGTTGCTTTCCAAAGCAGTTGGCCGGCAATTAACATGTGTTTTTGTAGACCATGGCCTGCTCCGCAAGGAGGAAGGGGATGAGGTAGAAGCCATCTTTGGCCCTAATGGCGCCTACGAGCTGAATTTTATCCGCGTGAATGCACAGCAGAGATATTACGACAGGCTCAAAGGCATTGATGAGCCAGAGGAGAAACGCAAAATCATTGGCACAGAGTTTATCCATATCTTTGAGGAAGAGGCAAAAAAAATCGGCAAAGTGGATTATCTGGTGCAAGGCACCATTTACCCCGATGTCATAGAGTCCGGCCTAGGAAAATCAGCTGTCATTAAATCCCATCACAATGTGGGAGGCCTCCCAGATGTAGTGGATTTTCGCGAGATTATTGAGCCGCTGCGCAGCCTTTTCAAGGACGAGGTGCGCAAGGCAGGCCTGGAACTGGGGATTCCACCCCGCCTAGTCTTCCGCCAGCCCTTCCCAGGCCCCGGTCTGGGCGTCCGCATTGTCGGCGAAGTGACGGAAGAAAAAGTAAAGATTGTCCAGGAAGCAGATGCAATCTACCGGGAGGAAATTGCAAAAGCAGGCCTTGACAAGGAACTGGGGCAGTACTTTGCAGCGCTGACCAATATGCGCTCTGTAGGCGTCATGGGTGATTTCAGGACATATGATTATGCCATTGCCCTCCGGGCGGTGAACACGTCTGACTTTATGACCGCAGAAGCAGCGCAGATCCCCTGGGAAGTATTGCATAAAGTTACCAACCGCATTATAAATGAAGTAAAAGGGGTCAATCGGGTACTGTATGACTGCACGGGGAAGCCGCCGGGGACGATAGAGTTCGAATAAACAAAAATGCTTAGTAAACCCAGTGTTTATGCGGGTTTGCGGACTTTTGAAAGGTCTTTTGATAACAAATTGATAACAGTCGTTTGAGTGCGATTATTCTTACTGTCAAGTGGTTTGTTGGTGGGGGAATGATTGAGAAGTGGTTTGGACGGCTGAAATAAATCCATATTATAACGCCCTTAGCTGTGGGTAGGAACTCATGGCTAAGGGCGTTTTTTGTCGTGCTTGTCAATCGGTTTTCAGTTTGTCCTTGAACGCTTCGACTAATGTATTGCTCAATTCATCAGAGGGAGATTTCGCCCAATGCTGCGTGGTGTCAAACTTCGGATAATTGTACCGCCACTGGTCGTAATCTTCCCTGCTGATTT